>JBGAPK010000027.1:0-58405 GCA_044221315.1 Phycisphaerales bacterium | reverse complement strand
GCTCGGCTACGACCCGACGCTCGAAGCCCGCTTCCGCGAGATGGGCGTCCTGACCCGAGACAGCCGCGAGGTCGAGCGTAAGAAGTACGGCCAGGCCGGCGCGCGTCGTCGGTTCCAGTTTAGCAAGCGGTAAGTGTGGCACCGCCCTTCCGGGCGGCGTTTTCCGAGCTTGCCGACAACCCGGTGTTCTCCAAAGCCCGCGAGCGATCGCGGGCTTTTTCTTTGCAAAGAGCCCGGCACTCGCGGGGCCGACTGGTCAGGTTCCAACGGGAAATTTGTCTTTGCGATCCCACTCTTTCTGGGTAATCTGATTCGCTCGTGGACTCTTTGGAGGCAAAAGGGCTTCGGCGGGCGGGTCGAGAGAGGCGTGCCCACTCAAATTGAGGAGCGATCGCATGCACCGGATAGGAGAACAGTCAATCGGATGGGCGGCGGCACTTCTTCTGGGGACCGCTGGTTCTCCGGCGATCGGCCAGACGCTCCAGGCTGTTTACAGCGGCAACACGCTGCTCGGCCACGACATCGCGAACTCGCGCGAATGCGGCTTTGTCGCGACCGGAAATGCACAGCCGCCCTTCGCTCAAAATTTCCACGCGTATGTCATGCGCCTGACCCCTGAGGGGAAGGTGGCCTGGTCGAATCTGTATTTCAACGACGACGCGCTGACATCTTCCGGATATTCCGTGGTGGAATCCGCGGACACCAACGACCTCATTGTCGGCGGATACGCGGGTATTGCCGCGCTCGGTCGCTCGGTCCGCTTCGTCCTGCGGACAGACAGCGCGGGCACGCCCGTGTGGGCGGTCGGGCTCGAAGGCACAGAATCACTCAGCGGTTTGGGAAAGACCTTCGTCTTCGGTTTCGAGCCGGTCGGCGTCACCGAGATGCACAAGGGCCAGATCGCGTCGATTTCCCGCAAGACAAACTCGAACGGCGTCGCTCGCCTCGGCTTGCTCGCGCTCGTCGACGCCAACGGCAGCGCGATCTTCTCAAATCGCTACATCCCCGCCGGCGGAGCCACCGCGGCACTCGACTTCATTCAGGTCCGAGAGACGCGCGATCCCGACCCGAGCAACGAACTGCTGGTCGTGGGCTCGACCGTGATCGCGACCAATCGAATCGGCCTCTTCGCGATGCGGACCGACATCAACGGCAACGTCATCTGGGCCAAGAACTACCGCACGGGCGACGGCGTGACGAGCATGCTCGGCGGCGGATTCGATCTCGCGGCCAACGGCGACATTCTCTTCAGCGCCAGCCGCGAAGTGCTTCCGATCGCGGGAGCCGCGCCGCCCAACTCCATTATGGGCCGGATCGACGCCCTGACGGGCGAACCGGTCTGGGCGACCTCGGTGGACGGATTCGTCAACGGATACGAAGCCGTAGTGGCGACGCCGGGCGACGGCATGATCGTGACCGGGCTCGTCGGAACCCCTCCGGGAAACACATTGGCCGCGGCTATTCGGCTTGATGGTGCGGGGCACAACGTCCAGATGTGGAGCTACGGAGATGGGTTGCCCAACGCGCGTGCCGCTGGAGATTCCATTACGTCTATCAGGCCGGGCGGAGGCTACGCGATCTTCGGGCGCTCTCAGGAGATCGCCGCGGACTCATGGGCCTATCTCGTCCGCACCAACAACGACATGCTGAGCGGGTGCAGCGAGGCGGAACTCCACGTCGCCGCTGAATCCATCGAGATCAGAGCGAACGACGCCGCGCTCTCGGTCGTCGCCGATCCTCTTTTCGAACTGTTCCATATGCTCGCGGTGGATCTGGGATCAAAGCAGGAAGCCCGCTGCCTCTTCTCGCGATGTGTGGGCGACCTGAACGGTGACGGCCTGGTGGACGACACCGACTTTGTGCTTTTCGCGAACGCGTACGACGTTCTCGTCTGCCCGACCGATCCTTCCACATCGTGCTGCCTCGCCGATTTGAATTCGGACGGGCTGGTGGACGACTCGGACTTCGTGCTCTTCGCCAACGCCTACGACCAGTTGATCTGCGCTTGAACGATTCGGCCCCAACATGAAGATTCTGCAATTCCCACAATCTCGCGAGCAATCGCGGGATTTGGCGCGGGCGTTTTCGAGAGCGGACGATCCCGGTCCGGATCCAAGCTGCTTTTGAGCGATGGAGAAGCTCCCAGGCGCTCACGCGATCAAGCAAGCGAAGCGGTCGCCGATCGGTTCCGTTCTCTCCGATTCCAAGTTCGGCGAAGTTTCAAGAGCAAAGGAGCTCGTTGTACGCCCCCACGAACACTACAAAGTCCGCATCGTCCACAACCCCGTCGCCGTTCAGATCGGCCGGGCACCCGACCGGCATCGCCGGATCGTCGCACACCAGCACGTTGTACGCCTGCGCGAAGACGACAAAGTCGGAATCTTCAACCTGACCGTCGCAATTGAAGTCTGAATCGCAGATCCCGAAGGCAATCACGTCGCTGATGACAAATCCGCAAACACCCGCGGCGATGCACCGCATCGATTCGATCGTGCCGGCCGATGCCGCCGGGGTGTCCACCGGGTCCACCGAAAGCACTGCAAGCGATGGATCGGTCGCGGCAAAGCTGGCCAGGCCCTGCGAATCGAGGTTGAGCCCCTCAACGACATCCTTCCACGCGGCTCCGACCTCCTTCCACTGCCATTGATAGGTAAATGGGCCCGAGCCCCCGGCCGACACCGACAGATGCGCTGTTCCAGCGGCACATATCGCAACAGATTCCGTCTGTTCGGAGATGGTCATTCCCTCTGAACCAAAGTGGATCGTGCCGGATTCACCCGAGCGATATCCGCCGCCACCGAAGCTTTGGATTTTCTCCAAAGGAAGCAGGAGATTGCAGGTGTAGATTGCGATCCTGCCGCCACCACCGCCACCCCCGATATTGGAGTAGCCCGCACCACCTCTCGCATGAACCGTTCCGGATCCGGCAAGCGTGCCTGCTTGGATGAGAATGCTCCCGCCCGACCCGCCGCCGCCGCCGCCCCAAGTCCCTGCGATTCCAGGCCCACCGTCGCATTGGAGTTCCCCGTCGATCATGAGCGCGCCAGCCACACTGAGGCCCACAGCCCCGCCACCAAAGCCGCCGGCAGCACCCCACCACATCGATTGCCCGCCCGATCCGATCTCGGCGGGATGTGCTGCGGATCCATAGACCGCACCCGAGCCACTGAAAGACTGGCCATCTCCTCCGACCCCGCCGTGTGCCGCTCCGGCGCCGCCACCATCGCCGCTTCCGCTGCGAGTACCCGGACCTTGTGACGCCGGATATCCACGGGAAGTGGTGTTGATTGACCCCCCGCTTTCGATCGTCATGTCGCCCGTGATTTCCATCGAAAGGCCCGAGGTGCGCCCCAACCCGTGACTGACTCTGGCGCCGGGGCCGATCTCGACATCACCATCGAACACCAGCGGTTCGTTGATGTCGGTCGTCGCGCCCTCGATGCCCTGGTTGTCGATCCGGAGAATGGGCAACACGCCAGCACTTGCGACATACACCGTTCCGGCTCCGCCCTGACGACCGATGAACCCGGCTCCAATGCTCGCCAATTCACCAAAATAATTGCTGGTGTTGCTGTAGATTGCGATTCGACCGCCTCCGCCGCCTCCCGCGATTCCATTGACTCCGGCACCTCCATTGGCAGAGATCTTTCCTGATCCATTCAATGCAAGGGCTTCAATCCAAATACTGCCGCCCGATCCACCACCGCCGGACGTATCGCCACCGCCAACGCCCATTCCCCCATCACTTCGCACCGACCCGTCCACTGTCAGCGTGCCCCCAATGATCAGATGAGCAGCGCCACCGCCATTCCCGCCGACGTTGGACCACCAGACATTCTGACCACCCGAACCAAGTTGAACCGGCTGTGTCACCGAGCCGTAGGTTGCTGTGGATCCGGCGAATTCGCGTCCGTTGCCGGCACTCCCGGCATGCGCCGCACCGCCGCCGCCGCCGCAGCATCCCACCACTGGGGGTGCGCCAGGCCCCTGCGAGCCTGAGTATCCGCGGCCCGTGGTGTCGATGCTCCCGCCAACCTCGACTCGAACGCTTCCCGACAATTCCAGCAACAAGCCGGTGAGGCGCCCTGCGCCGTGACTGACCCGAGCGCCCGGCCCAACCTCCATGTCTGCATCAAGCACGAGCGGTTCGTTGATGTCCGTCGTCGCACCCATGATGCCTTCGTTGTCGATACGAAGAACCGCTGGTGAGCCGGCTCTTGCTAGATATACCGTACCGGCGCCTCCCTGGCGACCCGCAAATCCTCCCCCCACGCTCTGGGTCACTCCAACATACGTGCTCGCATTGCAGTAGATCGCGATTCGACCGCCACCACCTCCTCCGGCAATGGGATTGACTCCCGCACCGCCGTTCACGCTGATCGCTCCGGATCCGTTGAACGAGCCGGCATCGACCCAGACGCTGCCCCCTGATCCGCCGCCTCCAGAACTGTCTCCGCCGCCTCTTCCGGCATCTCCATCGCTGCGCACAGAACCGCTAATTGTGAGCGCTCCTGAGACGCTCAAGCGAATCGCGCCGCCTCCGTATCCGCCAACATTCGCCCCCCACACATTCTGTCCACCCGAGCCGAGTTGCGTCGGCTGAGTCACAGATCCGTATGTCGAAGTCGACCCGGCGAATTCTCTCCCGTTGCCCGCATTGCCGGCATGCGCCGCGCCGCCCCCGCCCCCGCAGCACCCACCGCCCGGTACCGCGCCCGGACCCTGTGAGGCCGTGTACCCGCGCCCGGTCGTGTTGATGCTCCCTCCTGCTTCAATCGTCATGTTCCCCATGATGTTCAAACGCAGGCCGGCCACTCGTCCCGGTCCGTGGCTGATTTTCGCGCCCGGCCCGATCTCGACATCCGCTTCAATCGCCAACGGCTCGTTGATATCCGTTGACGCGCCGGCGACCCCTTGATTGTCGATCCGAAGAATTGCAGGGAAGCCCGCTCTCGACATGTAGGTCGTACCAGCTCCGCCCGCTCGCGCGCTGGCTCCGCCATTGGTTGAGGTCATTCCGGAGAAGGAGCTCGAATTGCAATAAATCGCGATCCTGCCTCCACCGCCGCTGCCGCCTTCGATCGAATACCCGGCGCCACCGACGGCGCTGATGCTGCCGCCACCCGCCAACTCATGGGCTTCGATCAGGATGCTTCCTCCCGATCCTCCACCGCCGCTGCCGCCGCCACCTGAGCTTCCGACGGCGCCGTTGCAAGCAACCGATCCATCCACGGTCAGTGTGCCGCCAACGCTCAAATAGACCGCGCCGCCGCCGCGGCCGCCATTTTCAAAGAACCAGACGTTGGCGCCACCCGATCCGAAATCGGAAGGACGGGTGAGTGATCCGTAGTTCAATGCGCCCGCGGAAAAGCCATCGCCATTTGCGCCGTTGCCGGCGTGCGAGGCTCCTCCACCACCACCGCAACAGGGCGACCAAGGGGCCGCGCCCGGACCCTGAGATGCCGGATATCCCCGTCCATTCCCATCGATCCTGCTCTCCACCAAAGCCCCGTCAGCACCTTCGACCAGGACATTTCCGGTCACATTCAAGCACATTCCAAACACGATGTCCGTGCCCGCGCCTCCCGAGTAGTCAAATTGGAATCCCGGCGCGTGGGTCGCGACACCCGCGGCGTTGGCAGCGCTCCGCTGGAGGGAGAGCGACTTGATGGTGTGGCGGCCGTTGATTGTCAGGGTCGTGCCGACAACCTGGATTTCCGCCTGCTCGAGAGGAATGACCGGTCCGCCGGCGGTTGCGACGATTGTGGTATCGGATGGTCCCACCGTCTTGGAGTCGGTGATCAGAACCGGCTGGGCGAGCGCCGCCCATGGAGCAAAGAAGGCCGCGGCGATGCCTTGAGCCACCAACGCGGAAACACTTGCGGCGCCCTGTGACATGTCTTTCGGCCTCCGACGGGACCGTCCTTTGAGGACTTGCCCACGTATGTGATACTCGACTCCCGGATCGCGAGACAAGCGAAATCCTCTCATGGCCCCGGCCTTGCTCCCACGGGCGTGCCAGCGGGACGGCCCATCAACTTCAATGGCAGCCCCGGCGTTCGCGGTGAACACGAGCGCGGTTGCGCTTGTTCCCCCACACCAACGAAGACAGACGCCGACGAGACAGCGCCTCCGCAGATTTTCTCGGGCCATAGCCCAAAATGTTCCCCGGCCGATCCCGACTGATTTCCGTAAACAGCCGGGGGGCCTAGGCGTCGTGGTACGCTCGGACGGCTGCAGATTTGTGCACATGGACGCGAAACCTCCCACTTCCGTGCCCGACCGCCAGCGGCCCGAATCTGCTGATGTAGAAGCGGAATCCCGCGTGCATGATGAGCTACGGGCGATCGCCCGCGCGGTGCTGAGGGGCCGGCGATGCCCCGGCCTGCTCCAGACCACGGCGCTTGTTCACGAGGCTTGGATGCGACTGCGCGGGTTTGATCTTTCTCGCCTTGATCGCCGTTCGAGCAGGTTCGCGGCACTTGCCGCGAAGACACTGCGATCGGTGCTTGTGGATGAGGCACGCCATGAAGCGCGCGCCAAACGTGGCGGCGATTGGCTGCGGCTCGAGATTGCATCGAACGACATCGAGGCCCCCCGGCCGCTCGAGTCGGTCGAATTGCTCTGCCTCGATGAGGCGATGCGGGAACTCGCGGCGCTCAACTCGCGCGAGGCGACGGTTGTCGAGCTGCGGTTCTTCGGCGGGATGACAATTGATCAGGTGGCGGAGCACATGGGCTTCTCCGCTCGAACGATCGAATCGGACTGGGAGCACGCCCGGGCCTGGCTTCGGGTTCGGCTCGACGGCATGATCCGGGGGAGCGGATGACGGATACCAACCTGGAATCCTGCGCGGCGCGGGAGTTCGAACGGCTCTTCCGCCTGAGCGAACACGAACGCCGTGCCGGCGCCGCTTCGGACGGAGCAATCCCAGCCCGGGTGCAGGAAAGAACGGCGGAGCTGCTCAAGGCGTACGACAGGAATGTCGCCGATCGGTTTCTCGAGCCGACTCCGACTGTGGCGACCGAAGAACTCCAACGACTGCTCGGCGAGGGCACGGGGCTGGCTTGTCCACTTTCGGAAGACCTCGCGCCACAGAGCGTCGGGACTTTCAGAATCCTCCGTCCGATCTCTCAAGGCGAACTTTGCACCATCTTTCTTGCCGAGCAAACGGGCCCCGTTGTCCGTCCGGCGGCGGTCAAGCTGCTCCATTCGACCGCGCGCCGGCGTGAGACGCTTCGGCGTTTTGATACAGAACGACAGGCAATCGCCGCGATGCGTCATCCCAACATCGCGCAGTTCTTCGAGGCGGGAGCGAGCGAGTCCGGCCACGCCTATTTCGCGATGGAATACATCGACGGACCCCAGATTACGTCGTTCTGCGTCGATCACCATCTGGCGGTACGCGATCGGCTCCGACTGTTTCTTCAGCTCTGCGGCGCGATCGTGCACGCCCATCAGCGCGGCATACTTCACCGCGATCTCAAGCCATCCAATATCCTGGTTGCACCCCACGGCGATTCCGGTCTGCCGCAGGTCAAGGTCATCGATTTCGGCGTTTCGAAGGCCATGGAACGGAGCGAAGATTCCAGGGCGACGATGACGGGTCAGGTGGTGGGCACCCCGGCGTATATGAGCCCGGAGCAACTGCGCGGAGATCCGGGCGCCGTGGATACACGTTCCGACGTGTACTCGCTGGCCCTGGTGCTATTCGAGATGCTCACCGGCCGCGCCGCTTTTCCCGAGGATCGGCCCGCGCGGCTCGGCGCGGCTCGCTCGGAGTTCCGTGGCGATCTCGACACGATCTTCGCCAAGGCCGCAGCCTCTGATCCGGATCGACGATACGAGTCGGTCGCCGACTTCGCGAACGACATCGAGCGATTCCTTGACGGGCGTCCGGTCATCGCCCGCAATCCGGGCGTGGCGTACATAGCAACAAAGTTCATGAGACGCCACTTGCTCGCGACGTGCGCCGGCATCCTCGCACTCATTGCGGGCGTGTTCGCCGGCCGGGCGGTCATCCAGGCCCGGGCGGAGCGATCCGACCTGGCGATGCAAGTCGCGGATGCCTGGCTGGAGCAAGTGCTTGAATCGCAGCGAACGATCGGCGAGAGTGCCGTGCGCGAGTCAAAGGCGGGCCGGCTCGTGCAGCAGGTCCGGCAGTTCGCTTCACAATTACCCGGCGATCCGCGGGCGCAGTCCATGCTCGCATCCGCCGTTACAGAACTCGGCTATGTCCATTTGGAGAAGGGCCGATACGAAGCCGCCGATCGCGACTTTGGCGAAGCGCTCGGCATCCGCCGCGATCTCGCTGCCGTCGGATTCGGGCGCCTCGATGGAATGGGCGATCTTTCCCTCGCGATGATCCGATGCGGCGATGCGGCCGGAGCGGGCGGCGACCGCGAGCGCCAACGCGCCCTCTACCACGAAGCGCTCGAAATAGACAAACGTGCAGTCGCGGCACATCCAAATGACCGCATGGCGTTGAGCAACCTCGGATGGAGTTGGGAGAGACTCGCGGTGCTCCTGGATTCTGACGATCGCGCTCGCCTCGACTGGTTCGCCCGCCAGCTCGAGGTGTTTTCACGTCTCAACGCTGCCGGCCCCACGGCCGACTCGGAGCGAGGGCTGTGCTCCGCCTATGCGAACCTTGCCCTGTCAAAGTTGCACATGCGAATGCCCTTTGCCCCGGAGGCACAGCAGGCGCTGGTCCACGGTCGCGCCGCCTGCACGCTCGCGCCAAACGATCGGCACATCGTGCACGCGTCGTTAAAGGCAGAATTTATCGTTGCGTTGTCGCAGACCGATCCGACGGAAGGAGCCTCGCAGTTCACAACGGCCATCGGCCACGCCGTCGCATTCTGCGATCAAGACACGCACGACGCGGTGGGTCGGGACTTGCTCCCGATGGCGCTGATGTACTCCAAGCTGCTCTTCGCCGGCGGAATACTCGACGAAGGGACCCGCTCACGGTTAGACGAAGCAAAACGGCTGGTGGAGTCGCGCCTGGTGACTTTCGCGGTACCCGACAGCCCTTGAGCTCCGCAGGCAGGGCAGGATGGCAAATGCCACCGGTTTCAATCGTGCCGTCGCCCGCGGCACTTCCTCTATTCCCGCTTCCGCGGGATGGGCGTCCGGATGGGCGACAGTCGCGAGGTCGAGCGCAAGAAGTACGGCCAGGCCGGCGCGCGTCGTCGCTTCCAGTTCAGCAAGCGGTCATCCGTTCGCCGCCTCAATCTCGATTCTTTTTCAAAGCCCGCGAGCGATCGCGGGCTTTTTCGTGATTCTGCGAAAAGGACAAGATCGAAACGCCGCTTCGCCGGCGCAAGACCGCCGCGTCCACACCAGTTGCTCCGCCCTCTGCTTTTGTGTACCGTACACGCACCGTATGGAGATCTCTCCCGCAACCCTTGCCGTGCTCCGCCTCACGTTGGTTGATGGCCTCGGGCCTGCCACCATCGGGAAATTGGTTTCGCTCGCGGGCTCACCCGAGGCCGCACTTGAGTTGTCGCCAGCCGAGATCGGGATGTGCAAGGTCGGGGCACAACGCGCGGCGAAGATGGCGGCGGATATCAAGGGGTCGATGCCGGTCGCGGAAGACGAAATCGCACGCGCCGAGGGCTTGGGTATTCGCTTCGTCTCGATCGCCGACGAGAGCTATCCCTCGCTGTTGAAAGAAGTTCCGGATCCCCCGCCGCTGCTGTATTACAAGGGCAGGCTGGATGCAGCACTCGATCGCTTTTCGGTCGCCGTGGTCGGCAGCCGCCGGTGTTCGGCGTACGGGCTTGAGCAGACGACGCGCTTCGCGGGCACGCTGGCGCGGGCGGGCGTGACGATTGTTTCGGGCGGGGCACGGGGAATCGATACTGCCGCTCACCGGGCAGCCCTGATGAGCGAGGGGAGGACTTTGGCCGTGCTCGGCTGCGGGCTTGCCCATGCCTACCCGCCGGAAAACGCCGAGCTCTTCGAACGCATGTGCGCGCCCGACTCGAACGGAGTGATTCACGGGGCGGTTGTTTCGGAATTGCCCCTGAACACGGTGCCGGACAAGCAGAACTTTCCGCGTCGGAACCGGATCATCTCGGGCTTGTCGCTCGGCGTTCTGGTGATCGAGGCCGGTCGGGGCTCGGGCGCGCTTATCACGGCCCAGCAGGCGGTAGAAGAACACGGACGGGATGTCTTTGCGGTGCCGGGGCGCGTCGATTCCGCGGCATCAGAGGGCAGCAACGACCTATTGAAATCCGGAGGGGCGGCGCTGGTGACGGAGCCCGGAGACGTCATCGCCCTGCTCGAATCGCCCGCGCGTCACCAGCACGCAGGAACCCATGCCGCCCGATATGGCCCGATGCGGGGTGCGGCAGACGACGGCGATACCCCCCTGCTGCCTGTGGCGAAGGCCCCCGAACTGCGCCCGGAGCAGGAAAAGATCCTCTCGGCTCTCGAAAGCGAGCGATCCGCGGATGAACTGGTGGAATTGACGGGTTTGAGCGCGTCCAATCTGCGCTCCCAGCTGACCCTTCTCGAAATATCCCGACGGATCCAGCGGGTCGGCCCGCGTTTCGCCAAGCGATCGAACCCCTGAAACGGACCCGAGACAGAAATGAGACAGACACTCGTCGAGCATCTTCGTGAACCCGGCACCGGGGCGAAACTCAGCCTCCGCAAGGAAAAATCAGTCGAAGGACAGATCGTGGAGGGCGTGCTCGAATCGCCCACGACGTGGTACCCGGTGATCGATGGCGTGCCGCGCCTGCTCTCGGGCACGCTGCGACAGGACTTTGAGGAATTCCGGGTTCGCCACGGGCTGCCGAAGGCGGCGGCGGGCGCGACTGCCGCGAGCCAGCACGACCAGGCCGCGACCAACACCACGTTCTCCGACAAGTGGCGCCGCTTCAAGCGGTACGGACTCGAGCCGCAGCATCAGGAATTCCTGTTCGGCTGGTACTGCAAGAAGCTCGGCCTCAAGACGGTGGACGAACTCAAGGCGTTCTACAAGGGCAAGAAGCGGATCCTCGAATGCGGGCCGGGCTCGGGGTTCAACTCCCGCTTCATGAGCGAGCAGAGCGGGGGCGAGGTGTATGCCCTCGATGTATCCGATGCCGCGATCACAACTTACGAGAACACCCGCGATCGGCCCAACGCCAGCGTCGTGCAGGCCGACCTGATGATGGCCCCGTTCCAGGACGGCTGGTTCGATTTCATCATCGCCGACGGCGTGCTGCATCACACCCCCGACACACGCGAGGCGTTCCGGGCGCTCTACCGGAAGCTGGCGCCCGGCGGCCAGTTCTTTTTCTATGTGTATAAGAAGATGGGTGCCGCACGCCAGTTCTGCGATGCGCACATCCGGTCGCTCTTCAGCAAGATGGCGCCGGAAGAGTGCTACAAGGCCTGCGAAGGGTTGACGGAATTGGGTCGCGAGCTCTCGAAGATCAAGGGCACTATTACGCTGGAGAAGGCGATCCCGGTCCTGGGCATCCCGGCCGGCGAGCACAACGTGCAGCGCCTGCTTTACTACAACTTCGTCAAGTGCTTCTGGAACGATGCCTTCGACTACGAGACCAACAACATGGTCAACTTCGACTGGTATCACCCCCACAACGCCTGGCAGCACACCGAGGAAGAGGTGCGCGGCTGGCTGGCGGAGGTGGGCGCTACGGAGTTCTCGATCCAGGACGCCAACCCGAACGGGATCTCGGTTTTGCTGCGAAAGCCCCGATAGGGGGCCGAAAATCGATTTTGTTTGGTTTTTCGGAAAAAATTTGGTATTTTGGCGTAAACCGGGCTCCCGGAATGAAATACCACTTGACATAGGGCGTTCGATACCTTATCTTCTACCGAACAGAACGAGCGAAATCTGATCGGGGCACCGGGCGAAAACCGATCAGAACTGCCATGACGAACGCCATGGATTCAGTGCTGCGGTTAGGGCCCGGAGGAGAATTCGTCGCGGACTATCTGCCGCGGCGAGTTGGGGCGACAACGTTGCGACGGGTCCAGCGGGATGCCGGCGCGTGGGCGAGTTGGTCGGAGGGGTTGGGGGTTGGGCGGCTGGTTGCGTGGTGCCTTGCCGCGAAGATGGTGGTTGAAGGACGCCGGGCCTTGTCGGCGTTGATGGTGGACGAGGGGAACGGGCCAATCGGCCCAGTCGCCGGACCGGCCGCGGCCCGGTGCGAGAACGAACCGGGAGAACCGAACCATGAATCTGAACCTGACTCCGAAGCAGCTCCGCATTCTTCAGCTCATTCGCGATTGGCGCGTCCGTCGGGGCTATTCCCCGACCATGCAGGAACTTGCCGACGAAATCGGCGTCAGCAAGGTAACGGTCTTCGAGCACGTCGAGGCTCTCATCAAGAAGGGCGCTTTGGTGCGCGAGCCCAACAAGGCACGCTCTTTGTCGATCGCTGAGGGGATCGCGGTTCCGGATGAATCCCGCCCGCTGCGGTTCCCCCTGGTCGGCCGTATAGCTGCAGGGCACCCGATCGAGCGGGTGGAGAACGCCGACGAGATCGACCTGGCCGACATGCTGGTCGCCAAGACGCAGAAGGGGCAGGAATCGACCTTCGCCCTCAAGGTCGAGGGCGATTCGATGCGGGATGAAGGCATTCTGGACGGCGATTTCGTTCTGATCGAACGCACTCAGTTGGCCCAGAACGGCGACCGCGTTGTGGCCCTCCTGCCGGACGGCTCGACGACGCTTAAGACTTTCTTCAAGGAAGACGACCACATCCGCTTGCAGCCCGCGAATCCGGCCTTCGAGCCGATCCGCGTGCGGTTCTGCCAAGTGCAAGGTGTGGTGAAGGCGGTCGTCCGCCGGTATGGGCGGTAGCGCAGGTCCGGGCAAGGCTGAAAGTGTTGAGTCCCTTGGTGTTGCCTTGTTCGCACACGCTGGTTGTGCTGCGCGCGATGAGTGATCCACCGCATCGATGTTTTTCCCGCTCGCTCTGGCCGCTCAGGCGTGGTAGAAACAGACAGTTCCAACACCCCAGCGGCCACTTGGGCCTCCCTTGGCACGGCCGAATTGTCGGCCCCAAGGGCGTTCGCGGAAAGGCAAGGCTCCGGCCCGTACCGAAAATCCCGGGTTGCAGAATCCCGTCCCGGCCGTAGGCTGATGTGGTGGAATCTGGTAGCCCGGAAACCGGTGTGCGGGAGTCGACGGGTCTGGCCGAGACTGTCTATTCACTCCTTCGCGCCGTGGCTCAGAAGCAGATGAACCAGGAGCGGGCGGGGCACACGCTCTCGGCGACGGCGTTGGTCCACGAGGCGTTTCTGCGCCTGGGCGAGAACGACCTGATGCGGACGCAGGGCCGAGGGGCCTTTGTGCGGGCCGCGTCGGAGGCGATGAGACGGATCCTGATCGAGCACGCGCGTGCCCGCGGGCGCATCAAGCGTGGCGGCGGCGCGAGGGGCCTGCCGCTGGAACTTATCGGGGACGTCGCCGACCTGGACGCCGTGGACCGCGAGGGGAGCGAGGGAATTCTTGCGTTCGACGAAGCATTCCGGCGCCTTGAAGAGAAGGAACCCAAGGTCGGTGACGTGGTGCGCCTGCGCTTCTTTGCCGGGCTCTCGGTGCCGGAAACGGCCGAGGTGCTCGGTATCTCGGAGCGGACGGTGAACAACTACTGGTCGTACGCGCGGGCATGGCTGGCCCGCAAACTCTCGGAGGCGGAAGGCACGAGCGGCGAGCATGGCTGAGAGGAACACGGAGCGCCTGATCGAGATTGTCGCGGGAGCGGCGGAGCTGCCCCCCGGCGAGCGCGAGGGGTACGTGCGGGCACGCCTGGAACACGAGGCCGATCGGGTGGAAGCCATGAGCCTGCTCCGATCGCTGGGGAAGGCGGGCGGCTTCATGGAGCGTCCGACGCTGGCGGATGCGGGAAACACCAAAGCGTGGATCGGCGAAGGGCCGGGCTCGGTCGTGGGTCGATACCTCCTGAAAGAGCAGATCGGCGAGGGCGGCTTCGGGGTGGTCTTCCGGGCGGAACAGACCGAGCCCGTGCGGCGCGACGTCGCGCTCAAAGTTATCAAGCTGGGGATGGATACGCGCCAGGTCATCGCACGCCTCGAGGCGGAGCGCCAAGCGCTGGCGATGATGGAACACCCCGGCATCGCCAAGGTACTGGACGCGGGAGCGACGGCAACCGGGCGACCCTACTTCGTCATGGAGCTCGTCAAGGGCGAGCCGATCACGTTCTACTGCGACAACAACAGTCTGAGCACCGAGGAACGGCTGGAGCTCTTTGCGCTTGTCTGCCAGGCCGTGCAGCACGCGCACCAGAAGGGGATCATCCATCGCGACATCAAGCCATCCAATGTGCTGGTCTCGATCACAGACGGCAAGCCCGTGCCGAAGGTCATCGACTTCGGAATCGCCAAGGCCACCGATGCGCGTCTGACGGAGAAGACGCTCTTCACCGAGCAGCGGGCGATGCTGGGAACACCGGAGTACATGAGCCCGGAACAAGCGGAGTCGGGCAGGGACATCGACACGCGCAGCGACATCTACAGCCTGGGTGTGCTGCTCTACGAGCTGCTCACCGGTGCAACTCCGTTCGATGGTGCGAAGTTGCGCTCGGCCGCGTGGGGTGAGCTGCAGCGGATCATCCGTGAAGAGGAACCGCCCAGGCCGAGCACGCGACTGAGCACGATGAAGGACGGCCTGGCGAACGTCGCGGCCCAGCGGCGTGCCGCGCCGGGCCGACTCTCCGGGATGATCCGGGGTGATCTCGATTGGATCGTGATGCGCTGCCTTGAGAAAGACCGCGCCCGGCGCTACGACACGGCCGACAGTCTGGCCCTCGACATCCGGCGGCATCTGGCGGGAGAAGCAGTCCTTGCGGCGCCGCCGGGAGCTGCGTATCGCCTTCGTAAGTTCGCGCGGCGGAATCGGGGCGCCGTGATTTCCGGGACCATCATCCTTGCCTCGCTCCTGGCGGGATTGGGAACGGCGCTCTGGCAGGCGCGGGTCGCGACGCAAGCTCGCGACGAGGCCGTGCGGAGCAGAAAGGAGACAGAGCGTGTCGCCGAGTTTCAGGCATCGCTGCTCGAGCAGATCGATGTGGAGGCGATGGGCCGAAGGCTACGCGACGACATGCTCGCGGAGCTGCGTTCCGGGATGGAGCGGCGCGGAGCGTCCGCGTCGGAGATCGGAGCAGACCGCCAGGAATTCGAGAGGCTTCTGGGCGAACTCAACCTCACCAATGTGGCGCTCAAGGGTCTTGACGCGAGCGTGTTTTATCGCGCACGCCCGGCGATCGACGAGAAATTCAGGGACCAGCCGCTGGTGCGGGCCCGGCTTCTTCAGACGCTGGCGACGACGATGCGGAGCCTCGGAATCCTGGAAGGCGCTGCTGGGCCGCAAGCCGATGCGCTCTCGCTTCGAAGGCAATCACTCGGAGACAATCATGCCGACACGATCTCTTCGATGATCCAGGACGGCCGTCTCAGGAGCGCTCGAGGAGATCTGCCGGGCGCCGAAGCAGCGCTGCGGGATGCCGCGGCCTGGGCCGGGCGCCTGCCAACTGAAGACCGCCGGATCGCGGTGCAGGCGCTGAACAACCTGGGCGAGACTCTGCAGCTCGAAGGCAAGTTGGGGGAGGCGAAGCCTGTTTACTTTGAAGCGCTCGACATGGGCGTGCGATGGCTGGGGCCTGACGACCCCGACACGATCGCCTGCCGCAACAACATTGGTTTCATGTATTACGGGCTGGGAAACCTGGCGGAATCGGGAAGGACATTCGCTGAGTCGCTCGCGGCAAGCCGGCGGGCCCGCGGGCCGGACGACGAGGGCACGATCGCAATCATGAACAACCTCGCCTCCGTCTACCAGGCGCAGGACAAACTCGGCGAGGCGGAGACGATCTTTCGCGAGGCATTGACGAGCAGCCGACGGGCGCGTGGCGACGAACACCCGGCGACGATGATGCTCGAGAGCAACATGGGGCACATCCTGTACACCGCGGAGAAGCTGCAGGAGTCCGAGCCCTTCACTCGCGGGGCGCTCGAGAAACGAAGGCGGGTGTTGGGGGCGAACCACCCCGACACTCTCCAATCCCTGCACAATCTCGGTCTTCTCCTGCAGGACCAGAAAAGGCTGGAGGAGGCGCGGGCGTGCTACGAGGAGGTCTACGAGCGCCGGCAACGGCTGCTCGGCGCCTCGCATCCGGCGACGCTGCAATCCATGAACAGCGTGGCGACGATCCTGCAGCTGACCAGTGATTTCGACCGCGCGGAGCCGCTCTTCCGGGAAGCACTCACTATCCGCCGAACGACGCTCGGCAATGACCATCCGGACACGTTTCAGTCGATGAACAACCTCGCAGTATTCCTGGTGGCACGCGGGAAACCGGCCGAAGCCGAACCACTCTTTCGCGAGGCCCTCGCCGGACGTGAGGCGAAGTTCGGCAAACAAAGCCCGGCTGCCGCCGGCTCGAGGGCGAAACTGGGCCAGTTGCTGGCCCAGCTCGGGAAGTACTCCGAATCCGAGTCCCTCCTCATCGAAAGCGAAAAAGAACTCGACTCCGCGGAAATCCCAAAGTCCCGCCACGAGGCGTGCATCCGCTGGCTTGCCGCGCTCTACGAGACATGGGAAAAGGCCGACCCGGGGAAGGGGCATGCGGAGCAGGCGGCGGCGTGGAACCTGAGGGCGGGGAAATAACGAATCCGCCGTGGCGAGGGTGATGAGCGGCCTTTCGCGTTGTGCCATATCTTGGTCTGGTGAATGACGCGAACGGACAAAGAGAAGCGGGGCGCACGGTGGCGAGGCTCCAGCGGCTGGCCCGCTCGCTCCAGAAGAGTGTTTCCTCGGATCTTGCGGCCGATTTTCTGAACGCCACGAGCGCGCTTCCCTGGATTCAGCCGCGGCGCCTGTACCAGGATCCGGAAACCAAGGAGCTGTTCCCGGGCTCGGCGATCGCGTCGATCCCGGCGGAGCGGAGATGGAAACTGACGAGCCGTTCGTTTGGCGAGCACGAGTATTACGAGGGCCGGTACGGAATGTCGCTGGCGTACGCCACAGTCGTGGACGCGTTGGCCGAACGCGGGCTGGCGTCGCTTTCCGGCAAGCGCGTGCTCGATATCGGGTACGGCTCAATCCTGCCTCTGCGTCTGATGGCGTGCATGGGGGCGAAGGTGATCGGACTCGAGACCGATCGGTTTCCCGGAACGCTCTACTCGCATGAGAGCGATACCGGCGCGGTGCGCGCGGTGCGGGGGCGCACGATCGATCGGACGCGGGACGGGAGCATCGAACTGAGGCGGGGGCGCTTCGGTGTGGATTGGACTCCGGATCCGGCGTCGCTCGACCTGATCATCAGCCGCAACACACTGAAGAACGGGTACATCCACCCGCGTGCCGAGCACGCGCACGAGCCGAACGTACGGCTGGGGCTGAGCGATGAGCGGTTTCTGCAAGCAGCAAGAGCCTCGCTCGTATCCGGCGGCCTGCTGGCGATCTACAACACGTTTGATCCGCGCGACCCGGGGCCGGGGGCGGACGGACGATCACCATTCACGACTTTGCAGTTCGAGGGGGCGGGCTTCCGGACAGTCGCCCTCGATGAACCGGACGATGAACGGAGCAGACGGCTGTACGAGGCAGCGCAGAGCGCCGGCGCGGACGCGGGAGGTCCGATCGGCGCGGCACCTGTGCGTGCGCTGCTCACGCTGGTGCGAACGGCCTGAACGGCGCGACCGGCGTGGGCGGAGTCCGAGAACGGGGAAGAAACTGAGCGGACGGGCGTCGGGGGCCGATGTGTTGTTCGTACGGGGAGGTGAGGCATGAGGTACGCAAAGGTGGTTGTGGCGGGGGTCGGCATGATGTCGGGGCTCGCTTCGTGCGGCGAGGAAGCGCCGCCGGTGGCTGAGGCGCCGAAGTTTGTCCGCGCGCAGCAGCAGAAGGTGGCCGAGTTCAAGGCCAAGCGCGGGCTGGTTGAGAAGCCCGAGGCGGCGCTCTCGGTGAATGACCGGCTCGCCGCGGAATTGCGCCGGATCCGCGCGGCGGTCTCCCAATATTCGGAGTCGAGTAAGTCGCTTCCGTGGCGGCCGGGACAAGCTACGACGGATCAGTGGAATCCGCTCGGCTTCGCGACCGCACCGCTCAATCCGCTTTCTCCCGAAAAGGCCCGCGGCAGGCTCATCGAGATCACCCGGAAGGGCGCGACGGGCGCCGAGGCCGACCCGAACGAGGCCGGTTGGGTGTGGAACAGCGCGGATGGGAGGATGTTCGCGGCGGGAAGCGACGAGTAATCAGAAACGCTTGTGCACCGGGCGTTCCTCGGGTCCGCGGAGCCCCATGATGGCGCGGGCGAGCGGCAGGTCACTGCCGCGGGTGATCTTGATATTTCGGGCGTCGCCGTCGGCAACGACGACGCGCCGGCCCTTGCCCTCGGCACGGAAGAATCGCTCTACGAGCCCGGCGTCGTCGGTGCCGGCGAGGTCGTTCTGCGCGTAGGCGGCGCGCAGGACGGCGGCCTCGAAGACCTGAGGCGTCTGGACGGCGACGAGGTTTGACCGATCAACCGTCTCTTCGATGACGCGGAGTTTTTCGTTGCCGGCACTGGCGCCGAGAATTGCCGCGAGGGGATCGGCTTGCGTGGCCGGTGCGTCGCTCTCTGATATTCGCTTAAGGGTGTCGGAGACTTCAAGAACCGGAACGACGGCGGGGTGATGGCGGGCCAATTCGAAGATGCGATCAATGAGGTCCGGGGGCGTCGCGGGCCGTGCGGCATCGTGCACGGCGATGTGCGTGATCGGCGATCCGCCGGCCTGGTCCGGGATGGCCGCAAGAGCGGCCCGGACGGTCTCCCACCGGTGCATCTTGCCGCCCTTGACGAGCACGGCGCCGAGCAGGCCGAGGCGATCGGAATGTCGCGCTTTGAACTCGGCGAATTCGGCGTCGTCGCCCGGTCCGGCGACCACGATGAACCGCACGTCATCGTGCTTGCTGAAGAGTTCGACGCTCCGCTGGAGGACGGGCTTGCCGCCGAGGTCCTCGTCGAGCTTGGAGCGCAGGCCACCGGACCCGGTGTAGCGTCGGGAGGCGCCCGCCGCGGCGATGACGACGGCGATCTGGACTTCTTTCATGCGCGAAATCTAGCAGGCTTCGGGCCGGACGGCCTTCCTATTTCGTCGCGGGTTTGGGTGGAATGCCAAATTCGAGCAGGAGCGGCACTCGGATCCGCGGCGACCACTCATTGGCGGGCTTCTTCCACCAGGTAATGTCGGACGCGGAACGGGCTCCGTGGTCCGAGTCGCGTGTCGCAAAGGCAGCAAGTGCGTCCACGCGTTCGAACATTACAACAACGCCGGAGTTCCGCTCGAGTTCGTCGCGGGCCGCCTCGAGCGCGTCGGCGGTGGGCCACAGGGAGACGTTGTAACCGGCGATGGTCGCTGTCGCGGGAGTCGGGCCTGGTTTGACGGTGCGTTCGTCGGCGTCGGCGAGGTTCACGTCGATCGGCCACGGCCTGGAGGGAATCATGGCGAAGCCCGCGGGGAACGAGGCGAGAAGATCCCACTGGCTCTTGTAGCTGTCGCGTGCCGCCAGATGATCCAGGCGTTCGTGGTCGCGACGGGGCGCGGCGGTGGTCGCACGCAGCACGAGCACGCCGCGTCGTGCCCATGTGATCGCGAGTCCGACGTCGCGTGTCTCGCGAACCTCCGTGGGTATTTGAACCGGATCGGCCGGGGCCCGGGCCAGGGTTTCGATCGGACGGGGAATGGCCTGCTGCTTCGGCTGCACATCCGGCAGTACAGCCCAGGACGGCAGTGCTCGCTGATCCGAGTTGGCCGCGGCCTGCGTCGAGATGGGAGTCGCTCGAGGGCGAACCGCAAGCCAAGTGACCCCGGCGACGAGAGCCAGACATGCCGCGGCGGCGAGCAATCGCGAAAAGCGCGGCGTACCCGCGAAAATCCGCGTAAGCACGCCGTCGCGTCTTGGTATGACTTTGGACACCGGCAGGTGATCCTCGATCATGTGACCGTTCGCGAGATTGACGAGGAGAGAGCGATCGATCTCGTCGCGCACGGCCTGATCAAAGCGGGCGGCGAGAGTCGGCGTGAGTTGGCGAGAAAGATCGCGGTGCAGGGCGCTGCTGAGCGCATCGCGATCACGGCGCATGGCTCCGGCCGCGGAACCGGCGTCGGCCCGGGCGTCGGCGCGCTCCACTTCATCGAGCCTGCGCTCGTGGTCGGGCTTGAAATTGTCGCGACTGTCACTCATGATCGACCCAGGTTCTCCATCGCCTCGCGCAGGGCCTGCCTTGCTCGGAAGAGCCTGCTTTTGACCGTCCCGACCGCGACGTTCAGAACTTCGGCGATCTGGTCGTACTCCAGATCGTTCCCGTCGCGGAGGAGAAGGATGGCGCGGGCTTCGGGGTCGAGACTCGACAGGGCTCGAAGAACGCGGGCCTCCTCCTCTGTCTCTTGGACGCGTTCGGATGGGGTTTGTTCCCTGCCGCCGAGCCCTTCGGCGAGGGAAGGGATTTGATCGGACGTGACGCCCCCCGGGCTGTTTGGAGCGGCGTGGGAGCCTGTCCGCGCTGGGCCCGCCGGGGCATCAAGGCTGATGTGCCGCCGCAATTTTTCGGAGCGGGCGCGGGTCAGGCAGACATTGATCGCGATGCGGGTGATCCAGGTCGTGAATTGGGCCCGTTCGTCGAAGGAAGCAATGGCCCGGACCGCGCGGAGCAGGGTGTCTTGCGTGGCGTCGGCCGCGGCTTCTTCATCGCCGACGATGCGGAGGCAGGTGCGGAAGATGCGGGGTTGGTGGCGGGAAAGAAGGCCGGAGAGGGCTTTGGAGTCGCCGGATCGCGCAGCGCGGGCGAGGCGGGCATCCTGTGCCCGCTCGCGATCGGCTGCTTCATCCGGCTGCATCATGCGGGGATGCTATCGGATGTCGGTGCTTGGAAAGCGTCCGAACGCGGTGGGCGCCCGGACACGCTTGAAAAGGGAACCAATCCGGCGACTACGGGCAGAGCAGGTCGTTGTACGCCTGCACGAACTGGACGAAGTCGGAATCATCGACAAGGCCGTCGGCGTTCAGATCGGACGGACACTCGAAGGGCATCGCGGGATCGGCGCAGTCGAGGACGTCGTATGCCGCGGCGAAGACCACGAAGTCTCCGTCCTCGACGATTCCATCCGCCGTGAGATCGGCCGGGCACGGCGGCCCGGCGCGGAATCGGATCGTGATCGGATCGGCATCGACGAACTTGCCGGCCTCATCCCAGACCACGAATACCACGTCGTACAGGCCCGAAGCCTCGAAGGCGTAGGCCTGATCGTGGTTGTGATCGCCAGCGGGCGTCGAAAAAGAACGCGCGAGCCTTGTGGCGCCGTCGCTCTGGGCCATCACCATGTATTCGCCCGACTCGTCGAACATGCCCCACGCGAGACGCGTCGATCCGGTCAGCACGGGCGTAACCGAAGCGATCTCCCACCGAAAGTCCCCGCCGTTGAGCCGGCCGGTGGAGAGGAAGTAGTCGCTCGTAAGCAAAACCTCATCGCCGCCGAACCAGCCGGCGAGCGGGCCGGAAGCGAACGTATCCGGCAGGCTGTAGCACGCCATGAGGCCGTTCTTGAAGAGGCGGCCACTGGTGATTGTGAAAGCGCTCTCCGTCGGGTAGTAGCCGGCCTTGACGAGGATCTTGTCGCCGACGCTGCCCGCGGCGGTATCGACGGTGACGTGGTTGTGGGCGTTGGCAGCGAGGGTCGTTGCAAGAACGCTCAATGAGGCAATGACGTTTCTCATGTCTGAACTTTCTCCGCGCGTGGCGCGGCATATTTCAATCTGGTTCCGAGTTCTCTCTCACAGCGGGGCGGGAAATCGCGAAGAGCGGCGAATCGGCGGGGTGAAAGCCCCTGCGCTTTCCGAGCGCAGGGGCGTTGGGCTTCACCGATTCACGGCGATCGCCTGATCAGACCCGGCGACGGCGCGCCCAGACGACGCCCGCAAGCGCAAGCACGCCGGCGCTCGAGGGCGACGGAATCGAATTGACGAGGAACGAGAACGAATCGGACGCGCCGTAGACGCCATTGACGTCGTACACACGCATCTTGATCTCGTATTCTCCCCGCTGGCTGATGAAGAGCCCCCAGCCTTCGAAGTGATTCCCGTAGCCGAGGTAAAAGCTCCGATGGGCGAGCGATCCGCCGTTGGCCTGGTTGGCGTCGTACACGCCGAAAGTATCGAACACCGTAGCCGAAACCGTGTTCGTGGTTTGCAACTGGCGAAGGGCGTTGTTGGTGTTGCCCGCCGGGTTCACCATCTGGCCCATCGCGAAGCTCGCCACCGGCGAACCGTTCAGCGCCGTCACCGAGAGAATCTCGTAGGCAAACGACCCGCCAACCAACCGACCTGCCGCCACAAACGCGTCCGCTCCGGTGGGATTGAACCCCGCCCGCTCGGTCGATGGATGGAGCGAGGAAATGCTCGACTGCGCGAACCACCCTGCGACCGGCGAAGTCCCCCCACCCTCTGCGGGCCGGTAGTTGGTCGGCGCGGCGTGCTTCAGGTTGAACGAGACCTGATCGAAGGGAGCATTCGGATCGGTCGCGAAGCGGGCGCTTCTGGTCTGAAGCTGCGTCTGGCCGTTCACCGAAGCGAACCGGTACGACCATTGCTCGCTCTCGGGAGCACCGCTCGTGCCGTACCCGGTGCGGAGCAAGAGTTGATCTCCGGGCGTCCCCGTGGCGGTGTCGAACCCGACGTGCGTGCTGCGGAACGCTGTCGCGGCGCCGAACGCGGAACCCGCGCCGGCAACGAAGGCGAGAACGGAAACGAAAGAACGATTCACACTGAGCATGACGATCTCTTTCTCTCCGGGACACTCCCGGAAGTTTGTGCACATGAAACAAGAATGCCGCGCTATCGCGCGGTCTCGGGATCAAACGGACTGGTTGCCTGCGAGTAACGCGCCGCGAAGTCCGGCCAGGGCCAGGCTCGGGCGCTCCCGTCGGCGAAGAGATACTGAGCGCTGCCCGTGCCGCGGCCGCCCGCCCCCCCGCCTCCACTGCTCCCGTGTCGCTTCACGGCGATTGCCTGCTCGACGGCGCTGGCCGTTTTGAAGGCGTGCGTGACGAGATGATCGACGGTGCCGTCCCCGTTGGGCTCGTACGCGTAGATCGTGAGAGACGGGCGGGGGACAAGCCCGAGACGGTCGAACGCGATCGCTCTGCCGCCGGGCAAGGGCTTCTTTGTGACCGGGTTGAAATCCACGCCGGGCGTGAGGGGCTCGAAGTGCTCGTTCGTGGCGTACGACGCGCTCCGCGTCGCCCGACTGGGATCGAGCGGGCAGAAGCGGTCGGCCGGCACGACGCCGTACTGCTGGAGCGATTGCAGCCACGATGATGCGCTCGCGAGCGAGCCCGAGGTGTGGCTGGAGATCGGGAACCGTTCCTTGTTGTCGTTGCAATACAGGACGACCCCCTGCCCGATGGAGCGGAGGTTTGCGAGGCAGCGGACATCGCGTGCCGAGTCTCGTGCGGCGCGCAGCGAGGGCGCGAGCAGCGAGATCAGCACCGCGACGACCGCGATGACAACGAGGAGTTCCACGAGCGTGAACGCCCCGGCAAGGCCGGAGCGGGCACGCTTCGGACGGTTCACGGGTATTGCTCCAACGCGCGGAAGAACGACCGCGCCGGGGTACGGGATTTCGGACGCTCCGATTTCAGAGTGGCCTACCTGATCACGCGTGTCGCGCGAGCCTGGGCGGCGGCTCGGGCACGTCGAGCGAGGGAGACTCGGGACCTGCGTCCTGCGGCGGCAGCACAGCGCGGGCGAAAACCCGGATGGGAATCACGGTTCGGGCACTGCTCGGAATCGAGGGAGGGACCGAAACGGCGAGGATCTGCTGAATGCCCTTGCAGGCCAGAGCGGAGATCGTCAGGCCGGTAGGCGACGCGGGCTTCGCGGCGTTCGATTCGCTCGGGCATGCCGAGCAGTTTTCCGCAGCGGGAACATCGGGAGTTGTGGCGATGCCGCGGGCGAGCCGGTTGTGAATCTGCGCGACGCAGGCCGAACACTCGGCACTTCCGGCTTTCACGTCATTGCTCGCCGCGATCCACTGGTCGTCGCTGAACTTCACCGAATCGGGCGGCTGCACGCCGTGCGTGATCGCCCAGACAAGCCGCTGGCGCGGCGTGTGACAGCAGCAGTTCGACCAGCATTCGAGGGCGGAGACGCAGCCGCAGGCGTGCTTTTCGCAGGGGTAGCGTTCGGCCCCTTCCACTGTGGAAATCGCCACGCCGAGCCAACGGGCGACGATGGCTGGTGTCGGCATGACTCCTAAGGAGGCAACCAGATAAATCGCGGCCATGAAGACGGCGGTAGCCCGGAGGCGTCCAGGATGGCGGGAGAATGCTCGCACCGATACAAATGTACGGTGGAACGGGACTCTTTCCAGTTTGGCAGGACAAAACTCGCGGCAATCGGGCGAATGTCCGCGGCTACCGATCCAGTTCCGCCGCCACGATATTGATCGAACCGAGGATGGCGACGACATCGGAAAGCACGTGCCCCTCGGTCATCTTCGCAACGGTCGCGTAGTTGATGAATGATGGGGGCCGCGTCTTGACGCGCCAGGGGCGGGGACCGCCGTCGGAGACTATGTAGTAGCCCAATTCCCCGTTCGCTGTTTCGTTCGCACCGTAAATCTCGGCCACTGGGGGTTTCCAGCCCCGGTTGGTCATGATGAGCTCGAAGTGCTGGATCAGGCCCTCGATGCTGCCATAGACATCCTTCTTGTTGGGCTTCACCATTTTCGAATCGGCGAAGGTGTCCATCGGGCCGCCGGGGATCTTGTCTATTAACTGCTCGATGATCACCGCGGCCTGCTTCATTTCCTCGACACGCACGAGGTACCGCGCGTAGCAGTCGCCGTCGTCGCAGACGGGCACTTGGAATTTGACGGCCTCGGCGCCCTGGCCGTCCCAGTTGTCGGCGTAGCAGAGGTACGGGTCATCCTTGCGGAGGTCTCGCTTCACGCCGCTGGCGCGGGCGAGGGGGCCGGTGAGGCTCCAGCCGATCGCTTCCTCCCTGGTCATCACGCCGATGCCCTTGGTGCGATCCCAGAATATGCGGTTGCGGTTGAGCAGGCCCTCGACCTCGCTCAGCGCCTTGGGCAGTTCCTTGCGGATGAAGTTCTTGACGAGGGTCTTGAACATCTCCTCGTCGGGCAGGTCCATCATGGCGCCTCCCACCCGTGTCCAATCGGGGTGGAAGCGCTGGCCGCTGATAAAATCGCAGATGTCGTAGATCTTCTCGCGGAGGTTGAAGCAATAGAGGAAGCCTGTGATCGCGTTGAGGTCGAGACCGGCGGCGCCCACGCAGAGCAGGTGATCCTGGATGCGGGCCAGTTCGGCCATGATGGTCCGGACGGCCTTGCACCGGGGAGTGATGTCGATGCCGAAGAGCTTCTCGACCGCGTGGTGCCAGCAGATGTCGTTGGCGATGGGAGAGAGGTAGTTCATCCGCGACACGATGGTCACGTACTGGTTGTAATCCAAGACCTCGCCAAGCTTCTCGAACCCCGAGTGCAGATAGCCGATGTGGGGCGTTAGGCGGGCGATCCGCTCGCCGTCCAATTCCATGACGATCCGCAGCGTGGTGTGGGTGGCGGGGTGCTGGGGACCGAAGTTCAGCACCCAGCGGTCGCCGGTATCGACGTGCGTCTTGACGTAGTTGATGTTGTCGGCATCAACGTCGAGGGATTCGATGGGTTTGAGGGTGTAGGGCATGGGGTTGGGGGGGATTGGTGCGGGCTGGCCTCGGGAAGCGACTATAGAGCCAGCGCCCAAACGAAAGCCCCGGGGCATCTAGCCCCGGGGCTTTGAAGGAATCCGTCAAAGTCATGCCGATTCAGCGCTTCCGGCGAAGCCCGATCATCGCGCCCAGCCCGACCAGCGCCAGCGAGCCCGGCGACGGGATGAGTTCGGCGGTGAAGAGCCAGTCGGACGAATCGATGTGGTCGCTGCCGACCGGGCCATGGTTCAGCCAGCCCCAGCCGGAGATGCCGCTGTACCCGCGATGGCCCGCGTCGTTGTCCTCGTTGCCGAGGCGGAAGTAATAGTCGCCCAGCGATTTGTCGCGGAGCAGGATGGTGTCGCCGATCGGAGTCTTGATGGTGCCGCTGTTCTGCATCATCGGGCCGCCGTACTTGACCCACCAATCGTTGTCGCCGGGAACCGGACCGACGCCGATCGAATAAGTGAAGTCGATGGTGTAGAGGCCGGTCTTGGCCTCCGCGGCGTAGCCCGAGCCGATATCCCGGCCGCCGTACGCCTTGCCGTAGATATGAATGCTGCTCGAGGTAATCAGCAACTTCATGTCCGACAGGGCGTTGTCAAAGTCGAACGTGAAGATGTCGTGGTCGCCTGTGGAGTTGTACAACTCGTCCAATCGCAACCCATACAGCGGCGGGCGGGCACTGCCGTCAGGGTGATTGTGCAGTTTGTACAGTCCCGGAACTGCGATAAGCGGAACGGCCTGCGCCGAGGCACAAGCCACGAAGCCGGCAACGCCGGCAAGGACAATACGATTCATACTTTTCTCTCCTCCCAAACCCATCACGCTGTCGGTCGGCCGCCCGGTCTCTCCTCGGGCGCGGAATGGCCGCCTACTGCTCGCCGGATATTACCGAAAACTGCGATCGGGGCAACCCCAAATTGGTGATTGTGCCATGAAAATGAAGCTTCGTTCGATCAATCGGACATCTTGACTCACCCCCAGGTTCCGATAACCAAGGTGTCCTTTGCACCTTTCACGGTTCTCGTGAACCATGCGGCCCGGAGCGAGATTCGGAGTGAGTTGTCCACCCCCTGCGGTTTGAATCCGCCTGAACACGGGTTGCCTATGGGACGCGCGCAAATGCGCGGCGGTCGTTTTTTCTTGTTTCAGGAGCCGGAGTGGGGTACAACACATATCACACTGAAGTGGCCCGCCGGGATACCCCGCAGGCCGGGGAGAGAAAGGGGCATGCGGATGAACTCTCAGGGTACTTTCGCGGCGGCCGCCGCCGTGACGGTGGCTTTGGCATCGCTCCCTTCCGCGGCCCGGGCCGACGTGATCACCGAGTGGAATCAGACCTACAACGCGATCACCCGCATGCAGGGCGGCGCGCCATGCCCGATCAGTCGCGCCGGACCGATGTTCAACCTGGCGATGTACGACTCGGTGAACGGGATCGATCGGGTGGAAGACTTTCCGCACTCGTTCAAACCCTACCTGCACATGCTTCCGGTCGCGCCGGTGGGTTCTTCACGAGAAGCGGCGGCGGCAGCGGCGGCATACACCGTGATGGTCTCGATCTACGGGCTTCAGAGCGACGAGAAGCCGCAAATCGGCGCGTTGATCCAGAGCACCTACGACAACCAACTGGCGCTCATCCCGGACGGCCCGGCCAAGGCGAACGGGATCGCGTACGGACAGGCGGTCGCGGCGAACATGATCCTGTGGCGATTCGGAGACGGCTACGACGGTGACCCTTCGTACACCATCGGCACGCATGCGGGCGATTGGCGTGTCACACCGGACGGACCCAACGTGCAGCCCTTCACGCCGCACTGGGGAAATGTTGTGCCGTGGGGTCTGGAAGACGGTCACATGTTCCGGCCCACGCGCCTCACCGATTACGGCAGCATGGACGCCCTGATGCACAGCCAGGATTACGCGGACCAGATCAACGGCAGCCCGACAATCCCGGGCGTCAAAGAACTCGGCTCGCGCACGAGCGCGACCCGCACCGCAGACGAGACCGAGGCCGCGTGGTTCTGGGCAAACGACCGCGACGGGACCTCGAAGCCCCCGGGCCAGCTCATCGACATCACGCTCATCGTTTCCGCTGCGCACGGCCTGACACTCTCCCAGAACGCCCGCCTGTTCGGGCTCGCCACCATGGCGATGGGCGACGCCTGCGTCTCGGCATGGGACGCCAAGTACAACACGCCGATCGATCTCTGGCGTCCGATCGATGCGGTCCGCGAGAGCGAGGACGACGGCAATCCTCAAACAACACCCGACCCGGAGTGGCTGCCCCTGAACGATTTCACGCCGCCGTTCCCCGCGTACGTCTCGGGCCATGCGACGTTTGCCGCGGTGCACGCTTCGATCATGGAGCAGTTCTTCGGCACCGACAACGAGATCTTTTCGCTGGAGAGCGACGAGTTCAAGGTGCACACCTCGCTCGGGTATCCCGCAAACCTGACGCGCTCCTTCACGAGCTTCTCGCAGGCGGCGTGGGAAAGCGCGATGAGCCGCGTCTGGCTGGGGGTGCATTTCTACTGGGATGCCTTGGACGGGAATGCACTGGGGTACGAGGTTGGCCAGTACATCTTCGCGCACCGGCTCCGCCCCGTTCCGGCCGGGGCCTGCCCTGCCGATCTCAACGGCGATGGCTTCGTTGAGGATTCGGACTTCGTGCTCTTTGCGGCGCAGTACGACGCCTTCGACTGCACGATCCTGGCGATGCCGCATTCGTGCTCCGGCGACCTGAACGCGGACAACATGGTCGAGGACGCGGACTTTGTGCTGTTCGCGACGGCGTACGACGGGTTCATCTGCCCCGAGTAGCCGCGGCCCCACGCTCCGAGCTCCCTCAACCCGCCCGCACCCCGCCTACTTCCGGGAGCGCGCGGCACGTGCGAATTTGCTGATCGATATCGGCCGCGCGAACAGGGTTCAGATCGGGGTTGACAATATGTAACTGTTGTGTTACGCTTTGACCGTGCCCGTGCCGCAGAACGAGATCATCTTCTCCGCCATCGCCGATCCGACCCGGCGAGTGATCTTGGACCGCCTGCGTGCCGCCCCGCTCCGCGCGGGGGACATCGCCGACGCGTTCCCGGTCAGCCGCCCGGCGATCTCCAGGCACCTGCGCGTTCTGCGCCGAGCGAAGTTGGTCCGGCACGAAAAGCGCGGCAGGGAGCGGTTCTACATGATCGATCCCGCTCCGCTGAAGCGAATCGATGATTGGCTGAACTCCTACCGCCTCCTTTGGGCCGCGAACCTGATCGCGCTCAAGGAGTTCGTGGAGAAGGAGGCGGCCGAACGGACCGTGCCGAATGCCCGCGGAAAAACGAAACGCAAGGAGTGACCATGCAGGAAGCCAAACTGGACAAGTCCTTTGTCGTGGCCGCGGCTCAGGATCGCGTCTTTGAGGCGCTGACACATTCCGCTCACCTGCGCGCCTGGTTCGCGGAACATGCGGAGGTTGAGCCCCGTGTTGGCGGGAGATTCGCGTTCTGGGGTGTGCTCACTCCTTGGACGCCCCGCGAAGCGGCGACGCAGCGGGTCACTATTTTCGAGCCGGGAGAGAAACTGGCGTTTACATGGAACTGGCGCGCCTGCGAGAGCGACGTCGCGCTCACGCTCGAGCCGAATGCGCGCGGCACGACGCTCCGCGTGCTGCACACGGGGCGCGGGGCCGTCCTCGAGACCCGCGAGAACACCGAGTTCGCGATGCTCGACTTCTGGCGTTTCGCGGTCGGAAACCTGCGCTCGTATCTGAAGACCGGCAGAGCGGCGCTGCGCCCTCGCTTCGAAAACCAGGGCGTCGAAGTGTCGATGTCCATCGACATCGATGCGCCCGCTTCGGTCGTGTACGCGGCGCTCACCGACCCGAAACAAATGGACAAATGGATCTCGACAGCGGCAACCGTCGACGCGAAGCCCGGCGGCACGTACAACTACGGCTGGAATTTCGGCGATCCGCCGGCGCACTGCGGTCCGCGGAAGATCCTCGCGATCGAGCCCGGACGCGTCATCGAGCACGACTGGGATCACGCGAAGGAACCGACGACGCGCGTGCGCTGGGAGATCGCCGAGATCGGACCTGGGAAGACCCGCGTCAAGCTGACCCATCGGCGTCCGGCCGAGGATGATTCGACGCGGGGCGGATACCTCGCGGGCTGGAGCGCGTTCCTGCTCATGCTCAAGCAGTACGGCGAAGAGCCGCACGCGACGGATCTCCGATAGATCCTCCGGCAGTCCGGACCGACGTCACGCTACGCTCGCCGCATGTCCAGCCCGGGCGAATTCGGCGCCGCGATCGAACATCCGACGATGTGCCTGCGCTGCGGCTACGAGCTGCGCGGGCTCGCGCCGTCGGGCGTCTGCCCCGAGTGCGGCTTCTCGATCGCCGAATCTCTGGAGCGCCGCAGGCTTGGGCTTTCGTCGCCCGCGTATCTCACGTCGCTCCGCACCGGCGCGGCGATATCGATCGGGGCGTTCATCCTCTGGATCATCTCCGGCATCGCCCGGTGGCGGCTCTTCGAATTCCTGTTCACGATCGGAACTCAAAGGCTATTGGTCGGCCTCGACATCGCGGGTGCGGCGCTGCTGGCCGCCGGAGTGTGGATGCTGGCCATCGACGACCCGGGCCTGCACGAGAAGGACCAGGCACGCTCGAACAAGCGGGCCATGAAGGCCGCGGCGGCGGGCTTGCTCGCGATCGCGATCGCGGAGCTGCTCGTCGCCTGGCGGGTACCACCGCCCGGGCCGGGCATACCTCCCGCGGCGACCTCGCTCTTTGCCATCCTCGTGTCCGTCTTTGGCGGGCTTGTGGGTTTGGCCTGCTGGCTGACGCTGGCGACCGGGTTGGCGAATTACACCCGTTGGCTGGCCGCACGCATGCCCGACCACCGGCTGTTCCGAATGGCCACGACGATGGGATGGGTGTTGCCCGTGACGTTTGTGGTGGCGTTTGCCGCGTCGTTGCTCTTCGGTGGCGCGACCCGACTGCTGCCCCTTGGGCTTATGGCCTTTCTGGTCGGGGGCGCCAGGGCCCGGATCCGACCGGACCGATTGGCGTAGTTCTGACCAGATTTCACTTCTGCTGGACAGGCCTGAGCGCCTGACGGTCCATCGCCCGCGACACAGGCGACAGTCAATAAAATTCAAAATCTACTTGATAATACGAAAGCAAAAGTGAATAATACGAAAGATTGACTTTCAATTTTCTCAATGCCGTGCCGAAATTCCCTCCCGGCGTGAGCTCGGCCGGACGACCAGCCGCGGCAAAAGTCGGGGGTGTCGAGATGAGTGAATTCGGTGTCCATCCGCTCGGCTCGCTGCCTCGGGAGGATCAGGATTTGATCGTCCAGCTCGTGCTGCACTCGGGGTCGCTCAAAGACCTGGCCAGCACGTACGAAGTCAGTTACCCGACTATTCGAAACCGGCTCGACCGGGTCATCGAGCGCTTGCGGGCGATCGTCGCCGGCCGCAAACCGGATGGAGTGAGCGAACTGCTCGCCCAGATGGTCGAGCGGGGCGAGATCGCGCCGGGTGCGGCCAGGACGATCCGCGACGCGGTACGCAAGCAAGCCGAGAGCGCACAGAACACAAGTCAGAGGGGTGCTTCATGACACCGTGGTGGGATGCACAGACCGGCAACACGATCGGGGCGATTCTTGGGTCGTCATTCGGGCTAATCGGCGGCGGGTTCGGCGCGTTCGTGGGAGTTATGTCCGCCAAGGGCAGGGGAGGAACCTGGGTCCTGTACTGTGAACTCGTTCTGCTCGCGATTGGGGTGGGACTGGCGACGCTGGGCGTGATCGCGATTGCGGTTGGCCAGCCTCATCACGTCTGGTATCCGCTGCTCTTGACCGGAGGCGTCGTGAGTTTCGCCATGATGTGCCTTGTGCCGCTCGGGATCTTTCTCAGAAGGATGGTGGAGAAGCGGCGGCTGGCGGCGAACGAACTGCGGCACGGGTGATCCTCCCGGCGCGGTATTCTGGCGCGATGGAATCAGCCGCAGCTCCGATTGCCGATTCGCATCTCTGCATCCGGTGCGGGTACGAACTCCGGGGCCTTTCGCCGGCCGCGGTCTGCCCCGAGTGCGCGACTCCCGTGGAGCGATCTCTCAAGGGAGACCTTCTCCGGTACAGCGACGATCTCTATCGCGGAGCGCTCCATCGCGGCGTGACGTTCATCATGGCCGGAGTGGTCGTCTCGCTCATCACGATGATCCTCGGATTTCTGCTCGGTGCCCTGCTGGGGCCCGCCAGAGGGTTCACGCTCATTCTCAATTGCGTCGGTCTCGTCGGGACCGCGCTCGGTCTCTATGGCTACTTCCTGTACAGCACGCCCGATCCCGGCCAACTCGGTTCCAACAAGGGCGAATCGCCGCGAAAGGTGCTCCGGGTGGCGATCTGGATATCCGCGATCACCAGCGTGGTTGCGGTACCGACGCAGTTCATGTTCGACGCTTCGGCCATGGCGCCCGCCGGAACCGCGAAGGACGCGGCGCTTCTTGCTGGGCTGGTGACGTTCGCGATCGGCCTGATCGGCGTTGTCGCCTGGGTCGTTCAGTTCTTCGCGGCCATGCTCTACACCAAGTGGCTGGCCCCCCGCTTTCCGAGCGAGAAGATCCTGAAACGTGCCAAACTGCTGATGTGGCTCGGGCCGGTGCTCCTGGTCTTTGGCTGTGGCATCGGCGGCTTGGTCGCGCTGATCCTCTACTACAACATGTTCAGCTGGATCCGGAACGCGCTGATTGAGATTCAGAACGATGGCGCGCGCGAGCCGAATCCCTTCAACGCCTAGCGCGCTTGCAGGGAATGCACCGCGCCCCTGGCCGAGCCGGGGCCTTAAGCGTCTACCAGTTCCGCCAGCAGCCTCGTCCCCCAACCCGTCGGCCCGTCCACGAACGCGCCCTTGTTCGAGTCGGCGACGTGTACTCCCGCGATATCGAGGTGGCACCACGGGATTTTCTCGTCCACGAAGTAGGAGAGGAACGCGGCGCCCTGGATCGGGTGGGCCTTGCGGTTGGCGTTGCTGTTGAGGATGTCGGCGACCGGGCTCTTCATGAGGTCGCGGTATTCCTGGTGCATGGGCAAGCGCCAGACGCGCTCGCCGCTGACAGCGCTCGCGGCCTCTACCTTCGCGCGGAGTGAATCGTTCTCGCAGAACATGCCGGCGTAGGTGCTGCCGAGCGCGACGACGACGCCGCCCGTGAGTGTCGCGAGGTCGATGATCGCCGCGGGGTCTTCCTTCTCGCACGCCCAGCAGAGCGCATCGGCAAGAACGAGCCGGCCCTCCGCGTCGGTGTTGGTGACCTCGACCGTGACACCGTTGCGATACGTGATGACGTCGTCCGGCCGGTACGCCGCCTCGTTGATGCTGTTCTCGGCGATAGAGAGCAGCGCGACCACGGGGCGGTTGGGCTTGATGACGGTCGCGATGGCGTGCATCGCGCCGAGGACCGCGCAGCCGCCGTCCTTGTCACGCTTCATGCCGACCATGCCGTTGTTGATCTTGAGCGACAAGCCGCCGGTGTCGTACGTCATTGTCTTGCCAACGAGCACGAGCGGCTTGGCGTTTTTGTTCCGTCCCTTGGGCAAATATTCGAGCCGGACCAGGCAAGGCTTGTTCTCGCTCCCCTTGCCGACGTTGATGAGGCCGGTGAGGTTCTCGCGCTCGAGGGCTTTGCCGTCGAGAATCGTGAACTTGAGCCCCACCTTCTTCGCCAGCGATCGCGCCTGCGCCGCCATGTACGACGTCGTCGCGATGTTGGGCGGCGTCTGGCTCAGCGTGCGGCAGAAGTTCGCCGAGACCGCAAGCCCGAGCCCGCGCTCCACGCCCGCCCCGAACTTGGCATCGCCCGATGAGACATCGAGCTTCGTGCGCGGGCTTTTCTCTTTACCGTTCGAGTCCTTCTTCTTCGTGACGCTGCCCTTGAACTCATCGCACACCCAGCCGATGAGGCCGAGGCCCTCCCCCACCGCACTGCCGGCCGCGGGCGCCGAAATGTTCGCGCCGGATGACTTCACTGCCGGGGCGAGTTCGATGGTGGTGAACGTTGCCTTCGCCGCGGCGAGCCTGCGACCGATCACGCCCCCGACGAAGCGGAGCGTTTCGGTGTTCAGCTTCGAGGCCTTCCCGAGACCGACGACGATCACTCGCGTCTTGCCCGAGAACGCCTCCGCCGAAGAACCCATCGACGCCTCAAACTCGGGCCGCGACACCGCCTCTCGGGCCGCCGCGGCGACCCCGTACGAGTTCGCCACCTTCACGGTTGCGGAGTCAAGAGAGGGACGTGCATCGCCATCCGCGCTGTAGGCGCCGAGCACCAGAGTCTGAGGATTCTTCGGGGCCTTGGCCGACGATCGGATCGAATCGAACATGGAACGTCCTTTATCTCCGCGCCCGCGCGGGTTGAGTCGAAAGTCTACGTTGCCCGTGTACCTTGTCGAGTTACACTCGTTGCGATGGCGACCCCAGAAAAACCCGGCAGCCCCGCACCCGGACCGGGCGCACTCCACGCCCCCTGGCGTCAGCCCTACCACGAATCCATCGACGAGCGCAAGCCCGGAGCGACGTCCGCATCCTTTCTTCAGGACTACTGGCAACACCCCGAACACGATGTCGCCAATCACGTGGTCGTTCGGACCGGTGAGGGGATGATCCTCCTCAATCTCTACCCGTATTCCGGCGGGCACCTGCTCGTCGCGCTCGGCGAGCCCCGCCCGTCACTTCTTGACTACAGCGCCGAAGAACGCGCGGCACTCTGGAGGCTCACCGATCTGGCCGCCGAACTGATGCAATTGGCGATCAATCCGCAGGGCATCAACATCGGCGTCAACCAGGGCCGAGCCGCGGGAGCCGGCGTGCCCAACCACCTGCACGTTCATCTCGTGCCCCGCTGGAGCGGCGACGTGAATTTCATCAACGTCGTGGGCGGGGTGCGGGTGATCAGCGCGTCACTCGACGTCATGGCATCGCGCTATCGGGCGGCGTGGGAGCAGCTCCGCGGACACGCCAAGGCCTGAACCGCCTCTCGGGGAAGCGATCGCTTGGATCTTCAACCGGCAGCGGAAACCGGCTACCCTTGCTGAGCGGTGTGTCTGAATTTCTTTCAATCCCGCTCGCTCGGCGACATTTCGCAGCACATGCGGGATGAGCACAGCCGCTGGCTCTCCGAGGCACTCCGCCGGGGGCAGTTTGATCTGCCGCGGATCCCGCTCCGCCGAGCGGACGAGGGCGGGTACTCGGAACTGGTCTCGACGGCCCGGGGACGGGCGGTCTGCGAGCGCTGGTGGCGCCGGGCCTTGCGGGCCATATTCCTGTAAGTGCACCAGACCGCGCTTGTGCCGGAAGAGCGGGCGGTCAGGCCACGGGGCGGCGCTAGCCTTTCGATGTCGGTTTCGCCATTTGGGTGGCCGATACTTTGACTGTCCACTCCCGGCCCTTTCTCAAAGACCCCGCCTTCCACGGATCACACCATGCCCGAGACGCTTCTTCGAACCAAGGCTTCCCCAAAGTGGCTCGGCAAGCAGGTGATCTTCATCATGGCGATCTGCGGCTTTGCCGCATGGGCGTTCTACGACGCTTCGATCGCCTACCCCAAGCGCGGCGAACAGGCCGCCGATTTCCTCAAGCTTCAATACGTGAAGGCGGTTCTGGCCCCGGGGGTTTTGGAACGGGCGACGGTCGACGATCCCGAAGCGGAACTGGCGAAGCTGCACGAACGGGAGGCCGGGACGCTTTCTCCCATTCAAAAAGGCCGGATGGAATGGCTGGAGGCGCTGCGGAACGCGGGCAAGCTCGACAAGCAGCACGCCCAGATCCCCGACGCCGCCGCAACCCGAGACGCTCTCGAGAAACGCTTCACCAAGGCCGATCAGGCGCCCAAAGCGCTGTCGCGATTCGACATTCCGGTTCAGTGGGGAATTGCGATCGGGTGCGGCGCCATTGGCGCTGCGATGATCGCCGTCCTCTTCCGCACCGTGGGGACCGCGTACACCTTCGATCCGGCGACGCAAACACTGACGCTGCCGGGCGGTGGCGCTTCGATCACCCCGGGCGATGTCGAATTGTTCGATAAGCGCAAGTGGGACAAGTTCCTGGTCTTCCTGAAGATCAAGCCGGGCTCGCACCCATTGGCGGGTCGCGAAGTGCGCCTCGACCTGCTGCGCCACGTGCCGCTCGAAGACTGGATTCTGGAGATGGAAAAGACGGCGTTCCCACCCGCCCCGGAACCTCAGGTCCCGGCCTCCCCTTCGGCGATGCTGATGACTCAGCCCGACCTGGACATGCCCAAGACGTGATCCGGGCGATTCGAAAACTCATCGAAGGACGCTTGGAATCCCAATTTGGGTGTATTCCGGGTCGTTTCTTCGCGCGAACCGCGTGCAAATATGGGCCGTATCAGGGTTTGACAGAATTGCCGATCCATCTCCTCTCTCCTCGGTGTGCCGTCTGTTCTTGCGGACGGTACACTTGTTTTTGGACCATGCCGCAGCAACCGGAAACCCCGAAATCATTCCGATTCGCTGGCGCTGGTTCGCAAAAAGTAAGGGTCTTGGCGATTCTGGTGATGGCGATATGTGGCCTTGGCTTCGCCGGCTGCCAGGAGCGGCTGCTGACCCCGGACGAGCCGCGCAGCCAGTACGACCGGTACGACGCGGTGCGCGATCAACGTGCCGCGAGCACCTACACGGACGAGTACGGCTTCAAGCGTCCGAACCTCCGCGGCCGGCTTCTCCCGAAAGACTAAGAACGAGGTGCGGCGCGCCCTGCGCCGGACTTGAGGACTGTGCGGAATATTCCGCGCAGAAAAATCCTCGGTACACCGGCTTGTGGTGGGGCGCACCATGGCCACGACGGGTTGGAGAAGATGTGCGTTCGCAACTTCGAATTCGGGCGGCGCGGGCGAGGATTGACTAAAGTTCCTTGGATTGGCGGGTCAATTCGTTGAACACGCGGCCCGGTTGCCGTCGATGAAATTGCGTGTAACCCGCGCCGGTCCCTTGACGCTTGTGCGATCATGCGATTGGTTCGATGCAGCCGCGTTCACGGCGTCGGCAGCGAGGAATGGTGGATGGGTCGAAGCACGAAAACCGCCCGGCGCACCGACGTTCTGAGTGTTCGCTCCCGCAATGTGTGGGCGGCTCTTGTGGCGACCATGACCGTCCTCGGCGGAACGTTGTACGCCCTTGATGGCAAGGCGAGCCCTCGGGTGGACGGGCTGAGCCTTCCCGCCCTGATTGCGCCGGCCGCCGCGACCAGCGTCGAGGCCGTGTTCAGCACCAAGGCGCCGATCGAAAAGAGCCGATGGCTGGCGATCGTGATCCACCACTCCGGGTCGCCCTACGCGACGCCCGAGTCGCTCGAGGCCGACGCGAAGGCCGCGGGCCTCGCGGGGATGGGCTTCCACTTTGTCATCGGGAACGGCAACGGGCTGGATGACGGCGAACTGCACGTCGGCGCCCGCTGGCTCAAGCAGTTGCCGGGCGCGCACACGACCGGCGCCAAGGCCGACTGGTACAACAAGAACGCGATCGGCATCTGCCTGATCGGCAACGGCGAGCGCGGCCGGTTCAGCGACGCCCAGATCCGGCGCCTGACCCAACTGGTCGAGGCACTCAGCCGCGAACTGGGGATTCCCCGCGACCGAATCGTGCTCCAGGACGAACTGGTCAAGGGTGCCGGACCGGGGCGCTATTTCCCGGCCGCGGCGTTCCGCGAGCAGCTCGCGTCGCGATAAGTAATCAACAGGTACAGAGCCCCATGCCCTGCCGCTGACGGAGCGACCGGGTTACCCGTTTGCCGGCCGAGCCCGGTTCCGGGGTTCGGCGATCCTCGCGGAATCGATCGATCGGGCCCCGACCGTGGAACCAGCGGGCTTCTTTCGCCAATAGAGGCAACGGGAGCGGGCTTGAATCGTTCATTAAACTGGCGTGGCGCGCTACAGTGACCCTTGAAGTTCGGGTTCGGTCTGGACGAGATATCTTTCCTTCGCAAGGGCGAGGGGAACGCCACCCGGTTCTCGGGTTCGTGCGGGTTTGTGGACGGACGATGAAGCCGGCGATTCCGGGGTTCAGCCGAGCCCCCGTCGCGGTCGAGTGGCGAGGGCGGATTCGAGTGCAGCGACGGCGGAGATCTGCTGGGAATGAGCCGCGAAGGGACGGAATACAAGAAGGGCGACACTGTCGAGGGCTTCAAAGTCCTCGCGGAGCTCGGGCACGGAGCCGCTTCGCGGATCTATCTCGTCAAGGACAAGGACAATCACATCTGGGCGCTCAAGCACGTCGAGAAGCTCGAGCCCAAAGATCAACGCTTCCTCGATCAGTCCGAGGCGGAGTACCACGTCGCGCAGGCGATGGACCACCCCTCGATCCGCAAGATCGAGCGGATGATCAAGCGCGGCAAGAGCATGCTGAGCCTCGAGACCACACACCTCTACCTGGTGATGGAGCTGGTGGACGGGATCTCGATGGAGGTCAAGCCGCCCCGCACCTTTGAGGAAGCGGTGCACATCTTCGAGCAGACGGCCGAGGCGCTCCGCCACATGCACACCAAGGGCTTTGTGCACGCGGACATGAAGCCCAACAACATCGTGGTCACGGCCGACGGCATCGCCAAGATCATCGACCTGGGCCAGTCCTGCCGCATCGACACCGTGAAAGAACGCATTCAGGGCACGCCCGACTACATCGCGCCCGAGCAGGTGCACTGCCGCCCGATCACGCCCAAGACCGACGTGTACAACCTGGGCGCATCCATGTACTGGATCCTGACCCGGAAGAAGATCCCAACCGCGCTCGGCTCTTCGGAGAGCCTGCTCGGGAAGATCGACGACAACCTGATCGAAAAGCCGGTGCCGGCGATCGAGATCAACCCTCGCATCCCGCCGATGCTGAGCGACCTGATCATGCAGTGCCTCGAGATCGACCCCGAGAAGCGGCCCGCCGACATGAAGGTCGTCGCCGACCGGCTGAATCTCATCCGCGCCAAACTGGTCGCGATGCGACAGGGCCCGGGCGCGGCGACGGAGGAGAGCCAGGAAGATTCGGCCGCCTGATCTCGCGCCGGGGCCGCGCGAAGGCCGGGGACCATTGAACGGAGCAGAAACGGCGTCGCCGGCCCCGGTGTATCGCCGATGGAGTTGATTCATTCCAGGCGGCCCTCACGGGCCCGGACGACGACCCGCCCGATGACACCCAGCGCGCTCGGACAACTCCGCCTTCAGGATTCCGGCGCGGTGATCGAATTGTTCCGCGCCGGGGCCGCCGCGTGCCGCTCGGCGCCCTGCCGGCGGGGATCGATCGACGTGATCCGGGCACCGGGTCGCCTGATCGCCACGGGTGACCTGCACGACCACCCGCTGCACTTCAAGAAGTTGGTCGAACTCGCCGGGCTGGGGGCCGAGAATCCGGCGCACCTGACACTGCACGAGATCATCCACCCGCCGAGCCTGTACAACGGAGTGGACTATTCCTACCGGGCACTGGCTCGCGTCGCCTCGCTCAAAGCGGAGTTCCCCGAATTCGTTCACGTGCTCCTGGGAAACCACGAACTCTCGCAGATCATGGGCGCGGGGATCGTGAAAGACGGGGTCAAAGTGGTGGAGGCGTTCAACGAGGGGCTGGAGAACGTGTTCGCCGATCAGGCGCCGGCGGTGCTGGAATCCATCCGTGAGTTCGTGCTGGCGATGCCGCTGGCGCTCCGCTGCGAGTGCAATAAGCCCGACGGCTCACGGGGCGTGGACATCCTGTGCGCCCATTCGCTGCCCGGGCTGGCGATGATGCAGCGGTTCGATCCCTCGGTGCTGAGCCGTGACCTCAAGCCGGAGGACTACGAGCCAAGGACCGGCGCCGCGCACATCATGGTCTGGGGGCGCGGGTACGACGCCGAACAACTGGAAGACCTCGTCGAGCGCTGGGGCGTCAACCTCTTCATCCTCGGGCACGAGAAGGCGCCCGACGGCGTCTCGCTCGTGCCGCCCAACGCGATCGTGCTCAACAGCGACCACGAGCGCGGCATGTATCTTCCGATCGACCTTTCCGACCCTCCGACGCCCGCGCAGGCGATCGCGCGGGCCGTTCCCCTCGCCCAGAACGGCTAGTTCGTTCGATCCGGCGGGAAAGACTCTCGCTCCGAATGCGAGCGAAGCCAATCACTCGAACTTCACATCATCGAGATAAAACGTCACGGGCTTGCCCTGTCCGCCAACCGACCAGACCAGCCCGGTCTTGATCCGGGAGAGGTCCTTGCCGGAGAGATCGATCTCGTACTTCGTCCACTCCTTGGTGAGCGTGACCGGCATCGAGACGACGGCCGTGTCGTAGTACTTCTTGTCCCTGCCGATCGTGCCGACCTTGATGTCGATCTTCTCGCCGCCGCTCTCGCCCCGGGCCCAGAACGACAGCTTCTTCGCGCCCGAAAGGTCGTAGCCGCCGGGCTCATCGCCCCAGTCGTTCGCCGGGCTCTGGAACGCGACACCGCCCCAGTTGTCCTGAGCGGTGTACTGAATCTTGAGACAGGTCTGGCCGGCGTGCGGCTTCTCCGCACACTTCGGATCCATCGAGATCGCGCCGGTGTTGCCCATCCAGCCCGACGGGGCAAAGGCCTGCGCTTCGTTCTCCGCGAAGATCACCAGCGGGAGTTTCGGCTTGGGTGATGCGCCGGTCTTCGGCCCCTGAACGTGCAGCGGCACATTCGCGACGGCGCCGCCGCCGTGGGTGTCGGTCACGTACGCGTACAGCCTGTAGACGCCGCCTTCTTTCGGCATCTTGAGCGTGACCTCGGAATCCGAAGACTTCACGATGGCCTCGGGGTACGTCGGTCGCTCCGCGACGGCGTCGCCCCCTTCGCTCGGATCAAGTTCGCCCTGAAGCACCCAGGCCACCTTGAGAGACTCGCCCTCCGGATCGGAGGCCTTGAGCGAGGCCTGAACCGTCTCGCCGGGGCCCACGTCGTCCTTGCCGGCCAACCGGATCGGCTCCACGACGGGCACGCGATCGGCCGGAGGCTTGCCCGTCCAGACTTCCTGGAGTGCATCGATCGAGGCGGTCCGCTGCCGCCCCGGCGGCGGGAGGAACATGCCGAACCACGTCGCCGTCGCTTCCCTCTTGCTGTCCCAGATGAACGCGTACGAGCCGAGGCAGAGGGGGTCTTTCTCGAACTTCCTGGCCGCGTCGCGGTAGATCGCGGCCTTCTCCGTGCTCGTCTTCTCCGGAGTGACGCCGAACGAGTTCTTCTGTGTCTCCCACGTGCCGGGCGGGCCGTATTCCGTCACAATGAACGGCTTGGTCATGCCCGCGGCCTTGTACCGGTCGGGCAGGCTGAGGACTCCGCCGTAACTGTTGAGCCCGACGATGTCGATATCCGGGCAGTACTTCTTGATGCTGGGAAGTTTTTCCCCGCCGACCTCGGCGATGACCGTCATCGTCGGATGATTCGGGTCGATCTCCTTGATCATCTTCGCGATGTCGTTCACGGCCTTCCAGATCTTCGGGTTGTCACCCTTGGCGTACCCCTCCATCTCGTTGCCCACGCCCCAGACCAGGACGGCCGGATGGTCCTTGTACTTCAGCACTGCGGCCTTGGCCTTTTCGAACTGCGCTTTCACGGCCTTTTCGTCGCCATAGTTGAACCCGTGACGCTCGTGCTCGAGCCAGATGCCGACCGCGACCGAGATGCCGTTCTTCTGCGCCTCATCGAGAATCTTCTCGATGTGGTCGGCGCCCCACGTGCGCTTGGAGTTTCCGCCGATCGCGGCCAGGGTCGGCACGTCGCCGTCGCCGCCTCCTCCACGAATGAAATAGGGCTTTCCCTCCCGCATCAGTTGCCAGCGGCCGTCCTTCTGCACCAGTTCAACCTTGACGGCCTCCGCGAGGGAGAAACCGCAGAGAGTCAGCGAGCAGGCGAGCGCGGCGATTGAATTCCGGATCATGCGATCCTCCGTGTATGGTGGCGAGACGTGAGCGTACCTCGCGCACCGATGCGACCCCGCATGTAACAGCACGGATTTCGAATGAAACTGGATGTGGCCGGTCTCGTGTTACGACGTTTCCGCCGTCCACGGGCCCGCCTTAGGGACAGAGAAGGTCGTTGTAATACCCAACGAAGAAGACAAAGTCCGAGTCCTCGACCAGCCGATCGCCGTTCCAGTCGCAGCGCTTGTCGGCGTCGGGGACGATCAGCGCGTTGTACGCCTGCACGAAGATCACAAAGTCGGCGTCCTCGACGATGCCGTCGTAGTTGAGGTCGCCGGGGCACTGGATTCCGGGCACGAGCGAACCGACGCCGAGCCCCGAGCATTCGTTGCCGGCGTCGAAGTCGTAGAACACGTCGTCGGCGGGAATCCACGGATCGACGATCATGCGGTAGGTCTGGGCGCCCGTGTGACGATCGTCATCGAAGAAGTAGTCGCTCTCGTGAATCCGCCAGTGGTAGGTCTTGGGTCCGGTACCGGTCACGATCCATTCCAAGGTGACGCGATCGCCGGTTTCGGGATTCTCGGTGTTCCCGCCGCCGTCCAGATCAACCCGCACGCACGTTTGCACGCCGGAGAAATCGTCGAACGACCAGTGCTGGATGATCTGATCCGCTGTCGCTGCGCCGGCCCCTCCGGTGAAACCCACCCACGCGCAGCCGCCCTCGCCGAGGATGTTGTCGCTTCCGAGCACGCTCTGCAGATCGAGAGGAACGAAGAGCCAGGGGTCGCCGTCCAGCCAGATGTACAGAATGCCCGGCGTGTACTGGATCATGACGTCGTGCATGCCCCCGTCGTTGAACGAGAAGGGCGGCACGATGTGGCCAAGAGAGAACTCGTCGGGCGTTTCGTTCGATTCCAGACCACGCGACTGAACGCTGATATGAGGCGTCGCAAACTCGTCGGAAAAGCCAAAGGTGTCAAACTCGATCGCGACCGACGAGGAGATCCCCGCGTAGCCCATGCCCGACCCCGTTCCGCCGATCGCATCGGGCGCGGCATTCTGGATCACAAAGGCAAAGCCGTCCGCCGACCCGTTCTGAATCATGAAGCTGAACTGTGTCGTAAATCCCTTGTCAAGCCGCGACTGGGACGCCGTGAACCAGGCCGCGCCGGCGCCGCCCTGGCCCTGACGGGTCAGGCGGAGTTGATCCTCAAAGACGTCGGCATCCCCGACCAGCGTCAGACCGGACGTCGAAGAGAAATCGGGGAACGTGAACTGGCTGCCGCAATCCGCGCGGACCACACCCGCGATCACTGCCAGCGACGCCAACACAATCGACTTGTTCATCACGCCATCTCTCTCCCGCCGGATCGGTCGCGCTCGAACCGCGCTGGCGCCACACTCCGGCTTTTTTTCTGGCCGGCTGCGTGCCGGGATCAGACCGAGTCTACCGGTCCCACGGACCGCTCCGCAAGCAAATTGTGCCACCGTTATCCGGACTCAACGCGTCGGTCGGCGGTGCTCCGCAAGCGGCCCGGTCCAAAACCCAAGGAGAATGCATGGAACTCCTCGCCGCGATCTGCGTGGGACTTGGCCTCTCTGCCGCGGGGGGGCTGCGCCTGTTTGTGCCGCTCCTGATTGCGGGCATCGCCGACCGGCTCGGCATGGTGCAACTGGCGCCGGTGCTGTCGTGGGCGGCATCATGGCCGGCAATTGCGATCCTCGCAATGCTGTGCGCCGCCGAGGGGCTGGCGTATTGCATCCCGGCGGTTGATCACGCGATGGATGCGATCAGTGCGCCGGCAAGCTGGCTGGCGGGCGCCCTGCTCGCCTCGGGCGTGGTGGCGCCGCAGCTGCATTCGGCACTCTCAGATGGGAACGGCCTCGCCGGCTTTGCGGCGCACGCGGCCTACGCCACCGGTCTCGCGGGAACAGCACTCTGCGGCATGGGCTCGGCGCTGGCGACTCAGGTTGCCGGGGCATCGGGCAGGGTTGTATCCACGAGCACTACGGGCGGCGTGGCCAATCCGCTGTACGGAGCGTTCGAATCTGCCTTGGCATTGGCCGCGAGCGTGCTGGCGGTGCTCGCGCCGATCGCGCTGGCGGTGCTGGCCCTCGTGGTGCTGCTTCTCGTCTGGAACTTCCTGCGCCGCCGCACGCCTCGGATGGCCTGACTTTCCGCCTAATACGGACCGGGCTGTGGCTTGGGCGAGGGGGCGGGCGCCGTGCCGGGGTTGGTTGGCGTCGGCTTCTCGATCGCCTTGTCGGGCGTCGAGAAGGACGTGTCGGCGTCGAGCTCGCTCTGGATCTGGTTGGTCGCGTCTTCCTGATCCTGTCCCAAGATCTTGGGCAGCATGTGGATCGGCATCATCGCGTACGCCCGCTCGATGAGCAGCGACATCCGTTTCGCACGGGCGACGTCCTTTGGCACGCTCAGCCCGCTGGAAAACTCCGAAGAGCCCAGCCGATCGACGAATCCGGGCGTGCGCCCGGTCAGACGCATCGTGGCCTGCCGAATCGTTCCCCCAAAGGTGCTGTCGCCGGCGCTGCCGCTCGGAAACAGGAAGCCGCCCCCCGAGTACATGCCCATCTGTCCGTCGGCGATGACAAGCTGGCGGACCGTTGCGGAGCTGGCGGTCACGGCGATCGGGGTGCTCCCGGCCTTGGGGGCGAGGAACATGTGCACATTGATCAGACTGCCGGAGAACTGGGAGAGGTCGGTCCCGTCGGCGAAGGCATCGGCGGGCAGATCGGTCAGGAAGAAATCTGCGGTGTTGATGTCGGTGGAGTAGTACGCCTGGTACCTGGCGGTCGTGTGGAGCACCGTTCCACGCTCGACCGATGCGAGGGTTGTTCCCCGGGTCAGCCCCCCGCCGAAAATGCCGCAGGAAGGCACTCCAAGACCTGCCAACACGGCCAGGGCGCCGAAAAGCAGGTGTCGGCGTGCGAAAAAAGAGGGATCCGGGAGTCGCATATCTGGTAAGCTATTTCGGGATTCGTGGCGGAAGGGCCTGCTGGAAGTCGTCGGGGTCGATCGGCGGGTCAAGGATTACGCGGGGCACAAGTTTCGTGGGCCAGGAGCCACGGGGATGAATACGAGCGTATCGGGTTTGAAGGCGGTTGTGTGCGCGGGCGTCGGAATCTCGCTGCTGACGCCTTTCTGCCTCGCCCGTCCGGCGGGCATGACGGCGTCCGGGTTTTCGACCGGACCGGTTTCGATCGCGGCGGCCCGCGGCATGTCAGGCGGGATGGGCTTTGGCGGCCCACGCATGGGCTTCGCGGCACCCCGAACGGCGCCGGCCGGTATGTTCCCGGCGCGACCATTCCCGGTGAACAACCAGTGGCAGGTCCCGACGAGTTTCTATCCGACCGGGATGCCGTACATGAACTCGAACACGTTGCCCTACATGGGTTACGCGGGCGGGACTATCCCGGTGGGCACGCTTCCTGTCGCCCCTGTCGCGCCGACGAACCCGATCGCGCCCGGTGGCCCGAGCGGTCCCGGTGGCGGAATGGTCCCCGGCGGAGGACCGGGTCCGGGCGGCGGAAATCCGCCCGGGCACAACGGACAGAACTGCCCGGTGTTCTGCCCGCCGGGATGGAACTGGTATCCGTGGGGCGGGAACGGATGCGTGCTTTGGAACGGGATGAACTACGTGTGCTACTGGAACGGCTATCCGGTGCCGCCGTACGTGCCCGGGCCGTTCGGGGGCATGACCTATCTGTACGACCCGAATCTGCTCCCGGGCGCGACGCAGCAGACCATGGCGGCGCAGTCCGCCGCGGCGAGCGCGCAGCAGGCCCCGCAATACTCGGCCGTTGATTACGGCGTGTCGGCATTCCGGGATGGGCAGGCCGAAGCGGCGGTGAAGATCTTCCGGGCGATCCTGTCGAAGGACAAGGAAGACACGTTCGCGATGCGGGTGCTGGCGCTGGCGCTTCTGGAGTGCCGCGAGCCGGACAACGCGGCGGCGATGATGCGACAGGCGTACAAGACCGATCCGATGCTGGCGTCGCGCGAAGTCGAGGTCGACGTGCTGGGGCTGAGTTCGGCACGCCGCTCAACGCTGATCAATCGCGCGACGGAATACGCCAATCGCGTCGGGAGCGCCTCGGGCTGGCTGACAGTCGCGGTGCTGATGCAGGCCGACGGCCGGTACGAACTGGCAAGACGGATTCTGAAAAAATCGGCGGACGAGGGGCTTGAGCCCGACATTCGCAAGGCGTTTGATGCGGCCCTGGCGGCAAAGATCCGCGGACCGATGACTCCCAGGCCGGTCTCGCGCCCCGCGATGCCGAGCAAGCCCGCCCCCGCTCCCGCCGCGACACCCGCCGATACCTCGACGGCTCCGGCCGAACCCGCGAAGTGACGATTCCAGCGCCCCGATGGTGTCGCGTTAATGGCACGTGAGCTCGTCGTACGCCGCGGCAAAGAGTACGAAGTCGGTGTCGTCGGTCGCGCCGTCGAGATTGAGATCTCCGACCGGATCGAGCAGCAGGTTGTAGGACGCGGCGAAGCGGACGAAATCGGAATCGTCCACCGCGCCGTCGTCGTTCAGATCGGCGGGGCATGCGCTATCGACGGGGCCGGTCAGACGAAAGCTCACTACGCGGTTCACGCTGATCGGGTCGGCGTCGTCGACGATTCCGATGAGCGCGTAGCCGCCTCCGGCGAGCTTCGGCCCCAGGCACAGGCCCTCGAGATTGGTCTGGTCACCCTTGTAGAGCTGGCTCTTGCTTGCGCGGACGTAACTCGGGCCGACGAGCGAGGGCAGCGAGGAGACGTCGGTGGCTCCCGAAAAATCCACCTCGTAGATTCGGGTCTGGAAAAACGTTGCCGCGAAGGCGAACGAGCGTTCCAGAGCGAGCAGTCTTCCGTTGGGCAGCGCGAGCAGCTGGGATACACCGCTTCGCGCGCCGGAGATCACCGAGCCATGGATTCGTTCGGTGAGATAGACGAATTGGACGAGCGGCACCGGGGCCGGGCTGGTGTAGTCGTAGGAGAGGAGGCGGATGAGCGTCCCGTCGCTTTGGGTGGACTGCGGGCCGTCCACCGAGAGGGCTTCCTCGTTGCACGTCCAAAGCCGGCTGTGCGTGCGATTCAGTGAGAGCGATTCGAAGCCGAAGTTCGGGCGCCTGTTTGCGAAAATGGCGGGCCGGGGCAGAGCCCGAAGGAACGCGCCCGTCGCCAGGTCGTACTCTCGAATCTCGGGCGAACCTTCCTCCGATATCCACGCGGTGTTGCGGGCTTCGCCGGTGAAGGCGATATCCTCGAAGTCGCGCGTGTCGGCAACGGCAAGCCCGCCGCCAACTCCCGGCTGGACCGTAGCGGACAAGATCGTGCCGTCGGCTCCGAGGGTGATAAGGAGGAATACGACTTTGTTCGAGTTGTCCATGACGGCGGCGTAGCGTGTGCCGCCGAGCCAGGTGATGCCGCTGAGCCCGGTGACCGTGAAGGAAACGGCTTTCTGATCGGTGGCCGAGGAGCCCAGGCCAAGGGCCGACTTGAATTCGACGATCAGGGGCGTGGCCGAGGCCGCCGGGGCGCCGAATACGAGCGATGCGAGAATCAGCGGGAATCTGGTCAGCATGTGAGCCGTGCCTTGAAATCGACCAAAGTGACGTAACGAACCGGGACGAACACTGGAAAACGCTGCGGACAGACGCGGAATGAACACTTCACCAGCGAGTGCAGGGAATTGCAAGCATTTGGTGGTTCATCGGGTCATACTTAAGCGGTCGAATCTGCCGGGGGTATCGGAGGATCGATTGAAGAACGTCTCTCGCGTGGCCGGATGCCTTGGTCTGTTGATCGTGCATGGGGCGGACGCCCAGACACCCCTGGTGCTGGAGAAGCCCGATAACCCTGCCGGAATTCCGGTGGACTCGGTTCGCACCAGCCCGCCGATGTTTGGGCGATTGGCGACACCCGCCGGCGTGCGGATCACGCAGGTCAACGTCACGGAAGCGCAGCAGAACATCTTGGGAGACGCCGCGAACGAACCATCGCTGGCGCACGACCCGACGGCGCCGAGCCGTATCGCCGCCGGCTGGAGGCAGTTCGACACGATCTCGAGCAACTTCCGGCAGGCGGGCACGGCGTGGTCGAACGACTCCGGTCGGACGTGGCACGCGAGCACGCTCGACGCGGGGAACTTCCGATCCGACCCGGTGCTGCGTGCGACGACCGACGGGCGCATCCTCTACAACTCGATCACCGGCGATTTCCTGGACTGGTTCTTCGAGTCGGTCGACGGCGGACAGAACTGGTCGGAGCCGTACGCGTGCTTCGGCGGGGACAAGACATGGTTCGCGATCGACAAGAGCCAGGGCGCGGGGCGGAACTTCCTCTACCTAAGCTGGAACAACGGCGGGAACAACTATTCGCCGAGCACGTTCGCGCGTTCGATCGACGGGGGGCGGACGTTTGGCGACCTGAGCCCGCTGCCGAACCAGCCGGCGTTCGGGACAAACTACGTCGGGCCGGACGGTGAGTTGTACATCTTCGGTTCGCCGAGCACAACGGCAAGTGCTTCGTTCTTCATTCTCAAGTCGGTGGACGCGAATAACGCTTTGGTCACTCCCACGTTCACCTCCAAGACGCTCTCGATGGGCGGGACCATCCGGCTCAACTTCTCCGGCTCGCCCAACCCGGGCGGGCTTCTCGGACAATCTCAGGTGGTGGTCGATACGTCGGACGGCCCGCGGCGCGGCTGGGTCTACCTGATCGCGACGGTCGATCCGACGGGCGTGGACTCGAGCGACATCACTTTCTCGCGTTCCACCAACGGGGGCGTGACATTTTCCGCCCCGGTCAGGATCAACCCCGAGGCCGCGGCGGCGAGTTCCTGGCAGTGGTTCGGCACGCTGGGAATCTCGCCGGGGGGAAGGCTCGACGTCGTCTACAACAGCACGGACGGCACGGGGAATGTGAACAAGTCGAAGATGATGTACATCTCCTCTGCGGACGGGGGAACGAACTGGTCTGCGCCGCTCCAGGTCACGGACGTCTTCACCACGAACATCGGATATCCCGCCCAGAACAAGATCGGCGACTACTACGACATGGAGTCCGATGAGATGGGCATCAGCCTCATCGCCTCGGCGACGTTCACGGGCGGGCAGGATGTTTATTACATCCGGATAGGACCGGAAGACTGCAACCGCAACGGGCAGTCCGACAGCATCGACATCGAGTACGGGTTCGACCCCGACTGCAATCACAACGGCGTGCCCGATTCCTGCGACTTGGTGAGCGGCTTCGCGACCGACTTCGACGTCGACGGTCGCCCCGACGGGTGCATCGCGAGCTGCGCGGCCGATTTCAATCTCGACGGGCTGGTCGAGGACAAGGACTTCGTGATGTTCGCCGACAGCTACGACGTCCTGCTCTGCCCGGACCCGGCGATGCCGCCGTTCTGTCGGGCGGACCTGAACCACGATCTGCTGGTGGACGACACGGACTTCACGCTGTTCGCGAGCGCGTACAACGCGCTGCTCTGCCCGTAGGGAGTTTCGGATCAGCCCCGCTTGATACGCAGCGCGGTGTCTTTCTCGGCCGGACCGTCGGGCGGCTGCGCCTCGAGCATGCGCAACGCCTGCTCGGCGAGCTGCCTGCGGAGGCGGGCGTGCGAGATCCACGCGAGCGGGAGCGTGAGCAGGTAACCCAGAGCGAGCACGGCGGTGGCGAGCCAGGGGTCCTTGGCGGCAAGGAAGACGAGCAGACCGGTGCCGATGAAGAGCGGAACAACCGCGCGCGGGTGGATTCGGAGCTTCTTAAAACTGAACATGGGGGCGCGGCTGACCATGAGCCCGCCGATGAAGAGGATGTAGAGCGCGACGGCGACCGGCGGCACCTGCCACTTGACGGTGGGCGAGACATCGATGAGCACGGGGAGCAGGACCGCGCCGGCCGCGGCGGGCGTGGGCATGCCGACGAAGAAGCGGGAGGCGAAGGGGTTTCCCTTGCGGGCGGGCTTGGCGCTGGTGAAGCGGGCGAGGCGCATGGCGGCGCACATCGCGTAGGTGAGCACGCTGATCATGAAGAGCGGCTCGAAAGCGTGCGGGAGGACGGTGGGGCGGACGCCGGTCTGGGCATCGCGGAGCATCCACTGGTAGAGCAGGACGGCCGGGGCGACGCCGAAGGAGACAAAGTCGGAGAGCGAATCGAGCACTGCGCCGAAACGGCTGGTGACGTGCATCAGGCGGGCGGCACGTCCGTCGAGCGCGTCAAAGACCGCCGAGAGCGCGATGGCGATCAGGGCGCTCTCGTACTTGTTCTGGAGGACGAAGTGCAGGCTCGCCAGCCCGCAGGCGAGCGCCACCGATGTGATCATGTTGGGGAGCAGCGCCCGAAAGGGAACGGCTCTGTGGCGGGTTGGGAACTTGAGGAACATTCTTTGTCAGGTATTGTTCGCGCGCCGGGCGATGATGGTTCTTCCGGAGAAAACGGCGTCCCTGAGGGCGACCGAGGGCTCGAAGCCCGGCGGCAAGTACACATCGACTCGCGAACCGAACTTGATGAGCCCGTACCGCTCGCCGGCGCTCAGGCTCTGCCCCGCTCGCACCTTGCAGACGATGCGCCTGGCGATCAATCCGGCGATCTGGACCACGAACAGCCGCGTTCCGTTCGCGGTGCGCAGCACAATGCAGGCGCGCTCGTTGAGATCGCTCGCCTTGTCGAAGCTCGCGTTGAAGAACTTGCCGCGATTATAGGAAATGATCTCGACCCGCCCGGCGGCCGGGGCGCGGTTGACGTGGACATTGAAAACGTTCATGAAGACGCAGATGCGGGTGCGGGGAGTCGCCGGTTCGTTTGCCAGCGCGAGTGCTTCCGCCGGAGGCGCGGCCGAGTCGATCTTGACGATGACGCCGTCGGCCGGGCAGATCAGGCACTTGGAAAGATCTTCTCTCTTGTCGGGTGCGCGGCTCGGATCGCGGAAGAACCAGAACGCCCAGAGCGTGAGCAGGGCCATGGCGGCGGCAATCGCGACGAGCAGCCAGCCGAATCGCGAGGAGTAGAGCCCCCACGCGACCACCACGGCGAAGAGCGTCGGGAAAAAGAAGAAGGAGATGATCAGCCAGCCGTCTCTGGCGATCAGAGGCGGCCGGGGGGGATAGGGCTCGCCGACGAACGAGGCCGGGGGATTCTCGGTCATTGCCGATTGTTCGCGCGTGAAGCGAAGGGAACGCGCCACCCCCCCACCCTCCCCCACCTTCTACACTGTCGCCCCTATGGCGATTCTCGTTGACGCGAACACCAAAGTCCTCTGTCAGGGCATCACCGGCGCATTTGGCGCTGTGCACACCAACGGGTGCTTTCTCTACGGCACCAAGATGGCCGGAGGCGTCACCCCCGGCAAGGGCGGCACCAAGGACGCCAACGGGCTGCCCATCTTTGACACCGTGCAGCAGGCGGTGAAAGCGACGGGCGCGAGCGCCACGATGATCTTCGTGCCGCCGGCGTTCACGCAGGACGCGATCCTCGAGGCGGCGGAGGCGGGGATCCGTGTCATCTGCGCGATCACCGAGGGAGTGCCGGTACAGGACATGATCAAGGTGCGCGCCGTGCTCGACGAGATGAACGGCGGTGCGGATGTGCCCGCGAACAAGCGGAAGATCGTGCTGGTCGGTCCGAACTGTCCGGGAGTCATCTCGCCGGGGCCGCGGACAAACACCAAGAGCATGACCGGTGAGCCCGGGGCACCGTTCACGAATGCGGGCTGCAAGATCGGCATTATGCCGGGGTATATCCACACGCACATCAGCCAGAGCAAGCGCGGCAAGGCCGTGGGAATTGTGAGCCGCTCGGGAACCCTCACGTACGAAGCGGTCTGGCAGACGTCGAATCTTGGATTTGGTCAGAGCACCTGCGTCGGCATCGGGGGCGACCCGGTGCGCGGGCTCAATCACATCGACTGCCTCGAACTCTTCACCGATGATCCTGAGACGCACGGAATCCTGATGATCGGCGAGATCGGCGGCAGCGACGAGATCGATGCCGCGAAGTGGATCGAGGCGAACCGCAAGAGCGGCCGCTTGAAAAAGCCCGTCGCGGCGTTCATCGCCGGGCGCACGGCCCCGCCCGGGCGGCGGATGGGCCACGCGGGCGCGATCATCGGCGGTGCGGACGACACGGCGGACGCGAAGATCGCGGCGCTGAAGGCCGCGGGCGTGAGTGTGGCGATGAGCCCGGCGGATATGGGAAGTGCGATGGCGAGCGCGATGGGGGAATAGAGACATTTGCGGGGTGTGGCATGGCTGAGTTCAATCGTCCGCCTGCCCCTGTGAAGATTGATCTAAGCGCCCTTCGGCCGGAGCGAGCGGCGCTGCTGGATGTTCTTTGTCCGCAAATTACTGATGAGCTGCTGGTGGAAATTGCGGGCAATGACATGCCCGACTATGACGCGCACCTGAATGCGCTGCTTCGGCTTCGGCAGTCCAGAAAAGCGGATGACGTGCTTCACTGGAACCCAAGGGAAGCCCTTGCACTTGAGCGGTGGCGACGCCCGATCACAATCCGTCATCATCTGTCCCGCGCTTTCGCGTGCGCGGCACTCCTTGACGCGCACTTCAATCCCTCGGAAAGAGACTATTCCATGGGCGGGTTGTCCGATGTGGCCGCGCCGCTCGTGGCAAGCGTTCTCGCACTCGGACCGTCGACCGTCATCAGTGCCAGAAGCGCGTTCGCCGCTTTTCTGAGTTCACTCTCGGGTCCGTGGGATGAGGAGCCGGTCTTTGCCGGCTTGGGACTGCTCATGCTGCTGTCAGCCTCGTGCGATGGACACAGCGGTCTCACACAGTCGCTGTGCGAATGAATCTGGAGCGAAAACGTTCGGCTCGGGGAGCGTGACGGAAATCTCGATGAGGGCAAGAGTCTTTTGGCCCTTACCCGATTTGATCAGTATCACACGCTTTGGCAGACGCTCGCGCGAGACCAGTTGATTCATGCTGAAAATCTCTTCGATGCCAGAACGGCATCTTCCATTTCCGCCATCGGATTGGACCTGTTACGCTGGCAGCCAGACGACAACGTCCCCAATCCGAGGAATGTATAGGCGCCAAAAGCCTACTTCCCGTTATCCGACTTCCGTCGTTGTAAACGCTTCCGCCGCGCGGTGTTTGCGTGTGATCTCCTTGCGTGCCGCTTTCATGAATTGGACTCTTGATCCGGCGGGACGGACGGGCCGTATTCCTACGGGGCGGCACTGCCCGTGCTCGCATCAAGGAGGAGTGGCGCGTGAATCGATTGATGCATGGGATTATCGGGGCAGCAGCGATCTCCATCGGGGCGGGCAGCGCATCTGCCGCGATTTCGTATTGGGATTTCAACGCCTTTTCGCGCTCCACCATCGGGAGCGCAAACCAGGGCTACGGGTCCGACTTCCAGGGCGCCTCGGGCGCCGTGGGCGATGCGTATTTCAACGGCTTCGCGGCCCGCACGCTCTCGTCCAGTTCGCCCAGTCTATCCAAGGGCTTCTACGGCGGCGGCAGTTTCAGTCTGTCGGGCAGCGTGAACTTCGGCGGCGTTGATGTCGCCCAGGGCGTGACGATGAACGGCGCCTCGATCGCCGGAAACGTCAGCGCCGGCGGAAACTTGGGAGGGTCGAGCGGCAGCGTCAACGGCAACGCGACGCTGGGCGGGACGAAGACGGCGGGCAACTCCCTCACCGTCAGCGGCTCGGTCGCGCAGAACCAGACCTACACGGCGGCGATCGACCTGGTGGCGGCCTCGACGTATTTCCAGAACGCCGGAAACTACGCCGCGGGGCTGTCGCCGAACGCGTCGTACACCAACAACTACGGCGAATTAATCATTAATACGACCGGCCCGGTGAGCGTCGTGAATCTGAACGCGACCGATTTCGTGAATGCTTGGGGCATCCGCGTGGTCGGGGCGGGCACGGTCATCATGAACGTCGGCGGCACGGCGCTGAACTTTGGCAGCAAGACCTGGACGTACATGAACGGGGCGAGCAGCGCCGGCACGCTGCTCAACCTGAACGACGCGATGTCGGTGACCATGTCGGGCGGGCACAACGTCAATATTCTGGCCGCGAAGGCCGCGACGACGTTTTCGTCGGGCGTGGTGACGGGCAACCTGATTGTGGGATCGTTGATGGGGAGCGGGCAGGTGAATTGGAGCCCGGACGGCGGATTCAACGGAGCGGTGTTCATCCCGTCTTCCGGCAGCGGCGTCATGATCCTCGCCGGGGCCGGGCTGATCGCCTTCCGCCGGCGCAAGTCGTAACGAATGACTCGTGAGAGGAACCGGCCGGGCGATGGCGCCCGGCCTTTTCATTCGTCACGAAGACTGCCGCCGCGCTTGATGGCGCCGCGGCCGAACTTGTGGATGATCGCGTCGGTCGCCTTGTCCACACGCCCCTGGCGGTCGGCGCTGCGGTCGTCCGCCACCCGAGTGGGCGCGCCGCGGAACAGATCGAGTTGCTTCTCGCCCGATAGCCCGTGCAGGCTGACGCCCATGAGACGCAGGGCTCCCTTGCGTTCGGTGAACCAATTCTCCAGGAGGTCCTTCGCCGCGGCCCAGATGACCTTGGTCGAGTCCGTTGGCGTTTCGAGCGTGGCGCTCCGTGAGAACGTGCGGAAATCGCCCAGACGGAGCTTGAGGGTTATGGAGCGGCATGTCATGCTGTCTTCTCGGAGACTGCGGGCCACCTCCTCCGTAAAGCCGAGCAGCAGCGAACGCAGCTCGTCGGGATCGGCGATGTTGTCGAAGAACGTGCGTTCCTTGCCGATACTCTTCTGTTCACGCTCGAGGCGGACGGGGCGGTGGTCCTCGCCGCGGGAGAGCCGGAGCCAGTCGCGGGCCTGCTCGCCGAAGCGGCTGACGAGCCGTTCTTCGCCGAAGGAGCGGAGGTCTGCGATCGACTTGATCTGGAGCTGGTGCAGGCGTTCCTGAGTCTTGGGACCAAGGCCGTAGATCACACCGACCGGAAGCGGAGCGAGTTCGCGCTCGGCGTCGCGCGGATCGAGGATCTTGAGGCCGTCGGGCTTGGAGAGATCGCTGGAGAGCTTGGCGAGGAACTTGTTCCCGCTGATGCCGACGCTTGCCGGAAGATCGACGGCCTCACGGATTTTCTGCTTGATCGAGCGCCCGGTCTTTTCGAGTGCGGCCAATCCCTTGCTCCCCCACTTCTTCTCGTAGAGGTGCATCACGCCGGTCACTTCCATGAAGGCTTCGTCCACGGAAATAGGCTGCACGTCGGGAGTGAAGGTGCGGAGCACTTCAAAGACGACTTTGGAGACTTCGCCGTACTTGCCATGGCGGCCCTTCACGACAATTGCCTGTGGACAGAGCCGCAGGGCCTGGGCCATCGGCATGGCGCTGCGGCATCCGAACCTGCGGGATTCGTAGCTGGCCGCGGCGACGACGCCACGCTTGCTGGCACCTCCGACAAGAACCGGCTTGCCCTTCAGAGACGGATTGTCGCGCTGCTCGACCGACGCGAAGAACGCGTCCATATCGACGTGCATGATGACGCGGCCGGGCCAGGGCATGGGCAATCGTTGGAGCGGAAATGAAAAGGCCCGAGCCGAAGCCCGGGCCATGAAAATTATGCTCATACCGGCTTACTGATCGTGCCCGGCGAATTCCGGCATTTCGTGACCGGCGTCGCGGAGGGTCTTTTCGCGCTTGGCGAGCTCGAGGTCGGTATCGACCATCATGGCCGCGAGCTGCTCGACCGTCGTGGTCGGGACCCAGCCGAGCTTCTGCTTGGCCTTGGTGGGATCACCGAGGAGCAGATCGACCTCGGCGGGGCGCAGGTAGCGCGGATCGAACGCGACGAAGTCCTTGAAGTCGAGCCCGGCGTGGCTGAAGGCCAGTTCGCAGAACTCCTTCACGCTGATCGTCTTGCCGGTGGCGATCACGTAGTCGTCGGGCTTCTCCTGCTGGAGCATCATCCACATCATCTTGACGTAGTCGCCGGCGAAGCCCCAGTCGCGCTTGCTGTCGAGGTTGCCCAGGTAGATCTTGTCCTGCAGGCCGAGCTTGATGCGGCCCACGGCGCGGGTGATCTTGCGAGTGACGAAGGTCTCGCCACGCCGGGGGCTCTCGTGGTTGAAGAGGATGCCACAGGAAGCGTGCAGGCCGTACGACTCGCGGTAGTTGACCGTGGCCCAGTGCGCCATCATCTTTGCGCAGGCGTAGGGCGAGCGCGGGTAGAAGGGCGTGGTCTCCTTCTGAGGGGTTTCGACGACCTTGCCGTACTGCTCCGACGACGAAGCCTGGTAGTAGCGCACCTGCTGGCCGCTTTCCTGCTGGAAGTCGCGGACGGCTTCGAGAAGCTTGAGTGCGCCCATCGCGACCGTTTCGGCGGTGTAGATCGGCATGTCGAACGAAACGCGGACGTGCGACTGGGCGCCGAGGTTGTAGACCTCGTGCGGACGGACCTCGCGCATCAGCTTGGAGAGGTTGTTGGCGTCGCACAGGTCGCCGTAGTGCAGTTTGAGCTTGCCGCCTTTGGCGTGCGGGTCCTGGTAGATGGCGTCGATGCGGCCGGTGTTGAAGGAAGAAGAGCGGCGGATGATGCCGTGAACCTCGTAGCCCTTGCCGAGCAGGAACTCGGCGAGGTACGAACCATCCTGACCGGTAATGCCGGTGATCAGAGCGCGACGCGGGGTGGCCATGCTGAGAATCTCCTCGACTTCAATGGCGGCGGGCCGACCGGCTGCCGCGGGAACGCTGAGCGGGGAAAGGGCCGGGCCGATTCCTACGCCGGAGCGTGGGCCGATGTTTGGCCGACGCGCCGATAACCGGCAACGCGCACATGCCGCGCTGCCTTGGACTGCCGTCCGTGGTCCCTATCGACCGAAAAGCGGCCGTCCTTGGGCGGTCTTTGCGGGCTGGGGGCACGACAGGGCACCCGGCTCGGCAAGGGCGAGATCGTAGCGGCCGGTCGCTATGCTCGCGGCCTTTGAATTGCGTTCGAGCGCGGGGAAACAGCTCAAATGTGCGGCATTCTGGCGTTAGTTCCCGGGGTTGGTGGTGCGGATCTTGTTCGATCCGGCGCGGACGCCCTGAACGCGCTCCGTCATCGGGGGCCCGATGACAGCGGATGGCTGGCGCTCGACGGCGCGGGCGACGTGCTTTCGGAGGGCTCGATCAAGCCTGAGGACTTCGCAAGGGTCCGACTGGCGGTTGGGTTCCGCCGCCTCGCGATCTTGGACCTGTCGCCGGCCGGGCACCAGCCGATGCGTGACCCGACCGGACGCTACTGGCTGGCCTTCAACGGAGAGATCTACAACCACGCGGAACTGCGGAAAGAGCTCGAACAACGTGGCGAAAACTTCGCATCGCGTTCGGACTCCGAGGTGCTGCTTCGCCTGCTGGCTCTCGACGGACCCGGGTCGCTCGCCCGGCTGGACGGGATGTTCGCGTTAGTATTCGTGGACACGCGGGAGCGAGCACTCCTGGCGGCACGAGACCCGTTCGGCATCAAACCCCTGTACGTGTGGCGCCCGCCGTCGGGTGGGTTGGCGATGGCTTCGGAGATCAAGGCCTTCACCCGCCTCTCCGGCTGGAGCGCCCTGGCGGACGGCCAGCGTCTGCACGACTATCTGCTGCGGGGCTTGTCGGACCACACCGAGCACACGATGTTCGCGGGCGTCCGCCAGCTTCCGGCGGGCTCGATGACAAGCGTCCAATTCGGCGGATCGGGCCGAAAAATAGACGAGTGGCCAGCACACACGCGGTGGTATCGCACTACCGATCGCGGACCGATCGCTCCTGACGATGCGCCGGCGCGGGTCTTCGAGGCACTCAGCGAATCGGTGAAGCGTCAGTTGCGGGCGGACGTGCGAGTCGGTTCATGCCTTTCGGGGGGGCTGGACTCGACATCGATCGTGGCGATCGCCTGCGGCATGCTGCCCACGGAGGCACGAACTGAATTCCGGACCGTCACCGCCAGGCCCGCCGTCAATGCCTGGGAGATTCCCGACGAGTGGCGCCTGGTTGAGCAAACGCTCGCCATGACGGGCGCCGCGGGAACCGGGGTCCGGGTCGAGCCGATCCGGGAGTGGAGCGAGCTGGGCGATCTGGTGTGGACGCAGGACGAACCGTTCGGGTCCACCTCGATTCTTGCCCAGAGCGTCGTCTTTGCCGAGGCGGCCCGGCAGGGCGTCAAGGTCATGCTGGACGGCCAGGGCGCCGACGAGCAACTGTGCGGGTATGACGTGTTCTTCCCGTTCGCCGTCGGCGAGCACCTGAAACGCGCCGGGCTGCGGTCGGCGTCGAGCGAAATACGCACCATCCGTGCCACGCGCGGGAAGAGCCTTGTCTGGCAGGGGGCGAGGGCCGCGAGCATGCTCTTGCCCCGTACAACGGCGGTTCTGCGCCCCCGAGCGCTTGCCGCAGGATGGATCGATGCGGGGGCGCTGGGCGCCCGACCGGACGATCCGTTCCTCCGACTAACCCCTCGGGCTCAAGACGTCCGGTCGTGCAGCGTGCAGCAGATCGAGCACGCAAGCCTCCCGATGCTTTTGCATTGGGAGGACCGCAGTTCGATGGCGGCGAGCGTGGAGGCGAGAGTTCCTTTTCTGTCGCCTGCCGTCGTGGAAACCTCTCTGTCGCTACCAACCCGCTCCAAGATCGGGAACGGTCGGACCAAGCTCGCGCTGCGCGAGGCGGTGCGCGGGCTGATCCCGGAAACGATCCGAGAGAGCACCCGGAAGGTCGCGTTCGCGGCGCCCGACCGCGACTGGCTTGTATCCGGGCCGTCGGAGGTCAATT
>JBGAPK010000026.1:0-61422 GCA_044221315.1 Phycisphaerales bacterium | reverse complement strand
TCTTCGTACTCCATCCCGGCGAACGACCAGCCCTCGGGCGCCAGCACCGGTGAACTCGTCCGTGCCAATCGTCCCACCCCGTCGTAGGTGTAGTGCTTGACAAGCGGCCCGATCACCGGCGCCGCGCAGCCCGACGGCCAAACGCCGCCCGCGGGAAGTTCGTGGGCGTACCCCTCCGTGTCGAATCGGTACGCGGTGAGCGTGCCCTTCTGGTTGACCTGGCAGAGCCGGTTCCAGGCGTCGTACTGGAAGTAGTAACTCCCGTCGAAGACCGTGTTGCCGCAGACGTCGGTCACGATCGCGTCCGCCGACATCCCCTTGTTGTCGCTGCCAAGCCTCTGGACCTGACCGAGCGCGTTGGGCTGCAGGCTCGCGAGTGTGTCGGCCGCGCTCGCGGCAAGGTAGCAATAACAAAGCCACAATCTATCGCCGAAGGTCGAATTGGGGAGCGGCTTGAACTGAGATCGTTAGCCTTACGCCACGCGAATGCAGCGACAACGCCTCGTCGCCTACATAAAATGCCTTTACTTTTCGAAAGTGTTTTTTGAGCGATTTTGCCAATGTCTGGAATATTTCCAGAGCCATACCCGTTGATGACACACAGGATACGCGCCCATGCAACAGACAATTCATGGATCGCATTCCTCCGAACGACAACAGTACGGTATCTGGATTAGCCAATTGGTCATAAGCATAACTAATTTCTCCGACTCTTGCGCGAATTTCGCGAACGTTTATCGTACTGTGCTGTGGCGATACCAAGTATGCCGAGCAGGATATCGCGGAATCGGAATCGGCCGTTCCCAAGTCCGGAATATCAATTCCCTGATCGTATTGAGGCGCCGAAGGCTGTTGAAAATGCCCGGACAGTGTAAATAGTGCGTGATGTTGTTGGTGCAAATGCTCCAATACAGGTTCGATGTCGCGGCGAGTTGCATAAAATAACTGTTGTTTCATCGGTATTGTCATCGCTTTGGGATTAGTCGTAATTCATCTCCCGGAAACGCGGCGCGAATGCGAGCTGCTGCAGCCATCTCCCGCGCGGTGGGTGTAATTCCATCCCCAAGAGTGTCAATGGTTTGAATCCGAAGGGTCTTTGATCCGCATTTGGCAGTGATGTCAACGAATGTCCCTCCTAATTTCCCACCGCCGGGTCCCGCAATCCATTCTTCAGCTGCTCGTCCGGCGCCACCAATAATTTGGTAGCCTCCATTTTCGAGCTCAGATGCAATATTGTGATTCATGAGACGAACAATTGATCCGCCCAATCGTCCACCGGATCTACTCAAATACGCAGCCACCGACTGCGAAATGGTTGCGGGACTAAATGCTGCAGTCATGAATCGATCGGCGATTCCAGCGACAGCTCCCCCCAACAATCCCGTAGCAAGCCCTTCCATCGCAGAGTAGCTGAGGCTGTTACCGCGCGAGTAGCTGAGAGTTCCGCCGAGCAGAGTTCCGCCGGAAAGATTCCCCGCAACTCCCGCAAACTTTCCCAAATACCCAATAGCGGAAACTGACGCGCCTAATCCGCCGCTGAGCGCGCCGCCTGCTGCTCCGACCAATGCGCCAGACCAACTTTTCGTTATCGCGCCGTTGAGTATCCCGCCAATCAGGCCTTGGACTCCCATTGTCATTCCCAGCTCGCCCATCGTGAACAAGCCAAGCGGATCTGCGTAGTCAATGGGATTTCCGCGGGCGTGTGCGAACAGCGAAAGTCCGTCGCCCATTCGTGTCGCGATCGCAGCTTCTTGAGGGCCGACGAACCAAATGGACCCGTGAAGCGAAGCGGAAGGGAGTACCGCGAGACCGGTGCAATTAGGATCGCCTTGGAGCGAACGCCCTCGCTTGGTATCCAGCGTGCGATTCCGCGCATACGCGATCAGTCTCCCATCAGGTACCAGTCTTTGGGTTTCAAAGAGCGAGCCGTCGCCGGCGCCCGGCTCGGACTCATTCTCCCATGTCAATGTCGGCGCGTCAAGGCGATCCACCGCCAGGGTCTTGTGCCCGAAGACCACCGCCGGATGCACCCCACCCGCGGCCAGGGCGTCATACGTCAGCACTTCCCCGTACGGCGAGTACGTCCACTGCCCAGCAACCGACGCCGCGGACGGCTGGTTGTTCAGCCCGAGCGCCCCACCGCCGTTCACGATCGAGACCACATCGCCCTGCGCATCGGTCAGGATGAACCAAGGCTTGCCCTTGCGGCCCCCACCACCTCCCCCATCCGCCGCGTGCGATTCCTCGGCGTACGGATCGATCTGGCAGAGCAGTTCATCAACGCCGCTGTCTCCCGGTCCCCATACATACGCGCCCGCAGGAAGATGCTGATCCTGGCGGCGGCTCACCCATCTGGTTCCCACCCCCACCCCCCGATCCTCTGGCCGATTTCGAAACTCATCGTGGCGACGCGGTTGCCCTCGCCGTCGGCGAGGATCGGGTCGGTAACGACTCCTGGATCTCCCGCACCCCGTCGTAGAGGAATCGTTTCGCTCCGCGTGAACGACGGGACGACGCCCTCTTCGTACTCCATCCCGGCGAACGACCAGCTCCTCGGGCTGCGACCGGTGAACTCGTCCGTGCCAATCGTCCCACCCCGTCGTAGGTGTAGTGTTGACAAGCGGCCCGATCACCGGGCAAATGCCGCAGCCCGACGGCCAGACGCCGCCCGCGGGAAGTTCGTGGGCGTACCTCCGTGTCGAATCGGTACGCGGTGAGCGTGCCCTTCTGGTTGACCTGGCAGAGCCGGTTCCAGGCGTCGTACTGGAAGTAGTACGCCCCGTCGAAGACCGTGTTGCCGCAGACGTCGGTCACGATCGCGTCCGCCGACATCCCCTTGTTGTCGCTGCCAAGCCTCTGGACCTGACCGAGCGCGTTGGGCTGCAGGCTCGCGAGTGTGTCCGGCCGCGCTCGCGTTGCTCTCTGCAATCCCCGGCTCGATGTAGTGGACTTCCTTCAGAAGGAAGCTGTGAGAGGACGTCCCCTCTCCCAGTTCCACGCTGTGGCCGGGCGTGGTCACCACCGATAGTGCCTGCGTCGCGCCGGGCGGATGATTGCCGTGCCACGGGTGATGATCGCCGTCGCTCGGGCCGATGGTCGGCCAGGCGCAGGGATCGATCATCGGCGAGACCGAGTGCTGATCGTGCTCGCCCACCCAGTTGCCGAGCTTGTCCAACGACCACTTCTCCGTCCGCACCGCGGCGTACGCATCGCTCGGCTCCATCGCCCCGCTCTCGCTGATGTGGCCGCCATCCACTCGCGTCAGACGATCGAGCGTGTCGTAGTCGAAGAGTCGCGAACGCGTGTTTGAACCAGATACGGGAGTGGAGCTCGACGGATCAGAACTCGGGTGGGGACGCTGCGTCAATTTCTCCTGCAGGCGGTTGCCCGCGGCGTCGTAGACGTATTCGCCACGCCAGAGCGTGGAGTCGCTCGTCGCGCTGTTGATATAGTGCAGATCCCGCACACGACCGAAGGAATCAAGCCCGGGCAAGCCCACAACCGAGGAATTGGCCGATCCAAAGTTCTGCCGGATCGCCGGCGCGGAGGCAGTGCCGCCCAGGCCGGTCGAGACACGCCGGCCCGTGCCGGTGTAGCCGAACGTGGCGACGGGGAAGTTTCCCCACGTCATCGCATCGATCCGCGACGCCGCATCGTCCGCCGAGCCCGCGGAACCGTACCCGAGATTAAGCGTGCGGCTGCCCGCCACATCCGCACCCAGTCCCAGTCCGGCGAACGCCGGGTACGTCATCGAGACGAGCCGATCCATCCCTGATGTTGCCGCCGTCGCGCCGGAGTAATTCCGCGTGTAGTCGATGTAGGGCGTGTCCGTCGCATCCGCCGACGCCCCATGGGCTTGATATTCGCGGACCAGGTTGTTGCGTTCGTCGTAGACGTATTTGGTGTCCGTGATGTACTTGGCATTGCCCTGGCCATCAACGTCGTCCCGCGACTCCTGCGCTGTCACGCGGGTGAGATTGCCGCGGGAGTCATAGGAGTACGAGATGTACCCGACGCGATCAGTCGGAATGTCCGTGACCGCGTTGCTTGGGGCGGACGGATAGCCGCGCGAGGCATACTCCAGCGGATAGATGTTCTGCGCTGTGCCGACCGCGCCAATGCTCGCGTTCGACGGGATACCGGCGTAATGCCAGACCTCGAGCTCGCGCAGCCGTCGCAGCTCGTCGTAGAAATACCTGATCGCAATCTTGCGCCGGTCGACGCGCTCGGCGATCAGGCCGTCGGCGTAGTAGCGGTAGGCAAAGTCGGGCTTGTTGTATTGGAACTGCGCGAGTCCCTTAATCACGTCGGGACGCAACATGGTCGTGTTAGTGCTGTTTATTTCCGTTGATCTCGCCCAACCGTCCCGCGTCTCTGAATCGGGATTAACTGACATCATCGCACCAACAAGCGCATTGCTCCGGGAGATATATCCGAGGTACGGCCGCTGCTCGGCGTCGATGAACTCGCCGACGATCTGAGCCCCATAGACAACACCCTGTGTCTGGCATGTCGGGTGGAGAGCAGGGTCCGGAGTGCTCGCGGGGTCATCCGCTGTCGGTGAACTGATCGAGATGGTCCGGCCGAGCCAGTAGGCGTACTTCGTCCGCCGCTTCTTTCCGGTCGCGTCGTCCACCTGCAGCAGCAGCCGGTTCTTGGCGTCGTACAAATAGGTGGTGTAGGTCCAGGTCGATTCGGTCTGCGGCGCGGCACTCGCGATCTTGTTGCCGGCGCGGTCGTAGGCATTGAGCGACAGTCGCGCGCCGTCCGGCACAAGCCCGTGCTTCTCCGTGCTGAGGGTTGGCGGGTTTGTCGTGCCGTCGACCACGAGTTCCGGAGTCGCCATTCCCTGACCCAGGCGTGTTCCCAGGCGAGTATCGATCGGAATTGCGTCATTCGGAGTCGAAAACGTTCCGTCCGCGCTCGAACTGCCGCACTCGGCCGTCGCGACGAGCCGTTTCGCCATGTCGTACCAATTCTCCGTGCGCTGACGGACGGCGTTTGCCCGTGAAAGTACCGCATCGCCGGTGGGAGTGGCACCGGAATCCATGATCCGCTCCCAGTGGTCGGTCAGTATTGTGTTTCCGTCCTTGTCGTAGCGGTAGTCGGTGCGCGTCACTTCGTAGTCGTACGTCTGCGCTCCTCCGACCGTGCGCGGCAGAATCGTCCGCTCGCAGTGCACTCTTCCCACATTGTCGTACTCGGTCATCTGCACCGTGCGCGAACCCGGATGCTGTGCGAAGATCTGCTTGCCCCCGACCCCGTAGCCGTATCGCTCCGCAAAGTAGTCGCCGGAGCCCGAGTATCCGCCGGAAGCGGAAGAGTGCAGGCGATAGATCCGCTTCTCTCGGACCGAGCCGTCGTCGAAGTAATACGTTTGCGTCAGCGAAGTCGGGTTGGCATCGAGGATCGCCGCCACCAGGTATCCCACTGCCGAGTCCGTGCCGATCTGCGTCGGATCAGGAGCGAACCGGCTCGGGTCGAACGAGATCAGATTCGTGACTTCGCCCGGCCCGAAGGAGACCTCCAGAATCGTCCGCTCGGCATGGTCCAGGAAGGTCAGTCGAGTGGACAACAACGGCCGATCCGCGGTCGGCTCGGTTGTGGAGTCGCCGCGATAGACCGGCGGGGCCGGGGCGGGGCCAAACGTCTCGACCTTCACTGGCCGCATCCGCCAGTCGTACGACGTCTGCGTGAGCTCTCCCTCCCAATCATCAGTCGGCGGTTTGGCGTACGGATCGGAAACCGAACTTTGCCATGTCGGGGTGCTGAGGTAGTTCCACCGCCGGAACGGCATGAGCGCATTGGTCGGCCCCCTGCCGAATTCGGTGCGCTCGCGCAGGATCATGTCGGGAGCCGAGGATGGATCGGTGGGAAACGTGTAGGCGAGGTCATCCCACGCGAACGAATCGGTGCCCGTGTACTTGCGCACGATCTGCCCGCGCGCGTTCCGCAACTGGATCGTCGCGTTCCCGTCCATTTCCTTGACGCGGATCCGATCTCCGTTATCCTGAATTTCCGCCGTCGCGCCGATCCCGCCCGACCAGTCAAGGTCCAGGTCGGTCACTTTGTTGAGGCGACCGGCCGAGTCGTACCCGAGTGCGACATCCGGGGCCTTTTCATATCCCGAGTAGTCGATCACATGGGCCAGATCGACCGTTCCGGTGAACCACACCGCGGTTGAACTCAACATCGTGGTCCGCTTGCTCGAATCGCGAAAGTGTTCAATGACAGTTTGCGATTGCTCACTCTGATTCATTTGCCCCAGCCAAAGGGGTTCGGGGTTCCCCAACTCGGCGTAATCCCGGATCATGCAAATGGATGTCGGCTTGTACACCGTCGGGTTCTGATCCAACGGGTTGTTCGGCACCAGGTCGTTGAACGTAAACACCCGCTTGATGGGCTTGCCCTGATTGCGCTGCTTCGTTGGATCGGTGCTGTCATCCACGGTCGTCGATCGCGTCGCCCAGCGCCGTCCGTTCGGGTAGATGACATCCGTCATCTCATGCATGTCGTACCAGCGTTCGGTGTGCAGCGCCGCCGGTGCGCTCGGGCTCTTCCGAACCATGTCCGCTGGGATCAGCGCGCGATCCTCGGGTCGAACGTTGGTGTTCGGGCTTGCCGCCGTTCCCGGATCGATGTCCTCCCACGTGTCCGTTTCACGACCCAGCGCATCGAAGATGTGATAGGTAAACGTGGCCTGCGCGTTCGGATCACCGGCGATATTCAGATTGACCGGATCATGGACAAACGCGTTGATCGTCCACACACTCAACCCCAGCGAGTTGGTAATGTCCTGTGAAATGTCGTAGTAGGCGTCACCGCTCGAAGCAAGACCGGGCCGGATGCTGCGTCGGGGCGAGATCCCCCTCGTATCAATCTTTTGGTAAGTTCCATCCGCGTTTATCGGCTTGGCAAGCTTGAGCTGCGTGAGCACGACGCCAGCCTGCTCGAGCGCGCCGGTATTGCCCCCCGATGGAGCGTTCAGAAGCGTCGTCCGAGGAGTCGTGAACTGCGCCGAGGCAATCGCCGAGGTTGGATCGCTCGCGTCGTAGAAAGTCTGATTCTTGTAGTAGACCGTGCCCGAATCTCCACAACGGATCCCGTCCGCGACTGGCTTGATCCTCTCTCCCCACGACTTCGCCGTGTCCGCCGAGACAATGCCGTACGTGAAGACGGAAATGAGTCCTTCGTTCGCACCGTGGTTCGCGATGTCCGCCGCGGCCCATCCGGTTGACTTCCGGGCTACGAGAAACCGCTCGATCTTGAACGAGTCCTCCGGAGCCGGGACCGGCGTGGCTCCGGCCAATTCCGCGAGCAGATCGGCCCCGTTCTTGTAGACAAAGGTCTCGGAAAGCCCGGTGTCGCCGCTCTCGGTGAATCCATTTCCATCCAGGAAGTAGGATTTCTGCCAGAGCACGTTTCCAAGCGGATTCATGCCCACAATCCGCCGGCTGTTGCTGCCGTTGTAGAAGGATTTCTTGGCGGAGGCACCCGACCCGATGGGAGTCTCGTGCGCCAACTCCATCGCATTCCAGGTTGGAAACTCGTCCACCATCGCGACCCAACGGGCGACGGAGTAGTCGGTCTCCTTCGCCGCTTTGGACCCCGAAGACCATGTCAACCCGGTATGGGGCCAGCGGAAGGTATCTCCCTGCGGATATGCGTGCCACCAGAATGGACTGCGAAAGATCGAGCGCATCGGACGCGCATCTGAAACGTAGGAATCGTGAATAGCCTCGCCGTCCGTTTCGGGCATTCGGAGAAACCGGGATACGCGGCAGTAGCGCCGCCGCCCATCCCGAGGATCGGTGAACGAAACTGCGCTGACCGTGCCGCGAGCCGAATCCGTGACATAGTTTCCGGAATTGTCCGGCAAAAGCCCGTCATCCGACACGTTGCCCGCGCTGCACGACGGATACGGCGATCCGGCCTGCAGCGATGCGTCATCTTCGTTCGAATTTGCGAGCCAGACAAGTGCGGCCTCATGCATGTCCTTTGCGGAGTATCCGCTGGCGTATGTGAAGTTGCTGAGCAATGAATCGCTATTACGCCCAACCTCCATCAACTTCTCGATGTTTGCGACATGTGTCGTTCCCGGACTTGCCAGCGCCTTGGCAGCCCTGTCAATCCCGGAATCGTCAAACATGTCCGTCAACCATCGCGTGTGCGAGAAGGCCGGATTCTGGCCGTACCAGAAAACGTGGTTGCGATCCGGCGCCGTGGCCAAGTCTCTCTGTGCAGAATACTCATCCGTCTGACTTCGCAGAAGCACGGGGGGCCAGCACACCCGATACTCACGTGAAATCTCCGTTGCTCCGTTGTCTTTGGTGGCGTAGTGATATCGACAACGGAACTTCCAGTGAAGATCGGGAGACAGTTGCGACGTCCCCAGTTCCTCGTCACCCGGCCATTCCAGGCTTGCGGTCGGTAGTGCATTCACATATCGCGAAAGGATGTCGTTCTCATCGCTCGGCCGCAGCCTCGATTGGTGTGCCTCGTCCGAAATCGACTCGTCGGGACCACGCAGCAACGTGACGCGGCGCGTATTGACCGCTCCTTCGAAGGCGTAGATTGTGTCGAGCGCCGGTGAAGACCACGCCATTTGTTCGTGAGGATCCAGCGCGTCCCAATTCGTGGCTACCGCGCCTGGAACGATGCTGCTGTCGCTGATCGGCACCATTCGATACGCGTAGACCAATGTCCACTGAACCTGGCCATTCGCGTTGACCAGTCGGATCTCTCGAATCTGACCCTTCTGGCTCGTGTACTGGACTCGGGCCGGCTCTCCAACTTCGCCAGCCATCCGATTCGTGACTCCCCATTCGGTCAGAGGCGCATAGTCAATCTCGGCGCGATTCCCAAAGCGATCCCGGATCTTGGTCACCAGCCCATAGTGCGGCATGCCCTGCCCGCGCCCGTTCACCTTCGGTCGGTCATGTTGCGACGTGTCGCTGTGGATGGGGTCGCAGTCCCACGGAGATCTGAAAGCCGCGGCATCTCGCTGTCCGGGATCCAGATCTCCCGTGTCGAACGGCAGCGTCGGCCGCTCGTGAACCGAAGTCCAAACGACGTCGTGACCATCGTCCGGCGGGCTGTGCCAGTTCCATTGCCACTGCTCCGACGGCGCATCCTGCCACACCGGAACAAACTCATAGACAACCTCCCCGTCAAAGAGCGACACCTCAAACTTGTCCGGGTGCCGCAGCCACTGGCCCATGTTCGGAGTCTCGCCCTGACTCTCGGCAATTCGGCGAACAGGTTGCACCTGACCCGCTCGGGAGATGGTCAGCTTGGCGCGATACCGCGGCGCGCAGTCATAAAACCCGGTGCTGGCGGAATTGTCGGGTGTGTTGCCGGTGGAAACCCAATCGAAAGGGATGCTGTGAAACGCATCAAGCCACAAGTAGCACCGCGGCAGCCCGCCAGCAACATCATCGGCCATGGTTGAGTCGATTATGAGGAGCGGATTCTCGCTCATCATCCAACCTTCGCCGCACCAGTCCCACCAGCGATTCTGTGATTCCGATACTCCATCGCCAACCCCGTGCATGCCGACCGCTCGCCTGCCGGTAAGAGCACGATCTGCAGAACGGGTCCGGATGAGTCGAAACGCTCCGCCGCTGAACGGAAGCGTGAGATCCGAATACTGCACCAGCGGCACGCCCGTCACGAGATCGACACAATCATCGAGCGTTGCGCGGCCAAGCCCGTTCCAACTCGTGGACTTCGTCGCCATACGTGTGGGCACCAAAGCCAGTGTGTGCGATCCCAACGTTGAGCCTACCGGCAGAAAATCGCCCGGCAAGGGCAGTTCGAGCAGTCCGTAGTTCAAAGGAAAGGCGTTGCGCTCCCCGGGCTTGAAGAACGGGCTGGGGGGATCAGTTTGCAAACCCCACAGGTCATCGCATTGCGTATCTGAGCCGCAAGGTGTAAGACCCGTGTAATTCGCCCATCCCTGACTCCACGGCGCGTACCGATTCTCGGGCGACTGTGTCGTTCCATTCGCCACCGCTTCCACATGCGCCCACCCATTGCCGGGCATAGGCGACCAATTCGAAGGCTCGGTGCCCAGCGCAGGCAGAGCGCCCGCCGTTGCAAAGAAGGCCCAACCGACGATCACTCGATCCCGAAAGCAACCCGCGGCACTTTCCATTGAAACCACTCCAGCTCGCAGCGCATCTCGCGCCGACAGGCGGATGGAATATCAAGTGGTGCAACCGCTGTCAACTGATTGTGCATTCCATTATCAGTTTTACACATAGTTTTCCACAATGCGTTTCCACAACTCTGTGGACTGTCAATCACAATTCCACAAATGCGTGGATTTGGACGCACTGTTCCACATTGTTGTGGAATTACGACTTGACGCAATTCCTCCCACGCCGCGGCCAACAGCGGCGCCGGCGCCTGGAACCCCCTCTCCGGCTTCTCCTACAACGCCCTCAACTGGCGCGTCCTCGAGCGTACCCGCAAAGGCGACGAGGCCAACCCCGCCGACCTCACCCTCACCCGCCTCTATTACTATTCCAACGACTGGCAGGTGCTGCAGGTCGACGAAGACTCGACCACCGTCACGGCCGCGTCCTCCGAACCGAGTGTCTTTAGCCCGACCAGGCAATCGCAGTACTTCTACGGCCTCCGCGACAAGGACGACGTGATTCTCCGCCGCGTGCGGACCAAGGCCCCGCCCCCCGGCGGCGGCGCCGCCGGGTGGGGGTCCTGGCAGGGCTCCGAACGCCGCTACTACCTCACCGACTCGCACTTTTCCGTCGTCGCCACGACCGACTCCTACGGCCAGGTCAAGGAACGCAGCGAGTACGACGACTACGGCAACGCTCGCCCCTTCCTCGTCGGCGATCTCAACGGCGACGGCCTGGTGGACGATGGAGACTTCGTCTCCTTCTACGCCGCGTACGACGTGCTCGAGTGCTCAGCCACCACTCCCATCCCCATGCCCTTCGGCGACCGCGGCGGCGCCTGCCCCGCCGACCTCAACGAAGACGGCCTGGTTGACGACACCGACTTCAACCTCTTCGTCGCCAGTTACAACAAGCTCCTCCCCGAGGACGAGAGCGGCCCGCGCTACGCGGGTTACTGGTACGACGCCAACATCTCCTTTTTTAGCTGCCGCCAGCGGTGGTACGACCCGCAGGCGGGCAGATGGTTGACGCGCGATCCCGCCGGCTACGTCGATGGCATGTCGCTCTATCTCTATGTCAAGGGGAATCCGTGGAGCGGGAGGGATCCGACGGGGCTATCGGCCGTCGGAGACTGGGCCCGCAACATGTACGAGGGCGCCAAGTCGATCGCGCAGCTTGATCCTGGCGGAGCTCGCACAACAGCCGAACGTTGGAGCATGGAGGATCATCAAGCTCATGTTCAACGTAACAGTAATGACAAGAACGCTTACGCAAACATAGATGTTGATATAGCAATTCGAACACAGAACGCGCGCGACTTCGGCCGGCGTGCGGGGGAAGTCGGAACAGCGATCGATACTACAGTGCGAGTGGCCGCGCAGACCGGAGATGCAGTCAACACGCTCGTGAATTCTACCGGCGAGTTCATCAAGCAACCAAGCGCAGGAACGGCCGCCGGCATCGCAATTGGACTCTTTGGCATTCTCACTGTTGGGCCGGACACGCCAACAGCCCCCTTGGCACAGACAGAAGCGAAGCTGGGCAAGTACGAAGTGGGTTCTTACAGCGCTCTCAGAAAAGAGGCAGAGGCAGGGCTCGACGCCCACCATGTTGGGCAAAAGGCAGTAATGAAGGATCTGGTGAGTGGGTATGATGCCAATTCCGCTCCTGCTATCCTTGTACCGAAGGAGGGCCATACCATTGGTGAAGGGGTATTGTCCAGAAATACCACCGACATCAATAACGCGAGAGATCTTGTCGCGAGAGATACAAAGGAACTACGAAGAGTATACCCAGATATTCCAAACAAGAAATTACAGTCGTTGATCAATGCAAACAAACAAATGTATCCAGAAATGGGAAAGAAATAATGAAAGACAATGAGTTTGTAACTTCTGTTATCAATGAAATTGTTGACTCTAACATGTCAAGATACATTTCTGTCATCCGTGGTGCAAAATCCGAAGGCCTTGATAGACATTGGCCTACCATCGCCAAGCTCGCAAATGGCTTGTCTGACGACCAGCGTCGGGAGCTGGCTGATGTCATACGGATAGTGCTAGAAGACACTATTTCAAATTTCTTGGGAATATTGGATGGAACGACGATGCTTTCACGCTTTCGTGAAAGCTTTCACCTTGTTTACAATAGTGATGGCCACGATCTCAACGGAAATCTGCAGGATATTTTTTTGGCGAATAGACGTTGATTAAAGTGACGTTCGTGTTTATGAATTAATCAACGTTGAGTGACGGCAGATTGCCGGTGATGTAGATCAATAGGACGTTTATCTCTATGCCGCAGCGCGACACATTGTGGCATGAACGCAGATTGCACATGTGACCTTCCCCCGTTTTCTGTTCCAGGTGCTATGAGAGTTGGGTGATGGTACCGGCCCCGCTCAATACAATTTCTCCGTGGGCGATGCCCGCAGCGCAGCGGAGGGCTTCGCCCGCGGATGCCGCCTTTGTCTTTGCCGCGAACACCGCCGGCGGCACGTAGCCCAGCGAGCTGTGCGGACGCCGTTGGTTGTACTCCTCACGCCATCTCCCCGCCAGCGCCACCGCGTCGCGCACGTCCAGGAAGACCTCCGCGTTCAAGAGTTCGTCCCTCAGACGCGAGTGGAAGCTCTCCGCGTACCCGTTCTCCCACGGCGCGCCCGGCTCGATGTACAGATTTTCCACGCCCGTCAGGTCCGCCACACGACGGATCGTCTTCGCGATGAACTCCGGCCCGTTGTCGCTCCTGATGTCCACGGGCACACCGCGTGCGGTGAACAGGTCGATCAGCACCTCCGCGACGCCACTCGCCGTCATCGAGCGTCGCACCTCCAGCGCCAGGCACTCCCGCGTGTACTCGTCCACCACGCTCAGCCACTTGAGCGGCCGCCCGAGCTCGTCCGTATCGTGGATGAAGTCGATCGCCCACACATGGTCCTTGTGCGCCGCACGACTCCGCAGAATCCCGTTCTCCGAATGTCCCAGCCGTGTGCGTTTGTGCTGCTTTGCAGGCACCTTGAAGCCCTCCCGCCTCCACAGGCGGTACACACGCTTGCGGTTCACTCTCCAGCCTTCCAGACGCAGCATCCCCCACATCATGCGGTACCCACGCCGCGGATGGGCTCGCACCAGTTCGTGCATCCGACGCACCATCCGGTCATCTCCATCCTTGGGAATCGCGACGTACCGCTGCGTCGAACGGCTCTGCCCCAGCACGCGGCAGACCCGCCGCTCGGAAGCGCCCCACCCCCGCCCCTCGCCGCGAAGACAATCGTGAACATGCTTCACGACGCGCCTCCTGCCTTCGGGCGTTGATGTTTTCCCAAGAAGTTGTTCGCCTCCTTCAGGATCGCCATGTCCAGGGCCTGGTCCGCCACCAGCTTCTTCAGCCGCGCGTTCTCGACCTCAAGTTCCTTCAGCCGCCTGGCCTCGTCGGACTTCATCCCCCCGTACTGGTTCCGCCAGCGGTGAAAAGTCTGCTCGCTCACGCCCAGCGCCTGCACGACCTGGGCGATGTCTCGCCCCGCCGCCAGCATCGCCTCGGCCTCACGCAGCTTGCTCACGATCTGCTCCGCCGAATGTCTCGTCCGCTTCATCTTCGAGAGTCTCCCGGCCGCAACCCGCGGCCGTTGGGACTCTCATAGGCATGGATCAGGATTTGGGGGGCAGGTCACGACCAAGTGAGCAGCCAACCGTCTCTGCTCTTGAAAGTCCTTCGCCAACGGCTCGCCCTGCAGACAGCCCAAATTATTCAGTACTTAAAGAAATTGAACTCAAGCCCGGAACTTTTCGAGCATCCGATGCCAATCACTTTCGGCAGGCAAATCGACAGCTCCATCAGTTCATGCAGTCATCGCCAGAGGTGGCTGGACAAATGGAATCGGCCTACCCCGGCCTCGGAAAGCATGTCGCGCCCGGGCCTCGCGGCGGCGTGGCCGATACTTCGCCGCCAGGACTAACATGGCACCACGACGCGTCTACCCCTGGCCGACTTCAGCTAGTTCCGAGGGATCAGCACCAATCGCCGGGTCCGATTCAGCAATCGCTCCATCCGAATGGCCAAGGAGGACGTGAAACTTGGGGAGGCGGCCGCTGATCGAGCAGGATATTTATGCACCAGACAATCAATATCACATTCCGATCAGTCCTGTCGGCAATTGGTGATTTTTCCCAAACAGCTTGGGTCTATTTGCCGTCCGGTCGCAAATGGACGCTGGATTCTCCAGCAGCGGTGCTTGAAAGCGATGAAGTGCCTCCTGAACAAGAAGATGATCCCGACGCTGGGGTCCCCTTGTGGGCCAAAACGCATGACTTTATCCAAGTGCTCCCCGTCACCACTTTACAAGGCATCGTGTCAAATGCGATGACACAACGCAAGAATGCGTCTCTTGATGATCTGTACAAAGCATTTCGATATTATTATGACAATGACGCGTATATCCGTTTTTGACTCATAAGGCATTTCGCTATTCCATAGTCGACCGGTGTCGGCCAGTGGGCCGCCGCGTGTCCTCATTGAATTCTGCCCGGGACGAGACCGACGTTGACCAATCCAGTTGGAATGTGTACTTGCTCGAATTGATCGGAGATCCCCAGCGTCAGGGCACATCGGAGATTCTCCGCCCGCGCGAATGGGGCGAACTCGCCCGCACCCGCGGCAAAGGCACCGGCCACTGTGTCCACATCTCCATCCCAGAATGGAATCTCGACGGCGCGGCCAAAGTCCTCTCTATCCGCCCATGCCCGCCGATCGAGCACGGCCCCGGCCGCCTGGTCTTGATGAAGAGCACCACTCGCCACAGCGGCGAAATGGCAAAGCTCAAACTCGTCGGATCCGACGAAGCGATCGAAGGCACCTACGGCCACCCCATCTTCAGCCTCGACCGCGGCCTCTACATACCCTTGGGCGAACTGGTTCCCGGTGAACACGTCCGCACGGCGGAAGGCTGGGCCATCGTCGAGTCCCTGGCCCGCTCGTGGGGCGCAAAGACCGTTCACAACCTTGAAATTGAATCGGAGCATCGGTACTTTGTCGGGCCACTTGGGATTGATTGTCACAATGGAGGGTGTGCAGCTGGAGACGTCGGGCCTGTGAATCAACTTAAGCGGCAGAGTGTTGGCGACAATTTGGATATCTCCCACCGATTGGCGCGGTTTACAGAACCGGATGCGATTGGGTCGACCACCCTACCTTGGAATGGATAGAACGCACATGAACGCTCTCCGAAGTCGAGGCACTCGTGGACGACCCGTCCGAACCGGCGCGAATTCAAGTCCACTACCGAAGCTGACTTCGCTCGCAATTCCGCAACGTTTCACGGATGAGGGCCTGCAGCACATCGCGGAGCACTATCAAGACACCGCGCCTGACCTCCTCCAGAGGAAGGCACCGCAGGAGAAGACATGCCATCGCGTCCTGAGGTGAGAGAGCTCGTTTCACTTGGCAGATTTCCGCCCGCCGATCGCGCTTCAATTCAGGTGGTCCGTCGTCAGCAGGAACTTCTCGACGCTCTCAAACCATCCATCACAAGCGATGAGCTCGCGGAACTCATCGACCTATTTGGCCCAGACGACTACTACGGGCTCGCATGGACTTTGCTCCATTTGATAGAGACCGCGCCAGGCTGGCCTGTAAGTCATCTCTTGACAACTCGCCCGAATGAATGGACCCTGAGACTCCGAGCACGCGCCGGCCTCTGACTCCTGGCTCGTTCGAGCGGAAGGGGCAGCTTCGACGGTAGGGGATGCTCGCTCCATCGTGCGTTTCTGAACCCCACCAACCTCGCCCTCACCCGCCTCTATTACTATTCCAACGACTGGCAGGTCCTCCAGGTCGACGAAGACTCGACCACCGTCACGGCCGCGTCCTCCGAACCGAGTGTCTTTAGCCCGACCAGGCAATCGCAGTACTTCTACGGCCTCCGCGACAAGGACGACGTGATTCTCCGCCGCGTGCGGACCAAGACCCCGCCCCCGGCGGCGGCGCCGCCGCGTGGGGCTCTGGCAGGGCTCCGAACGCCGCTACTACCTCACCGACTCGCACTTCTCCGTCGTCGCCACGACCGACTCCTACGGCCAGGTCAAGGAACGCAGCGAGTACGACGACTACGGCAACGCTCGCCCCTTCCTCGTCGGCGATCTCAACGGCGACGGCCTGGTGGACGATGGAGACTTTGTCTCCTTCTACGCCGCGTACGACGTGCTCGAGTGCTCAGCCACCACTCCCATCCCCATGCCCTTCGGCGACCGCGGCGGCGCCTGCCCCGCCGACCTCAACGAGGACGGCATCGTTGACGACACCGACTTCAACCTCTTCGTCGCCAGTTACAACAAGCTCCTCCCCGACGACGACAGCGGCCCGCGCTACGCGGGTTACTGGTACGACGCCAACATCTCCTTCTTCAATTGCCGCCAAAGGTGGTACGACCCGCAGGCGGGGAGATGGTTGACGCGGGATCCGGCGGGGTATGTCGATGGGATGAGCCTGTATCTCTTTGTGAAGGGCAATCCATTCTCATTGCGCGACCCCACGGGGCTCTGGGTGATGCGATGGCTCTACACCGGTGACTACAACGCTTCAAATGCCGTATACGAAGCCGCACTCAACGCAGGAGGAAACACGATTCCTTCTCCAGTTGTTGCTACTGCAAATGCGGTGGACACGCCTACTGGCCGAAGAGCGATGGGCATAGCACAGGCGGCCGTGGGAGCTGTCGGTACCGTAGGAGGAATTCTGACGGCTCCCACTGTCGTCGGAGCGGCCGCGGCAACCGTAAGTTTCGACATGGCGCAAGCCGGCGTTCGCCAAGCGTGGACCGGCGAATGGACTCCCTCCAATGTCGCCATCGTGGTGGACGCCTCGTTCCAATCGGCCGGCGTGAATGCAGAAGACAGTCAAGTTCTCACGGGGGCGGTGACGGCGACGATTCAAACGGCGGCCGTCGCCAAAGGCATGAGTGGTCTCGCACCTCCTGCGGAAGGACCACCAATACCTGTCGCGGAATCGGAAACAGGAGGAAGCGTCGCGCCCGTTGATCCCATTCCCGCTGATCCTTTGGCGAAGTATTCCCACATTCCCGATCCACCTGGAGCAGGCATCGGAAAGAACCCAACGCCTGCACAACGCGCCGCGATGAAGCAGGCAAATCGTAATGCGAACGGAGGGATCTTGGTATCCGACGGCGATGGCCTTCCGCTTACGGCCGGCAAGAAGGGTGCGAGAGGGGTGACTCCAGATCCACGAGAAGCGACGATCGATCACATAGATCCAAAATCGAAAACTGGAACCAATCAAACAAATAACCTCCGTATCATCTCGCGGGAAGAAAATCGGGCAAAGGGCGATAAATGACTTCCGACAACTCCAACTTGGCGATATTTGTCGACAAGGACATTTGGGATCACAACAAACCCATTCTTTGGCTTCGTCACGAACCCACCGACGATTCTGATGACTCGGGATGGACTGCGGGTCATTCCGTTCGCGCAAGCGAATGGCGAATCGTTTCAATTGCTGAGTTGACCGGCAGAGACCCAACTATTCACGACGTTTTACAGGGAGCTTTTGGCAATGCCGCATCGCGAATGAGTGTCGCCGCTCCATGGCAATCAGGTTGATTTCGAGACTTGCCGTGAGCTAGATCGGCTGCGAGAAGTCCGCCACATGCTGTGTCGCCACGACCGACTCCTACGGCCAGGTCAAGGAACGCAACGAGTACGACGCTTCTTTTGTACTATTTTCTCCATGCTCACCTTCCTCTCCTGCCTCGCCCTGCTCGCCCCACCTGCAGCGCCGGACAAACCCACCGCCCCCGACTTCGTCACCGTCCTCCAGCGCAACTTCAAAGCCTGGGACAAGGACAAGAACCTGATGCTCAGCCCGCTCGAGATCGATGCGGCGCTCGCCGACCCCCAGCTCTCCGGCGACGATGCGGCCGCCGCGGGCACCATCAAGTGCGTGGCCCGCGACGCGTGCTTCCGCGTCCGCCGCGTCGATATCGCGACCATCAAGGATGATCTCCGCATCGTTCAGACTCGAAAGCCCGACGACATCTTCAACGACGACTGGTTCACGCCCGACTGGCAGGCCGCGTTCGAAGTTGCCCGCAAGCGCATCCGGGATCTGCCGCACCCGGTGGAAGAGCCCAAACTTTCGTCGATCCGCGTTGATCCGTACGGCAACGACGCATTCGTCGCCGCCCTCGGCGCATTTCTGATTCAGAATCCAAACCTCGCACTGGCGACCGTGCGACCGCTCCCCGACAACAAGGTCCAGATGACCGCGCCGCTTTTCGCCCGGCCGTTCGGCCCGATCACCGTCGCGCAGATCGCTTCGACCTCCACAACGGGAAACGCGTGGGCTTGTGCGATGGAATGCGGCATCGACTCCCTCAACCACGACCGGTTTCCGCAGGCTTCGTACGACGGGCGCATCGTAAGTTTCGAGGACAGCTTTGTCTGCGCTCAGAACTACATCATGCTGCTGGTCGGGAAGCAGAGCAATATCACCGCTTTTCGGACCGCGACGGGCACGCGCACCAGGGAAGGATGGCGATTCAAGGCGCTCGGTTCCCCCGAAGGCCTCGCCTCGACGACCTCCCAGATCCTCACCGATGCGCTGAAAAAGAAGCGGATGGCGATCGCGCTCTCACACGGCGTCGCGATGACCGCGGCGAACTCAAAGGGACCGACGTCCTACGGCTCGCTGCCGCCGGGCTTCACCACCTACTCCTACGTCGCGATCGTTTCGATCGACCCCAAGGCAAAGACGATCACGCTCTGGCACCCGAACGGGGCGAACTTTTCTCCCGACGGCCCGCCCTCGCTCCTCAACGGCTACCCCACCACCGGCGGCAAGTGGACTATGCCCCTCAACGACTTTGTCCTCGCCTTCTCCGGCTTCGTACTCGAAGGCCAGAACGACGCGACCCTAAACGGCCAGACCCGTGGCAAGCGCTGATACGAGTGTCTAACTGCGCCAATGCCTGAGGACCCCCCGACTCCAAAGAATGCCATGCCGCCTGACACAGACAAATTCATCTTCGGGATAGGATATTAATCATGTTTACCTTTGCGAATAAGTTGCATGGATTGCTCAGCGGCACGATGTTGACAATAATTGGAAGCTTGATCGCCATTGATGCTTGGCGTGGAATCGCAAGATGGAAAGGAAACATTGTGCATCGATACGATGATTCAACCGCATCTCGTATTAAGCGCCTTTTGCAGGGGTGCTTTGGAGCAGTGTTGGTGATCTTTGGAATATTGTTCATGTTATTTAACCTGTGACGGAAATGTCAATTAGTTGCGTCGGTGCGTCCCACACTTGGGCTTAGTCTTGCTGATCGTCGACCGGCTCTATGCCACGGTACTGTCGCTGCGAAGCATTGCTCTCTCTGCTCGCGTCCCGTGGGCGACGGCATCGTACTTGACGCGTCTTGCGTCGATCGATCTCTTCAGAAGTCGCGTGTCTTGCTCATTCGCCACAATGGGCGACCGCTGTAGCTTTCTGTGTTGATAAGGCTCTCATCGGTTCCCGTACGCCTCAACCAACCCCCCCGCCACTCTCTCCCACGTAAACCGCTCCTCCACCAACCTTCTTCCCTTCTCTCCCATCGCGCGCCGCCCGTTCTCATCGCTCAAAACCTGTACCAGCGCCGCCGCCAGCTTCTCGACATCGCGCTCAACCACCAGCCCCGCGCCCGCTTCCTGCGCCTCCGGCAAATGACACTCCGGACTGATCACCACGCACGCGCGGCAGGCCATCGCCTCCGCGATCGCCACGCTGAACGCCTCGTGCCCGCTCGGCAGGCAAAAGCACGCACAATCCACCATCGCCTCGTACTTCCCGCGCCCGAAGATCGGCCCCGTCAGATGCACCCGATCCGCAATCCCCAACCGCGCCGCCTGCGCCCGGATCGGCCCCTCCATCCCAAAGTCTGGCCCCACAATCACCAATCTGGGCACCAGCCGCGCCCGCGGCACCCTCTTCAACGCAATCGCAAACGCATCCACCAGAATGTCCAACCCCTTGATGGGATGCAGCCGCGACAGGAAAAGCACAAACGGCTCGCGCTGGTCTGAAGCCCCTCCCCCGAGGGGAGGGGTTGGGGGAAGGGCAGTACCTTTGTCTTCATCTGCTGCTCTGCCAATCTGCTGCTCTGCTGCTCTCTCTCCCCCTGCTGCCAAGTGCCCAATGCCAAGTGCCTTTCCCCCGAAAATCTCCCCATGCCCCTCATAAAAACTCCCCTCCCGCGGCAGAGGATCAATCTCCTCCAAAAACACCCCGTTCGGCACAACCACCACAGGCCCGCGGAACCCAAACACCGCAAGTTCCTCGCGCTCGAAACTCGAGAGCGCGTGCACCAGCGAAACCTTCTCAATTGCCGGCCGGTAGAACGGCATCGCCAACTTCTTCTTGATTCGTTTCTCCGAGAGCGCCCACCGCGTCAGAATCCCGTGCGGCGAAAGCACCACCGGCTTCCCCTGCCGTCGTGCCTCGTTCACGGCATGGATCAGAATCGGATCCCAGATGTTGTGCACATGCACCACATCATGCCGGGCGATCAGTTCTCGCAGCACGGGCTTTGAATCGGTCCCTCGCACCTTTGCGATCGCGCCAAAGAGCCGGCCTCGCCCGCCGTCCTTCAGCCGCTCAATCTTCACCCGCTTCGAACCCTCAATCGCCGGCAAAGGCGTCTCCGGCCCCTTGCTCTCCCGCGTCAGGATCGTCACCTCATGCCCCAGCCCCGCCTGAGCCGCCGCAACCCGCGTGGTGACCATTGTCGGCCCACCCTGGTCCGCCGCAAGCGAGTATGTGACATGCAAAATCCTCATACGCCTTCTTCTATCCCTTTGCCCCTCTGTCTCTTTGCCACTCTGCCCCTTCCAAAGAAAAACCCGGGCACCCGCCCGGGCTTCGAGAGTACCCAACCAAACCGATTCACTCCGTGGGAACACCCGCCACAGCCGTCTGCGGCAGCGTCACCTTCGGATTCTTGATCGCTCCATCCACCTTCCCCGAATGCTGCGCCCGAGCCAGCGCAGCCGACAGTTCCTGAGCCGTAAACATCAAGCTCTTCGACTTCGCCGTCCCCTTGAAACTCCGAAGCAACTTCGGATCCAGCCCCGCCAGCGTCGGAGCCGCCGTCGTCCCGCTCGGCGCAACCTGCGGCACGCTCGGAACACTCAAACTCGCCACAGCCTCCCCACCCCCCGTAAACGAAGTCACTTCAGCAGCGCCCGGCGATCCGCCTGACCCCCCACCCCCATCCCANNNCTCAATCGTCATCTCATCACCCGAAGACCCGCCCCCCCCGCCACCACCGCCGGCGCCGCCGCCACCTGAGGAACCGCCGCCGGAAGAACCGCCGCCGGAGCCGGTTGAGGAGTTGTGGGCTGCAGTTGCGGGCGACGGGGTGGACTGCGTTGAGGCTGCGGTGGAGTTGGAATTGGTTGTGGGGTTGATGGGGCTTTCGCCGAAGGGGTCGCCGCCGGATGTGGGATCGGTGCCGGTGGTCGGGTTGGTGGGATCGCCGTTGGTGGGGTTGGTCGTGCCTTCTGTCGGGTCACCGTTGCTTGGATCGCCGGTGGTCGGGTCGCCGCCCCCGCCGATGGGTTTGACTGCGGCAGAGATGATGGCCTTGGCGGTGTTGTCGTAGTAGTTCTGCCAGGCGTTGAGTTCGGCGTCGTTGTAGAAGAAGTCCCAGATGATGATCCCGGCGGCGCCGGCCTGCTTGGGCAGGTTGATGCAGAGAGAGAGCTGCAGGGCATTCATGAATTGGCCGGCGAAAGTGGAAGAGGGGTGGTAGCGGAACTGCAAGAAGGGCATGACGGGCTTGCCTCGCGAGCAGGTGACTGCTTCGCCGGTGATGCCGGATATGTGATTGGAGGGGCCGGCCGGGCCGATCTGGCCGGGGCCGGGCGGATTGCCGACGGAGTACGACTGGTAGATCGTGGGACAGATGATGTCGACCATGTTGAAATACCAGGCGAGTTCGACCTCATGGATCTGCTTGTAGCGGGCGAGGTCGACGGTGCCCTGGGTGCCGCCGTTGAAGACCCAGTAGGAGCCCAGGGGGATGGCGTAGAAGGTGATCCTGGCCTTGGGTCGCATCTGTTTGGCGACGGCGAAGGAGAACTCGTAGTACTTGCGGACTTCGGCGCGGTACTGATCCTGGATGATGGCGTCCCACTCCTCGGTGGGGTGGCCGGCGAGCAGGTCGGCGCGCTGGTTCTTGATGTAGTCCGACCAGTCCTTCTGGACCCTTCCGCTCCATTCCCACACGGGCCACCAAGCCTCGTAGTCGATCACGATGATCCCGGTGAAGTTCTTGTCGGGGATAGTTGCGTTCAGGTCGGCGGTGAACTTGGCCAGGTGGCGCTGGTAGAACGTCGGGTCGCTCGCGATGACGTGCGGGCCGGCGTCGGCGGTGAGTCCGAGCGGGCCGCCGATGACGTCGTTGAACATCTTTACGCCGCGGAAGTTGAGCTGGTCGGAGTTGCGGCTCTGGATGGCGAGGTGGGCCTCGAAGGCGGCGCCCGCGGCCACCGGCGCGAGGCCGATGAGGGCGACGACCACTGCGGTGCGCGCGAACGCCCGGAACAAAGGTGCGATCGTGATCAAGGAATCTCCTCCCGGATCGCCCTTCCGTGCCGACGGGGGCGTTGGAGGGTTCATCGGCCCGAACGGAGGGGCTGATGTGGCTCGTCGAGGTCCGAGAAATCAAACGGGCGGATTGTGGGCGGTGCAGGCGTGCGGGGCGTTACAGGCGGCGCACGCACGGATCCCTCAGAACCCCTCCGTCTTCGCTCGTGGACTCGCTCAGACACCTCCCCCGTTGGCAATGGGGGGAGGAGAAAAACAGAGAATCACGCAGGGTGTGCGCGCGGGTCGTTCCGGGCGACATTTCCGCAAGGCGAACAGGATCGCCGTGCAGCATCCGGACGGCTTGGGAAGACGCTGCAGATATCAACTGTTCTCGGCGCAAGAGAAGCCACCCGAACCTTCGCTCCCATCGGGGAGTGGGCTCCGGAAAAAGCAATTCAGGGGGCGCCGGTGCCGCCGGGGTAGATGACGCCGTTGATGACGTCGCGGGCCTGGGCGTCGTAGAAATTCTGCCAGTTGTTGAGTTCGGTATCGGTGTAGAAGAAGTCCCAGATGGCGACGCCGGCGGCGCCGGCCTGCCGGGGGATCTCGAGGCCCTGGCGGAGGTTCAGAGCATTGACGAACTGACCGGCGTAACCGGAGGACGGGTGGTACTTGAAGCAGAAGAATGGAAAGACCGGCTTGCCTCGGGAGTTTCGAACGGCCTCGCTGACCATTCCGAGGATGTAGGCTTCGTTGGCGGCGGGATCGACAATGTTTCCGCTCGGGGGCGAGGCGACCTTGTACATGGGATAGATGGACGGGCAGAGCACATCGACCATGTCGAAGTACCAGCCGAGATCGTTCTCGTGGATCTGGCGATATCGGTTGAGATCGACCCCCTTGTCGGGCATGCCGTTGAAGATCCAGTACGACCGCAGGGGCAGGCCGTAGAACGTGATCTTGGCCTTGGGTCGCAGGCTGCGGACGACGTTGCAGGTGAAGACGTAGTAGTTCTTGACCTCGAGCTTGAACTGGGCCTGGAAGATGCCCTCCCACTCGTTGGTGGGGTGTCCGACGAGCAGGTCGGTGCGGGAGGTTTTGATGTAGTTCCGCCAGGCGTCCTGGATGGGGGTATCGGTCCACTCCCATGAGGGCCACCAGCCCTCGTAGTCCATCACGATGATGCCCGCGAAGTTCGGGTCGGGGACCGTTGCGATGAGATCGGCGGTTAGTTTGGTCTGATGGCTCGTATAGAACGTTGGGTTGGCGGCGATGAGGTGAGGTCCGGCGGCCGGGAACTCTCCGAGCGGGCCGCCGACGATGTCGTTGGTGAGAGGGACGCCGCGGCCCTGGATGAGGTTGGCGTTGCGGCTCTGGATGGCGAGGTGAACTTCGTAGGCTGTGCCGGGGCCGGCGAGCACGACGGCCGCGGCCACGCCGAGCGACAACACCAACAATCCTCTTCGGACGGAGTCGATCATGAAACGGTCTCCCGCTCTCTACCGGCCCTCCCCGATCGGCGGAGAAGGCGAGAATCATGCACCACACAGATTCAAACGGATCAGTCGCTGCTTCTGGTCCGAGAAACAAGAGTAAAGCAGCATTCATGAAATCGGAAGCACAAACCTCAAAAACACAGATTAAAGGGGTCCGCAGGAACCCTGATTTCAGGCTCGGGACATCGACCGAAGCGCCTGTACACCCCGCTTTTTGGCACCATTGAACCCATCTTCCGACCACATGCCGCACATCCTGGTGAACGCGCTCTCGGTGAGCAGCGGCGGCGGGTTCACGGTCGCTCGCGAACTGGTGCGGGGGCTGGCGGGAGCGCGCCCGGGATGGCGCTTCACGGTGGTGATGACGGCGGGGAGCGCTTTTCACGAGCCGATGCGCCGGGAGGTTTTTCCGGGGAACGTGGCGTTCTTGTGGGCGCCGGCCGGGACGGCGTCGCTGCGCCAGCGGGTGATGTACGAAAACTTCGGGCTGGTGAAGTGGGCGCGGGAGAATGGTGTGCGGGCGGTGCTTCAGTTGAACGGGCAGGTTGTGGCGCGGCTGAGGCTGCCGACGATCAGCCATGCGCAGGACCCTGTGCCGTACTTGCCCCGGATGTGGCGGGGTGGTTGGAAGGCGAAGTTGGGGGCTTTGATGCGTCGGCGGGCGGTGCGGCAGGCGCTCCGGCGGGCGTCGGTGATGGGATTTACGAGCGGGTATCTGCGGGATCTGGTTTTGGACTGGGAGAGGGTGAAGCCGGCGCGGACGGAGGTTTTTTACAACGCGGTGCCGGAGGATTGGACTACGCGCGATGATGGGCAGATGCCGGCGCTGGCGGACCGGCGGATGGAAGTGCTGACGGTGAGCGACGTGACGCCGCATAAGAGGCAGCATTTGATCGCGCGGGCGGTGTGCGAGTTGAGGAGGGAGAAGGGGTTTGAAGAGTTGACGTATCGGGTGGTCGGGCGCGTGTTTGATGAGGGGTATGCAAAGTCGCTTCGCGAGATGAACGTGGCGGGGCCGATCAATGCCGAGGCGCAAACGGCTTCGGCGGCACGCCCGTTGGCCGTGCAACTGGTGGGGCGATTGAGCGGAGACGAGCTGGCGAACGCGTTCAAGGGGGCGCGGTGCTTCGCGTTTATGAGCGTGTGCGAGAGCTTTGGAATTCCGCCGTTGGAGGCGATGAGTTTCGGGACGCCGGTGGTGAGCAGCGAGTGCTGCGCGATGCCGGAGGTACTGGGAGATGCGGCGGAGTATGTGGCGATGGATGACGGGGAACGGCTGAAGGATGCGCTGCGGCGGGTGCTGGCGGATTCGGCTCGGGCGGAGGAGATGCGGGCGAAGGGGTTTGAGAGATTCAGGAAGTTTCGGTGGCGGGAGACGGTTTCTCGGATGGCTGAGTGCTTCGATGAGCTGTTGAAGTGAGTCTGGGGAGTTCACCACGAAGAACACGAAGGACACGAAGAGAAGGAAGTTCACCACGGAGGGCACAGAGAACACGGAGAGAAGGCTGGGATTGGGCCAAAGGCGGCAGAGCAGCAGAGCAGCAGAGCAGCAGAGCAGCAGAGCAGCAGAGCAGCAGAGCAGCAGAGCAGCAGAGGGAACGGTACAGTGGGTTGAGAAAATGGCATGAGCACGAAGCACTTCATTGTCGAGAAGTTTCCGAAGGCTGCCTCCTCGCTGCGCGGGAAGACAGCGCTCATCACGGGCGGGGCGGGGTTTATTGGGTCGCACTTGGGTGAGGCGCTGGTGGCTTGCGGCGCGAATGTGCGGGTGCTGGATGATCTCTCCGGGGGGTTTGAATCGAATCTCGTCAAGGCTCCGGCGCCCAAGGACGGCGCGGCGAATCAGGGGACTCTGGCGTTCCTCAAAGCGAGCATCCTCGATGATCAGGTGCTGCGGCGGACGATCTCGGGGTGTGACTTCGTGTTTCACCAGGCGGCGCTGGTGAGCGTGCCCGAGAGCGTGGAGAAGCCGGAGAAGTGCCTGCAGGTGAACGTCGAGGGGACGCAGCGGGTGCTGCTGGCGGCCCGCGATGCAAAGGTGAAGCGGGTGATGTTTGCGGCGAGCGCGGCGGCGTATGGGAATACGCCCAGCCTGCCGAGCAAGGAGACGGATGTTCCCGATGTGTGGTCGCCGTACGCGATGAGCAAGGTGAGCGGGGAGATGCTGCTGCGGACGTTTGCGCGGTGCTTCGGGATGTCGTGCATCAGCCTGCGGTATTTCAATATCTTCGGGCCAAGGCAGGACCCCAAGAGCGCGTACGCGGCCGTGATCAGCGCGTTCGCGGATGCGCTGGGGGCGAAGAAGCAGCCACGCGTGCTCGGTGACGGGGAGCAGACGCGGGACTTCACTTATATAGATAACGTGGTGCTGGCGAATCTTCTGGCGGCGACGTCGGAGAAGCCCTTGGCGGGCGAGGTTGTGAATATCGGGACGGGGGCGCGGATCTCGCTGCTTCAGGTTTTGAAGCACATGGGAGAGACGCTGAAGGTCGATTCGACGCCGGCGTTCGGGCCGCCGCGCGCGGGGGATGTGCGGCATTCGTCGGCGGATATTTCTGCGGCGAAGGCGCTCTTGGGGTATGAGCCGGTGGTGGATTTTGGGGAGGGGATTAAGAGGACGCTGGAGTGGGCGAACAATAAATGATTATTTCTTGTCCATATTCGGCCAATCTAAGAACGCGCCGGACAACTTTAGTTCTTGATTACTGTACTTGCCATCCGTGAATTTAGTTGGCTGGGACATTCTCAAAAAATGCACTTTGGCGAGCGTGGCGCCGTTTCGCAGAATGCTACTCATAGAAAACCCGCGTACCTCGAAAATAAGCGGCGCTCCTCGAGGGATATCTTGTCCGTTCCGATCGGTTCGGCCAAAGAGAGGATGCGCAAATCCGGCGTAGTGAATGCGAATATCGCCGAGGCCTTCTGAGTATGCTCGGCAATCGACACACAGATACTCTGGAATCCGAAATCTTTCAAGAGACCTGAAGATATAAAAACGATCCTTTTTAATGATCACTTCAGTGCCATCGGATTCGACCGGTCTCCAGTAAGGGCTTGGGTCGACTGACTTGGCGTCCGGATTGATTGCTAGATCTTTTGGCAGCGGCTGAACAGCCTCAAAGCCTCGCGCGTTTACGGAAGGATCCAGAGATAGGTCTAGCCGAAGGCGAATTGCATCCGGGTCGTCTCGAAAGGGCACGATCTCGACAGGGTTCCTGTCTTTGTCAATCAAGACATCATCTTCAAGCCGGATGGATTCCGCAGGAACGCGACAGAGAGACTCGTGTCCCTTGATCAATCGAAGTTGGGAAAGGGCCATGCCGGGCGATACGCTGAGATTGAAAGAGATAGGGACGACTTCAAGAAGGATGTCACACTCCTTCTTAATGGAGATCGTGTCAAACTCTTCTTCGCGATCGGCCACTAGGCGAACCATGGCATCGAGGCGCCCAATCGTGCTCCGGGCAGTTGCTTTTGCACAGGTGTTTGGCGGAAGAATGAGTTTTTTGCACTGCAATTCGATCCAATACACGTTGCCGGTTTCGAGCAGCGTATTTGGAGCAAGGGTGAGGACTTCCCCGAGGCGGTTGTCCTGAGCAAGCTGATTGATCGACCGCATGGACGTGGGTCGACAACTTGCTCGCATCTTCCAATAGCGATTGCCTAGTGGGAGATCAATTGCAGATCCGTCTGGCTTTGGTCTCGCGTTGGCGGGTGGACACGGATCCCAAGCCGGAGCCGTAGTGTCAAAAAGAACAGCAGATAACTCCTGATTGTTTAGAACCCCCGCAGACATGCGGCCTCCTTGCCATTAAGCCCCAACAACGGCCCGGACCACCGGGTGTGCTTGCGGCAGTATAGCGAAGGATTGAGGTGGCTTGAAGTTCACAGAAGCGAGGCTGGGTGCCTTGAAATGGACCGGATTCGCGAGCGTTTGCACGTTTGAGAGGGGCAAGGCCACTGCCGAATCGGACCCTTCAAAATACTGGTCGAATTCAAGTCGGCTGCATCCGGCGACGTGACCAAAGCGATCCCAGATCGCTGTGGGAGTGTCCTGAATTACATCCGCAATGGACGCGCTGATTCTGAATTCCTGGACCGGACTCGTCACATAGACAAGGGCCTGCGAGGATGCGGCGCGAGCCGAAAACTTCTTGCGGAATTCGACTTGTTTCGTTCCGTTTTCAATCGCTGCGGCATACTTGGGCCGAACGGACAAAACCACGACATTGTCACCGAAGAGGGGAATTTGGTGAGACAAGGCGTCCTCGATTGCATCGCTCCCGGCGGAATAAACCAATTCCGACATCCCCCGGATATACCGACCACGACTCCAGTAGTCCAGGTGGAATCCGTAAGGATCAAAGAAAGAGCCACACTGGGACTGAATTTCCTCGCTGATCGTGAAATGCACACGTTCAGTACCGGCCCGCAAGAGGCTCGCAAGAGTTGAATGAAGTAGTTCCTGCCCAAATCCGGCACTTCGGAATTCGGGGCGCACCCTCAGGGTGCATAGCTTGGAGGATTGCCGCTGCCACTTGGAGATTGCGACCGCAGCGATCTTTCCGTCGACAGAAATCATCCGGCAATGCCGGGAGCCTTTTCCCAACCCCGGAACAACTTTGTTGCGCCACCAGTCATCAATGCCGGGATAAAGCTCACCGGACTCAACTAAGAACTCCTCAACGAGCTCGTACCACTCTGGATCGATCCCTCGTGCGGAGGGCTCGCTTGATGGGGCATTGGATTCAAAAAGAAACGTCTGCCCCGGAAAATCCGGGTGAACGTTTTCTTCCTGAGCCCCCCATTCACGCGCCGCCGCCACTGGACCTCTCTTCACCCAAACGAGCAGTTTGGCCTGCGTTCAGTACGGTACCGGTTCCATTTTACTAGTCTCGACTGGTATCCGCCATGTCCAGACTGGTATTTTGCTGTCGACTATTCGGGCATCTCTTATAGGACGTGTGATATTTCGCGTCCTGATGGTGGTTCGCCCATGACGCTTTGAATCTGTCGCCACCGCCGAAAGGGTCAATCTCTCTGGCTGCCGAATCGGCCAATCCGCCCATATGACCAAACAAAATTCTAACTTTATTTTCACCATCTGCGCAAGACCTTAATTCTCAATACCTTGCGGCAGTACCCCGATTTGATCCAAACCGGGGGTCTGTGGTAGAGTGCCCGAACTCCAACAAAGGGTGAATCCATGAATCTCATAGAAGCCGTCGAAGGCGTGCAAAGCACGCCCGTCCCTGCCGCTCCGACTCTGCCGCCCGCTCGGCCCCCTCTTCCCGAGTGGCCGCCCCAAGACCGCCTGGATTCTTGGGAGAAGGTGCGGAATTTCCCTCTCTTCCAAGGCAAGACCCAGGCGCAGGCCCGCACCATCGCCAATCTTCTTTTCCGCTTCCAGCTGATAGCCCAGCGCTTGGAGCGAAAGCCCACGCTCGCCGAATTCTCGCGCCTCGCATCCATCCCGCGCGACCGCGTGTACGAATGCCTCGAATCCTTCGGCGACCTGGTCCGGGCCGCCGGATACCGGGGAGAGCTCCGCACCCGTGACCCTCAACGCGCACGCGTCGAAATGCTGAGCGACTACGCCGCCGCTGTCACGCGACTCGGCAGAAAGCCCTCCCGCGCCGAATACCTTGCGAACGGAAAGTTCAGCGTCGAGGCCATCGAGCGCTACGTCGCACCCTGGCCGAAAATCGGCGAGGTTTTCATCGCCTTCGCAGCGCGCGATCCACGCCTCGCCGAGGCCGCTTGCATCGTCGGAGCAACCCCCACCGCCCTGCCCCCTCTCCCCGGCCACTCCCCGAATCCGGACCTCCCAGTCTGCGGCAACCCTCTTGACTTTCGCACCATGCGTCACGAGCCCGTCAACGAACAGGGCGTGGTCCTCCTCTTCGGAATGATGGCCGAAGAACTCGGCTTTCTCATCGAGTCCGTCCAGCAGGGCTATCCCGACTGCGAGGCCAAACGACAACTCCCCGACGGACGCTGGCAACGCGTCCGCATCGAATTCGAGTTCCTCAGCAGCCGGTTCAATCACGACAAAGCAGGCTGCGATCTCGTCGTGTGCTGGAGGCACGACTGGGAGGAGTGCCCGGTGGACGTGATCGAGCTGAAGGATGAGATCCGGAAGAGGCGCCGAAGCTGACGGGCGGGTGCGTTAGGGGTGAACTGGGGGAACCGGGGGGACGATCGTGGATTTTGCCAAGGATTTTCACCCCAATCCCGAAACCGGGTTGCGGCGGGCCGGCTTTCAAGTACACTGGCGGAGCCTGGACGGTCGGGCACCGGATGGTGCCGCGGGTCCGGGTGGGGAGTGACACCATGAAGAGTTTCCTTTTCGGGATGGTCGTCGTGGCGGGTTCTGCGGCGTGCGCGCAGGGTGCGTGGGGTTTCAAGTACCAGTTCCTGGACACGAACACGGGGCAGTGGTCGTCGAATGCGGCGGCGACGGTTTCCGGCGGGAATCACGTCCAGTTTCGGGTGGTCGGGTATGTGGACGCGAACACCTCGATCAGCGCGACCAACGGGGCGGGGAATGCGGTGGCGTTCTGCCGCCTGACGGCGCAGGAGCAGATGACGAATTTCGGGTCGGTGGCGGGCGATGCGGTGATGACGAGCACGAAGGGTGCTCTGTGGCTCGGGCATACTTCGTACACGTCGACGAGCGTCTCGGGGAGCACGACGTACTTCGGTACGAACCTGGTCACGTCGTTTGCGGCACAGCTGCTGCTTTCGGGCGCCTTGGGGAGCTATTGCCCATCTTCGGGAGGCGTGCCGCAGCTTGAGTGGGTTGTGCGGCAGGGTTCGATCAAGCTCGGTGGGACGGGAGTGCGGGGGCTGACGTTCTCGAACAGCGTGCGTTCGGAGACGTTGTGGTATCGCGATTTGATGGTCGGGGGAGTGCAGGACGTCTACGCGGGCACGCCGGCTGGATCGCCGACCGGGCGCGGGGTGACCGAGTACATTCCAGCGACGGATGTTGTGGGGACGGTGACCGTAACGATCCTGGATATTCCGGCGCCGGGCGCGATCATGAGCCTTGGCGTCGTGGCGCTCGGCGCGTGCCGCCGGCGGCGGTAAGGCGGGCGCGACAATCCTGATGAAGTGTCGGGCGGCGACCGCAGCGGTGATGGATCGCGATCGTTCCTCACTCGTTGCACACTCTTCGCTCATGCGCGGCGAGCCGATCGCGTGCGCGTCACGGACAGTAATAGTCGTTGTAGGCGTGGGCGAAGATGATGAAGTCGTTATCGTCCACGAATCCGTCGAAATCGAAATCGGCGGGACAGCCGACGGGCATGGGCGGATCGCCGCAGATCAGAAGGTCGTACGCGAAGACGAACGGGGGGAAGTCATCCTGATCGATGATGCCGTCGCCGCCGGTGGGGAAGATATCGCCGGCGCAACCCGGGGCTGCGAGGCCGGACTGCGAGCTCGCCGCTTGTAAAGACACCGGCGAGGCGGACACGCCGCCTGATTCGTGCGGGGTTTGGACGTTCGTTAGAGGAGCCGCGGGGCCACAGTCTGCGGCATTCGTCGGCGGCGGGAAGGCCGCGGAAACGAATGCGGCGGTGCCGAGCGTGATTGCGGCGGTGTGTCGGCCGGCGCGCGGGAACAGCGATTCAACAGAGAATGAGAAGACGTTCGCGTTCAAAGAAACCCCCTTTACCCGAGCTCGCTCGGTGCAAGATTGAGAGCCCTGCTCCGCAGTCTACTTTGTGGGATGAGATTGTGCGTGGTAAATTGCCCGATTCCCACATTTTTCCGCGGGCCAGAATGTTCCTTGGGAGGGGCGCATCGGGGACTAGAGGGTTGCGTGCTCCGGAGGGATGCGGCGGACGGCATTCGAGGGGCTCGCCGGGCCTGGACCGCCCGGCTTGTGGTGTTGCCAGTGACGAACGTCCAATAGGAGGAGTTGCAGCGTGAAGAGTTTCCTTTTTGGTGCGGCGGTACTCGCGGGTTCGGCGGCGTGCGCGCAGGGTGCGTGGGGATTCAAGTACCAGTTCCTCGATACGGGCACTGGGCAGTGGTCGTCCAATGCCGCGGCGACGGTGATCGTCGGCGGGAACTCGGTGCAGTTTCGGGTGGTGGCGTACGTCGATCCGGGATGGATGGTGAACAACGCGGTCGGTGGCCCGGGGATCGCGGTGGCGTTCGGTCGCCTGACGGGGCAGGAGCAGATGACCAGTTTCGGAACGGACGCCGGAGATATGGTCTTGTCGCACACGAGAGGTGAATTGGTTTCGAGCGGACCCGCGTATCTCACTTCGTCCTATTCGGGGGGAACGATGTACTTCGGGACTTCGGCGGCCACGTCGTTCGCCCGGAAGGTGCTCACATCGCAGGGACTGGAGGCGTATTGCCCGTCGTCGGGCGGGGTGCCGCAGCTTGAGTGGATTGTCCGCTCGGGCGCGATTCAGATCGGCGGGGCGGTCGGACTGGTTCGCTCGCTGACGTTTTCGAACAGCGTGCGCACGCAGGCGCTTTGGTATCGCGATCTGCTCGTCAACGGGGTTCAGGACGTGGAAATGGGAACGCCGTCGGGCCCGCCGGTGGGGAGGATGGGAGGCGGAACGCTGGAGGATGTGCCGGCGACAGATATCGCGGGGACGGTGACGGTCACGATCGTGGATGTTCCGGCGCCGGGGGCGATGGGGAGCTTTGCGGTGGTGGCGCTCTTCGCGTGTCGGCGGCGGAGGAATCTTGTGGGCGGGGACGGCTGAACTCTCTGATTGCAGAGCGCCGGACAGCGACCCCATGTGGCGATTGACCGGATGGTATGCTTCGCGGGAATTCCTTTGGAATTCGGCGGGAGGCGTGCATGGTCAGGGCAATCGTCGCGGTCGTGGTCGGGTACATCGCGCTTTTCATCGTTGTAATGTGCCTCTTTCTGGGGCTCTGGTTCGTGCTGGGCGTCGATGGCGTCCTCCAGCCGGGAACGTTCAAGGGAACGATGGCGCTCAATGTTGGTGCCGTGGCCACGAGCATCGTCGGGGCGCTGGCGGGCGGCGTGGTGTGCGGGCTGATCGCCAAGACCCGAACGCCGGTGAAGGTGCTCGCGGGGATTGTGCTGGTGCTGGGGCTTGCCGCGGCGGTCTCGACGGTCATGAAACCCGAGCCGGGCGAGCGCAAGCCGGGGCTGACGGTCATGGAGGCATTGCAGCAAGGGCGGGAGCCGAACTGGTTTGCGATCGTGAATCCGTTCGTCGGGGCGGGGGGAGTGCTGGTGGGCGGGATGATGGTGAGGAAGAATGCGCGATGAGGAGTTGTACTTTCATTTGGAAATTGCGCGAACGAGGTCGAGGCGCACGCACACCCGGAGCCCCCTCCGTCATCGCTCCGCAAAGCCTGTGCGATGACACCTCCCCCGTTGGGAACGGGGGAGGAGCAAAGACAAGGCGTGATGAACACGAGTTGCCTTCGCGTAGTTCAGCGATGAACGCGCCCACCCCCAACCCCCTCCCGGAGGGAGGGGGCTCCCGAGTGGCGCGATGGGTTGCAACGCTTTTTTTCTGTGCGCTGCTCGGCGGGTGCTATCGGTATGCGGATGTGGAGTTCAAGTTGACCGACTTTCGGGGGTCGCCGGTGCGGGGGGCGAAGGTTGAGATTTCGCCTCAGTACTTTCCGGCGCTGTCGAAGTCGGCGGATGTGGAGGGCGTGAGTGATGGCGCCGGGATGGTGACGCTGCGGGCGCCGTGCACGGACCTGATGGTGCGGGTGACGGCCGGGGAATGCAGTTTCCGGTGCCGGTACACGCTGGAGGGCGGGGCGGTGCCGCCGCCGCCCTTGGGGATCATGATGCTCTCGGAGGGCAAGTGCGTGGAGGCGCCGCTGACGGCGGTGTTTTTTCCGAAGGGGTATGGACGGGAGTAGAGCAGTAGAGCAGCAGAGCAGCAGAGCGGCAAAGCGGCAAAGCGGCAAACAAGGGTGTGGAGGGGTGCGCCCTTCCTATTCCCCTTTGCGGCTTTGCGGTCTTTGCAGGTTTGCGGCTCTTAGTACGGCGCCCTTGCTGTCGCCCAATCGGCGAATTCGCGGCCTCGCCAGGTCATTTTGGCGGAGTCGAAGGCGTCGAAGGGTGCGGCGTGGGTGTCCATGAAGAGGACGTTGCTTATTCCCCTGGGTCCGTCCGGGCGTTTGGAGCCGTGAGCGAAGATCTCGCCGGTGAAGAAGACGCCTTCCATGTTCTCGTCGTCGGGGTCGCAATCGGGCTGACGCGGGGTTGTGCCGTAGGGGGCGGCGTAGAGGCGGGGCTGGTTGCAGTCGGCGGTGAGGACGAACTGAGAGGTGAAGAGGACCTCGGACGTGTTGAGGCTGGTGTACATCACGCGCTTGTTGAGCGCGGAGGTGTAGCGCGACTGGAGGAAGTAGCAGAAGGGGGCCATGTCCTTCGGGCGCGCCGGATCGTTGAAGGCGTCCTTGGAGCCAACGTAATCGACGAGGAGTTCGGTCCAAGCCGGTCCGGGGGCGTCGTCGCCGGTGCCGTTACCACCCCAGATTTGCCAGGCGGACCAATGCGGGAAGTTGCCCTTGTTGGAGTCGGCGTACTGCGAGAGCGCGGTGCCGATGGTGCGGACGTTGGCCATGCACTTGGTGAGCCGGGCGTTGGCGCGGACGGCGCCCAGGGCCGGAAGGAGAAGGCCGATGAGCAGCGCGATGATGGCGATGACGATGAGCAGCTCGATGAGCGTGAAGCCGGCGGAACTCGCGCGACGGATATTTTCCATGACGTCCTCCGGGGCCAACAGAATACGGGAAAGCGGCGGCAAGTGATACAAAAACTTTGATCGCGGTTTGTTCGCCCCCACCCCACCGCCCCCCACTCACTCCCCACTTTTCATGATCCCTCAAGTGGGTGGGCGCATCGCGCGGGCGCGATGCGAGAGTCATCGGGCGGCGCGGCGCTCGGCGTTCTCATTCCTTGGAAAAAACTCCGAACGCCCGGGACTGCTCCGGAGCCTCGGCGTTGCGCGAGCCGGTGCGGAGGATTCCCTTGCGGGCGGAGGAGAAGAAATCGTCGGTGCCGCCGGAATCGAGGAGGAAAGAGAAGGAGAAGAGGCCGTCCTTCTTGAAGTGATATTCATTCGGGCCGGAGCAGCCTTGGATACTCGGCCCGGTTGCCTGATAGCGATCGGTGCCGCCGAGATCGAGGAAAAGAGAGATGGCCTGCTGCGCCGCGGCGCCCTGGCAAAGGTCATCAGCAACATACGAATCATCACCGGCGCGATCGATGAGAAGCGTGATGGATTGATCCCATGCGCCGGACTGGCAGGCGGCGGTGTGGGCGGCGTAGTGGTCATTCCCCGAATCGTCGATCAGGATGCCGATAGCCTGGTGTGCCGCGGCGGCTTGGCTGTAGCGATTGCCTTCGAATGTGTCATCCCCGGCGGAGTCGTGGAGGATTCCGAGGCCGAAGGAGTAGCCGCAGCCCTGACTGAACTCACCGGCGTTGTAGTGATCCTGACCGGCGAAGTCGTAGATGGCGCCGATGCCCCCCGAGGCGAGTTCGCGGATTCCCATGGAGAATCCCTGGGACATGGAGAGGAATGTGTTGGGGGTGTTGTACGCGGAGGGGAAGTTTGGGCCGTTTGCCTTGTAGGAATCGTCGCCCTGAACGTCGATGATGGCGCCGAGGGCGAAGGGGCCGGCGGCGCCCTGCGTGAGCTTTTCGCCCAGATACGAGTCGTTGCCCTGAAGATCGAGAATGAGGCCGACGCCGTAGATGCCGGCGCCGAGGGACCAACCGGAATCGGGGCCGTTGTTTTCGTAGCGATCGTTGCCGGCTCGATCGAGGATGACCCCCACGCCGAAGAGGCCGGCGGCGATAGAGAACTGACGGGAAGAGATGTACGTGTCGTTGCCCGCGCGATCATCTATGAGAGAGAATCCGGCGACAGCGACGCCGGGGCCTCGGAAATCGGATTCGGAGATGTACTCGTCATCCCCGTCAATATCGATGATGAGGTGGTTGATGGGGTTTGGCGGGCCGGAGTCGGTGAAGTAGTAGGTGTCGGGGCCGCCGAGGTCGTAGACGATCTCGATGGGGCCGATGGTGTAAATGTTGCGGCCGTCGGCGCCGACGACGGCGTAGCGGCCGTTTTCGAGGCGTTCCCAGTAGAGGATCTCGCCGAGGAAGGCGTTGCGCAGGTCGTCGGGGAGATCGGTGCGCGGGGAGGTGAGGGCCATCGTTCGGAGATGGTCTTCCCAGTAGGCGGTTTCGCGCCAGCCTTCGGCTTGGCGGACGAAGCGATTGAAGTTGATGGGGGCGTCGCGGATGGTTGAGATGAGGTTGGCGGAGTCGGGGCCCTCGATGGTGACGGAGTCGCGGAGGTGACGGGCGAGCTTTTCGAAGCCGGGGGTGCGGAGATTGGGAGGGCCAGCACTGGATGGAGTCTCGGATGGCGCGGGCATGAGAGATTGGATGAGTTGACGGATGTGGGGCTGATCGGGGCTGGCGGCGAGGGCTTTGGCCGCGGTGTGAATCTGCGATTCGACGGCGTCGGTGCTGAGAGGGCGGGAGAAACACTGTGAGATCGATGGAAGGCAAAAGGCGTCGTGCCAGCCATTGTGCATGTCGGTGAGATAGGTGGAGAGGCGCTCGAGGCCGGGCTCGTCGGGGGTGTCGGCCCGGGCTCCGACTGCTTGAGCGAGGGACTGGATTCTGGACTCGAAATCGCCTCGGGGCGAGCGCGGGCTCGACGCATCGGGATCGGCGCGGAAGAGGGTGCCGGTCCAGGGTTGGGCGCTTGGGAGGGTGATGGAGATTTCGAGTTGCTCGCCGGCGGGATCGCCCTTTGGAAGTGCGGCGAGGGGGTCAGTCCGTGCGGGCCGGCGGATAATGAGAGAGAGCGTGTCGCCGGGGTGGAGCGATTCGATGAGGTGGTCGAATTCGGTTGAGGTGACGTGCGCGCCGTTGGCGGAGATCAACAGGTCGCTGCGACGGAGGAGCGCGTGATCGGCGTCGGCGGGCATGAAGGGGCCGGGGCGGACGCGGGAGATGACGGTGCCTTCGGGGTTGTCGCGGAGGATGAGGCCGGTGAAGGCCTTGTCGGCGAGAGGGGCGGCGAGGACGAATGGAATGCACGCGGCGAAAGCGCAGCCGATCGTGGCGGGTCGGAGCATGATCTCAGCGTAACCGTGCGACTCGAAAGCCATTCCGGGCCCGACCCCCTCTCTACACGCTGAAGACACCGGTCACATCGTTCGTGGGCGTGGTTGACATGTGTGGCGGGAACTGTTCGGCCGCCCCTTTGGAGGCCGGAGAGGATCTGCTCGTCTTGCTTGAGGTGGTGCGGCGTTCGAAGAATTCAGAAGACGTGCAACATGTCAACGCGGGGCGGACTCCTCGCCGGGGTGGAAGTTACCGGGGGAGTAACCGGCGTCGGCTGCCGGCGGCGCGTCGAAGATACCTCTATAGGAGATGGCGGCGAGCAGACCCGCGAGCAGGAGCGGACCGGCGACCATGAAGAAACGCGCGCGCGGCGTGAGGGAGATTCCACCGGCGCTCCAGACGGCAAGGGACGAAGAGAGGATGGTCCAGAGAAGGATGAAGGGTTCGTGGTAGCGCTGCCAGAGCTGCGGGTTGGCGCTGTTGGCAAGCATGAAGCCGCCGAGGGCGGCGAGCATGATCCAGCGGGCGCGGGGGTTCATGGCGCGGAGCCAGGCGACGAGGACGACGGCGCCGAGGGGCGAGAGAAGAAGGAAGAGGATGGAGGTGTGCCCGGCGATGACGGGCAGCGCTTTGACGGCGTGGAAGAGTGCTGTGACGCGGCCGGCGGATTGACTTTCTGTTGTCTCGGGCAGGACGGCGAGGGCCAGGCCGATGAAAGCGGCGGCGAGGATGATCCATGCCTGCTCGCGTGCGAGTTTGGCGAGTGCGCCTGACCAGAAGGCGGCGTAGAAGATGCCGGCGATGGCGAGGAGCGCGAGGTCGAAGGCGGGCGCGGCCCACTGGATGCTGGCGCCGTGCATGTCTTTGAAGGTTGGGGGCGTGAGGCCGCCCCACATCTTGATGAAGGCGTAGAGGACGAAGAAGGCGGGGAGCGTGAGGAGCCCGGCGACCAGAGCGCGGGCGATGCGGGGGACCATGAGGCCGCCGGTGTCCTGGCGGGCGAAGAGGGGCGTGTCGGAGCGTGCGGGTCCGGCGCCCATCCAGGCGCCGACCCAGACCAGGCCGGCGGCCCAGAGGTGAATCTGACGCATAAGGACGAGCAGCACCATGAGCGCGCCGGCGATGACCCAGACGCCGAAGTGCTGGCTGCGGCGGAGGGCTAGGAGCATGATGCAGAGCAGGGCCCACCAGCCGGCGTTGTCGGGGAGGAGCCAGACGCCCGAGCCCATGATGTAGAGCGATGTGATGAGCGGTAGGCAGACGGCGACGACGCCGAAGACGCTTATGGCGCGGCGCATGCGCCAGGCGCAGGCGGAAGCGAGGGTCGCGATGAGGCCGACGGTGAAAAGAGAGCCGAAGAGTTGAAGATGGAGGCGCTGGTCGCTGACGAGACGGGAGAAGGTTGCGACGGCGAGGTGATAGCCGGGGGTTGTGGCGGAGAGGTAATCGTGCAGTTCGGGGCTTGGAAGCTCGCGCGCGAAGGTGCGGATGGCTTTTTCGTGGAAGTTGAGGGAGTCGATGGCGGCGCGGCCGCGGTCCATCTTCAGGAAGATGAGGGGCCAGGCGGCGAGGAGGAAGAGTGCGGGCGCGAGGAGCGTTGCGGCGAGAATGCTTCGCCGGTAGCGACCTGTCGAAAATCCGGTGGATTGGTCCATCGGTGCGGGGATGCTATGGAATGTGGGATGGGGGATGTCGGATGTGGGATGTGAGGAGCATGGAGACGGGGGTTTTTGAGGATTCGCTTGAGGAGCGAGGTATGGGGAGATTCGACCGACTCTTGCGCGAAGATCACCCACCCCCTGCCCCCTCCCTCGGGGAGGGGGTTTCGGAGGGACAGAATGCGTCGATTGGGGCGACCCGGGGAGCCGATATGGGCGTAGGACATGCCGCACGCGATGGAATCGACTGACGCAATGACAAACGACGGACCGGGCGAGGGTGCGGGGGTGGTTGACTACCTGCGCCTGGTGCGTCCACTTCAGTGGGCCAAGAGCGTGTTTTTGCTTATTGGTCCGGCGTACGGGCTTTCGAACGGGGATTGGGACCTGAAGACGGGGTGGCCGGCGCTGGTGCTGGCGATCGTGGCGTTCTGCGCGGCGAGCAGCCTGTGCTACATCGTGAACGACATATTGGATGCGCCATCGGACCGGAAGCATCCGCGGAAGAAGAACCGGCCGATCGCGTCGGGGCGGGTGTCGCCGGGGACGGCGATCGGGGTGGCGTGCGGGCTCTTGTGCGTGACGGCGGCGGCGATCTGGATGATGCCGCCGAAACCGGCAATCTGGACGACGGTGATTGTCGGGATCTATGTGCTGAACGTGATGACGTATTCGGCGCTGCTCAAGCACATTGTGATCGCGGACGTGATTTGTTTGTCGCTGGGGTTTGTGCTGCGTGTGCTGGCGGGGTGCGCGGCGGTCTCGGTGACCCCCACCACTTGGCTCTTGAACACGACGTTCTTCCTGGCGATGTTCCTTGCGTTTGGGAAAAGGCTTGGCGAGAGGCGGGCGCTCGGTGTTGAGGGTGCGGCGGCGGCGCGGGGTGTGCAGGCGGGGTATACGGATGAACTGCTGCGGCTGGCCGTTGTTGTCACGGCCGTCGTGACGCTTATGACGTACGCGATCTATGTGCAGGCGCAGGATGCCAAGTACATGATGGGGTTTAACTTGCTCTGGCTAACGATTCTGCCGGCGACGTACGCGATGCTGCGGGCGATCGTGCAATTGGAGCGCGGGACGTACGACGATCCGACAATCCTGGCGTCGAAGGACTGGCCGTTTCAGGTGGCGTGCCTCGCGTTCTTTGTGATGACGGGGGCGCTGATGGTGGCGCGGCAGGGGCATTGGATTGGGGCGAGTTAAGTGCGGCCGCGCCCGTCGCCCCCTCGGGCAACGCCGTGAACTGAACGTCGATGTGGGTGGCTGAAGCCCAATCACTCAGAAGCCCGTTGAAACGGGCTGTTAAGAAAACACTGAAGCTGACGCTGCCATTTTGCCCTTGTACCGCCGCTGAAGCGGCGGCCTATTAGCGAGCAAGGCCGATGAATCGGCCTGAAAGACCCGGATTCGGATTTCATTTCACGGCGTTGCCCCCGAGACGAGGATTCGAGGCTCGCTTTTCACGGGGTCCGCTTCGGTCGCCTTTGGCGACCTTCACTCCAACCGTGGCATCCCTCCGGCGCTCCTTCGGAGCGGCGTTTCGGGAGGCCGGGTGAAGCAGACCGCAATGCCATTCCTGCCGCGGCTCCACTAGACTCCGGTCTTGAAGAACAAGGAAAGCGACCAATCCGGAACTGCGGGGGTCTCGGCGGGCGGGCCGGAGGTGGCCTCGCGGATGCAGATTCTGAAGGGGATTGCGGTTTCGCCGGGGATCGCGATCGGGCGGGTGGCGCTTCTGGGGGATGACCATCGGAGGCTGCCGCGGCGGTTTATTGCCGAGTCGGCGGTGAAGGGGGAATTGGCCCGGCTCGAGGACGCGATCCGTGCCTCCATTGATGAACTCACCGCGGTTCACGCCCGGGCGAAGGCCGAGATGGGGGACGACGCGGCGAAGATCTTCCTCTTTCACGCGGGGATGCTGAAGGACAAGTCGCTGATCGTCCCGATGAAGAAGATGGTGGAGACCGAGCGGGTGGGCGCGGAGTCGGCGGTGAGCCAGGTGCTGGGGCAACTGGCGGACAAGTTTCGCGCGGCGCCGGATTCGGTCTTTACGACGAAGGTCAACGACATCGACGACCTGGCGACGCGGCTGTTGAACCACCTGCTCGGGAGGGCGGAGAGCCGGCTGGCGAAGTTGCCGGCGCAGTCGGTGCTGCTGGCACGCGATCTGACGCCTTCGCAGGCGGCGGGCTTTGACCGCAAGAAGGTGATCGGCTTTGCGACCGACCTGGGTGGCAGGACGAGTCACACGGCGATCGTGGCGCGGGCCCTTGATATTCCGGCGGTTGTCGGCTGCCGCACGCTGACGGCGGCGGCGACGGACGGGGCGCCGATCATCCTCGACGGCGACCGGGGCATCATCATCCTGAATCCGGATCAGGAGCGGCTGGAGGAATACGAAGGGCTGATCAAGCAGCGGGCGACTTTCCAGCTTTCGCTGGGCGAACTGCGCGATCTGCCGAGTGTCACGACGGACGCGGAGAAGATCGAACTGGTCGGCAACATCGAATTCCCCGAAGAGGCGCAGCACGTGCTTGACCTCGGGGGGGAGGGCGTGGGTCTTTACCGGACGGAGTTTCTGTATCTCACGAGCAAGACGGAGCCATCCGAAGAGGATCACTACAAGAGTTACGTCCGCTGCGTCGAGATCATGAAGGGAAAGCCGCTGACCATCCGGACAATGGACTTGGGTGCGGACAAGTACACGCAGGAGCGGGCGGAGACGCCGGAGCGGAACCCGTTCCTGGGCTGCCGCAGCATCCGGTATTGCCTGAAGAACCAGCCGATGTTCAAGCGGCAGCTCAGGGCCCTTTTGCGGGCGAGCGCCAAGGGTCCGATCAAAATAATGTTCCCTTTGATCACCAGCACGGGGGAATTCCGGCAGGCGAAGTACATCGTGAACGACGTGATGGAGGATTTGGACGAAGAAGGGATCAAATTCGACCGAAATCTGAAGGTGGGGATGATGGTGGAGGTTCCGTCGGCGGCGATCATGGCCGACACCTTCGCCCGCGAGGTCGATTTCTTTTCGATCGGGACAAACGACCTTGTGCAATACACGCTGGCGGTGGACCGGACCAACGAGATCATCGCGAGCATGTACAACCCGGCGCATCCGGCGGTGATCCGGCTGATCCGGGACGTGGTCCGGGCGGCACGGCGGCACGACACGCCGGTTTCGTGCTGCGGGGAGGCGGCGGGAGACGTGGAACACGCCCTGCTGCTGATCGGGCTTGGTCTGCGTACCCTTAGTGTCTCGGCGGGGTCCATCCCGCAGCTCAAGCGGCTCATCCGGTCGGTGAGCCTCAAACAGTGCGAGCAGATCGCCCGACAGGCGCTCTCGTTCGATTCTGAGACCCAGGTTTCCTCCTATTTGAGGGACCGGGCTCGCAAGATTGTGCCTGACCTGTTCGACGGGCGTACCGGCGAATAGAGCAGGCAAAAGACAACGAGGGCTTGCAGGCGTCCAGCCGGGCAGGCCCGAAAGACGAAGCATCGCTTCCCCCTCGCATCTGCCGCTCACGCGGGGAGCGAGGCGCGGGGAGCAGAAGACCGGGCCAGATCGCCGAGTTGGCGATCGCCCGGCGGATCGAAGGCGGAATCGGAAAACCCGCCGCTCCGGACCCTCTGGGTTCGGGATCGATCCCGGCGATCGAGGTGTGAGCGCTCTCTGGCGCCCGCCCATCGCGGTGAATGCGGGGAGCGTGGCTCTCTGCCGGTGCGGGTCTTCGGGCTTTCTCTGAAGCATGTGGGACGCGCGAGCACTCGATTGCCCGCGGCGGTTTTGCCGCGCACGGCGAACCGGGCCTGATGCCCGTCGCCAGTTCGGAGTTCGAATGGTTCGTAGCGAAAGTAAGAGTGAAGAGAAGTCCAAGACGCAGATGCTGATCAACTACGTCCCCGGCGAGGAATGCCGTGTGGCGATCGTGGAGGACGGCAAACTCGAGGAGTTCACGAGCGAGAAGTTCGCGAGCCAGAGCCGCGTGGGGAATATCTACGTCGGCAAGGTGATCAACGTGGAGCCGGCGATCCAGGCCGCATTTGTTGATTTCGGCGTGGGAGACAACGGCTTCCTGCACGTCAGCGACCTGCACCCGCGGTATTTCCCGGGCGAGAGTGACGATGCGACGGAACAGGTTGGGCACAAGACGCCGCGGCGCGAGCGGCCGCCGATTCAGGCGGCGCTGCGGCGTGGCGACGAGGTGTTCGTGCAGGTTCTGAAGGAAGGCGTGGGCACAAAGGGCCCGACGCTGACGAGCTATCTGTCGATCCCGGGGCGGTTCCTGGTGATGATGCCGCAGATGGACAAGGTGGGTGTTTCCCGCAAGGTGGAGGACGAGGAGCAGCGCCGCAAGATGCGGGAGATCCTCGATCAGTTGGATCTGCCGGAAGGCTTCGGGTTCATCCTGCGGACCGCGGGCCTTGAACGGACGAAGATGGAATTGAAGCGCGACCTGGCGTACCTGGTCCGTCTTTACAAGGACATGGAGCGCCGGCGGGCGCAGGGCGATAAGCCGCGGCTGCTGTATGCGGAGAGCGATCTGCTTGTCCGGGCGCTGCGGGATCAGCTCACGACGGACGTCGATGAGATCATCATCGACAACGAGCAGGCGTTGCAGCGTGCGAGCCGCTTTCTCAAGATCGTTGCCCCGCGGACGAGCACCAAGCTCCTCCACTACCCGGGCATGACGCCGATCTACCACGCGTTCGCGGTGGAAGAGCAGATCGCGCACATCAATGCGCGCGAGGTTCCGCTGCCCAGCGGCGGGCGGCTGGTGATCGATCAGACCGAGGCGCTCGTCGCCATCGACGTGAACAGCGGCAAAAGCCGCGATTCGCGCGATGCGGAGCAGAACGCGTATCAGACGAACCTTGAGGCGGTGGACGAGATCTGCCGGCAGCTCCGGTTGCGGGACCAGGGCGGCATCGTCGTCAACGACCTGATCGACATGCGTTCGCTCTCGCACCGGAAGGATGTCGAGGGGCGCTTCCGCGAGCGGCTGAAGCGTGACCGGGCGCGGACAACAATCACGACCATTTCGCAGTTCGGCATCCTGGAGATGACGCGTCAGCGGATGCGTCCGAGCGCGGAGAGCATTCACTTCGCGGATTGCCCGACCTGCCGCGGGCGCGGCCTTGTCCAGAAGCCCGAGAGTGTGACGAGCGATGCGCTGCGCGAATTGTCGGCGCTTCTTGATGTTGAAAAGGTCGGGCGCGTCGAGCTGGTTGTCAGCCCGCGCGTTGCCGGGGAACTCTTGAGCGCCAAGAGGCACATGCTGGGGCGGATCGAGCGGACCAGCGGGAAGCGAGTGGATGTCCGCGTGAGCGAGGCTGTGCCGCTGGATCGGGTGACGTTCTACGCGTACGACACGCTCGGGGCGGACATAGATCTGACTCAGCCCTTGCCCCGCAAGCGGCCGGCGGAACTCATTGTCGTGGAAGAGCCGGCGGAACTCTCCGAAGACGACGGTTTCACGGCCGATTCAGTCGCGGAGCGCGACGCTTCGATCGAGGCGGATGTTGCGGCGCAGGAAGTTTCCGAAGAAGTCGTCGAACTCGGCGATGTTCCGGTGCACTTGTCGGACGAGGAACTGGACCAGCAGATCCGGACAGACGCAAAGGAAGCCGCGGAAGCGACGGCCGAGGCCGAAGCTCACGGGGGCGGACGGCGCCGCCGTGGTCGTGGACGTGGATCCGATCGCGGCCCGGCGCGGGGTGGTGGTCGGGGCGGCGATCGGGGCGGGCAACGGGCCGATTCCGGGCGTGGCGGGCAGCGCGGCGGGGAGAATCGCCCGGCGCGCAACGAGGCCCCACCGCCGGCGCGAAATCAGCCTCGCCCGCAGCCCGCGGCGACGCGTGCGCCCGACGTTCGACGCATCGAGACCGAGCGCGGGATCATGATCATCGGCGATCACGGCGACGAGGATGGGACACCGGCTGCGCCGGCGGCGAACAGCGGCGACATCGTTCGGACCGACTCTCAGCATCCGATGGACGACAATCCGTTGCCGCCGGGTGAGAGTGCGCAGGGCGGCAACTTCGACGGTCAGTCCGGAGAAGGCCAACCGGGCGATGGACAGCCGGGTGAAGGGCAGGGACGTCGGCGGCGGCGCCGCCGCGGACGTCGTGGTCGCGGTGGGCAGGGTGGCCAAGGCGGGCCGGGTGCTCCGCAGCAGAGCGGCCAGGCTGGACACGGTTCTCATCCCGATCAGCGGCACGCGGGCGAGCCGGGGATGCAGGATTCGTCGATGCCGGGCGAAGGCGGAGAGAATTCCGCGCCGCAGGGCGGTGCGGAGGAATTTGCGGGCGCTCCGGCGGGCGGGAATGGTCAACCCGGCGGCGAGCAGCGCACCGGGGGCCGTCGCCGTCGGGGACGGCGTGGCAGGGGCGGGCGCGGTGGCTCGCCGCAGGGCGGCGCTCAGGGCGGGCACGCGAATCAGGGCGGCCATGGTGGGCACGGCGGGCAGCACAGCCAGCGCGGACAAGGTCAGCATTCGGACCGGGGCCACAATGCTCCGCAGCAGCCACGCGAACAACGCCAGCCTTCGCAGCCGCCGCAATCTGCGCCGGCACCTTCGGGGCCGCGGCCGCGTTTGCTCTATACGTCGCGGCGCAAACTCACGCCGGCGGAACTGAACAAACGGCCGAAGCCGGAGTAGAGCGGCAGAGCAGCAGAGCAGCAGAGCAGCAGAGCGGCAAAGCGGCAAAGCGGCAAAGCGGCAAAGCGGCAGGCGATGCGATATGGCCCGCTGGTCGGGCGATCCGTTGAGATCGTGGTTTGGGGTATCCTTGTGTTCTTGACGGCGGCCGGTGGGCCTGCATGACCTCAATCCGACTTCTCATTCTCGGTTCAACCGGCTCGATCGGCACTCAGACGCTTGAGGTCGTCCTGCACCTCAATAGTCTTCACGCGAGAGGTCTCTTCCCGAGGAGCTTCGAGGTCGTCGGGCTTGCCGCGGGAAAGGGTGTGGGCCTGCTCGCCGATCAGGCCGCTCGATTCGGCGTGAAGCATCTCGCGCTTTCCGAGGCCAACGGCGACAATCCGAAGGGCGCCATGACCGGGCCCGATGCCGCGGAGCGTCTGGTTCGTGAGGTCGATTGCGATGTGGTTCTTGCCGCCATCGTGGGCAGCGCCGGACTTCCCGCGACTCTCGCGGCGGTCGAGCTCGGGCGCGATGTCGCCCTCGCGAATAAAGAGACGCTGGTTGCCGCGGGTTCGCTTGTTGTGCCCGCGGCCCACAAGTCCGGCGCGAAGGTCCTGCCCGTCGACAGCGAGCATGCCGCTGTGTGGCAGTGCCTGCAATCGGGCCCGGATGGCACGGGCGGCCCGGTTTTCCCGGCCCTCAAGCGTGCGCCGTCCGCCGTGAAGAAAATCACCCTCACCGCCAGCGGCGGCCCGTTCCGCACCTGGGACAAATCCCGCATCGACCGGGCCACGCGCGCCGAAGCTCTCAAGCACCCAACCTGGACCATGGGTGAGAAGGTCACGGTCGATAGCGCCAGCCTCATGAACAAGGCCCTCGAGATCATCGAGGCGCACTGGCTCTTTGCCCTCCCCGCCGACAAGATCAACGCCGTCGTGCATCCGCAATCAATCGCCCATGCGCTCGTCGAGTTCGAAGACGGCTCGGTCATCGCGCAGCTGGCGCTTCCCGACATGCGGGGGCCGATCCAACAAGCGCTGACGTTCCCGGCCCGCGTTCCCTCCCTCGTCAAACCCCTCGCCCTCGCAGACATCGCAACCGCCCTCCAGTTCGAGCCGCCGGACCGGGAGAGGTTCCCCCTGCTGGACCTGGCGTACACGGTGATACGGGCCGAGGGAACGTCGGGGGCGATCTTGAATGCCGCGAACGAGGAGGCGGTGCTCGCGTTCCTGAAGAGCGAAATTCTCTTTGGTCGCATCAGCGAGCTCGTCCTCGAAGCCATGGAGGCTATCGCTCCGACCCCGATCCGCACCCTTGCGGACGCACTCGGCGCGGACCGGCGAGCCCGCGAGCATGTCCGCGAATCTCTCCGCCGCGCCGTCGTCCGCGCGTGAGTTCTGGCGATTTCGGGGCTTTCCGCACGCGGCACTTCCCTCCGTCGCCGCTTCGTACTCTCTTGACCGATGACTCTGCAGGAACAGATCCAGGGTTTTCTTTCGCGGGGCGAGTATGCCGCCGCCCGGCCGCTGCTCGAGCGGGCGGCACGCACCTCGACCGATCCGCAGCTATTTCTCGCGCTGGCCCGCGTGCTGTTTCTGTTGGGCGAAAAGGCGGCCGCGGCGTACCAAGGTTCGCGCGCTGTGGCGGCTTCGCACAACTCCGGGGCCGAGGCCCAGGTCCGCATCGTCGCGGGGGAACTCATCCAGGAATGCGGAGCGTTCAAGGACGCCGAGCGCGTCTTCCGCGATGGTGTCGCCCGATTTCCGGGGATGGGTGCCATGCGGAGTGGCTTGATCAACACGCTGCGGGGAGGCGGGCGAGTCGGCGAGGCGGGGGATGAAGCGCTGAAGGCACTTGCGCAATTCCCGGGCGATGTGCTGCTGCATCTGATCGGGGCGGGTGCGCTCGGCGAGAGTTTTCGGGCGACGCAGGCTCGCGACGCGCTGCTGCGGGCGGTCCGGATGATGCCCGACGATGCCCGCGCGCTCGTGCCGGCGGCGACGATGCTGAATTACTGCGACGGGATCGATCCGGCGGCGGTTGCGGAGGTGCACCGGAGGGCGGGAGCGGCGCTGGCGCGGACGGTCGGGCCGGAATGGAGTGCGCCGGGCGGGCGGGCTGCAAATGAGCGACTGCGGGTGGCGCTCGTGTCGTGCGATTTTCGTGATCATGCGGTTGCACGGTTTCTCGAGCCGTGGCTGGCTCATCGCGATCGGGATGCGTTTGAGTATGTGGGAGTTTCGCTGCTCGGGCCGGAGGACGAGACCACCCGGCGGCTGAGAGCTCTCTTCGACCGGTGGATCGACGCTTCCGGAAAGCCCGACGATGAGATTGCTTCGCTCGTTCGCGCGGCCAATGCCGACATTGCGGTCGATCTTTCCGGACTGCATGTCACGGCGCGGCCCGGGGTCTTTGCCCGGCGGGTTGCGCCGGTGCAGGCGACGTATCTGGGCTACGCGAATACGACCGGGATACCCGCGATGGACTTCCGAATCGTCGATTCGATCACCGATCCGCCGGGGACGGAGGCGCTCTCGACCGAGCGGCTTGTTCGCGTGGGTGAAGGGGAAGGGTGCTTCGTATGTTTCTCGCCCGATCCGCGGACGCCCGAGATTGCGAGCAACGCGGAACCGGGAGCGGTGACGTTCTGCTCGTTCAACTCGCAGCAGAAGATCACGGACGCGACGCTTGATCATTGGGCGGGTGTGCTTCGGGCCGTGCCGCGGGCGCGGCTGCTGCTCAAGGCGCGGGCCCTCACCGATGCCCGCACGCGTGAGATTCTGAACGCGGCGTTTGCCGCACGGTCGGTCGAGGCCTCGCGGATCGAGGTGGCGCCACATGCGGCCGACCACGTCTCCCACCTCTCAACGTACAACCGGGCGGACATCGCGCTCGACACCTTTCCCTACAACGGAACGACAACAACGTGCGAGGCGCTGTGCATGGGGGTTCCGGTGGTTACGCTCACTGGGAATTCGCACGCGTCGCGCGTGGGGGCGAGTTTGCTCGCGGCGGCGGGGATGGGCAAGTGGGTGGCAAGATCACCGGAAGAATTCATGGGGATCGCGGCTCGGCTGGCGGAAGAGATCCGGACGATCGACGGCGCCGCGAGGAAGGAGCGGAAGAAGCGCTTTCGGGCGGCCTTCGCGGGATCGGCGTTGTGCGACGGGCGGCGGTTTGCCAAGCGGTTCGAGACGGCACTGCAAAGCATGAAGAAATAGGTCATATGGGTCCCACAAGACCTATGTGTCCCATTTCCTTTGCCCCAAAAGAAAAAGCCCACGCGCTTGGAGCCCGTGGGCATTCGAGGTGGTCCCGGAAATTCTCAGCGGTTGTAGATATACGTCGCGTTGAGCACGCCCTTGATGCGCTCGTTGGCCTCGGTGAGGTGGGCGAGGGTGTAGGGGTCGAGCCTGCCGGAGGCCGACTTGCTCTCGAGGATCGCCTTGATCTTGTCCTGGATCGTCCGCAACTGGTACATCGCGAGGTTGCTGATCGGCTTGCTGGCTTCGCCGCTGAAGGCGTTGGGCTCGGTCAGGAAGATGAGGAACTCGAGATGCTGGCGCTGCAGATTTCGCCGGAGGCTCGAGGCCATGGGCGTGCGGGCGGTGAACTGCTGGCCCGGGGCCTTGTCCACTTCGGTCCAGACGCTCTTGCTCACAGTCTCGAGGAGTTCGGGCAGGGTGAGCATGTCCTGGCTCGACGGGGCCCGCAATTCGTTGTCGTAGACGCGACGCAGCGTTGTGGGGTTCATGAGCAGGACGAGCGCGGTGGTCTGGATACCTGCGATCCGGTCGTGGATCGGGTAGGCCGGATCCTCGGTGGCCTCGCTGATGCCGCCCTGATCAAACCAGCGGGCGTTGGTGAACTTCGCCAGGAGTTCGGGCGAGAGGTTCCATGCCGCGTCGTTGAAGGTATTGTCGATGACCCACTTGAGGGCATCGCGCTGCTTGTCGGTCGGGAAGGGGATGACCGGGTCCTTGCCGTTCGGATCGCCCTTGCGGCCGTAGGAAACGCTGGACCCGCCCACTTCCTTGGCCATCATCGCCATCGCGCGGGTCTGGAAGGAGAGAGTGAGGTTGTACCCGCGCCGGGCCTTGGACCAGCTGTCGCCGTCCTTGACGAAATGCTCGAGAAGCCGGGAGCGGTGGTAGCGGGCCAGTTCCATCAGGTTGTTGGCGTAGTCGATCGGGTTGGCCGTGAAGTCGTACTGCCGGACGAGAGGATCCGGGCCGGAAAGATCCCAGTCGGTGCCGTAGGCAAGTTCGGGCTCGTTGCAGCGGGCGAGCACCTTCTTGGGGTCATCGAAGCCGTAGCCGAATTCGATCGCCCAGTAGTCGTAGGGTCCGTTGTCCACCTGGGCGTAGTCGCCGAGGTCCTGCGGCTTGTCGGGCCCGCCCAACCCGGCGGGCGCGGCACTCTTCGTCTTCGCGTCCACTTTCAGATCGCCCTTGCCCTCGACCTTGGCCTCGGACTTCTCTTCCTTGGCCTCGACCTTCTTGGCTTCGGACTCTTTCTTCGCGTACTCCTCGAGCTTCTTTGCGTCGGGCACGTTCATGTTGATCGGGACGTAGTCCATCACCGAGCCGCTGAAGCTCTTCTTGCCCTTGATCTCCGGGCTGTTGATCTGCGCCAGGGTGTAGATGGTCGAGCCCTTGAAGTTGTGCCGGAGGCCCAGCGTGTGCCCGCACTCGTGGGCCACCAGGTCCACCAGCAGCGGCCCGATGAACCACTCGGGAATTCCGTCGAGCATGCTGACGTTGGCGCCGGGACCGGTGGCCGCGGTGCCGGTCAGACCGGCGTTGTCGCCGGTCAGCCCGACGATGTCGAGGTGCATGCGCATCATCGCCATGTCAAAGCCCTTGCCCATCCCGGCGGAGCAGAGGGCCGACGATAGATTGAGCCTCTGCTGAAGCAATTCCGGGTGCGACTCGAGTTCCACGGAGGTGGGCATGGGGATGCCGCCGAAGCCGATGATGCCGCGCCGGGCCAACGCCTCGCCGTCGTTCTTTTCCTTCTGGATGCGCTCGGTCACCTGCCGGCGCTCGCCGGGATCGGCAAGGCGAACGCGCGGGTCGATCTGCGGGTGGTCGTTGAGCCACGTGATCGTCTCGGCGGTCATTCCCTGCATCGCGACCTCGGGAAGGATCTCGCTGTAGTTCTGGGCGAAGTAACGGATCCAGCCGTCGGTCAGGATGATGTCGGCGTCCAGGATTTGCCCGGTCAGCGGGTGTACGCGGCTGGGCCCGATGGCGGTACCGATGTCGTTGCTCACCCAGCGGACGAAGTTGTAGCGAACATCCTCCGGGTCCTTATCCATGTGCGCGCCGCTCGAGGCATCCTGCTGATAGACCTGGATGGCGTCGGAAATGCCGATCTTCTCGAAGGCCAGATTCCAGCGGAGCACGCCCTCTCGCACGTACCGGCGGTAGCGCACCGGCGTGGTGTGCTCGATGTAAAAGATGATGGGTTCCTTGGGCGGGCTGACCTTGAGGCGCGGGTCGGCCTTCTCGAGATTCCACCGGTTGATGTAGCGGACCCACTTGTCCTCTTCCGTGAACTTGCCCAAGTCGCGGTAGACCGTGGTGAAGTAGCCGATGCGCTCGTCCGCCACCCGCGGCGTATACCCCGTGCTGTCCGGGATGCGGCTGATCGAATAGTGGAATTCCTGCATCCGGCCGCCGGCCGTCGGCATCTCGTAACTGATCTCGATGTTCTCGGGGAACGCCTTGGCGCTCTTGAGCCCGGCGAGGCGTGCGTTGGCCTGCGAGAGGCCGCCGCCGATGAACCCACCCACCGCGCCGCCGGCGCCGAACATGTCCTTGACGCGTCCGGCGAGCAGTTCCTTCAGGTCGATCACGGGCCTGCCGCTCGGCCCCATCGCGAGGATCGGCACGTCGAGCAGCACGCGGTCGGTGAAGATCTGCTTCACGCCAGCCTTGCTCTCGGCGTCGCCGGTTGAGCGGTTGCCCGTCTCGGGTGCAACAAGCAACAGGCGGTTATCCAGCTTCTTCCAATAGACGTACAACTGACCGGACTGGAGCCCCGCGAAGGTCTCGCCGGTCGCGATAGTCATGGCGACGAACTGCTTCTGGCTCTCCCAGCCCGAGGGCATCTCGGCGAGAAGCCCGCCGTCCTTCTCTTTCTTCCAGAGCGTGTAGAGGCTGCCCTTTCCATCAGCGGTGCTCACGACCTTTTCGTAACCCTTGGAAACTTCCTCGAACGTCTTCAGCCCCGATTCGTCCTTCGGCTTGGCCGGGGCTTCGGCTCCGGTCGCGCCCGAAGCGCCCGCGGGGGGCGTTGCGGGGGCCTGAGCACTGGCAACCGGAACAATCGCCAGCGTCGAGCCGACGAGCATCACAAGTGCCATCGCGCGGATGGACGTCAGAACGGCAATGCGGCCCATGAATAACTCCTTCTAGGGATTTCTTCTGTCAGGCCCGACTTCGACCCGGCCCCGTTTGTTCGAGGGCAGCCCGGAGGGGACCCATTGTTGTAGCGCACGGCGGTCAAAAGAGTTGCGTGCGAGACGCAAAACGGCGGGTTTGGGCAGTGGACGCCGTTGATTGCACGCCCAATCTATCGAAGAGCGCCGAGGAGGTAGCTTTCCAGCCGAGCAACGAGGCGTTCGGTGGTCAAATCCGGCCCGACGCTGGCGGCGGCGGCGCGGCAGGCATCGAGCCAGCGCTGATCAAGCACCTTTCCCAGAACGGCGAGCCAGCCCTCGGGCGAATCTTCGCGAACGACGGCGCCGGGCTTGTGCGTGCCGCTGTCGGCCAGATCGCTCCCCGGGGCGTCCTCGGCCGCGATGACCGGGAGTCCGGCGCGAATGGCCTCACAGGCGAAGCGGCCGGTGCCGATCCCGGCGTCGCCGAAGGCAGCGATCGCGACATCGGAAGCGGCGAGTAGTTCATCGATCGGCGCTCGGGTTCCGGCGTGAACGAGGAGCGATGCACAGCCGGCCTGATGCGCGAGCGTGTCGAGTGTGTGCGGGTAGCGACCGGTGACGAGCACGCGCAGACGGAGCGGGGGTGGATCGCCGACGGCGGGAGCCTCATCCGTGCGGCTTGCGGTGGCGGAACGGCTGAGCATGGAGAGCGCAGCCAGAAGATTCTGCGCCGTATGCGGACGGGTATGCGTGCCGCTGAGAAGGAGGACCAGATCGGCCGGGCCGATCCTCAGCATCTCGCGCACGCGATGGCGTGCTTCTTCACGGGCCTTGCCCGTCAGCGGCGCGGCACGCGCGGCGTACCCCAGGGAGCGGAGGCTCGATCCTTCCGCGTGCGGGCCGATCGTCAGGGGCTGGACGCGCCGGCGCGGCGCCTGGCGGGCGGCGCGATGCTCGGCGAGGAGTTCGTGGAAGAGCCAGGGATAGTGGAGCAGTTCCATTGCCGCGGCGAGCGGGCGATGGGCGGAGAACAACTGCCCCACCATCTCGCTGGAGCGCTTGCCGACGGGGAGCCAGACGTCGCCGCAGACCATCGGTGTGAGGCTCAAGCAAACGGACTGTGGGCGCGCGCTCATGATCGAGAGGGCCCAGCGCCGGAAGGCGAAGGGCTCGGCGCCGAAGTGCTTGCGGGTGGGACGATGGATCGTGAGCGGCAGGCCGCGGAAGAGCGTGGGATCATCGCAGCCATCGGCGGCGACCTCAATCCGGTGGCCGCGGGCGGCGAGGGCGTGGGCGAGGTCGGGCGCCCAGAGCGATTCGGACCAATCAAGCGAGCGGACGTAGCCGGCGAGGATGAGGATGTCGAGTTTGCGCGACGGGCGCGCAGAGAGTCGGGAGTCGTTGACGATGGACTCTGGAATGGCGGCAGCAGGGACTGGCATGGGGGTTCACATCGCGCGACGATCGCTATCGCGGAATTTCTGGCGGGCAACTCACCTGAACGGTCAAAACAGGGTTGATTTCCATAGGAACGACAAGCATGGCTTCGTAGCTCATTATCTTGCACTGGATCCGCGACGGGTGAGTAATGGGCAGCGCACGCCACGCTCGTCCATCCTTTTCAACCGTCATGATCATGGACTCTGTCAGAAATCCTGGAGTTACTACGCTTCCGTCTGATGTCGTGGCTACTTCCAATTTCTCTTCTGATGCGAGGACGTGCGGTACCACTAGACTGAGTTTTGCGTTCGAAACCGGCGTTCCATCTGCAGAATTGGTCACCAATATTGCCATGTCCTTTGTCGGGGTTTTGGGCGCACAGGCAAGCAGCATCAAGATCGCTCCGCCCGACCCGGCGCATTTGACTGCACTGAATAGATTCATAGGGGCAGCCCTCACGCTTCTGGACGCATCAGCGGGAAGAGCATGACGTCGCGGATGGTGCGTTGATTGGTGAGGATCATGACGACGCGGTCGACGCCCAGGCCCATGCCGCCGGCGGGGGGCATGCCGACGCGGAGGGCTCGGAGGAAATCGTGGTCCATGGTGCGAAAGGTGTTTTCCTCGGTGTTCTTGTCGGCATCGAGGCCCTTGAGCTGCTCTTTGAAGCGCTGTTCCTGGATGTCGGGGTCGTTGAGCTCGGTGTAGTGCGGGGCGATCTCCATGCCGGCGATGAACAGATCGGCACGGTCGGCGAGGGCGGAGTTGTTCGGCTTGGGACGCGTCAGCGGCGAGATCGCGGCGGGATAGTCGGTGATAAAGGTCGGCCGCGCGTGATCGAACTGGTCTTCACCCTTCATCTCGAAGAGTTCGTTGACGACGAGCCAGGGGTCCATGGTCGCGATCGCGCCGGCGTGCTGGGGCATGCGGGCCGCGAGGTCCTTACGGGTGCGCTCGGTGTCGGTCATCGGGTAGCCGTAGGCCTTCTCGAAGAGCGTGCCGTAGGAAACGCGATCAAACGGCTTGGAGTAATTGATCTGGAAATCACCGAAGGGAAGCACGACGTCGCCCGAAAGGCCCGCGCCCCGGTGGATCATCGTCGCGGCGTCGCGGATGGCGCTCTCGGTCAATTCCATCACGGTCTCGACGTCGCCGAAAGCGTGGTACGCCTCGAGCATCGTGAACTCGGGGTTGTGCTGCTTGTCGAGGCCCTCGTTACGGAAGTTGCGGTTGATCTCAAAGACCTTGGGCATCCCCCCCACCAGCAGGCGCTTCAGATAGAGCTCGGGCGCGATGCGCATGAAGAGGTTGATGTCGAGCGCGTTCATCTTGGTGACGAACGGGCGTGCCGCGGCACCGCCGGCGAGGGACTGGAGCATCGGCGTCTCGACCTCGAGGTATCCCCGCGATTCCATGAAGCGCCGGATCTGTCCGACGATCTTGGAGCGAAGTTCGAAGACCTTCATGGTCTCCGGGTTGGCCCAGAGATCGGTGTAGCGCTGGCGATAGCGGATCTCGACGTCCTGAAGGCCGGCGTGCTTTTCAGGTGGCGGGACGAGACTCTTGGCGCCGGGCTTGACGTCCTCGGCCCAGACGGTCACCTCGCCGGTCTTAGTCTTCATCACGCGGCCCGTGACGACGATGATGTCCGAAAGATCGGTCAACTTGGCGAGCTTGAAGCCGCTTTCGGAGCAGTCCTTCTGGCTGATCGCGACCTGGAGATCGCCCGTCGCGTCGCGCAGGTTGATCCAGAGGAGCTTGCCGTTATCGCGAAGGAGCATGGTGCGCCCGGCGACAGAGACGCGAGGGCGGTTGTCCTTGTATCCGGGCTCCTTGCCCTTGGCGTTGAATTCCGTGGCGGCGGTCTCGTCGTAGGCGGCACGGGCCTGAGCAAGGGTCAGCAGGCCGTCGGTGCGCGAGCCGTAGGGATTCTGGCCGAGTTTGCGCACTTCCTCGCGGTTGGCGCGGCGCTGGTGTTCAAGGCCGGTGGGCTGCTCGGCATTCGCGGGCGGCTGCGGTGGATTGGTGGGGTTGGTGGGGTTGGTGGGGTTCATTCGGAAGGGAACAACATTAGAACAGCCCGGGCGGCGATCGGGCGGCATGAACCCTCAAAGACGGGGTGCGTAGTGCAAGGGCGGCATACCTGATTCCGAAGAACTACCCTCGAACCTTGGCGGAAACTCGAATCGACATCCCCGCCCCACCCCCCTCGCCCCCGTTGACGCAGCCACAATCGCCCCCGGTCGCGCCGTCCGAGGCTGCGCCGGCCGACCCACACCCTGTTCTGCGCTGGATCGGGCGGATCGGCCTGGCGATCTATCTGCCGCTGTTCGTGGTGCTCTTGATCTGGAAGAAGGCAACCACTTCGTTCCAGGATCAGTTCGCGGACATGATCCTGCAGCCGGATGAGACGCTGATCTTTCTGGCGGTGGCGCTGGTCGGGGCGAGCCTGGCGTCGATCGGGATCGTGAATGAGATCGGCCGGGAGCGGATCCACAAGACCTGGGACCTGCTGAAGCAGATGGGGCCGACGGCGGTCCTGGGGCTTCTATGGACGATCAGCCCGGGCGTGCTCGGGATCCTGCTTGTGTGGTATCTCGGGCCGATCTCGATCTGGCTGCGCGGGCTCGGGCCGATCGGGTGGCTGGCGTATGTTGGGCTCTTTGTCGTCTCGGCGGGCGTTGGATTCCTGCCCACGTACGGGCAATCACTGCTCGGGGGCTGGGTGTTCGGCTTCTTGTGGGGGTTCCCGGGAGCGATGATCGGGTTTGTGGGTGGGTCGGTCGTTGGTTACTTCATCTCCAAGCGCGTCAGCAAGCACAAGGTCGAGGAGATCCTGCAATCCAACCCCAAGGCGCGGGCCGCGGCCGATGCGCTGGTCGGTCATGGATTCGGGAGAACATTGGCGATCGTGACACTCATCCGAATCCCTCCAAATTCACCGTTCGCGATAACAAATCTGGTGCTGGCCTCGTCGGGCGTGAAATTCGCACCCTATGTGCTCGGGACGGCAATCGGGATGGCGCCGCGGACGGCGATTACCTGCCTCTTTGCGGCGCTGGGAGCCCAGCAGGGGCAGCCGAGCATCGTGAGCCTGATCCGGCACACTCCTCTGTGGGTGACCGTGGTGAGCGCCGCGATGCTGATCGGGGTGCTCTACATCCTGTACATGATCGCGGAGCAGGCGATCCGGGCGGTGACGCCTGTTAAAGAAGGAGGCGCCGGGCAGAAGCCCGGTGCCACCCAGTTCGCCGAAGGGGATCAGGCGAGTACCCTGCCGCACTCGGGACAGACGCCGCCGCGCAGCCCGTAAACCTCGTAGCCGCAGCGTGGGCAGCGGCCTTCCTGAAGAGCGCGGGCGTTGCGCCGCGAGCGCCGGGCGCGGAGAGCGCCGGGGACCCATCCGAGCGAGAGCACGAACAGCAGCCAACCCGCGGCGGCCAACACGGTATTGATAATGCCGGGCCAGTTGGGGCGGGCGGATTGGGGAGCTGTGCCGCGGAGGATGTCGGCGGCGCCGGGGCGGTTGCCACCGTCCTTGGATTCGAGCCAGCCAATGAAGGCAGTCCTGGCACGGGAGGCTTCATCCGGGAGAAGCGTGAGGGCGCTGATCGGGCGGAGTTCGAGTTCGTACTTGTTTGTGAAGCTGGTGACGTCGTAGAGCCCGTGCGCGACCCTCTGGTAGAAGAGGTGGGCGACGACCACATCGTCGGGATTTCGTTGCACGGCGTCGATGAGGCCCTGCGAGCTTCGCCGGTCGGTGTCCTCAACGCGGTAGAAATTTTTTTCGCGGATCAGGTAGACCGAAACGGGCGAAATCCGTTCGGCGGTCCCGACCTTGAGCCCCGGCAGAGTCCAGCCGGTGACCGAACACTCGCTTGTGTCCGCCGATGGGACGCGCCACAATGAATAGATGAGGAGCACGAGCAGCACGCCCGTGACGCTTGGGCGCGAGAGCATGGCGAGGAATCGGGGCACGGAAAACTGTACTGCGCCGAAGAGAAATCCGGATTCACCCCGACAGAACACCGCGATCCGGACCGAGCGCGCAGGGCACGCGAGTTGACAGGGCAGGGCGGCGGCGGTACGTTTGGCCCCCGTCCGATCTCTCTCCCGATGGGGTGGTCTTGTCGGGGGATTCGGACCGGGTACGCTACCGCACGCTTTGGACCTGGGTCCGGTTCTTCTTCCCGTTTCTCTCCACAGTCATCAGTCATTCCACGCGTCACTGCACGCGCACGAGGTCATCCGTGAGCACGCCGATCGGATCGGGCTCGACATCGCACGCGGAGAACGCCCCCCACGCTCCTCACGCTCCGCACGCGGCGGCGCCGACGGGGGGCGGACTGCGTCGTCCCGAGCCGGCGCCTTCGAGGCGGAATTCGCCGATGTCGCGACGCGTCGCTGTCAGCCCGGATCGGTTGCTCTGGCAGCAGATGCTCGAACATCTGCGTCGGGGGCATCCGGCGATCTGCCGCCAGTGGTTCGAGCACCTCGACGTCATCGGGATGGCGACGGGGACGTTGAACCTGCGGGCCCAATCGAACATCCACCGGGATTATCTGAAGCGGACGTGCGCCGACGCGTTCAACGACGCGGTGAGAACAGTCTCGGGGCGATTGCTCTCGATCCGGTTCCTCGGACCGGACGAAGACCTTGGCGATACGGCCGGATCGCGGCAGACCGACCCGGTCGAGGCGGAGAGCGCGATGGTCGCGCCGGGCGTGACGCTCGGCGCGGGGACGGGGCCGGTTGACATCGATCCCTATGCGCCCGCGGATCTCCCGCCGTCGGTTGAGCCGGCGGGCGCCGAAGTCGCGCCCGAGGCGCCCGCGGGAGGTGAGCGGCCGCTGGTTGAGGTCAAGGCGATCGCGACGGTGCCGATCCGGGCGGTGCCCGCGAGCCGCATCGTGATCGAGAGCGGCGAGCGCCGGGATGATGCTCTGGTCATCAATCCGGATTACTCGTTCGAGAACTTCGTCGTCGGACCGGGGAACCGCTTAGCGCACGCGGCGGCGCTGGCGGTCGGCGAGAGCCAGGGGCGCCAGTACAACCCTCTGTTCATCCACGGGGGCGTGGGGCTCGGCAAGACGCACCTGCTCCAGGCGGCGTGCCTCAGGATCCTCGATCACAACCCGGCGGCACGCGTCTACTACGTCTCGTGCGAGGGCTTCATGACGCAGTTCATGGAGAGCGTGCAGACGGGGCAGATGAGTAACTTCCGGCATCGCTACCGCGACGTAGACGTGCTGGTGGTGGACGACATCCACTTCCTCGCATCGCGCAATCGGACGCAGGAAGAGTTCTTCCACACGTTCAACACGTTGTACCAGGCGGGCAAGCAGATCCTGCTTTCTTCGGACGCGGCGCCCGAGGAGATCCCGGACCTCGAAGAGCGTCTGGTAAGCCGGTTCAAGTGGGGCCTGGTCGCGAAGATCGACCCGCCCTGCTACGAGACGCGGGTGGCAATCCTCAAGACCAAGGCCAAGGTGCGCGGGCTGGAACTGCCGGACGATTGCGCCTGCTTCATCGCGGCGCGGATCAACACCAACATCCGCGAACTCGAGGGCGCGATCACACGCCTGCAGATCCTGGCGAGCGTTGAGAACCGGCCGATCGACCTGAACCTGGTGAAGGGATCGCTGGGCGATACAGCGCCCGAGGCGGTGCCCGAACCCAGCATCCAGCAGATCATCACGGCGGTGACCGATTACTTCCGCATCCGCCTGGCCGATCTCCAGAGCAAGAAGCGGCCCCGAAGCGTGACGATGCCGCGGCAGGCGTGCATGTTCTTTGCGCGCCGGATGACGCGGCTCTCGCTCGAAGAGATCGGCGGCTACTTCGGCGGGCGGGATCACACAACTGTGATGCACGCGGTGAAGGCGATCGAGAACCGTCGCGACACCGAGCCGGAGTTCGAGGCGACGCTCAGGGCGATCGAGGAGCGGATCCGGACGGCGCCGTGACGGGAACGAAACGTCGGGCGGCCTCTCGCTCGCGCGAGCGGCTCCGTTCAGGCTCGGCGGGTGAGCCACACCGAATAGGTTCGATAGATGATCGCGGCGGCCAGGAGCGCGCCGATGGCGATCAGGGTGCGCCAGAAGATGCGGTCGGTGAGGTCGGCTCCGGCGGCGTGGGCCTCGAGCATGCGCTTTTCGGTCAGGCCGTCGAACTGGGAGATGCCCTTGGTCCAGGCTTCGGACTTGAGCAGCGCCTCGGCCGACTGCAGGGTCTTCGTGAGTTCGGCGGCGGCGGCGGAGATTCGTTCGGCCGCGACCGAAACACCCCTGCCGTCGAAAACCTCGCCGGCCTTTTCGATCGCCTGCAGTTTGCTCGCGAATTCGTCGGCGTTCTGGAACGCCTGCCGGAGTGAATCGGCCGACTTGCCGAGCTGTTCGGAGAGTGGGCCCGACGACGCGACGACTTCCTTCAGCGTCGTGGCGAGTTTTGTGCCGGATGCCGCGGCTTCTTCAAGGTGCCTAAGAGACGCGTCGAACGCGGCCTGCCGATGCTCGATATCGGTGAAAAAGGCTTCGCGCTCGGCGCGGAGATCGGCGGGGAGTTTTCCGACCTCTTCGCCGAGTTGTTTCAGCCCTTCGCCGCCGGCTTTGAGACTGGCGAGGGCGTCCTTCATCTCGGGCTTGAGGAAGAGCCGGCTTAGCGAATCATCGAACTGCCAGCCCATGATCAGCGGCAGGCGCTTGGCAAAGGCGAAGGTGTTCTCGCCGAGCCGCCGCGCCTTTTCGATGGATTCAACGGCGTCGGAGACCGGGGCGAGGAAGCCCGTGCCGTGGGGGACGGCGGCGAGTTCCGCCTCTTCGTACGTCGAGGCGGCGTCGCTGAAGCGGACGAGGGCGACGCTCCGCACGTCGGGGTTTTTGCTCCGCCAGTCGGCGACGGCGTCGAGCAGGGTCTGGACCTGCTCCTCCTTCAGCACGCGCCGGTCGAGATCGAGGATTTCGTCGCGCAGGCGGGTGAGGGCGAAGTTGAGCACTTTGCCGCCATTGGGGCCAAGCGTCTTCTCAGCCTTGCCCTCGGTCACCCAGAGGCGGTGCTGGAGACAGACGGTGGTGGTCAGGTCGAGCAATTGCTGGAACGGGTCGCCCGATGTCACGATGTCGTAGATCGAAAGGCCCGAGACGAGCTTCAGGTGCTCGGCATCGGCGCGGATTTCCGGATTATCCGAATCGCGGACGATCTGGTCGCAGGCCGAGGCCATCAGGGTCATGTAGGTGTCGGCGTAGGCGTAGGTGAGTTCATCGAGTTCGTCCATTGTGATCGGGTATTTGGTCCGATCGACGGGGGCGGTGGCCCTTGGCGGGGGCGGGGCTGGCCGGGAGCCGCCGAGCATCCCCTCTGGGTAGAGACACCCGGAAAGCGCGACTGCGGCAAGCGCCAGTACACAAACCGACATTGCACGGACCAATTGCACGGCGAAACTCCTGCGGGACGGAAAGACTATCACGGCCGCTCCCCGAGGCCAGAACCCGGCGGCCGGATCGCAGAATTCCCTTGGTCGCACGCGGTATTCGAGGTATGCTCGCCGCTCCTTCCGGAGTCTTGATATGTTGGCAGCGAAGCCTGACAAAGTGTTCGTGCGATCGGTTGTCCTTGCGTGCGGGGCCGCGGCGGCGCTGGGCTCGGGCTCGGCCTTCGGTCAGTGCGGCGCGGTGAGCACCGATCTGGTGGCCGGGTACAAGGCGACCGGGCCGATCCGCGAGGGAATCCCGCAGCCGACGGGCGCGGCGTGGCAGTTCCGGCGGGTGGGAGTGAACGGGCCGCTGCTCGAGGCGATCGACCAGCCCGCGTGGATGGCCCCGGCGTGGGGGAGCCCGGGGACTCTGTACCTCGTGCCGTGCGCGGGGCCGGTCTATTCGGATGTTCCGGCCGAGAACGAGAATCCGTTCCACGATCGCCAACCGTCGTTCACCGGGATCATGATGCAC
>JBGAPK010000025.1:0-62262 GCA_044221315.1 Phycisphaerales bacterium | reverse complement strand
TCTATCCAACTGAGCTACGGGCGCACTGGGGAATCATAAGGTGATCGCTCGGTTCTACGACACCTCTCGCCGGGCGCCTATCCGATGACGCCTGTCCGGTTATCCGTTACGCTTCACCTTCAATCGTGGTTGGGACCTCGATCAGCCACGGTTCCTTCGCCGCCAACGCGTTCACGAGCCCCTTCTTCAACTCTTCGTCGGTTCGGACAGCGGCCGCACGCACGCCGTATCCCTTCGCGAGCGAAACGAAATCGATCCCCGGAACATCCAGGCCCGGCACATCGCCGACCTTGAGCACATCCGCAAACCAGCGCAGGGCGCCGTACGTCCCGTTCCGAAGGATCACGAAAATGACCGGAAGCCCGTATCGCGCCGCCGACCACAAAGCCGTGATGCTGTAATTCGCCGAGCCGTCACCGATGATCGCGATCACGCGGCGCGAGGGGTCCGCCAGCTGCACTCCTAACGCCGCGGGCATCCCGAATCCCAGCCCGCCCGCGCTCCCGAAGTAGTAGCTTCCCTGCCGTTCCAGCCGCAATCGATCCCAAAGCGACTGTGTTGTGGACGGCGCTTCATTCACATACACCGCATCCCGCGGCGAAACCTCGTTAATGACGTCAAACACGGCCTCAGGCGTGAGCGGCCCCGCCCCCACGGGCGCACGGGTAGGCCGCGGCAGCGGGCCGGGCATCGGTCGATCGGCTTGTCGTACGCGAGAGGCCAGAGCTTTCAAAATCGCGCGAACATCGCCGACGATCGCGTCTCCCATCGGCGCGCGCGCCGCTTCCTGCGGATCGGCCACAATCGCCATGAGTTTGGCGCCCTTCGGCAGATAGGCACCGGGCTCGAATTGGTGATAGCGAAAAACAGGGGCGCCGAAAACGGCGATCAGATCATGACCCGCCAACGCCGCCGATATTCCCGCGATCGCCGCGGGAAGAGGACCGCGAAAGCAGGGATGGGTGTTCGGAAACGGGCACCGCCCGATGGAGGGCGCAATCCAGGCCGGCGCCCGCAGCTTCTCCGCAAGCTGCACCGCAAAGTCGCTCGCACGCACCGCGTCCACGTCCGCGCCGAACACCAGCGCAGGATTCTTCGCGTCGTTCAATCGACGAACCAGCAATTCAAGCGAATCCGCGTCCAGCGATGCGACCGCGTGCACCTCTCGCTCGAGCAGGAGTTCGGATTGCCGATCCGCCTCCGCCGCCCAGTCGTCGTAGGGCACGGAAAGGAAAACCGGCCCGGCGGGCGCCAGCGTTGCCAGGTGCAGGGCGCGGTTTATCGCGAGCGGAACATCCCTGGCACTCGCCGGTTCGTAGCTCCATTTCACCAGCGGGCGCGCCAGCATCGTGGCGTCCACATTCGTCAGCAGCGGCTCGATCCCGAGCATCGCCCGCGTCTGCTGTCCAGCCAATATCAGCAGCGGCGTGTGAGAACTAATCGCGTTGGCAAGCGCACCCATCCCGTTGCCCGTTCCCGCGGCAGAGTGCAGGCTCACAACCGCCGGCTTGCCCGTCGCCTGCGCATAGCCGTCGGCCATCCCGACGGCCGTCCCTTCATGAAGCGCCAGGAAATACTGAAAGTCCGACGGGAAGTTTTTCAGGAACGGCAGTTCGTTTGATCCCGGATTTCCAAAGACCATGTTCACGCCGTGGCGGCGCATCACCTTGTACGCAAGATCATGAACCGTGCTCATCTTCGTTCTCTTGCCAAGCTCTTCAGGCGCTCTTCAGAGTACCCGAAGTGGCGTGAACGCGACGTCAAGGCAGCAACAAAAACACCGGCATCCTTGCAATTGGAATGGCGAGAACAGGCACCGCCCCGCTCAGCGATCCGCACGCCACCGTCCTCTCGAATACGCTCGGCAGGATTTGAACCTGCGACCCTCGGTTTCGAAGACCGATGCTCTATCCAGGCTGAGCTACGAACGCGTCGAACAGATAATAGAGCAGCAGAGCGGCAGATTGGCAGAGCAGCAGATGGGGCTGCGAAACCGCCGCTTTCGCCGATTGCCGCAGCAAAGCAGCAACACCCCCGGACCGCCAGCCCGCCCCGCCTTTATCTGCTGCTCTGCTGCTCTGCCAATCCGCAAATCTGCTGCTCTGATGTTCTACCCTCCCTCCCCATGGAAGCAGGAATTGTCGGTCTTCCCAACGTCGGCAAAAGCACCCTCTTTAACGCCCTCACCAAGGCGGGGGCGCTCGCCGCGAATTACCCTTTCGCCACCATCGAGCCCAACGTCGGTGTCGTGCCGATCCCCGATCCTCGCCTCGAGATCATCCGCTCCCACATCGAGTCGCAGAAGGTCATCCCCGCGATGCTCCGCCTTGTCGATATCGCCGGCATCGTCAAGGGTGCCAGCGAGGGCGCCGGCCTGGGCAACAAGTTTCTCTCCCACATCCGCGAGACCGAGGCCGTCCTCCAAGTCGTGCGTTGCTTCACGAAGGCCCCCGGCGGCGAAGACATCACCCACGTTGAGGGTTCCGTCGATCCGCTCCGCGATATCGACACCATCAACACCGAACTGATCCTCGCCGATCTCGAAGTCGTTTCCGGCGCTGTCGGCAAAGCCGAGCGTGCGGCCAAGTCCGGCGACAAGGAGGCCATCGTGCGCTTCGAGGTCTTGAAGAAGCTCGAGCCCGTTCTCGACGCCGGCAAGACCGCCCGCTCAATTCACTTTGACGACGTGGACCACCAGAAGTGCCTGAAGTCCCTCAACCTCATCACTTCCAAGAAAGTCCTGTACGTGATGAACGTGGACGAGGACGATGTGAACGGTGAGGGCGAACTCGCCCAGCGCGTGCGGGCGCACGCCGCGAAGGAGGGGGCCGAATGCGTCCCCATCTGCGCCAAGATCGAGAGCGAACTCTCGGAAATGAGCGACGCCGATCGACTCGAGATGCTCCAGTCCCTGGGCATGGCCGAACCCGCCCTCAACCGCCTCGCCCGTTCGGCCTACAAGCTCCTCGGGCTCCAGTCCTTCTACACCGCCGGCCCCAAGGAAATCCGCGCATGGACGGTGCCCATCGGCGCCACCGCCCCGCAGGCCGCCGGCGTCATCCACACCGACTTCGAGCGCGGCTTCATCCGCGCCGAGATCTACTCGGTTGCCGACCTCGAGAAGTACAAGAACGAAAAGGCCATCAAAGAGCACGGCAAGATGCGGATCGAGGGCAAGGACTACGTCATGCACGATGCGGACGTCTGCCACTTCCTCTTTAACGTCTAAACGCCTTTACGAACTCGAAGCGCCAGCGAGGGCGCCGTTGCGCACAATCCTCATTTTGCTGCATTCAGGCGTTGCCCGTCCCTTTCTTTCGGCCATTCCCACCGTGGCTCGCCGTGTTAAGCTCTTCCCATGCGCCGCGCCTTTACGCTGGTCGAGCTGCTCGTCGTCATCACGGTCATCGCCCTGCTCATCGCGCTCGTGATGCCCGCGCTCGGCAGCGCCCGCGAGTCCGGCCGCACGCTCAAGTGCCAGAGCGTGCTCCGCCAGATCCAGGTCGCGGCAGGCCTCTACGCCAACGGCAATCGGGACTATGTGCCCCGCGAAGGGACGCTCGGCACCACCAAAGAAACCGAGCGGAAAAACCTCCCCTGGGACATCGGCTTCCGCCCAACCTTCGACGACCGCGCCGGTCCGCATCTCGATGTGGGCGATCAGTTCGCGACCGCGCCGTACTACCGCTGCCCGTCCGTGAAGCTGGGCGATCAGCCCGTCCACTTCGTGAGCAACGGCTTCGCTTTCTCAAGACCCGGCGAAGTGGACGAACGCGGCGCCATCGACCCCGCCTTCCGCCGCGGCCCGACTCCGATCACGTTCGTCCGCACGCCCAGCGCCACGCCCTACATGTCCGAACTCGCCGACGATTCCGACGATCTGCTCTACAAAGGATGGAAGACCCTCGGCACCTCCGACATGGCGCTCGGCCAGTGCTACGACGTCTGGAAGGTCCGCCACCTGACCCCCGGCTCCGGCGACTATCGCATCAACCCCGCCCGCCACGGCGCCAAAAACACAGCCATCGCCGGCAGCAACGCCGCGTTCTTTGACGGTCACGTCACGATCGTGAAGCCCGAATTCCTCGCCGATCCGAATAGCTGGGATGATGGGTTCTACACCGGCGGATGATGCCCCGGCTCACGCGGCCCTGTCGAGAGGTTGAGGCTGCATCGCCGGCCTCGCCTCGATCGTGACATCGCTTTCCGCCCGCATCTCCGGCACATGCTTCCGGATTGCACGCACCACCGCCTGCTTGTCCGTCAGAGACCTCGCCGCGCCCAGCTCCGCGATCATCGCAGGCAGATTGAAATCCGCCCGCATCTCGCCCGCCCAGGCGTTGATCCCCGGGAACGGCGTCGGCCTCAACTGCTCCGCGGCATAGCACAGTTCCTCGTGCATCTTTTCGCCCGGACGCTTCCCCGTGATCGCAATCTCCATCGCGGGAAGTCCCGCGTCAAGATCTGAAGTATCGCCCGGGATGCCCGTGAGCTTCGGCGCAAACCCATGCGCCCGCGCGAACCGCACCGCCAGGTCCACGATCCGGACAGGCTCGCCCATGTCGAGCACGTACATCGCCGCATCCTCGCCCGCCTCGATCGCGGCTGACTGGATCACCAGCATCGCGGCCTCGTGGATCGTCATGAAATACCGCGTCATCCGCGGATCGGTCACCGTGATCGGCCCCCCCTCGGAGATCTGCGTGCTCCAGATCGGCAGCACGCTGCACGCGCTCCCCAGCACATTGCCGAACCGCACCATGCTGAAGCTCGTCGCAATCCGTCCCCGCATCGACGCCCGACCCTGCCGGTGCAACCCCTGCGTGTACATCTCCGCGAGGCGCTTTGTCGCGCCCATCACGCTCGTCGGGTTGACCGCCTTGTCGCTGCTGATCAGCACAAACCGCTTCGCCCCCGCCGCCAACGCCGCGTCCGCCACGCTCTTGGTGCCGAACAGGTTGTTCGTCAGCGCGTGCGCCGGGTGATCTTCCATCAAAGGCACATGCTTGTGCGCCGCCGCGTGGAACACAACGTCCGGTCTGAGTTCCATCAGGTGGCGCATCGTCGCGTCCGCATCTGCAATGTCATGCAATAGCGCCCGGCGCTGCACCTCCGGAAACTTCCGTCCGATCTGCCGGTCAATCTCAAAGAGCGCATTCTCGCTCCGCTCCATCAGAATCAGTTGCCCCGGATGAAACGTCGCCGCGATCCGCGCGATCTCCGACCCGATCGACCCACCCGCGCCCGTGATCAGCACCCGCGCCCCCGTGAGCACACCCGCCACCGCCCGCCGATCCACGCCATACGGCGTCCGCCCGATCAGATCAGTGACATCAATTTCGCGCCGTGGCGAAACAAGGCCGGCGTTCGACCGCTCAAAGCGGCGATCCGAAGCACCCTCGAGCAGCTCATTCAACGGTGGAACGATCCGAACCTCAAGCCCCACCCGGCGGCAGGCACCGACCGCAACCTCGGCTTCACGCACCATGCTTGCGGGAATAGAGACAATCGCCAGCGTCGCCCCCGTCTCGCGCTTCAGCGCATCCAGATTGCCCAGATTGGAAAGCCCCTCGACGGCCCGCTCGACCGAAACAAACGCCGCCGCGTCGGGTGCGTCAGGCAGCAGCCGCAACTGGTCCGCCAGCAGGCTGAGCGACTGCGCCGTTCCAACCAGAATTGCTTTCGATGATGAACGCTGTTGAAGGCTCGGCATGCGCGGAGAATCTCCCACCCAGTTATCGGCCGATCAGCCCCCAAACTTCGGCACGACAAGAGATTCGCAAGGCCATCAGCACCCCGCACGCACCATCGCTAGGACCCACAAAGAAAAGGCCCGGGACAACCCGGGCCTCGCGAAAATCAATTGTGCGTGAACCGCCCGCTCTTACCACCCGCCGCCATCCCCACCCCGATCGCGCCCGCCGCGATCCCCGCCGCGCCCGCCCCCCCCGCCATATCCGCCGCGTCCGCCGCCGCCGCCACCAAATCCGCCGCGTCCGCCGCCGCCGCCGAATCCGCCTCGGCCTCCGCCGGCGCCGGCTTCACGGGGTTTGGCCTCGTTGACGACGAGGGGGCGTCCGCCGAACTGTTGACCGTTGGTTGCGGCAATGGCCTTGCGGGCTTCTTCGTCGTTTGCCATTTCGACGAAGCCGAAGCCGCGGGGACGGCCGGTCTCGCGGTCGATCACGATCGCGGCGGACGTCACGGAGCCGTGGGCGCCGAAGTGCGTACGCAGCTCATCTTCGGTGCAGCTGAAGGGGAGATTGCCGACGTAAATCCTCATACCGTTTCTCGAATCCTGCCCGAGCCTCCAACCCTGACTTTGAAACCCTTCCCGGCACTCGGGCAGAATCCGAAACGGTCCCAAGACCACCCAATTCAGACAGTCGAAATGGATGCAATCGGGAAAAGTATAGCAACAAATCGTGTTTTTCCAAAGCGGTTTTTGGGGCGGTTGGGGCCTGAAAACGCGTGAAAACGGGGTCCTAGCGTAGAGCGGATGAATCGCAAGCCCGCCGTCATTCGTTGTGCCGCTGCCCTGTCCGCCCAGCCGGAGACGGGGGGCGCGGTGCGTGCGGCGAGCGAGGACTGCCTGGCGCAGTTGGGGGCCGGGGGGTGCGATTTGGCGCTGGTGTTCTTCACGGGGCACCACGCGGAGCAGGCGCCGGCGATTTCAAGTGTGGTACGGGACATTCTGAGGCCGGTGCATGCCCTGGGAGTGTCTGCCGAGTCGGTCCTGGCGGGCGGGGTGGAGCTGGAGCGGACGCCGGGGATCTCGATCCTGGCGATGTCCTTGCCGGGGGTGCGGCTGTGTGCGTTCACGTCGGATTCGTTCCCGCCGCTGAATGCCAAGGAGCCGGAACACGTGGAAGTGCTGGCCGGGGGGATCGGGTCGGCGCCGGACACAGCGGCGACGTTCATCTTTGCGGACCCGTTCAGCATTCCGACGCTTCAGTTGATTCCCGCGCTGAACCGGGCTCGTCGTGCCGGGCCGGACGGGTTGCCGGCGGGGCGGGTGTTTGGCGGGCTGGCGTCGGCGGCCCGGGCGCCCGGGGGCAATGCGCTCTTTTTAGACGATCGGGTCGCGCGGTTTGGAGCGGTGGGCGTGACGCTTTCGGGTGCCGTCGAGGTGGACACGCTGGTGAGCCAAGGCTGCCGCGCCGTGGGGCAGACGTTCGTGATCACGAAGGCGAAGAACAACCTGATCATGCAACTGGGGGGCAAGCCGGCGCGCGAGGTGATGAAGGAAGTGGTCTCGGCGATGACGCCGTCGGACCGCGGGGCGCTTTCGGCGGGGCTGTTTCTTGGGCGGGTGATCAACGAGTACAAAGACCGGTTTGGGCGGAATGATTTTCTGATTCGAGCGGTGACGGGAGAGGATCCGACATCGGGCTCGATCGCCATCGGCGACTTTGTGCGCGCGGGTCAGACGGTGCAGTTCCATGTGCGCGATGCGGAGACGGCGAGCCAGGATCTCGGGCTTTTGCTTGATTCGCAGCGGCTGTACGACACGCCCGCGGGCGCGCTGCTGGTGACGTGCAACGGGCGGGGGACGCGGCTGTTTTCGGACAGGAATCATGATGCGGGGGCGATCTCTCGCGCGTTCGGGCAGTTGACGGCGGGAGAGCAATTGGCCAAGCCGGGAGCGATGATCACTCCGTCGTCGATCCCTGCGGGGACGGGCTTTCCTCTCGCGGGGTTCTTTGCGGCGGGGGAGATCGGGCCGGTGGGGCTGGACGCGTTCCTGCACGCGAACAGCGCGTGTGTGGCGCTTTTTCGCGCGAAGCGGTGACCGGGATCGGCGCGCGCCGTCACTCCGGCGGAGGAACGGCCCGCCCGGATCGAGTATGTTGTCGGCGGGGGGTTTGTTCGAACCTTTGGGCGGCGGAAACGGCTTCAGGACGCATCCTTCTTACAGGGGATTGCCGTCCCCGAACCCGCCAATTACGCTTCGTGTTTTCCGGCCGTTGGGAGCCGGGAGTAGATGGATAAACGCATGAGCAACTCTGAACTTGAATCGCAGATTCGGACGGCTTCGGAGACGATCAATCGACTGCTCACGGCGGTCGAGACGGTGGTGATCGGGCAGAGGCCGATGGTGGAGCGGCTGGTGCTCGGGCTGCTGACGGGCGGGCACGTGCTGCTCGAGGGCGTGCCGGGGCTGGCGAAAACGCTGGCGGTGAACTCACTGGCGCGGGCGATCCATGCGAAGTTTGCGCGGATCCAGTTCACGCCGGATCTCTTGCCGGCGGACCTGATCGGCACGCTGATCTACAGCCCGCGCGACGGAACGTTCTCGCCTCGCAAGGGGCCGATCTTCGCGAACATCGTGCTGGCGGACGAGATCAATCGCGCGCCTGCAAAGGTGCAGTCGGCGCTCCTGGAGGCGATGCAGGAGAAGCGGGTGACCATCGGGGACGCGACATACCCGCTCGATCAGCCGTTCCTGGTGCTGGCGACGCAGAATCCGATCGAGCAGGAGGGGACGTATCCGCTGCCGGAGGCGCAGGTGGATCGGTTCATGCTGAAGGTGAAGATCACGTATCCGAGCCGGGCGGAGGAACGGGCGATCGTGGATCGGATGGCGACGACGCGGCCGCAGACGGCGGTGGAGCCGGTGGTGGGGCTCGAGCAGATCGACGCGGCGCGCAAGCTTGTCGATCAGGTTCGGCTGGATGATCGGATCAAGGACTACATCGTGACGGTGGTGCATGCCAGCCGCAGGCCGAAGGAGTTCAATCTGGATCTGGAGCGGCTGATCGAGTTCGGGGCGTCTCCCCGGGCGAGCATCAGCCTGGCGATCGCGGCGAAGGCGAACGCGCTCATCCAGGGGCGCGGGTTCGTGACGCCGGCGGATGTGAAGTCGGTGGGGCTTGATGTGCTGCGGCATCGTGTGATCGCGAGCTACGAGGCGCAGGCGGAGGACATTGATACGGATCAGATTGTGCAGAGGATCTTTGATCACATTCCGGTGCCGTAGGGCGAAGCGAACTACCGGGTGTTGGTGCGGTGAAGAGAAACCCTTCCCCCAACCCCCTCCCTCAGGGAGGGGGCTTCAGAGAAAGTCATGCTGTCGCAGGAATTGATGAAGGAAGTGCGTCGGTTGCAGGTCCGGACCCGGAGGCGGGTCGAGGGCTTCTTTGCCGGCGAGTACCACACCGCGTTTAAGGGGCGCGGGATCGAGTTCGCGGATGTGCGGGAGTATGAGCCGGGCGACGATGTGCGGACGATTGACTGGAATGTGACGGCGCGGGCGGGGAAGACGTTTATCAAGCGGTTCGTGGAAGAGCGCGAGTTGACGGTTTTTCTGGCGGTGGATCTGTCGGCGTCGGGAGAATTTTCGTCGGCGACGGCGCGGAATGCGCGGCTCAAGAGCCGGATCGCGATCGAAACGGCGGCGGTGCTGGCCATGACGGCGGGTTCGAATCACGATCGGGTGGGGCTGTGCCTGTTCACGGACGACATCGAGCTGTTTGTGCCGCCGGGGAAGGGGAAGGTGCACACGCTGCGGCTGATGCGGGAACTTCTGAGCTTTGAGCCCGAGTCGCGCGGGACGGACATCGGGAAGGCGCTGATGCATTTGGGGCACATGCTGCCGCGGCGGGGGACGGTGTTTGTGATTTCGGACTTCCTGGCGCCGGGCGGCTCTTCGCCGTTTGAGACGGCGCTGCGGTTGCTCGCGCGGAAGCAGGAGGTGATCGCGATGCAGATCACCGATCCGCGGGAGCGGACGCTGCCGAACGTGGGGCTGGTCGAGAGCGTCGATCCGGAGACGGGGGAGCGGAGATTAATTGATACGGCGTCGCGCCGGGTGCGGGAGGAGTATGCCGCGGCGGCGGCGCGGCGGGACGCGGAGTTGTCGAAGTTGTTCGGAAGGACGGAGACGGATCGGGTCGTGCTTTCGACGGAGCGGCCGTTCATCAACGACCTGGTGCGGTATTTCCAGTTCAGGGAGCGGCGTCGCGGAACATGAGGCGAATCGGCCTGTCATCGTTGATGGCGATCGGCGCGCTGCTTGCGGCGGGCCGTGCTCCGATCGCGCAGGGCGCGCCGGAGCAGCAAGCGGCGCAGACGCAGCGGGTGACGGCGGGTCCGATCACGGCGACCCTGACGCTGGATCGCGCATCGATGACGGCGGCCGAATCGCTGGTGGCGAGGCTCGAGGTGAGTGCGCCCTCGGGCGTGCGGGTGGAACTGCCGACGGCCGAGGGGAAACTTGGGGAGTTCACGGTGGTTTCGGTCGTTGATGAACCGGAACTGGCGAAGGCGGGGCCGAAGGGGATGGAATCCACGGTGGTGCGACGGTACACGCTGGAGCCGTTTCTGCCGGGGGATTACACGCTGCCGGCGCTGGAAATCCGGTGGAGAAGGAAGGACCCGAGCGCTTCGGGCGTGGCGAGGACGGCGGCGGTGACCGTGCCGGTCCGGTCGCTGCTGGCGCCGGCGAAGCCGGGAGAAAACAAGGAACCTGCGGCGCTCGATCCGGGGACAATACGTGACGCATATTCGCCTCCGGCGACGAACGAACGCTCGGCGTTTTGGACAGGGATTGCGATTGGGGCCGGCGGCGTCGCCACTGTCGTTGCGGGCGGAGTATGGGCGCGGCGGCGAAGGGGGAGCGCGTCTGATCCGGTCAAGGCGCAGATCGAGCGGGTGTCGAAACTGCGGGGCGGCGGGTTCGAGCCGGCACGGGCGGCTGACGTTTGTCACGAACTGGCCGGCGCGGTGCGGATGGCGCTGGCCGATCGGATCGATCCGGCGGCGGCGGTGCTTCCGACGGAGGAGTTGGCGGGGAGGTTCTCGGCCGCGGGCGGTTCAATCCCGGGTGTGGCGGGCGATGGCGCGGCGCTGCTGAAGCGCCTTGATGCGGCGCGGTTTTCGGGTGAGGCGGTGTCGGGCCGCGAGTTGGAATCGCTGATTGAGAACGGATCGTCGGTGCTGGTTTCGCTCCTGGCGATGCCGAGCGTGGGGCGGAAGGGGGGTGCGGCATGACGCTCGCGTATCCGTACTTCCTGCTTCTTCTTCTGGCATTGCCGGCGGTTGTGATCGGATCGCTGGGTGTGCGGCGTCGTGAGGTCGCGATGCTTCCGGGGACGGGCGGATTGAAGTTGGCGGGCGTGACGTGGCGGATCGCGTTGAGATGGTTGCCTCTGGCGCTGCGGCTGGTTGCGGTGGCGCTGATTGTGTTCGCGCTGGCGCGGCCGCAGGCCTCGACGGGGTGGACGACGACCTCGACGGAGGGTCTGGCGATCCAGATTGTGTACGACCGATCGGGGAGCATGGGCGAATCTATCGGGGACGCGGAAGGGGACGTGAGCAAGAACCAGGTGGCGGTGAAGGCGCTGACCGACTTTGTGAAGGGGGACGGAAAGAACCTGCGCGGGCGGGAGGGGGACATGATCGGGCTGATCGCGTTTGCGCGCTACGCGGACACGATCTCGCCATTGGCGCGTGTGCATCAGCCGCTGATCGATGCGGCGCTGAGACTCAAGCCGGTGGAAAACCGGACGGAGGACGGGACGGCGATCGGGGATGCCTTGGGGCTGGCGGCGGCGCGTCTCAAACGGGCGGAGGAGGAAGTCGCACGTGAGAAGCCGGTGAACGGGAAGAAACCGGATTTCCAGATCAAGTCGAAGATCATCGTGCTGATGACGGACGGTCAGAACAACGCGGGCGAGGTCTCGCCGTACGACGCGGCGAAACTGGCGAAGGAGTGGGGGATTCGGATCTACACGATCGGGGTGGGCGCGGGCGATCGCGTCGTGACCGTGGATACCCCGTTCGGAAAGCAGCGGATGCGCCGTGGAAACGACGTGGACGAGCGGATGCTGCGGGGCATCGCGAACGAAACGGGCGGTGCGTACTTTGCTGCGGGCGAGGCCAAGGCCCTCGAGAACGCGTACGCCGCCATCGACAAACTGGAGAAGACGCATATCGACACGACGGAGCATTCGAGGCGTACGGAGTTGTTCATGCCGCTGGCGGTCACGGCTCTTGCGCTCGTCGGGCTGGAACTGCTGCTCGCGAACACGGCGTTCAGGAGGATCGCGTGAGCGGGGACGATTCCATCCTGATGCTCGGAGCGGCGGCGCCGTGGCGTTTTGGATCGCCGGCGGCGCTCCTGCTGCTGATCGCGGTGCCGGTTGTGGGGCTCTTGCTCTGGCTGGCGTTTCTGCGGCGGCATCGGGCGCTCGAGAGGTTTGAAGGCGTGACGCCGCAGGACTCGCGGCCTTCGGGCGTGCGGGCGGGCGTGAAGGTGATGCTCTCGATGATCGCGGTCTCGTCTCTCATGGTGGCGCTTGCGCGGCCGCAGGCGGATCCTATCGAGGAGACGGTGACGGTGCGTGGCCGGGACATCGTGTTCCTTGTGGATGTCTCCAAGAGCATGCTCTCGCGGGATGCGGTGCCGAGCCGGCTGGGGCGGGCGAAACTGTGGATCAACGACCTTGTGAACACGCTGAAGGGGGATCGGGTCGGGCTGGTGGCGTTTGCGGGCGTGCCGGTGGTGAAGTGCCCATTGACGCTGGATTACGGGTATTTCCGGATGGCGCTGGATGAGTTGTCGCCGGCGTCGGTGCCACGGGGCGGGACGCTGATCGGGGATGCGATCCGCAAGACGGTGAGTGAAGTGCTCGAGCCGGGGCCGGGGCGGTACAAGGACATTGTGCTGATCACCGACGGCGAGGATCAGGGGAGTTACGCGGATCAGGCGGCGCAGAAAGCGGCGGAAATGGGCGTGCGGATCATCGCGATCGGCATCGGGAGCGAACTGGAGGGTGCTCTGGTTCCTTCGGAGGAAGGGAATTCGCAGAAATTCATCGAGCACGACGGGCGGAAGGTGCACAGCCGGATGGACAGTTCGACGCTGGCGAGCATTGCGTCGGCGGCATCGGCTGCGGCGGGCGAGAACGGCGGGGGCGGCGTTTTTCTGAACGTCGGGACCGGAACCATGGACCTGGACAGGGTGTATCACGATCTGATCGGGAGCGCGGAGCGGAAGGAAACGGAGACCAAGTCGAACGTGACGTACCGGGAGTTGTTTCCATATTTTCTCGGGCTGGCAGCGATCTGCCTGGCGGTTGAGCCGTTGGTGGGGGGGCGATCGATGGTTCGCAGGCGTGCGGCGCGCGGAGTGCGGCCGGCGTCAGGAAATCCGATCGCGGCGGCGGTTCTTCTGGGAGCGTTGGTTCTGCCGCTGAGCGCACGGGCACAGAATCCTGCGCCGACCACCTCTCCGGGAGCGTCGGGCGCTGCCGCGACGGGAGCGAAGGCCGCGACGGAGAGTGCCAAGCCCGGTCCTGCCCCTTCCCACGGGCCGACGGCGGACGCGATCTACAACAGCGGGCGAGAGAAGTTTCTGGCCGGGCAGTACGCGCAAGCGGCGGAGGAATTCAGGCAGGCGGATTTGGGCGCGACCGACCCTGAATTGTCGGCGCGGGCACGATTCAACCTGGGGCAGGCGCTTCTGAAGCAGGCGGCGGCGCCACCCGCCCAGGGAGAGAAGCCGGATGATGGCTCGCGTGAGATCGCGCAGTTGGACAGCGCGGCACGTGCGTTCCGGTCGGTGCTTGACGTGAAGCCGGGGGATGCGGAGGCGGCGCGGAATGTCGAGATTGCGCGGAAGATGATGAAGGAGAAGCAGGAGGAACAGCAGAAGCAGGAGCAACAGAAAAAAGACCAGCAGAAGAAAGATCAGCAGAAGAAAGATGGGGACCAGTCCAGCGAGAAGGGCGAATCGGAAAAGAACGACCAGGATAAAGCGGACCAGAAGCAGGATTCGAAGCAGGACCAGAACCAATCCGGGAAGGATTCGAAGCAGAGCAAGTCACAGCAGCACCAGGAGAATGCGGACAAACTGAAGGATCTGGCGCAGCAGCAGTCACAGGCGGCGGACAAGTCGAAAGAGGCGCAGGATCAGAAAGACGCCGCGGCGAAGGAAGAGAAGAAGCAGGAAGCGGGCAAGGCCCAGGAGCAGGTGAGCAAGGAAACGCAGGCGGAGAAAGAGAAAAAGGAAAAGTCGAAGGAAGAGGCCGCGAAGGACGCGATGCAGAAGATGGAGGAGGCCCGCAAGGAGCAACAGGCGGCCTCGCAGTCGCTGGAAAAGGGCGACCCCAAGGAGGCGGAGCAGCACCAGCGGAAGGCCGCAGAGCTGCTCGATCAGGCCGCGGAGGCGGAGCAGAGGGCGGCGGACGAGGCCGCGAAGTCGGAGGCGGAGCAGAAGGACAAGAAAGACCAGGCCAAAGAGGAGAAGCCGAAGTACAACGACACGGCGTCGCAATTGCTGGACAAGGAACGCAAGCAGCGGGAGGCGCGGCAGCAGGTGCTGCGGGCGCTCAAGGGGAAGCCGCAGCCGGTGGACAAGGACTGGTGATGAGCAATCAAACCCTGCAATTCTCAGATCGGTCTGGGTTGTCGCGTGGCGTGCGGTGGCTGGTGATGTTTGCACTCGGCGTCTTCGGCCTTGTCTTGAGCGCGGCCGGCCAGCAGAAGCAGGAGATTTCGGCGACGGTCGCGATCTCGTCGGACTCGATCCAGTTGGGCGACTCGCTGCTGTATCAGATCGCCATCGATGGGGTGACGGAGGCTGATCCGCCGACACTGCCGAAATCGGACTTGTTCACGGCGGAGTTCCTGGGCGGCCACGACGAATCGAGCCGCTCGATCATGACGATCAACGGGCGCACGACGGACACGTCGGTGCAGCGGTATGTCATGCAATGGAAGATCACGCCGGTGAAGCCCGGAGCGATGGCGGTGGACGCTTTCACACTGGATGTCGGCGGGAAGAAACTAAGCGTGCCGCGGACGGTGTTTGCGGCGGTGCAGGGGAAGGACAATCCGAATTTCAAATTGACGCTGGAGGCGCAGAAGAAGGCGGCGTACGTGGGTGAGCCGGTGCGCGTGCGGCTGGAATTGGCGCTGGGAGCGAACGCGAGGAATGCCGCGTTTACCGGGCCGGACGGGGGACAGGACTATGACGTGGTGCCGCTGGATCCCCGGCCGGTGCAGGCGCGATCGCGCCAGATGCAGCAGGGCGGTCCGTACCAGATCGTCTCGTTCCTGGGCGGTGAGGCGGTGTTCACGCAATCGGAGGGAACACTGGACGGGCGGGCGGTAGCGAGTTTCTACGTGGACCTGATCATCACGGCGCGGAAGGCGGGAAAGGTCGAGGTCGGGCCGTATCGCGTGGCGGTGGACGAGGTGGTGGGGCAGAGGCCGCCGTCGTTCTTTGATCCGATGTTCAGTGATCGGAGCCGGACGAGGCGGTCGATCGTGACGAGCAATGCGGTGACGCTGGACGTCAAGCCGCTCCCGACGGAAGGGAAGCCCGCGGACTTTGAGGGGCTGATCGGGGAGTATTCGCTTTCGGCGCGGGCGGGCAACGAGGAGGCGAATGTCGGCGACCCTGTGCCGCTGACGGTGACGATCAACGGTCCGGAGCCGCTGGATTCGATCAAGGCGCCGGATCTGGCCTTGCAGCCGGCGTTCGAGAGCGCGTTCAAGCCGGCGCCGGAAGGATGGGAGGCGGTGAATGGGGCGATGGCGGGCGGGGAACGGACGTTTACAACGACGATCCGGCCGAAGTCGGCGTCGGTGACGGAGATCCCGTCGATCCGGCTGCCGTATTTCGACACAAAGACCGGGAAGTACGCGGTGGCGACGAGCAAGCCGATTCCGCTGAAGGTCCGGGCGTCGAAGGAGATCACGGCGGCGGATGCGATGCGTCCGGGCGGGGCGGGGCTGCCGCTGCCTTCGGCCGGGCCGGCAACGCTCACGAACGCTCCCGCCGGCGTTGGGGCAAACACCGAGTCGCTCGACGCATTGGTGAATCAGCGGGTGAGTCTGCTGGCGTTTGCGGGCTCGGCGCCCGGCGTTGCGTTCTTTGCGCTGCCGCCCCTGGCGTTGGCGGGAGTTGCGATCGCGGCGGGCAGGAAGCGGTCGCGAGATCCGGTTGTCGCGGCGAGGCGGGCGGCGCTGGCGGGGGCGAGGCGGGAATTGCGGGCAGCATCGAGCGCGGGTGAAGTTCTTCGGGCGGTGCGAGGGGCGGTCGGGCCGTTTCTTGGAGTTGATGCGATCGCAGTGGCGGCGAGCGATGCGCGGGCGTCGGCGCTGCCGGCGAAGGTGGGGGAAATGGCGGGTGCGCTGCTCGGGGAACTCGAAGCGGCGGCGTTCGACTCGATGCCGATCGACGTGGGGGCGGCGAAGTCGCGGGCTGGAGCGCTCATCAACGAATTGGGGAGGCTGTGAAGGCGGATATGAGCATGCGTGGGCGACTGAATTGGAGAAGTGCGGGATTGGGCGCGGTCGCGGCGCTCGCGGTGAGCATTCTCGGCTCTGGCGAGAGTGACAACACGAGCGGCGCTCCGCAGAAGACGGCTTTGGGCGAGTCGGTGGCGAAGGCGCCGAGTGAAAAGGGCGGACCTGCGCCCGCCGCTCGCGAAGTTCCGGTGTCGCCATCCGGCAGCGATGTTCAAAGGTTGTTCGAGAGCGGCAACGAGGCGTTCCGTGCGGGGCTTGCGAAGGCAAAGACGGATCGTGGCGCGGCGGAGGCGTTGTTCCGCGATGCCGCGGGGGCGTGGCGGGCGGTGGCGAAGTCGGGCATTCACAACGTCAGGCTTGAGACGAATATCGCGAACGCGAGCCTACTTGGGGGCGACCTGCCGCGCGCGATAGCGGCCTATCGCCGGGCGCAGGCGATCGATCCGCTCGATGCGGACGTGCGGGGCGGGCTTCTTGCGGCGAGGCGTGCGGCTGGCACGGAAGCGCTTGCGCCCGGCGCGGCGCCGGCGGGCCCGGCGGCCGATGAGGGTGGAGTGCTGGGGACGGTGAAACGCATCGGCTCGTTTCTCGCGTCGAGCGCGCGGCGCACGGAGGCATACTTCCCGTCCCGGCTGCTTATGCTGGCCGTGTGCGTGCTGTATGTCGGCGCCTTTGTGGCGGGGATCGCGAAAATGACGATTGCACGGCGCATCCCGGTTTGGATACCGGTGCTGATGCTGCTGGCGGGCCTGCTCAGCGCGGGGCCGCTGGTGGCGCGCGAATTGGGGACGCGTGCCGAGCGTGAGGCGGTGATCGTTCAGCCAAACGTTCTGGGCAGGAATGGTCCGGCGGACCTGTATGACCCTGCTTTCAAGGAGCCGCTGCGTGCGGGGCTGGAAGTGCGGATCGAGGAAACCCGCGCGGGATGGGCGAAGATCCGGCTGGCGGACGGGCGGAGTGCCTGGGTCCGGGAGAGCGGGTTGGAGCGGTTGTAGAGAGCGCGGCGCCGGCGTGATCAGTCTGGAGGGCAGGGGGAAGCGTCCCAGATCTCGGCGGCGTACTCCCTGATCGTGCGATCGCTGGAGAACCTGCCGGATGCGGCGACGTTGGCGATGGCGGCGCGTGACCAGGCATCGCGGTCGGCGTAGAGGGTCGCGAGTTTCTCGTGTGCCTGGGTGTAGGACTTGAGATCGGCGAGGTGCATGTAGCGGTCGCCGCGGTCGAGGAGTGTCTCGACGATGGGCGCGAAGATTCCGGGCTCGCCGGGATTGAAGTGGCCGGAGCGGATGAGGTCGATCGCGGCGCGGGTTTCGGGATCGTTGTCGTAGTGCCAGCGCGGGCTGTACCAGGCGCCGGACTCGCGGACCTGGTCGGCGGTGAGGCCGAAGAGGAAGATATCGCGTTCGCCCAATTCCTCGGCCATCTCGATGGTGGCGCCGTCGCGGGTGCCGATGGTGAGGGCGCCGTTCATCATGAACTTCATGTTGCCGGTGCCGCTGGCTTCGAGTCCTGCGGTGGAGATCTGCTCGGAGACGTCGCTCGCGGGGATCAGGCGCTGGGCGAGGGAGACGCTGTAATCGGGGAGGAAAAGGACGCGGAGCCGACTTCGCACGGCCGGGTCGGCGTTGATCGTCGCGCCGATGCTGTTGATCAGCTTGATGATGAGCTTGGCGAGGTGGTAGGCGGGTGCGGCCTTGCCGGCGAAGAAGAAGGTGCGGGCGGGGGCGTTGAGTTTGGGGTTGGCGCGCAGGCGGTTGTAGAGGATCACGATGTGGAGGGCGTTCAGGAGCTGACGCTTGTACTCGTGGATGCGCTTGACCTGAGAATCGAAGATCGAGTCGGGGTCGACTTCCTGTCCGGTCGTGGCTTTCAGCCAGTCGCCGAACCGGAGCTTGGCGTCGCGCTTTGCCTTGCGGAAGCGCTCGCGGAACGCGGCGTCGCGGGCAAGGGGGGCCAGCTGCCTGAGGCGCTGCAGATCGAACGGCCATCCGTCGCCGATCGACTCGGTGATGAGAGCGGCGAGTTCGGGATTTGCCTGGAGGAGCCAGCGCCGGGGTGTGACACCGTTGGTCTTGTTGTTGAAACGGGTCGGGAAAAGCTCTGCGAAATCGGCCAGGAGATGGGTGCGCAGAAGGTCGGAATGGATCTTGGCCACGCCGTTGGTGCTGTGCGTGCCGACGACGGCGAGGTGCGCCATGCGGACCTGGCGCTGTGCGGATTCTTCGATGAGGCTTACGCGCCGGGCACGGTCGTCATCGCCGGGGTGCCGGGTTCGGACGTCGGCGAGGAACCGGTGGTTGATCTCGTAGATGATCTCGAGAAGGCGCGGGCAGATGAGCTCGAAGAACGCGACGGGCCATTTCTCGAGGGCTTCGGGGAGGAGCGTGTGGTTGGTGTATCCGAGGGTGCGTCGGGTGACGTCGAAGGCCTCGTCCCAGTTGAGCTGTGCGTCGTCGAGCAGGACGCGCATGAGTTCCGCGACGGCCATGGCCGGGTGCGTGTCGTTGAGCTGCACGGCGGCCCTCTGGGGCAGGTCCATCCAGTCGGAGTTCTTAGCCCGGAAGCGCCGGACAATGTCGGCGATCGAGCAGGAAACCAGGAAATACTCCTGCATGAACCGCAGCGCCTGGCCGGCGACGGTGGAGTCGTCGGGGTAAAGGACGCGGGTGAATGTCTCGGCGACCATGCGATCGAGGATGGCGCCGACGAAATCGCCGGAACTGAAGCCGCGGAAGTTGAATTCGTCGGGCGGAGATGCCTCCCACAGGCGGAGGGTGTTGACGGTGCGTGCGCCGAAGCCGACGATCGGGCGATCGAAGGGAACGCCCAGGAGGAGCGAGGGCGCGCCGGTGTCGACGCGGAGTGTGCCGCCGTCGAGCTTGAAGGAGCAGCCGATCAGGATCGGGACGGCTTCCTCGGGTCGGGCGACTTCCCACGGGTCGGCGCGGGCGAGCCAGCGGTCGGCGTGCTCGACCTGGTAACCGTTCTGGATGGACTGATGGAAGATGCCGTATTCGTAACGCAGTCCGTAGCCGAAGGCTGGGATGTCGAGCGTGGCGAGCGATTCGAGGAAGCAGGCGGCGAGTCGGCCCAGGCCGCCGTTGCCGAGTCCGGCGTCGGGCTCGGATTCGACGATGGCGAGAAAGTCGCGTGCGGCGTCGGGGCCGAGGCAGTCGGAGACGAGGCGTTCGGCGCCGAGATTGCTGATGTTGTTTACGAGCGAGCGGCCGAGGAGGAACTCCATCGAGAGATAGCAGACTCGCTTGGCGTTTGCGCGAGTGTGAGCCTCGTGGGTGTGGAGCCAGCGCGGGGCGATAAGGTCGCGGAGGGTGCGGGCGAGCGCCTCGTAGCGCCGGCGGGTATCGGCGGAGGCTTCGTCGATGACCGCGTCGAGCACCAGATGCCGGCGGTAGGTCTCGCCGATCGCGGCGTCGCCGGCGGGGGTGGGGTTTGGTCGCGCCGACCGAGGAGTAGTTCGCAGAGCCGGGTTCATTTTGGTCGCTCCTGGGATCTTCCTGCCGTGCAGTCTATCTTCGCGAAGTGTGCGCTGGATTCATGAGCCCGAAGGCTTCATAGGAATCGAGAAGCCGCGCCGGCATGAAGAACCCAAAATTGCGACTTACCACGGGCGAGGCCGGATGCTCACGGCGGATTCTGGGTCGGCCGGGTGCCGGACACCGGCCGGGAAATTTCCCTCATATTGAATTCCGCTCTTAAGAGAACGCGGGAGGTGGCCGCTGCGGAGAAGACCCGGCGCCTCTGGCGGAGCGTCGCGTCGGGGCCGCACCGGATCGAAGCCGGTTCCGACTGCAATCGCGGCGAGTGCGCGGTGAGGCGGCGTCGTTTCGCCGGACGTTGCCTCGGAAGCGGAGAGGGGGGGATTCGAACCCCCGATACACTTGCGCGTATACAGCATTTCCAGTGCTGCTCCTTCAGCCGCTCGGACACCTCTCCGGAGAAGGGGGCAAGTCTAGGAACCGATCGCGGCGTTGTCAGCGGCTCGGACGGGGAGGGGGAGCGCGAGGCCGGCGATTCGGGAGCCCCAACGGCCGGTCATCGCGGCCGACGCGATCCACCAGCCCAGGCCGGCGCCGACGAAGACGTCGCTCGGGTAATGCGCCTGCAGCAGCACGCGCGCCAGGCAGACTATTCCGACGATCGCCACGGCGAGCCAGCGGAGGCGCGGGTAGAGCGCGGTGAGAACTGTGGCCATGCACGCGGCGGCCATGGCGTGGCTGCTGGGCATCGACCAGAGGTCGTTCGCGACGCCGCTTGAATAGTCCCAGGAGTGGATGAGTGCAACGCTGCCGTCCTTGAGTTCGACGGGGTACTTTCCGACGGGGCCGGTGGCGTGGAGTGGATCGGCGAAGAGCGGGCGCGGGCGTCCGATGAGGACCTTGAGGGCGTGGGCGAGCAACCCGGAGGCGAGCGCCGCTCCGACCCAGTCGCAGATCCGTCGCACTTTTATCGCGGTTTCGGCGGGGTCGAGCAGCAGGACGATGAGGATGGCGATGATCGTGGTCGCCAGGTCGCCGAACTGCTGCAGCATTTCGAGTTCGCGCTTGAAATCGCCGTTGACGGAGATAGACCGGGGCCAGGTTCGCGCGATGCCGTCGAGGGGGATGAGGCAGAGCCCGGCCGCGATCAGGGCGAACGGCCCGAGAATCGAAGGCCCGGCGGCCCGTGACGTCGAATTCTGCGCGGATGTGCTTGCCGTCGGCCCGGGTTCCATCGATGGACGATTGTTGACCGGCACCTTGCGCGGATTCTGACATTGGGAGCGGACCGGCGGTCAAGCGCCTTCCATTGTCCTCTTGGAAGCGGACCTTCATCCTCGCGATGGCGCTCCGGGCGGGGCATTTGCGCGCCTCGCACGCTCGCCATGGGCTGGGGCGGCCCTGATCGTCCTCTGCCTCGCGGCATACCTGCCCGGCCTCTTCACGATCCCGCCGATCGATCGGGACGAATCTCGCTTCGCCCAGGCCAGCCGCCAGATGTTCGAGAGCGTGGCGCTGCCGGAGTCTTCGCGTCTGCCCGCGATGCACTCGGGCGGCCTGGCGATCCCGTACGTGCAGGAAAAGGCTCGACTGAACAAGCCGCCGCTTGTGTATTGGCTGCAGGCGGCGAGCGCGGCGGTCTTCACCGCGGGCGACCCGCGCCGCGACGCCATCTGGATGTACCGGATCCCCGGTGTGCTGTGCGCGATCGGCGCCGTGCTGGCCACGTGGGGGCTTGCCAGATCCATGACGTGTCGCCTCGCGTCGTTTCTTGCCGCGGCAGGGCTGGCCGTGTGTCCGGTCGTAGCGCTCGATGCACACCAGGCGCGGGCGGATCAACTGCTGCTGCTCACGGTCGTGCTGACGCAATGGGCGCTGTGGCGGAACTTTCGGGGTCGCGGCACATGGACGGGGGCGGCGGCGCTTTGGCTCTGCGTGGGGATCGGCATCCTGGCGAAGGGACCGATCACGCCGATGATCGCCGGATTGACCGCCCTTGCGCTGTGCGTCGTGCGGGGCGAGTGGCGATGGCTCGGGAAGTTGAAGCCGGCGCTCGGGGTGCTGATCGTGCCGGTAGTCGTCGGCCCGTGGGTGTACGCGGTCGCATCGCGTGTGGGATTCGGAGCGTATTTCGAGACGGTTTGGAATGAGACGATCGGCCGGAGCGTCGAAGGTCGCGAAGGGCACTGGGGGCCGCCGGGGTATCACCTGCTGCTCGTGTTTTTTCTTCTGTGGCCGGTTTCGCTGGGTTTGCCCGTTGCGGCGGTGGTCGTTTGGAAGCGAATACGTGGACGATCGATGACGGGCGCAGGTTGGTTCGTGGGATTGCGAGACGCCCTCCGTCGACGGCCCGCGGAAGCATTTCTGATTTCGTGGATCGTTCCCGCCTGGATTGTCTTTGAATGTGTGAGTACAAAGCTGCCGCACTACACGCTGCCTCTGTATCCCGCGCTCTGTATTCTGTCGGCGCGAGCGCTGGTTGGGGCGTGCCGAGGCATGAGACTTGATCGGTCGTTTGTCCGAGTGTCGCGCGCGTGGTTCGGCGTAGGTGTTGTGGCGATGCTGGGTGTGGGCGTCCTGGCGATTTCCGCGGCGTGGTGGGAGGGATTGGGGTTCTGGGGTGGAAGGCAGGTTCGAGTCCAGCTTTGGTGGATGTTCGCGTTTGGCGCGATGATGTTGTGCATGGCCTTGGCGGGGCGAGCGGCGATCGACAGGCGATTTGTCCGGGCGACCGTTCTGGCGAGCGGGGGCCTGGTGTGCACCTACTGGCTGCTGCTCGGCGGCTTGGCTCCCCAGGCGTTATCGCTTTCGACTCGGATCCTGAATCGCATCGACGCCGCCGAGCCGACGCGACCGATCACGATGCAGGGATATCAGGAAGACAGCCTGATATTCCTCACGCGCGGCACCATAAGGCGAACCGGCAGCTCAGATCCTGCGGCGCGGGAGCCAGGCTCAGTCCTCGTTACAAACGTGAAGCCGTCCGAGACGCAGGATCCGAAGCTGACTAGCGAATCCGTCCGAGGCTTCAATATCGCCAAGGGGCGATGCGAAACCGTATGGATACTGAAGAAGCGTGCGGAGCCGACGCAATGACCGTTTCGCCCTCGGCTACGCCGACCCCCGGCCCCACGCCCGCCGGTCTGCTCGTCATCGACAAGCAGCCGGGATTCACATCGATGGACGTGTGCGCCATACTCCGCACTCGCCTTCGACGCGGCGGGGCCCCGAAGCGGATCAAGGTTGGGCACGCCGGAACACTCGATCCGCTCGCGACGGGCGTACTCGTCGTGCTTGTTGGAAAGGCGACCCGCCTGGTCTCCGAGATGATGGCGACCGAAAAGCAATACGAAACCACGATTGATCTGTCCCGCCGTTCGACGAGCGAGGATCTGGGCGGCGAGGTTTCATCCGTCGATGTTGCGACCGTGCCAACCCGGGCTCAGGTCGAAGCGGCGCTGGGCGCCTTCCGCGGCGAGATTCTCCAGATGCCCCCGCAGGTTTCGGCGATGCGGGTGGGGGGACGGCGGGCCTACGAGATGGCGCGGGAAGGAGAGCACGCGCCGCTCAAGGCACGCCCGGTGGAAATTCACGAATTGAATCTGGTGGGTTTCGAGTGGCCGCTCGTCCAGATCCATGTCCGGTGCGGCAAGGGCGTCTACATCCGCAGCATCGCCCGCGACCTTGGCGCTGCCCTTGGAGTCGGCGGTCTGCTCACGTCGCTTCGGCGCACCCGCGTCGGACCTTTCGGCCTGAACGACGCGAAAAGGCTCGAGGACTTGCCGCAGGTGATCGCTCAGGCGGACCTGCTGGCGGTCAGCAGCGGCTAAGCGCCCGCGAATACACGGGCGAGGGCGACCGCATCGGATGTGTCCTTGCAGGTCCAGGTTGCGTTTTCGCCGCTGAGCGAGAGCTCGACGCCGATCTGCTTGACGCAGAGCGTGACACTCCCGCTGCTTGCCGCGTCCCACAGTCGCCGGGGAAGGTCTGTTTCCCGGGCGATCAACAAGTGCTCTCCGCCCGCATCTTTCAGCGCGAGTTCGGTCACGGCGCGCTCGGCAAGAAATCCTGCGAGCGCGATTAGTGGGGCCGGGATGGGGAGCGGGCTCGGTGCCACGGGATGCCGATTCACTCGGGAGTGATCGCTCGCGAGACCTCGGGATTTGCGGGGCCGGCGCCGGCCGCGGGGTCCGACGGCGCCACCGTGCCCGGAATCAATCCGGGGACCCAGATGTCGGTAGTCGACTGCCCGTCCACCAACTTGCGGATCAGGAGGTACACGACGGTGCAACCGGTGAAGAGGACGCTCATCGCGTATGACGCCGCGATCATGAGAGGCAGGCCGAGCCACAGGTGCAGGAACCACTCGGCGGTGCCGCCTTCCGAGACGGAACGCTCGGCGAGCGCGTGCGGCGGCTGCTTGACCCAGGCCGTCGCGGCATCGGACGCGAACGAAGTTGTTCCCGCGCAGACAGCAAAGGCGAATGCCACCGCGAGCAGTCCGACGGCGCCCAGCACACCCAGGTAGATCGCGTAGCGCAAGGGGCGTGCGGGGACGTATGCGAACGCCCGCTGCATCGCCTCGATCGCGTCGGACCCTTCGCATGCCACGGCCGGAACCAGAAGCGGCGCACCCAGGACGGTGAGAAGGAGGATTGCGATGGCCAGGGCCGCGCCGAGCAGGGCGCCCGGGAAGAGGAGCGCGCCGATCGGCCGGGTCCATTCGAGGGTGAAAAGCGCCCATCCGCCCAGCGCGATCACGCCGTACACAAAGAGCACCAGCAGCAGCGGTCCGGCGAACGCGAAGAACAGCGATGACCAACGACGCAGCGCGAACCCGAGGGCGTCGACCCAGGAGAGGCGCACTCCGTGGGCGAAGAGGCAGGCGCCGATGCGTGAGATGGCGCCACCGGCGATCAGCAGCACACCGAACATCGGGAGGGCAAGCAGCGAGCCCCATCCGAACATGTCCCACGCGGCCCGCGGCGGGCCCGACAGCACGCCGAACGCGGCGCGGAGCTGGGTGGGGTCGGCCGTCATCAGCCCGTCGATCAGGTGCGTGAAGAACGAGCGGACGGCGCGTTCGCTCTCCTCGGCGATGTTCGTGGTCAGCGTGACGGAATTCGCCGGCTTCCAGATCCGTGTCAGTTCCCCGAGAAGCCCGGCGACAAGCAGCCCGAAGAACGCCAGGGTGATGCTGGCGGGGCGAAGGGACATGGCCGGGACGCGGAGCAAACGGGGCCAGAGCAGGTCGTCGGTGAGGTCGGCGAGCGCGACGGGGCGGCTCATGCGGAATTCGTGTCCCGCCGGGGAGCCCGCGTTGGGCGTGCCGCTGTTCTGGGGTGTGCTCATCGGTGTTCCTTCGGCCCTTTGCAAGCCGCTGCGTGCCCGGCTTGAGGACCGGGCGCGGAGATGATGCTACCGCGCCCGAAACTCGCTTGCCCCGGGGTCGAAGGCTGCCGATGATCAGGGCATGCGAAAAGCGGTCTTTGAGTGGGTCAGCCTGATTGTGGCCTCCCTGGTCATTGGCCCGGTGGCGGGTCTGCTCCTGGCGATGTTGCGGGCCGCGGACGGGTCGCGGGAGACCACGCCTCTGGTCAGCACGAGCCCGGCGCTGGGGGTGCTTCTGGCGATCGGCGCGATCGGGCTTGCGTGGATCTCGGGTGTGCTGGGCACCAAGACAGTCGCCCGGACGATGGGAATGGTTTGCGCCGGCTTCACACTGATTTGGGCCGCCTGCCGCACCGGAACGGGCGAGATGATCTATCGGGGCTCGGGCTCGGCGTCCGGAGATGCGTGGCGGCTGGCGCTCGAGGGCGCGATCCTGTTCTTGCCGGCTCTGGCCCTCGTGGCGTTCGTGCAGAGGCCGGTGCCGGTTGAGAGCGATGAGGCTGTCTATCCGCTCGCCGAGTACCGGGGAGGGCTTGTTTCTGGAATTCGCAATTCGATCAGCGTTCGCGGGCTGGGCGTCATCGCCGCTTCGGCGGCGGGCGCGGTCTTCGGGTGCACGATCGGATCGATCGCCCTCCTGAAAGGGCAATGTGTCTTTGCCGGCGTGCTTGCGGGGATCGGCGCGGGTTGTGCAGGGGGCCTGCTGATGGCGGGAGTGGAAAATCCGCGCCCGGCGCTGGCGCCGTACATCGGATTGCTTCTGCTCGCGATCGCCGGGCCGATCGTGGGAGCATTCTACCACGGGGCGGAGCTGAAGCGGGCGGCCGTGAGCGGCGAACTGATCGCGGTCGCGCGGCTCGTCCCGCTTGACTGGATCGCGGGAATGTTCCTCGGCGTGCCCTGGGGGCTCTCCTGGGTCTCCGGCATGGTCAAGGAGCATGAGCCGGTCGCCGCGGCCGGGGGGCGCTAGCGGAGCAGGCGGAATTCCGCAGGCACGCGAGGCACGAGCACGAGGATCGCCCGCTTGCGGGCCTGCAGGTCGAGCAGCGAGTCGGTCAGAAGTGCGTGACCGATCGACGGGATTTTGGGTATCGCCGGGCCTACGACGGTCGATGATGCGGCGCCGGAGGGAGCTGCGGTATCGATGCTCTTCTCCGGTTCGCGTTCGATGTAGTTCGGCAGTCGGGCGGCCTCGGCCCAGTCAACATCGGCAAACTCCGGAATCAGCAGGAGGCTTTGCCCATCCGAAAGCTCGATCGACGCGTTGAGCGATTCGAGCGGTAGCCCTTCCTCCGGCGGCGTGCGGCGCTGGGTGGGTCGCAGCGCATCCTCGAGCCGGACGAACGAGTCCCGCTCTTCCGCGTGGCGCCCTGCAATTTCAACCCGCAGCACCGCGGGTGCCTTGCCCCGGTCGAATTTTCCCGGGGCGATCCACGCGCGCCCTATGAGACGCACCTGGCCCGCGCGCAGCGCCAGGTTTCCGTCGGCCGAAGAGAGCGTGACGTAACCCGGCCAGGACGGACCCGCCACGAGCACGCTCCACTGCGAACGGTCCCTCGCGGCCTGTGTTTCGACTTTTCCGGCGAAGTGAAGCTCGGCCGCGATCGCGTCGAGCTGAGCGGTCGGCACGATGACAGCGCGCAGGCCCGAATCGCGCAGTCGCTTCGCGGTCCGGTCATCGATCGGAGAATCTTTCTGGTCGAAGTTGACCAGAACGCGGGCCAGGGATGCGCTCGATTCATCCACCGGCCACAATCGCAGCTCGAGCCCGTAGCCCGCCGCCTGAGGCTGCATCGGCGTGGGGGGCGGTGCCTTTGGGGCGCTCGCGCACCCGGGCACGCCGGCCATGGCCGCCAGAATGGCCAGCGCACGACATGCGGGATTGAGTGCTTTGTGCATTTCTCCGCTCCGCGCTCGTGCGCTTACCCCACGCGGAATGCCGGTCTATCACCGGCCGGGAGCATCAGGCACCCATCTCGTTGATGCGGTCGATGAGTTTGCGCACGATCCCCATCTTGTGCTTGGTGTGCGTGAAGGCCAGGCGCGGAAGTTCCCGGGAGTCGGTCTCGATGTCGTACGGACCACGCTGGGTGATCTTCCCGTCCCGCACGAGCACCTTGAACTCGGCGTTGAGTTCCTCGACCTGCTTTTCCGAAAGCGGGCGGCGCATCCGGATGATCAGATCATCCTTGACGTATCGCGAAGAGTGATAATTGCGGTAGAACGCGAGCACGTGCTCCATGGCGTCGCGCGGATCCTTTGCGATGTAGTAAAGGTTCAGGTCTTCGGCGTTGATCCATCCGTTGACGAGCAGGTTCGCCTTTACCCAGGCATCCCAGTTCTTCCAGTAGCTGCCGCCCTCGCCCTCGATGCAGACGATGGGCATCGGCGAGGCCTTGCCGGTCTGGACAAGCGTCAGCGTTTCGTACGCCTCGTCCATCGTGCCAAAGCCGCCCGGGAATAGCGCGACGCCCTCGGCCTGGCTGATGAACATCAGCTTCCGGGTGAAGAAGTAGCGGAAGTGGATGAGCTTTTCGTCTCCGGCAATGACCGTGTTGGTCTGCTGCTCGAAGGGCAGGCGGATCGCCACGCCGAACGAAGCGGCCCGTCCGGGTCCCTCGTGCCCGGCCTTCATGATCCCGTCGCCGGCACCCGTGATCGCCATCCAGCCGGCCTGGCTCATCAGCTTGCTGAACTCGACCGCGGCCTTGTAGTCCGGGTGCGTCTCCGCCGTTCGGGCGCTGCCGAAGATCGTGATCTTGTGCGGGTCGGCGTACCGGGCGAAGACGCGGTAGGCGTACCGCATCTCCTTTACGGCCGCGGTGATCAGTTTGAGCTCCCCGGTGTGACGCCCGTCGGGGATCAGCTTCGTGCTGGTGATGAGCAGGTCCCGCACGAGGCGATGTTCGGCCGAGCCGGGCTTGCCCCCGACCGCGTCGAGCAGCTTGTCCACGAGTTCGCCGACCACGGGGTCATCGGTGGACGTCGTCGTCAGGCGGGTGCGCCCGGTCGCGGCGGTGCTCGTCGCGTCCACAAGCCCGGTCAATTCAACGTTGAGATTGTTCTTCTGTTCCTGGTTCAATGGATGTCTCTTTCGTGGCGTCCGTCTGCTTGGTAGACAATGGTCGGCGGAGCCTCGCCCGGCCGCCGGTTGGAACCCACATTCTTGGCCCGGAAAAGCACCGGCGGCGGGGTGCGGCGATCGGGGCGGCTTGGGCAGGGCGGGTGCAGTTGCCGGCGCTACTTCGTCGACTTGGGTTCGATGCGGATGCGTTCTCCGCCGCGTTCGCCCCGCTGTTCCAACTCCTGCATCCGCTTGTCCTGAAGGCTGGTGGGCCCGCCGAAGATGCGCTCGAGGAATCCGCGGGTGCCGCGCATGGACGAAACGCCGAACTCCGGGTCGGCGACCGTGCCGCCGACGGTGGTCGTGACCAGTTCGTTTCGGAGCCCCTCGACGATGTGGCCGACGATGGGCACGCGGTTGGTGGCGCGGTGGGTGAACACCATGTCGAGGTTCATGTCGGGCCAGGCGAGCGTGCCGAATCCCAGGAACTCCACGCTCGCCGAAAAGATCGAAAGCTCCTCGAACGACACCGTGCGTCCCTGCACGAAGTAATAGGCCTGAAGCAGGTCGAGCGGCTCGCCGAGCGGGAGCATCAGGTTGCTTGCTTCGGCGAGACGTGTGAGGAGGGGGAGGCTGACGAGTGTGCCCTGGCCGGCGGAAGCGATGCCGCGCCCGCGCCGGGTCTCGGGCTTTCCAAGAGTGCCCGCGAGCGTCATGCCCACATCCAGCTTCGCTTCGCTCCGTGCTGCCGATGCCGCCGCGGAGTTGCCACCCTCCGCGGCAGCTTTCTGCTCTCCGGCGTCCTTCGGTCGGTCGGCCGCGAGTTTGTTCCGAAGGTCTTCGATCACCGGTCCGAGCGTGACGCCGGAAAGAGCGACCTGCACGTCGAAGTCTCGTTCTCCTTCCGTCTTGCGCGGATCGGTCGGAAACACCGCCACCTGGGCGCTCAATCGTCCGCCGTGGCAATCTCCGGCGACCAGGGGCACAAACGTTTCGCCCGGTTGGTCGCCGCTGACAACGTGGACGCGGCCCTGGGTGATCTGAATGCCGGCGAGACGGAGCTGGGGGAATGTTCCGTTGAGGTCGTAGCGAAGCAGAGCATCGCGCCCGTCGCGGGCGGCCTGGAACGCGACATCGCCCGTAGCGTCGGTGATATCGACTCCGGCGTCCGCGCGCCCTCCCTCGATGTGGAGATTGCCTGAGGCTTTCAGACGATCGGGCCTGCCGCCGGAGTGTTCTGACTCCGGCGAATCCCACCAGGCGCGGACGTCGATGCGGGGAATCCGGACCATTCCGGATGCATCGACCTTGAGGTCGCGGAGCGCATCGCACACTCCGGCCGGTGCCGCCGCGACCAGATCGGCGGGCACGCCCATGCTGTCGATCGCGAGCAGGATGTTGCCCTCGCTCCGCCCCGCATCGTCGCGCTTCCAACCCCCGGTGGCGGTCACCGACCACTTCTCCGCGCTCAGTTCGGCCTTCTCGAAGGCGACCGAGTGCCGGTCAAAGGTCGCGAGGCCCGAGATGTTGTTGAACTGGACGACGCCGTCGCTCATCGTGAGCGTGAGGGCGTGCGGGCGCACTTCGCCGGCGACCTCGGGGATCCTGCCGCCCGGAACGATTCGGAGCGAAAGGTCGAACGGCCCCTCCGGCTTGTGGCGTTCGTGCAGTTCGCCCGCGAGTTCACCGAGCACGGCCGAGCCAATCCAGCGGCAGAGGGGCGAGCCGATCTGCGCACCGGTCCACCTCAGGCTGAGAGAACTCTCGCGATCGGCCGGATGGGCCAGCACCCCCGCTCGGAGCGCGGCCACACCGTTCGCCGTGACCGTGCCGTCCGGTGTTGAGCCGCTCGAGACTTTTGCTTCGAAATCGGAACACTCGACCGAAGTCGGCCTGCCGCCGTCCCCCGGGCGGATCGTGAGGGTGCCCCTTGTGCTCGTGATCGACACCTCGGCGCTCTCGGCTCCGGGCACTCCCGGGAGCGTGATGCGGGCTGCCTGCAGGGCGCTCAGATCAATCTTTGCGTTGGTCCCGCCGGTTTCGACCGTGGTCCGGGTTCGCAGGTCCAGATGACCCGCCGGGAGATACGTCTCCCGAAGCTCGGCGAGAGTTGCCCCGGCGCTCGGCGCCACGATCGCAAGAACGCCCTCCAGAGGGAGCGTCAGGTCGAGCTGGGTTGCATCGAAGTCAATCCGTGAACGGCCCTTCATGGAGAGGTCGGCATCGGCCTGGAGCTTGAACGGGCTTGGCAGCGTGGCCTTGGCCGATACGCGCCCGGATTCGGAGGCAGCGCCCCCGGCGAGATCGAGCAGCAGGCGGTCGTCCTCCAGAACAATCGTGCCTTTCAGATCCGTGAGCAGCACATCGCCCGCCAGTGGAGATGGAACGGTGCTCGACGAAGTTCCCAGACGCGGGAGAGCCTCAAGAGACCGCGGCACAACCTCGACCCGCACACCGAGGTCGCCATCGGGTCGCGGCGTCAGGTCGGCGGTCGCGTTTACCGTGCCGGTCAGCCCGAGCGCGGACACAACGGAGCGGGCGGAACGACCCTCGACTTTCTTGTCCGGGAGCGCCTGGACAAGCGTTCGATCGACGGGAATGTCGGTGCCCTCGATGTGAATCGTCGGGTCGGGATCCGGAACATCGTCCGGGCGCTGTCGCGCGTCGAGCTCGGAGGAGATTACGACCGTGCCGCCCCGCAATCCCTGGAGCGGGACCCGATCCAGCCTCACCATCCCGTCGGTTATGACCGCCCGGACCAGCCTTGCTTTCAGCGGGTAGGGAAACCGCTCGGGGAGGAGACCAGCGTCGGCAATGTTGACTTGAATCGTGTCATGCCAGGGATCAACGCCCGACCCGAAGTCGCGCGTGACTTTGACGTCGATAGAAGCCCTGCCCCCCAGTGAAAACACCGGAGGTGCGTCCGGGTCGGGGGAATCGGGCTCGCCCGGTTCGGGGGGGCGACGGATGTCACCACGTTCGACCAGTTCCTCGTACCGATCGCGATTGAAGATCCGCTTGATCAACCGGGAACGCTTGGGACCGAGAGCCTCCTCGACGCGATGGTCGATGGGCAGTTTGTCGGCCCGAACATGAACGAGCACCTCCGCGTCGTCGGTGATCGGGGAGATCCGGCCGTCGGCGACGATCGTGGCGCCGCTGGGGGCGGTTCCTTCGACGCGGTGAATCACAACCTCGTTCTCGGTGAAGAAGATGAGCGCCTTGAGATGCTCGAATCTGTACGGGAAGCGGTGGAACGCCGCGGTGCCCTCGTCCAGGCGCACCTCGCCCAGCGTCTTCACCTCCTTGCCCTCCTGGCGGCTGACGACGACCCTGGCGGTCACGATGCCCTCCGGCCGACCGAAGTCCTCGAGTCGTTCCATCACCAGGGGGGTGGCGAATCGCAGGACGGGCGAGTCTTTCTTGAGTGTGAATTCGCCCAGAATGAACACCGCCTCGAAGGGCGACGTGGGGCTGGTGCCGTTGTAAGTTGCCTTCACGGTGTACGGGATGCCCTCGACGCTGCCGCTCAGTTGGGCCTGGGCGCGTCCGCCGGTGAACGTGATCGAGCCCTCCTTGGCCTGCACGCGCATGAGATTCGGCGTGGCACCCCTGTCTAACGGCGCGGCGATCGGTGACATCATGCGCTGCTGATCGGTGATGAACGGGAGCGAGACGCCGAGGTCTTTGAGATCGAGCGTCGCCATGACGCCCTGGATCATGTCCTCCGGGTGCATGTCGCCGGACTGCTTGAACGAATATCGCAGATGGGCACGCGTGATGTCGCCGGTGATCGCCAGATCGGTGAAGAACGGCCGGAAACGGAGCGGCACGGTCTCGATGGGCCAATCGTTGAGTGAGGCGTTGGTCAGCGCGAACTCGAGGCCGAAGGGCGTCATCCTGCCACGGACGATCATCCCGGTTCGCACCGAACCATCCGGCTGCGTTCGCGTCTCCTGGAAGTTGATCCGGACCGAATCGGAGGTATCGGGTTCAACGTTTCCGTGAATGTCGATCGACTTGAGGACGGTGAGATTCTCGCCGGTGTGCTCGCAGAGTTCGATGCGGCCGGACTGAACCACGACGCGGGGAAGTGTCCCCACGCCGCCTCCCGAGGGGGGGCTCCAATTCTGAATGTTGACCTTTTCGTTCGTCGAATCCTGGCTGATTCGGGCGACGATCCCGTGCGCCGCGACGGCCTGGAGTCCGATCTCGCCCTTCATCCAATTCGACGTGTCCAGATCAACGACAAGCCGGTCCGCCTCGAAGAAGGTGCCGGGCTTGCCGGGCACTCCCGGCACCCGGAATCTCAGTCCGAACAGATCCGTTCGCCCGTTCTTGTGGACATGGATCCCGGAGAGAGAGGCGCTGGCCCCCACCCGGCTGGAAAGCACCGATTCAATAATCCATCGCCCGAGGAATCCCTGCGTCAGGGCGTAATAACCACCGACGCAGACCCCGATGAGAATCAGCACGCCCTTCACAATCTTGCGGGTGCGGCTCTGCGGCGGTCTGGGGGTCTTGGCGGAAGTCATGCTGTGGGGCGTGCGGCCCACGCCTCGCGCGAGCGGGCGCATTTTACAGCGCCGGTTGGGCGCACGCCGATCGCCCGCCGAAGTCTGTGCGGGACCGTTTCGGCGTCGGCTACATTGTGGGCGTGGCAAAGCTCAAAACACTCTTCGTCTGCCGCTCCTGCGGGGCGGTCCAGAACCGCTGGATGGGCAAGTGCCCGGACTGCGGCACATGGGACAGCCTCGAGGAGGAAACCCACGACCCAAGCGCGGAACGGGACCCCCAGGCCGCCCTCGTCGGTGCCTGGACTGAATTGACGGAACCCAGGGGAATGGTGGAAGCGGTCGCGGGGAACGAGGCGAAGGCACGGCCCATCAGTGAAATCGGCAACGACGAGGCGAGCGTCGAACGGATGGGCACCGGGATTCATGAGTTGGATCGAGTGCTGGGGCGAAGCCTAAGTCCGGGGCGCACTGAGTGTGATGGTGGAAGTGGAGCAGGGGTGGTGCCGGGGTCGGCAGTTCTGGTCGGGGGCGAACCTGGAATTGGCAAGAGCACGCTATTGCTGCAGGCCGCGGCGAGCTTGGCGGGACGCGGGACACGGGTGCTCTATGTCACGAGCGAGGAATCTGCCTCGCAAGTCCGCCAGCGCGCGTCGAGACTCGGTTCGCAGGGTGAGAAGGAACTGTTCCTCCTGAGCGATACGAACCTGTCGCGGATTGTGGAGCAGACGCGGAAGGTGATGCCGCGGGTTTTGGTTATCGACTCGATCCAGATGATCTACCGGAGCGACATCTCTGCGGCGCCGGGGAGCATCACGCAGTTGCGCCGGTGTGCGTCGGAATTGGTGTATCTGGCGAAGAAGAGCGGGATTGCGGTGATGCTGGTGGGGCACGTGACGAAAGACGGGCAACTGGCCGGGCCGCGGCTGCTGGAGCATCTGGTGGACACGGTGATCAGTTTCGAGGGGGAGCGGTATCACCAGCACCGGGTGGTGCGGGCGGTGAAGAACCGGTTCGGGACGACGCTGGAGATCGGGCTCTTTGAAATGACCGGAGACGGACTGAGGGAGATCCCCGACAGTGCGGGTGTGTCGCCGGTGATGTCGAGCGAGGCGCGGATCGGGAGCGTGGTCTGCCCGGTAATGACGGGGACGCGGTGCGTTCTGATCGAGATCCAGGCGCTGACGGCGACGGGTTTTCTTGGGGCGGCGAAGCGCAAGGCGAGCGGGCTGGACTCGAACCGGCTGGCGATGCTGATCGCAGTTCTGGAACAGCACGCGGGGTTGAGGCTCGCGGATCGGGACATCTTTGCGAGCAGTGTTGGGGGATTGAGGGTCGTTGACCCGGCGAGCGATTTGGCTTTGCTACTGGCGCTCGCATCGGCGCAGGTGCGTAAGGCGCTCGACCCGCGGACGTGCGCGATTGGGGAGGTTGGGTTGGGTGGAGAGATCCGGCCGAGTCAGCAGTTGGAAGCGCGGGTGCTGGAGGCGGCGAGGCTTGGTTTTCAGCGGGTGCTGCTGGCGCAGGGCCGAGGGAGTTTTGCCGTACCAAAGGGCGTCAAGATCGAGATTGTGCCGGTGAAGAATGTGGATCGGGCGATTGAGCAGTTGGGGTATGCGGAAGGAACTCGTCGCAGCCAAAGTTGCGAAACTGTCATTCCGGTGCGAAAGTAACCCACCCCCAACCCCCTCCCTCGGGGAGGGGGCTCCTGCATCACGCTCTCGTTGCAAGCCAATCCGGCAGTTCCATTGGGCGGCCGTCGTGGTTGACGCAGGCGAGAGTGGTGTTGGCGACTGCGGCGGTGAGAGGGAGGGGATCCTTTGAGTTCTCACGCTCGGTGACGACAACTTCGTATTCGTGCTCAATCTTGATGCGGCTGCCGCCGTTCCATTTGACGCGGACTTCGACGATGTCGTCGTAAAGAACCGGGCGGCGGTAGCGGACGTCGAGCTTGACGATGACGAGGAATGTGCCGCGCTCTTCGAGGGTCTTGTAGGAGATGCCGCTGGAGCGGAGGAGATCGGTGCGGGCGATCTCGAGCCAGGGGATGTAGGAGGCGTGATGGGCGACGCCCATTGGGTCGCACTCGCAGTAGCGGACGCGGGTGGTGGAGGAGCCTGAGGCGGTGGGGGCGCTCATGGCCTCAGCGTAGAGGAGAGGTGTCGAGGTGTCGAGGACGCGAGGTGTCAAGGTGTCAAGGTGACGAGGTGTCAAGTGAAGGACAGAAACGCGCGTACTGCTTCAGTGCCCTCGATACTTGGGCACCTTGGCACCTAGACGCCTTTTCGCTTATCCCGCGTGATCTGCGCGAACGCGTTGTGGCTGTGGATCGACTCGAAGTTTTCCGAGTTGATCTGGTACCACGTGATGCGGTTGTCCTTGTTCAGGCCGACGGCGAGATCGCGGACGATGTCTTCGACGAACTTGGGGTTCTCGAAGGCCTTTTCGGTGACGTACTTCTCGTCGGGACGCTTGAGCACGGCGTAGACGGGGCTGCTGGCGGCGGCCTCGAGGTGCTTCACGACTTCCTCGATCCAGAGGTTGCCCTTGAAGCGGACCTTGGCCTCGATCTCGCAGCGCTGGTTGTGTGCGCCGTACTCGGAGATTTCCTTGGAGCAGGGGCAGAGGCTGGTCGCGGGGGCTGCGACGCCGATCACGAAATCATCGACGTGGTTGGCGTTGCACTCGAAGGTGACCTTGTAGTTCATGAGACCGGGCTGCCTGGTCACCGGCGCGAGCTTTTTGATGAAGTAGGTAAAGCGGGCCTCGAAGTGGGCTTCCTCGGCGCCGAGACGCTCGCAGATGGCGCGGGTGAGCTTGGGGATGCGGTCGGGCGTGAGCGGTTCGGAGGTGTGATCGTTGAGCACCTCGAGAAAGCGGCTCATGTGCGTGCCCTTCTTGTAGTGGGGCAGCGAGACGTACATATTGATCGTGGCGACAGTGGTCTGTTCGCCCCCATCGGGCTCACGCAGGCGGATCGGGTAGATGACGTCCTTGACGCCGACGCGATCGATGGCGACGTTGCGCTGATCCTGCGAGGCCTGCACATCCACCATGGCCTCGGGGCGCACCGATTCCTTGGGGTGAACGACGACGGGATGCTTGGTGGTCTTGGTCACGCGGGCCTTTCCTGCGGGAATGTTAGGATTCCGCGGGAGGGGTTTCGTTCCGCGTGCGGGAGCGGATTCGCGGCACTTGGAGCGGTTTGCGGATGTGCGGGAGGCTCAGTCGTGCCTCAGGGCGACAATCGGATCCTGCGCCGCGGCGCGCCTTGCCGGGTAGATTCCGAAGATCAGGCCGACGGCCACAGCAACACTGAAGGCGAGCAGGACCGAGAACAGCGTAACGTAGGTCGGCAGGTTGACCGACTGGCTGAAGAACTGGCCGATGACGGGCATCTGCGGCAGGCGCGGTGCGATCCACTGGATGAACCAGCTGGATCCGATGCCGAGCGCGACGCCCATGAGGCCGCCGCCGGTTGAAAGTACGGAAGTCTCGACGAGGAATTGATAGAGGATTGCTCTTCGCGTGGCCCCGAGTGCGCGCCGGATGCCGATCTCGCGTGTCCGTTCGGTGACGGTGGCGAGCATGATGTTCATGATGCCGATACCGCCGACGAGGAGCGAGATGCCGGCGATGAAGCCGAGGACGAGGTTCCAGGTGAGCTGGCTCTTCTTGGCGTTTTCGAGGAGTTCGTAGGGGACGATCATGGAGACGTCGGGCGATTCGGCGTGGCGGGAATCGATGATGCGCTTAAGGCGTTTGGAATCGGGGAGAACGCGTTCGCGGTCGGGGCAGGCGATGTAGATTTCGGAGAGTTCGACCTGGCTGTTCTGGAAGGAACCGCCGCTGCCGCGGAAGACCATGTCGCCCATGACGGCGCGGGCGGTGGTGATGGGGACGTGGACGTCGAGGTTGAGATCGCGACCGATCAGAGCCGATCCGGCCCCTCCGGCCAGGCCAACGGGAGCGAGGACACCGACGACCGTGAAGGCCTTGGAGTCGATGCGGAGGGTGTCGCCGAGCGGGTCGTCGAACTTGAAGAGCGTGCGGGCGACCTCGGAGCCGATCACGCAGACCATTGTCTGACCCTCGATATCGGCGTCGGAGAGGTAGCGGCCGCGGGCGATGTGGAGCTTGGCGACGTCGAAGAAATCGGCGGTGGTGCCGTAGGCCTGGCTGGTGCGGGAGAGTTCGGCGCGGGACATCTTACTGCCGACTTCCTTGAGGGGGACGATGGCGTCGGCGTCGTGGAAATTGGTGCGGATGACCTCGAGATCCTCGCGCCGGAGGCCGTAGCGGCTGATCCAGTTGTTGGACTGTTTCTGGTTGGACTGGCTCTCGGCCGGGCGCTGGGAGCGGAGGATGACGTTTTTGGCGCCGAGCTGCTCGATCTGCTGGAGGGCCTGGCGCTTGGAGCCTTCGCCGAGGCTGACCATGGCGATCACGGCCGCGACGCCGAGAATGATGCCCAGGGCGGTCAGGAATGAGCGCAGCAGGTGCAGGCGCAGGTTTGTCAGGCCGAGACGGATGGTTTCGAGGAGGAAGATCATGCGGGCTGATCATCCTATTGAGCCGGCACGCCCGGAGTTGCGATTTTGCGCTGGTGCGGAAGGCCGACCGGGACGATACTGAGAGCGTGAGCGAGAAGAACCGCAAAGCAACGGAATCGGCGACGGCACGCGTGGAAGTGCTGGAGGAGCGGGAAACTTCCCGAGGGTGGAGTTATCGCGTCGTTGTTGTTTGCGGAGCGGGAGCGCCGAGCGATCACGAGGTGACGCTTTCATGGGTCGATCACAACCACTGGTGCGGCGGGACGCAGGCGCCGAGTGTGACGGCGGAACGGGTGCTCGGCGCGCTGGTCGCGGCGATGGCGGACGGAATGGAATCCGGCGCGATGCGGGACGTTCGTCACGGGCGGCTGCCGGAGCGGTTTGATCTGTCGCTGGCGCGGCGGATGGTTCCGAGCATCGATGCGATCCTCAGGAAGGTCGGATAAGGGAAGAACCGAGGGCTTATCGGTTGAAGCGCCGCGGATGGGCGCAGGGGCGAGCTTTCGCTTGCGCGAGAGGCTCTATTCGCGTCGGGCGATGCTGATGAGCGCCAGACCGAGGGAACTGGCGCCGGGAGAGGCGGTCGCCGCTTGGCGATAGCGGGTTGCGATCGACTCGGTTGGATTTGAGTTCGTGTTGTCGTCACGGGAAGCCATTGCGGGCGAACTGTTCGAGCGGCCGGCGGCCATGCCGAGCCCGAACGCGATCGCGAGGGATGCGGCGAGCGCCAGCGGCCGCCACGGGATGGACGGCGTGTTGTTTCGGAATCGGATTGGGGCTTGTTCCCGCGCGGGCGGTGCCGCGGCACGCTTGACGAGGCCGATTGCGGCGCGCGACTCGGCGAGTTCACGGGAACAGGAAGGGCAGGCGAGGGCGTGGCGCTCGACGGCCTGAGCCATGGCAGACTCGAGTTCGCCGCCGAGCAGGTCGGGGAGCAGTTCCTGGACATCGGCGCAGGTGAAAGTATCGTGCGAGGAATTCATGAATTGGGCTCCTGCGGGGTCGCGTGCATTCGGAGGCGGAGCGCATCGATCGCGCGTCGGTAATGGGTCTTTGCGGTGGGGATGGAAATGTCGAGATCGGCCGCGAGCGTCGCGAAAGTGGCCTCTTCGACGGCCTTTCCGATAAGGACGAGGCGTTGCATTTCGGTGAGTTCGCGGACCGCGTCGGCGAGGGCGCGTTGTTCATCCGGGGTTATGGCGTCGGGGGATGCCGGGCCGGGGCGGTCATCGACGAGCATCAGCGGCTTTCTTACGCGGAGGGCATCGACGCAGAGGTTCGAGGTGACACGCCGGAGCCAGGCAACCTGTGCCGCGCGTGAAGGAAAGGACGGACGGGTGGCGACAAGGCGAAGAAAGACTTCCTGAGCAATGTCGGCGCAGGAATCCGGACGCAGACCGTGAGCGCGGCTCCAGGCGAGGACGAGGGGACGATCGGCGAGTGCGCTGCGCTCGGCGCTGAGGGCGCCCGGCGAGGTGCCGGGCGCCGGTATGACCGGAGTTGCGGGCGCAGGAGTCGTGAGCATCTCACTTCGCCTTGGGGACGCGGCTGGTCGCCATCAGGATCTGGTCGCGGTCCATGAGGGCGTAGCCGTCGAAGGACCACGATACCACGGGGCCGGTGACATTGGCGTTGCTGGCGACGATCTCACCGGGGAGAGACAATTCGACCTTGAAATTCTCGTCGCCGATGTCCTCGGTGATCTCGCGCATGGTTTTCTCGTGGGCCATGGCGGCGCGGAAGGCGGCGTTGTCGGCGGGGCTGAGCTTCTCGGCGCTGATCGCCGCGTCGATGGCGGAATCGATGGATGCGAGGAAGTCCTTCGCGGCCTTTTCAATGGCGGCGTCGCGTTCCTTGCTCGGGGGTTTGGAGAGCAGATCGAGGGAGGCGTTGATGTCGAAGGCGTTGGCGCCCTTGGCGACGGATTCGAGGATGCGCAGGCCGGTGTCCTGAGGCCGATCGGGGATCGCGGCCATTCCCGCGAGCACGAACTGGTGCTGCTTCTCGATCTCGGCGTTCCTGAACTGATCGATAAGCTCGGCCCGCTGCTGGGGCGTGAGTTTTTCCGGAGGCGTGTCGGCGAGCTTGGCGTGCTTGGCGTCGCGTTCCCACTCGCGTTTCACGAGGGTGTAGCGGGCGTCGTCGCGGTGGTGATAGACGCGCTTGAACTGGTAGTAGCGACCGTCGGGGCGATCTTCGATCCAGATCTCGGTGGGCATCTTGAGCGAGATGGAAGCGGCTTCCTGCGTCGTGGCGTAGGTCGCCGGGAAATTGCGGAGGGGTACGGATTTGGTCGCGGTCACGTCGATCTTGGCGGGCTTGTCGGCGGGCTTCTCGGTGAGCGCCCAGCCTCCGGCCTTGGAGGGCATGGCGTCGCCGTGCTCGTAGTCGGATTTGTCGCCGGTGATGTGGACCGAGACGGTTGCTGTGGCGTCGGGGTTGACGACGATTTTCTCCTCGCGTTCGAGGCAGCCGGTCAGAGTGAATGCGGCGGCGGCGAGGAGGGAGGCGGTGGTGAGGTATCGCATGGGGGGCTCCTTCGAAGATTGAACGGAGCAGCGCCCGACTTGGATGACATCCGATTCACGAATTGTGGCGATTGTCATCGCCCGAGCATTGGCCGGAGATACTGACCCGTGTAGCTCTTCTCCACCTTCGCCACCTGCTCCGGCGTTCCCTGTGCCACGATCGTGCCGCCCTTGGCTCCGCCTTCGGGGCCGAGGTCGATGATCCAGTCGGCGCACTTGATGACGTCGAGGTTGTGTTCGATGACAACAAGGGTGTGACCGGCCTTGGCGAGGCGGTCGAAGACGTGGACGAGTTTGCGGATGTCCTCGAAGTGCAGGCCGGTGGTGGGTTCGTCGAGGACGTAGAGCGTCTTGCCGTACGGATTGGCGGCACGCGACCGCATGACCTCGAACCGCGCGGCCCACTTGGACTTCTTGTCCTTGCCTTTCTTGGACTTGGCGAAGTCGTCGAGGGCGTCGGGTTCTTCTGAGTCCTGCTCACCCACCCCCCTGCCCCCTCCCTCAGGGAGGGGGGGTGAACCGGCGGCGATGATCTCGGCCTGCTCGAGTGCGCCGAAGGTCTTGCCGAGTTCGGTGGCGAGCTTGATGCGCTGGGCTTCGCCTCCGGAGAGCTGCGTGCTGGGCTGGCCGAGGGTGATGTAGTCAAGCCCCACGTCGTGCAGGCACTTCAAGAAGCGGAGGATCTTGGGGTGGTTCTCGAAGAACGAGAGTGACTGCTCGATGGTCATGTCGAGCACGTCGGCGATGGATTTGCCGCGGTAGAGGATTTCGAGGGTTTCGCGGTTGTAGCGCTTGCCGCGGCAGACTTCGCACTCGACGAACACGTCCGGCAGGAAGTGCATCTCGATCTTCTTGAGGCCCTGACCTTCGCACGCTTCGCAGCGCCCGCCTCCCGCTTCGCCCCGGACGTTGAAGGAAAATCGCCCGGGCTTGTAGCCGCGGATCTTGGCCTCTTTGGTGGCGACGAAGACCTTGCGGATGTCGTCGAAGATGCCGACGTAGGTGGCAGGGTTGGAACGCGGCGTTCGCCCGATGGGGGACTGATCGACCTCGATGACGCGGTCGAGTGTCTTGGGCCATTTGAAGGAGGCGTGGGCGCCGGGCTTGTCGCGCCGGCTGAGGAGGTGGTTGTTGGCGGAGATGAGAACGATGTCGTTGACCAGGGTGGACTTGCCGCTGCCGCTGACACCGGTGATGCAGACGAAGCCGCCTGTGGGGATGGCGACATCGATCTTCTTGAGGTTGTTCTGCGTGGCGCCCTTGATCGTGATGGCGTTCTTGGTATCGAGCGGGCGGCGTTCGGCGGGAACAGGGATGTGCTTGCGGCCGGAGAGATAATCGCCGGTCAGCGAGGCGGGTGTGGCGCAGATGTCCTTGACGGTGCCCTCGGCGACGACGCGTCCGCCGTGGACGCCCGGGCCGGGGCCGATATCGAGGACGTGGTCCGCGGCACGGATCATGTCTTCATCGTGTTCGACGACCAGCACCGTGTTGCCGATGTCGGCGAGGTGGCGCAGGGTCTTGATGAGGCGGTCGTTGTCGCGCTGGTGGAGACCGATGGTTGGCTCGTCGAGGACGTAGCAGGCGCCGACGAGGCCGCTGCCGACCTGGGTGGCGAGGCGGATGCGCTGGGCTTCGCCTCCGGAGAGCGTGGCGGTCTTGCGGTCGAGCGAGAGATATTCGAGACCGACGCCGGTGAGGAAGCGGAGGCGGTTGTTTATTTCTTTGAGGATCGGCTCGGCGATGGTGTGCTGTTCGCGTGTGAGCTTCAGGCCGCCGATGTACTCGAGCGCGTCGATGATGTTGAGGCGGGAGAACTCGGCGATGTTGAGCATCGAGCCGTCGTGCCGTGGGCGTCCGATGATGGTCTCGGAAAAGGCTTTGCTCGTATCGGCCTTGTGCGAACTGGTGAGCAGGATGTGCAGGGCCTCGAGGCGGAGGCGGTCGCCCTTGCAGGTTTCGCAGGGCTTCGTGGACATGAACTGTCCGAGCCACTCCTTGACGGTCGGGTTGTCGGTCTTTCCCCACCAGGCGGTGAGTTCGGGGATGACACCCTGCCAGAGGTGCTTGCCGCGGATCTGGACTTTGTTGACCTTGCCGGAGGCGGGGTCGCCGCTGAAGCCGTAAAGGAGCAGTTGCCGGTGCTCTTTGGAGAACGTGTTGACGGGCGCGTTGTAGTTGAGGCCGGTGGCCTTGCAGAAGCGTTTGAGGCCGCGCTGGAACCAGGCGCGGACGGCCATGTTCTTGGCGTAGGCCTCGATGGCGCCCTCGCTGAGCGCTTTGGACTCGTTGGGCAGTACCAGCGCTTCGTCGAGTTCGAGAAGCGTGCCCAAGCCCGAACAGGTTTTGCAGGCGCCCTGCGGCGAGTTGAACGAGAAGAGGCGGGGCTCGAGTTCTTCGAGGGCGACCTCGGGATGGTCGGGGTCGGAGAAGCGGGTGGAGTAGGTGGTGTCGCTCCAGCCCGAGTTGGATTCGATGGAGACGACGACGGTGCCTTGAGCCACACGGAGCGCGGCTTCGACGGATTCGGCGACGCGCTGGCGGGTTTCGGGGCCGAAGGAGATGCGGTCGATGACGGCTTCGATCGTGTGCTTTTCGAAGCGTCCAAGCTTGAGCGGATTCTCGCTCGGGTCCTTGAGGGCGTCGCGGAGTTCGATCAGGGTGCCGTTGACGCGGGCGCGGGCCCAGCCCTGCTTGACAAGATCATCGAGCACGTCACGGTGAAAACCCTTCTTGTCGCGGACAATCGGGGCGAGGATGATGAAGCGGGCGGGCTTGTCCTTGGTGGAGTGTTCGCCCGCCTTGGCAACGATCGCATCCACGATCTGAGTGCTGCCCATCGCGCTGATGATGCGGCCCGAGCGCTCGAGGACGGTGCCGTCTTTCTTTTCCTTGGTGACGGCCCAGGAATGGGGCGTGCCGCAGCGGGCGAAAAGGAGGCGCAGGTAGTCGTAGATCTCTGTGGTGGTAGCGACGGTGGAGCGCGGGTTGCTGCTGGCGGAGCGCTGCTCGATGGCGATGGTGGGGGGGACTCCCTCGACCTCGTCGACATCGGGCTTCTTGAGCTGCTCGAGGAACTGGCGGGCGTACGCGGAGAGCGACTCCATGTACTTGCGCTGGCCCTCGGCGAAAATGGTGTCGAAGGCGAGGCTGCTCTTGCCGCTGCCGGAAAGGCCGGTGATCACGACGAGCTTGTCGCGCGGGATCGTGACGTCGATGTTCTTGAGGTTGTGCTCACGGGCGCCGCGGACGTGGATGACTCGGCTGTCGTACGCGCTGGGCTTTCGGGCCGGTCTGTCTGCGACGGCCTTGGGCTCAACGACGACGGGTTGCGTACCGGCGGCCTTGGACCGCTTGGTGGACGTGTCTTGCTCGGTGGTGGTCGGCGGCACTTTCCTGCTCTCCTCGCGCACAGACCGACTGTAGCGGGCGTGTTCGGTCTTCGTTCTATCGAGGGGGCTGAGGGGCTGTTTTTTCGACGGAATCGGGCGACTGGACCTGCTCAGCGGCCTGCCGGCGGGCCTCTCGCTGGCGGGCTTCGGACTGACGCCGGACTTGGAACATCCCGAGGAGGACCAGCCCGATGGCCACGCCGATCAGGTAGTAACTGAGGCGACGCATGAAATCGCGACGGGCTTTCGCGCGTTCCTCTGGCGTTCGATTGGCCGAACTGGTCAAGTCAGTGCCCTCCCGATTTCTTCCGCATGGCGCGGGTGATCTTGACTCCGGGCATGCCGGGTCGCTTGCGGGCCTTGGCTTCGGCCTGTTCGCTCAGTTCGGATCGGCGGACCTTCGTCGAGCCGCCGGACATCATCGCCTTCTCGAGCTTTTTCTCGAGGGCTTTGGACTGGTCGCGGAGGATCGCCGCGGCCTCGAAATCCAGGCGCTTGGCGGCCTCGACCATTTCTTCCTTGATCGTGACCATCAATTCGGAGATCTCGTAGTCGGGCTCGCGCTCGCGGACGGCCTCGCGGGCCTGCTTGCGGCCCTTGAGCGTGACTTCGAGGCCGCGCCGGATTTCTTTCTGGATGGTGGTCGGCGTGATGCCGTGTTTGAGGTTGTAGGCGGTCTGCTTGGTGCGCCGACGCTCGGTCTCGGCGATGGCGGCCTGCATCGCGGGGGTCATCTTGTCCGCGTACATGATGACCAAGGCGTTGACGTTGCGGGCGGCGCGGCCCATCTGCTGGATGAGGCTGGTGGGGGAGCGGAGGAACCCTTCCTTGTCTGCGTCGAGGATGCAGACGAGGGAGACTTCGGGCAGATCGAGGCCTTCGCGGAGGAGATTGACGCCGACGAGCACATCAAATTCGCCAAGGCGCAGGTCGGTGAGAATGGCAACGCGTTCGAGTGTTTCGACTTCGCTGTGGAGGTAGCGGACGCGGAGGCCCTTTTGATCGAGGTAGCTGGTGAGGTCTTCGCAGAGGCGTTTGGTGAGCGCGGTGACCAGGACGCGCTCGCCGCTGGCGACGCGTTCTTCGCAGCGGGCGATGAGATCGGGCACCTGGCCTTGAGCCGGCTTGACTTCGATGATCGGATCGAGCAGGCCGGTGGGGCGGATGACCTGCTCGGCGACTTCGCCGCCCACACGCTCAAGCTCGTAGGGGCCCGGCGTGGCGCTCACGAACGCGATCTGCGGGACGATGGACTCAAACTCCTCGAATCGCAGCGGGCGGTTGTCCATGGCGCTCGGCAGCCGGAAGCCGTGCTCAACAAGGACGGTCTTCCGCGCCTGATCGCCGTTGTACATCGCCCGGATCTGCGGCAGCGTGACGTGCGATTCATCGATGATGAGAAGCCAATCCCGGTAATTCGGGCGCGAGGAGGCCGGGGCGAGATGGTCTCCTTCCGCTCCGTCCCTCGACACCCTGACACCTTGAAACCTCGATACCTCTCCCGATGCCGGGGGAGCGAAATCGAAGTAGTCCATGAGCGTGTACGGGCGCTCCCCGCGCTGGCGCCCGTCCATGAAGCGTGAGTAGTTCTCGATCCCCTGGCACATGCCTGTCTCTTCGAGCATCTCGAGGTCGTACTTGGTGCGGCTGATCAGGCGCTGCGCCTCGAGGAGCTTTCCCTGAGAACGCAGCTCGAGCACGCGGGCGTCCATTTCCGCGCGGATGGCGGCGAGGACAGACTGCATCTGGTCCTCGGGCATCATGTGGTGCACGGCGGGGAAGAGGAAGAATTGCCGTTCCTCGGCCAGTACCTCGCCGCTGGTCGGGTTGACGAGATCCACACGGTCGATCTCATCTCCGAAGAGTTCGACGCGCACCGAATATTTCTCATATGCCGGCCAGATCTCGATGGCGTCGCCCCGGACGCGGAACTGCGCTCTTTTGAACTCGATCTCGCTGCGGTTGTACTGCATCGCCGAGAGGCTGAGCAGGAACTCCCGCCGGTCAACACGCGAGCCCCTGGTGATTGTCAGCACCCGCTCCCCGTAGGAGACCGGATTGCCCAAGCCGAAGATGCAGGAGACCGACGCGACCACGACGGTGTCCCGCCGGCTCAAGATATTGCTGGTGGCTGCCAAGCGCAACTGATCAAGATCGTCGTTGCGGCTCGAATCCTTCTCGATGTAGATATCCCGTTGGGGGATATAGGCCTCGGGCTGGTAGTAGTCGTAGTAGCTGACAAAGTAGTTGACGCTGTTGTTCGGAAGGAAGCCGCGGAGTTCCTCGTAGAGCTGCGCGGCGAGCGTCTTGTTGTGGCTGATGATGAGGGTGGGCTTGCCGAGGTTCGCGATGACGTTGGCCATCGTGAAGGTCTTGCCCGTGCCGGTGGCGCCGAGAAGGCAAACGGCGGGCTTGCCTTCGGCGAGGCCTCGGGTCAGCTGCTCGATCGCCACGGGCTGGTCGCCCGTGGGCTTGAAGGGAGCGACAACCTGGAACTCGCGTGGGAGCACTGCCGAGCGTATTCCACGGGCGGGCGCGGGTGGGTGAGATGAGGGATGGCCCGAGAACCACGCGGCACTGTCGCTACGACCCGACCGATGGCACCGGGGGATGGAAGCGGTTGCGGGATGGTTGCCGCTGTCACGCGAGATCGGGCCGATCTCTTCCCGATGGGGTGGTTCAAAGACAAGCTGAAAAAGCCGGCCAAGTCGGACGCCGCGAAGAAGAGGGATGCGGAGGCCGAGCGGGCGAGAATCTCGCGTCGGACGAAGCGCTATGACACGCGCCTGACCGATTCGGCGCTGGGGAGCGTGGTGGACCTCTCGATCGAGGGGGCCCGGATCGTGACCCGCACCGAGCCGAACGTTCGCAAGGGGCATGTTTTCGAGATCTCGGTTGCCTGCGATGACGTCAGGGTGTATGTGCTGTCGCGCGTGGCCTGGACGCGGAAGGTGGACGAGGGGCTCTGGAACATCGGTCTGCACTTCTTTGAGGCCGATTCGCAGACACGGCTCGACCTCGAGCGGCTGCTCGACCGTTGTGCCGCGGGACGGGAGTTGATTCCGACCAGCGCCGAGATCGAGGATCTGTACGCGGTGCTCGGAGTGGCCCGCGACGCGACTCTGGAGCAGATCCGCAGCGCCTACCGGCGGCTGGCCCGACAGTACCACCCTGATCACGCCCCCGATCAGGACTCGGCGCACCACTTTTCACGCATCAGCAAGAGCTACATGGTGCTCCGCGACGAGAGCCTTCGCCGGAGGTACGACCAGTTGCTGAAGGCGGCCTGACCGGTCGGCGCTAGCCTTTCATCGCCGCGAGCAGTTCGCGCGGCTGCTTTCTCGACAACGCGATCACCGCCGGCGCTGCCGCGAGGAGTGTCAGCGTCATGATGATCCCCCAGCCCGAGGCGATGGGCCCGACGCGCGGGCGGAGCAGCAGTTCGACGCCCATGATGACGGCGTTGAGTCGGACGCCACCGTAACTGCCCTGGATGCCCATGGCCGTGCCGACGACGCACGCGGCCAGGCCGACGACAATGGCCTCTGCAAGAACGAGACGGCAGACCACGCCGCGGGAGGCTCCGACGGCGCGCAGCACGCCGAACTCAAATCTACGTCCCTCGATGGCCGCGACAATGAGGTTTGCCACGCCGAGTGACGCGACGATCATGGACATCACAGCGATCGCCGAGACGATGTAGAGGCTCTGCCCGATGGCGCCGTTGATGAGGTTCTTCAGGAATCGACCGGACCCCACATCGAGCACGCCGAAATCAAAGAGAGCTTCACGCACCTTTGACACGACCGCCTGATCGTCGGCACCCTTCGCCAGAGACAGCGAGATTATCTGCGTGGGAGGCTCGTTCCCACCGAGCAACTTATCGCGCAGATCCGTCCGCGAGCCGAAGACGGCGCTCACGGCCTGATCGACGTACATGTCGCCCAGATCGAAGAAGTTGCTGACGATGTCGAGCCCGGGGCTGGTCACCACGCCGACGATCTCGAAGTCGGCGGAGTGGTTCTGGTAGGTGATCTTCACGTGGCTGCCGACACCCAGCCCTTTGCTCGTGAGGAATTCACGCGCGACGATGATCGCTCCTCCCTCGTTGAGGCGCTTCGTCGCGGTATCCGCGTCCCCCTGAACCCACGTCACCCGCATCAGGCGAAAGAAGGATTCCGGATCGAAGCCGATGAACGCGGTCTTGAGATTATGGAGCCTTGAGACGCCCAGGCCACCGTGCTCGCCTCCGATGTTGACACGAACGAGCGAGAGAGGGCTTGCGCCGGTGATCTCCGGCATGCCCCGGAGCTTGGCGACGCTGGCGTCCGAGAGAGCGATTCCGGTGACGAAGGCATCAGGGAACTCGATGCGCTCGAGCCAGTCGCGTGCAAACGCGTTGCCCTGCGTCCAGAGCGCGACCATCATCGCCAGCCCCGCCATGAGCGCTCCTGCTGTAAACCCGTGCCGGTAGGGAGTCCGGCGGATGCTGCGGGTCAGCAACGTCCGCGGCACGGCAAGGAGGACTGCAATCACCGCTCCAAAGACGTTCACGACGCCGGCGGTAACCGGCACTCCGAGCAGGAAGTAGCCCACGAACATGCACGGAAGGCCGAGAAGGACATAGAGCAGGAAGAGAGCATCCGCAGTCGGGGCGTACGTGACCACGAGGAAGTGGATGGCGATGAGCACCAGCCCCGCGCCGAGCGTCCATCCGATCGACGAGGCCCGAGCGGGCTCCGCTCGTGAGGCGAGCGCTTTCAGGGGCTCCATTCGCGCTGCGCGCCACGCCGGAAAGGCCGCACCGACAAGACCGGCCAACACCGACCCTGCTAAGCCCACCGCGATTCCAAGATACGGGAAGGCCAGATCGACCTTGATGTCCTGTTTGAACCACCAGATCACAAGGCTCGCGAGCCCGACGCCGATGGGCACGCCGAGCAGTGACCCCGCAATTCCCAGAATCAGTCCGGCGATCACCTGGGACAATGCGATCTGGCCGCGCGAGGCCCCGATGCAGCGGAGGATCGCCAATTCTCGCTGGCGCTCCACGACGCCCGTGGTCATTCCGGTCAGAATGATGAACGCGGCCGAAAGAAAGGCCAGAGTCGAAGCGATCACAAGGCCCACGCGGTTGGCCCTGAGATTCTGCTCGAGGTTCGACGTCACCTTGGCCGTCGGCTGAAGGATCACGTCTTCCGGCAGATCGGGCTTGTGACGGGAGGCGACCGCCTCGGGCGCAAGCCCGGGCTTGAGCGCAATCTCGATCTCGCTGAACCTGCCCGTCTGATCCGTCGCCTCGGCGAGTGCTTCGGGCGTCATCCATGCTCGCGGGCGTCCTCCGAGCAATCCGTGCGGCACGATCCCGACGATGGTCAGTCGGAGCGGCGATTTCCCGGCGCGTACGAATTCGATCGTGTCGCCGAGTTTGATGCGGTAGCGGACGTCGAGATGTTGCGCCTCCTCGGCGCCGACGGCCGCCACGGGCCCGAGGTCCTGACCTTCCGCGATGGAACCTTCCGGCACATCGGCTTGCACGCCCGAAATGAGCGCCGAGAGCGTGCCGCTGCGCCGATCCTGCCGCGGCTGAATCCCGCGAAGACGATCGAGGACCGTGTGATCAACCGCGATCTCGCCGGGGCCACGAGGCATCCGCCCTTCGCGCACTTCGATCGGGCGGTAGATCTCGTCGAAGCCCGGTCGGAAACTCTCGACGTACGTCGTGACGGCGAACGAACGGATCACACGCGGCCATGACTTTGTTCCGCTCTCCTCAACGAGCGGCCATGTCGGTCGCACGGTGCGGAGCGCGGCCGCTGCTCGCAGACGTCCGCTCGTGGCGGCGGTCTCCGGCCATGCCGCGATCGACGCGAGAAACGCCGAGTCCAGCGCGCGGGAACTTCCCGGCGTGATGGCCTGAAGGTCGGCCGACCCGACCGCGCCCACCATGCGGGACCGGATCGACTGGGTGACGCTCGCCATCGCGGTGGCGACGGCGCAGACGAGCGCCGCCGACAGCGCGATCACCAGCAGCAGCAGGACGCTGCGGCTAGGACGCTGCCACAGACTGCTGATAGCGAGCCGCCACGGCGCTCTCATCCAGGCCCTCCGTGCTCAGTCGAGCCTTCACGCAGCCATCCGCGACGACGAACATCTCGCGGCAGTGAGCCGCCGCGGCAGGCTCGTGCGTCACCATCACGATGCTGACATTGTGCTCCTTCGCGATCTCGGACAGAAGCGTCCACAGGCTCTCGCTGCTCGCCGAGTCCAGGTTGCCGGTCGGTTCGTCGGCGAGCAGCAGGGCCGGCGAAAAGTGGAGCGCTCTCGCGATGGCGACCCGCTGCTGCTCGCCCCCGGAGAGCGCATCGGGACGGTGTTCGAGCCGATCACCAAGGCCGAGGCGCTCCAGCAGGCCGGCCGCGCGGCCTCGCGCCATGTCCGGCGTTGCGCCGGCAAGGATTGCCGGGAGTTCGGCGTTCTCGATCGCGCTCAGCGTGGGAATGAGATTGAATTGCTGAAAGACAATCCCGATCTTCGTGCGCCGAAAATCCGTCGCCTCACGTTCACCTAGGGAATCGATCCGCTGCCCGTTGACCGTGATCTCGCCCGAATCCGGCTTGTCGAGGGCCGCGAGAAGGTGCAGGAGCGTCGATTTGCCGCTCCCCGAACGCCCCATGATCGCGTAGAAGCCCGGCTCATCGATCCGCATGTCAATCCCGCGGAGGGCCTCGACGCGCCGTGAGCCGATCTGGTAGGACTTGCGGACGTTGATGCAGGAGAGCATGGGGATTAATGGGGATGTGGGACGGCGGATGGCGGATGTACAGAGTCCTTCGCCGCACACGCCGACGCTCATGGTTCCTTGGAATCCATACAACCCGATTTACAATCGACCGACATCCGACATCGATCAACCCGCCGGATGCGCCTTGTCATAGGCCGCCGAATCCATGAGCTTTGCAAGCCCCGCCGGGTCGGTGATCTTGGCTTTGAAGAGCCACCCCTTGCCGTACGGGTCTTCGTTGATGAGGCCCGGGTTGTCCGCCAGCGCGCCGTTCACCTCGGTGATTTCACCGCCCACGAAGCAGTAGATGTCGCTGGTGGTCTTCACGCTCTCGACCTCGCCGACCACATCGCCCGCCTTGAACTTGGTTCCGACTTTTTTCATCTGGACGTAGGTGATGTCTGTCAGGGCATCGACCGCGAAGCGGCTTATCCCGAGCGTCACCGTCTGCGGCGGATTGCCCTCCACCTTGTGCCACTCGTGCGATTCGGAGTACTTGCGATCGGAAGGGGTGGGGGTCGCCATGTCTGGATCCTCGATTGACGATGTGGGGGGAGGCCAAGGAGGTCGATAACCTTCGCCCCCGAAAGGCGGAATTGCGCCTTGGGGGGCTCGGCGGATGCTAGCAGCACCCTACCGAGACTTCCGACCCGGGCAATTCAGGTGTTGCCCGGGCTATCCCGTCGGAAGTCATTTGACGGCCGGCCTTCCAGTCGGTAATTTGAAGGCGTTACCTTTTTCCCCTCCGGGCGGTCGTCGCTGAAAGGCAACGACCGTCTTTCGTGCGGGCGGGGTCCCAAACGGGGGGTTTGGCCGATTCTCTGCGTCGTGGCGGCCCCTCCGCTACAGTCGCCTCCAACGACGCATGCTCCTGACTCTCAACGCATCGTGCCTCCGGTCTCAGCTCATGCCCACGGGCGGCGGCGCGCCCACCCTCACCCTGACCGATCTGCCCCAGTACACCCGGGAAGTCCTGGGCCTCGGAGGCTTGAATCTCACTACGGATCTGCTCGTCGGGGCGGACCGACGCCGTTTGGAGCATCTGCGTGAGCGGGCCGACCGGGCGGGATGCCCCTGCCTGCTCCTGATTGAATCCGAGCCTCAGAAACTAGCCAGCGACGATCCGGCGACCGCCGACGCGGCGATCAAGCGGATGCTCCGCGTTATCGAGGCTGCCCAGATCCTGTCCTGCACCGCCGCTGCCCTCCGGATCGTCGCCGACGACACCGATGCCGCCCTTCAGACCGTTTGGCCCCGCATTCGCAAGGTTGTGGATCGGGCGGAGCGACTGGAACTCAACCTGCTGGTCACACCCATGAAGGGACTGACCGCCCGGGCGGAGCGAGTGACGGAAATGATCAAAAAGGTGGGGGGCTTCCGGATTGGCACACTCCCGGATTTCCAGTTTGCCTTTGAATCTGCCGGAAACATAGAAGGGGCGGTGACGTTCCTGCGCAGGATCACCCCGTACGCCAGCGTGGTCCTGGCCTCGACCACTGATTTCGCTGATCCGCCCCCCGGTGCGGCTCCACCCCCCAAGCCCTCGCCAAAGAAGCAGATTCTGCTCGAGGACGACGAGGAAGAGGAACTGTCCGGCAAGGCGAAAAAGAGCGCCCGATCGGCGGTTCCCCCCAAGGAGGAGCCGGAGCCTGCTAAGGGAAAGAAAAAGGCTGCAAAGGAAGCCGCAAAGCCTACGGAAGTGCCCGCCAAGCCTGGAAAAGGCAAGGCTGAAGCCAAGGGAACCAAGGCCCCGCCGGTGCCCGCCGTCGCCGATGACGATGAGGGCGAGGTCGAAGAGCTCGACGATGCCTCGCTCGAAGACCTTATTGCCGACATCTTCAAGGGCGAGGGCGAGGAGCCCGCGGCCCCCCAGGAGCCCTTGCCGATCCACAAAGCGTACGACCTGTTCAAAATGGTGCACGCCGTGGCCTCGGTCGGGTTCGATTCCACGATTGCGGTTGACTATCGGGGGGGCGGAGACGTTACACTGGGAATCAGGAAGAGCCAGAGGGTGCTCCGTGCCGCCTTGGATCACGCGGCGATGTCCGCGTGAACCCCGCGTGAGGGGGTCCGAACGGCCGGATGGTCAGCGCATGATTCCGCGCAGGGAGGACCACCATGCCGCCCACGACAAACGAGAGCTCCTCGCCCGCGACGCAGGGACGCGAACTTCCGTTCGAACTGATGGAGGTAATCGAGATCTCGCGCGCCGAGGTCGAATGCGTCTCGGACATGGAGCGCGTCGTGTGCGATCGCGACGGCGCGGTCGCTACCCTTGACCGCGCACTGGTCGAGAACGGCCCCATGCCACCACTCCCCCGCGATCAGCGGATCGTCATCACGATCGACGGCCCTGCCGGTACAGGCAAGTCGTCGGTTGCGCGTTCGCTGGCCAAAGCGCTCGGGCTCGATTTCCTCGATACCGGGGCGATGTACCGGGCCGCCGCGGCGATCGCGATCGACAACGGGATCAATCCTGCCGACGGTGAGGGTGTTGTCCGCGAAACCATGCGCGGCGACCTGCACTTCGACTGGACCAAGGACCCGCCCACCATCTTGGCCTTCGGCAAACCGATCGACCATCGAATCCGCTCTTCGGACGTTGCGGAAATCGTCTCGCCGATCGCGACCATCAAGCAGTTGCGCGAGCACATGGTCAAGAAGCAGCGGATCATCGCCCAGCAGCACCCGCGCCTGGTCACCGAGGGGCGGGATCAGGGCTCGGTCGTCTTCCCGGACGCCGCGGTCAAGTTCTATCTGGACGCCTCGCCCGATGTGCGCGCCCGGCGCCGGGCCGAGCAGATGGTCGCCAACGGGCACGCGGCCGATCTTGGGGCGATCACGGCCGAGATTCTCGACCGAGACCGGCGCGATTCCTCACGGGCCGACGGCCCGTTGATCTGCCCGAAGGACGCGATCTGCGTCGATACCTCGGACATGGCGTTCGATCAGGTCGTCAAGACGCTTCACCGGCACGTGCTCGCGGCCGTCGGGCGCTAGCGCTCGCCCGCTATCCTCGCCCCCGATGGGTCTCAAGAGTTTCCTCGAATCCCGACGCCCCGGCGGAACGCTCGGAAAGATGCTCCTGTACGAGGCCGCGTCGGGCATCTGCGCGATCATCTTCATTCTGATCTATCGCGTGCGGGTGAACGGTGCGTCCAACGTGCCCAAGAGCGGGCCTGTGCTGATCGCATCCAACCACCAGAGCTTTCTGGACCCGCCGCTGGTGGGGACGTTCATCCGGGTGCGGCATCTGAGCTTTGTCGCCAAGATCGGGCTCTTCAAGTTCGGGCCGTTCGCTTGGCTCATCAGTGCGCTCAATTCCGTGCCGATCAACGACGAGGCGGGCGACGCCGGGGCGATCCGCGAAATCCTCAAGCGCTTGGGCGCCGGGCACGCCGTGCTCATCTTCCCGGAGGGGACACGCTCGCCCGACGGCGGGCAAAAGGCCTTCAAGCGGGGCGTGGCGCTGCTGATGAAGCGGGCAAAGTGCCCGGTCGTTCCGGTCGCGGTGGAGGGCTGCTACGACGCATGGCGCATCGGGCAGAAGTACCCGAGCGTGCTCGGAAAACGAGTCGCCGTCACCTACGGGAAGGCGATCCCGTATGACGAGTTGGAAAAGGACGGACCGGACGCGGCGCTGGCGAGAATCGCGCGCGAGGTGAACGCGCTGCGGCTTCAGACAAGGGCGGAGATGCGGCTGCACTCGAACGGCTCGTACCCGGCGAAGGGGCCGGGTGATGAGCCTGCAAAGGCGTAGATGCCGGTCGGCGATTCAGTACGACTCGTCGTGCAGGACGACCTTGCCCCGGAAGACCCAGTAGATGACGGCCGTGTACGAAAGGACGAAGGGGATGCCCAGGGCGGCGATGACCGCCATGATGCCCAGCGTCTTCTCCGTGGACGCGGCACGCGCGATCGAGAGGTCGTGCTCGGGCCCGAGCGTCGAGACGATCAGGTTGGGAAAGAGCGCTAGCCCGAAGAGGAAAGTAAACGCCGCGATCGTGCAGGCGGACGAGACGAAAGCCGCCAGCGGATGGTGCTTGTGCATCGATCGCGGGATATTGGCGATCGCCAGCACATTGAGGCCGACGACGATCCACGCCCAGGGATAGTTCTGGAAACTGCTCGTCGCCCGCGGAATGGCCGCGATGGCGTAGATCGAAACCACAAGGTACATCGCCAGAAAGCACCAGAAGCTCGTCCACATCCATCGGCCCACACGCCGGTGCAGTTCTCCTTCCGTCTTCATGTTCAAGTAGATTGCGCCGTGCATCGCGAAGGCCGCGACCGCGAAGAGCCCGACGCAGACCGGGAAGGGGTGCAGCATCTGGGAGAGCGCGACGGAGGATGCAAAGTCGCCGTCCTCGGCAACGGGGAGCCCGTGCATCGAATTCCCGACCGCCACGCCGAAGAGGAACGTGGCCAGCGTGCTCGACACGCAGAACGCCCCGTCCCAAAATCTCCGCCAGAGTGCGCCGGGGCGCTTGCTGCGGAATTCCATGGAGACACCCCGGAAGATCAGGCAGAAGAGCAGCAGCATGAACGCGAGGTAGAGCCCGGAGAATGCCGCCGCGTAAGCCTTGGGGAACGCCGCGAAGAGCGCCCCGCCGAAAACCACCAGCCAGACTTCGTTGCCGTCCCACAGCGGGCCGATCGAGTTCATGAGCACACGCCGCTCACGATCGCCGCGGGCCAGGGGGTGCAGAATGCCGACGCCCAGGTCAAACCCGTCGAGAATGGCGTAGCCCGCGAGCAGCACGCCGAGCAGCACGAACCAAAAGAGCTGGAGCGTGGTGGTTTCCATCTAGGCTCCCTCCGCCCGCTCGTCGTCGTTGTTGGCGAGGGTGGTGCCTCGCCGGTCGATGAGCGTCGCCGCGGCAGCGAGGAGACCGCCCTTGGCGTGCGCCGGGGTGGTCGGATCGCCCGGTCCGTGCTGGATCTTGGTGTTGAGCACAAAGACGAAGACGGCGAAGAGCAGGGCGTACACGGCACTGAACATCACGATCGAAATCAGGACCTGGTCGGCCACGACGACCTTGCGATTCGAGATACCGTCCATAGTGCGCATGCCGCCGGTCATGGTGAACATGCCGTCGGGCCCCTTCTCCACCTTGGGGTAGACGACAAAGGGCTGGCGTCCGACCTCGGCAGAGACCCAGCCGGCTTGATTGGCGGCGTACGCCCCGAGTACGGCGAAGACGAAGACCCAGAGCAGCCAGCGCTTCTCAAAGAGAGTGCCCTTCCATCGGAACCAGGAAGCGAGCAGGGTGAGCCCGGCGAAGCCTGTGCCCAGCGCGATCATGAGGTGGTAGGTGAAGAACGGGATGCGGATCGGCGGGCGGTCCTCGGGCTTGAACTTGTCGAGCCCGGTGATCGGCGTTGTGAAATCGCGGTACATGAGGAACGTCAGCAGGTACGGCACCTTGATGCCCGCGACGCTCTGGGTTTCCGGATCTGGCCAGCCGGCGAGGTACATGCCGGTCGGGCCGGGCTCGGTCTTGAAAATGCCCTCGAACGCCGCGAGTTTGGCCGGCTGGTTGAACCCGACCTCGCGTGCCTGAAAATCACCGGAGAGGAGCATGACGAGCGAGCACGCCGTCCCGAACACAAGCGCGATGGTGAAACTCTTCTTCGCGAAATCGAGGTGGCGTCCCTTCAGGATGTAGAACGCCGTGATGCTCATCACGAAGAACGCGCCCAGGATGAACGCGCCCATCAGCGTGTGGAAGAGCCGGATCATGCTCGACGGGTTGAAGACAAGGGCCCAGAAATCGGAGATCACAGCCCTGTGCTCGACCGGATCGATTACGTGTCCGGCCGGGGTCTGCATCCACGAGTTGGCGACGATGATCCAGATCGCCGAGAAGATCGACCCGAGAGAGACCATGCAGGTCGCGAAGAAGTGCATCTTGGGCGAGACGCGGTCCCACCCGAAGACGAGCACCGCGAGAAAGCCCGACTCGAGAAAGAACGCGAAAATCCCCTCGGCCGCCAGGGCGCTCCCGAAGACATCTCCCACGAACCGCGAATAATTCGCCCAGTTGGTCCCGAACTGGAACTCCATCACGATGCCGGTGGCGACACCCATCGCGAAGTTCACGGCGAAGACGCGGCTCCAGAACCGCGTCATCGCGTGGTACTGCGGGTCGCGCGTCCGGAGGTACATCCCCTCCATCATCACCATCAGAACGCCCAGCCCGATCGAGAGGGGCGGGAACAGATAGTGAAACATGATCGTCATCGCGAACTGGATGCGCGAGAGGGTTTCGACGTTCATGGGGGCTCCGGGTGGAGGATAGAGCAGCAGATGGGCAGAGCAGCAGAGAAAGCAGCAAAGCCGCAAACCGGCAAAGCGGCAAATAGAAATCGCCTCCTCACCTCTTCACCTCTTCACCTCTTCACTTCCCCACCTCCCCAACTCTTCAAGTCTGTAACTCTTCTGTCACACAAAGGGCCCGGAGCCTTGACCTTCCCGGGATCGGTTTCAAACTTGCCGCTTTGCCATTCCGCAGTTCCCGCGCCTCCAATCTGCTGTTCTGCTGCTCTGCCCATCTGCTGCTCTACCCTCTGCACCCGGGTTCGTGGCAACGTTGCCGCACCCCCGTGAGCCTCCCCGATGCTTGTCGCTGAAAATCGGCCCCGCAACCTGAGTTGGTACCACGCGGGGCCGCTGCTCTTTGGCGACTGGGGGACAAGCCGCCTCTACGTCCTCGGGCTCGCGTTCTATTACACGGCCCACGCCTCGGTCCTGTACCTCTCCGCGATGTCGCTCATCATGGCGGCGATTGCCTGGGCGTACACCGTCGTCTGCCGCTGCTTCCCCGATGGCGGCGGCGTGTATTCAGCCGCCCGCAGACTGAGCCCGACGCTCGCGGTCCTCGGGGCCACGCTGTTGCTCTGCGACTACATCGTGACGGCGTCCCTCTCCGCGATTGAGGCCTTCCACTACCTCGGGCTGCACGAGTCGAGCGTGGTGATCGCCTCGGTCGGCACGATCGGCATCATCGGCGTGGTCAACTGGCTAGGAGCCCGCAACGCCGGGCGGGCGGCTTTGCTGGTCGCGATCTTCTCGATCGTCCTTTCCGCGGCCATCGCGCTCTTCTGCCTCCCCTGGATCGGCAAGGGGCTGAGCCTCGTCAGCATGCACGACAGCGGGCTGCACTCGCCTTGGGAGAAATGGGAATCGCTGGTCCGCATCGTGCTGGCCCTCTCCGGCCTCGAGGCCGTCGCCAACATGACCGGCCTGATGAAACCCCCGGTCAAACGCACGGCCAAACGCACCATCTGGCCCGTGCTGATCGAGGTCGTCCTTCTGAACCTCATTTTCGGCATCGCCCTGAGCGCCATGCCCGCCCTGCGCAACCACACCACGCCCGATTACATCACCTACGAGATCAACGAGAAGCTCCCGCCCGAGAACGTTCCCGCCGAGGTCAAGGAATACCGCGATACCGCCATGCGCGTCGTCGCGACCCAAACGGTCACGGCGCAGCTCGGACCCAGGGCCGGGCAAGTCGCCGGCGTCGTCACCGGCATCATCTTCGGCCTTCTCCTGCTCTCGGCCGTGAATACCGCCGTGATGGCGATGGTCTCGGTCCAGTACTCGCTGGCGCAGGACCGCGAGTTGCCGCGCTTCGCCACGCGCCTGAATTACTCGGGCGTGCCGTGGGTGCCGCTGATCATCGCCTGTCTCGCGCCCGCGGCCCTGCTCATGTTCGAGGCCGACGTGAAGTCGCTGGGAGAGCTCTACGCGATTGGCGTGGTGGGCGCCATCGCGATCAACCTCTTCTCCTGCGCCGCCAACCGCGAGCTGGATATCAAAAAGTACGAGCGGGCGGGGTTGTGGGTGCTCGCCGGACTGATGGGCGCAATCGAACTGACCATCGTCATCGCCAAGCCCAACGCGACGATCTTCGCGGGCATCATCGTCGGGGCGGTGCTGGTTACACGCTTCGCGGTCCTCGTGCAGGCCCGGCGCGTCGCCGCCCGCCCGCTCCCCGAGCCCGAACTCGGCTGGCTCGTCCAGATCCGCGAGCAGCCCGTCACGCCCGGCCCGGGCCCGCGGATCATGCTCGCCGCCAGGGGCCGCGATCAGGCGGCCTACGCCGTGGACATGGCCAAGCGCCGCAACGCGACCTTGTTCGCCATCTACGTCCGCACCCTGCGCCTGATGGACGTCGTCCCCGGGCAGATCCCCAAGATCGAAAACGACCCCGACGGCCAGGCGGCCCTCGGCACCGCCGCGATTCTCGCCCGTGAATCCAACGTCCCCTTCGTCCCGATCTACGTCACCAGCACCGACGTCGTCAGCGAGATCCTCGACTACACCGTCACCTTCGGCTGCGACACGCTGATCATGGGCAAGAGCCAGCGGACCCCCTTCAGCCGCGCCGTCGTCGGCGACGTCGTGGCCCGCGTGGCGGAAAACCTGCCGCAGGGATTGTCACTCCTGACCCGTGCGCCGGGACCGTTCGAGCACGCGGAAGAGGTCAAGGTGGGGAAGTAGAGCGGTCGATTGGCAGAGCAGCCGCAACGGGCGGCCCGCCGAGGCGGGTGAACTGCGCGGCAATGCCGCGGAGCGGCAAACAGGATTCGCGTTTCCGACCCCTCGCTCGCCGAGTCTTCAAGTCTTCAACTCTTTGCACACCCATGCCCCAAAAGCACGACGGCCCCGCGTGCTCCGCGGGGCCACCGGGCGTGGTGATGCTTGTGGCAATTACTTGCGTTTGCGGCGTGCCGCGTGGAGCATGCCCGCGGCGGCGAGGCCGATCGGCCCGGCGGCCGGGACCTGAATCTTGTCGGAGCCGCCGTTTTCAAAGCCGCGGAAGCGGAGCGCGAGTTCCTCGCTGCCGCTGCCGAGGAAGTCGGCCGCGTGGCGTGTCGAGGCGTCGCTCGCCGTGATGTTGAAGACGAACGTCGCGCTCGAGCCGACGGCGATGCCGGGGCTGGGATTTCCGCCCCCGGTCCAGTTGCCGCCGAGCGCGGCGCCGGCGTCGAACGTTCCGAACGGTGCGGTATTGACGTGGGTCATGCCCAGGAAGGAAGCGTTGGTCTTGGAGAAGAGCGAAGCCGTTGCCCCCGAATCCGCACTCACGATATTGAACGCCAGGCCCGTCAGGAATCCGCCGTTTGGCGCGGGAGCTACGTTGGTGAGCGAGATCGTTAGTTTGCCGAGATTTCCCGAGACGAAGGAGTAGCTCATCGAACCGCTCACCGCGCCGAGCGAGCCCGACTTGCTGAAGAGGATCATGTCCGCTTGCGCCAAGGTGGAGAATCCGAAAACCAACGCCGCCGCAACCTTGCCGATGTTCATGCTCTGCGCCCCCCGCCGAAGGAAACGGTCGGCCCGCCGTACCTTCACATTCCCATTCGCCGGTCGCAAGAGCCCCTGAAACCGGGCACATGTGGTCTTCGCGGGAGCTTGGACCCCCTCCAATCGATAGCGTCCGCCCATACCCATTCGTTATAGGGACCTAACACCGCTTGGTACCCCAATGAGGTGATGGCCCTAATTTGAGCCTTTTTCGAGGTTATGGATTGGAACCGGATTGACCCGGCGCAACGCACCTTGTATCGTGTGAATGGAAATTCATTTCCCGGAGGTTTCCGCCCTCCGAACACGGGAGTAGGGAGAGAGACAATGCTGAAATACTCGTTCACCGTGGCCGCTTCGGCGGCCGTTCTGGCGATGGCTTCCTCCGCGGGGGCGGCGGTCGTATTCTCGGGCTCGGGATACAACTCCGAAGGAAACCAGAACGTTTCCGGCTCGGCGACGTTCTCGATCTCCGGGAACACGCTCACGGTGGTGCTGACGAACACCACTCTGCCGCGAACGACGGCGCAGGGCAACGCCATGACCGGCGTGACGTTCAATCTGTCGAGCGGCAACCCCGCTCTGACGTTGACGAGTACGCAGGTGACCGCCGGAAGCACCTATTGGACCAGCAAGACGACGTCGGCCCTGCCGCCCTCGCTCGTCGGATCGTGGACGAGCGCCGTCGTTTCGAACTCCCAGCATCAGTATGGTGTCGCCACCACCGGATTCAACGGATGGTTCAATGGCGGGTCGATCTCGCTCGGAAACGCGGCCCCGAATTACGGGATCGTTGCCGCCGGCACATTTGATGGCACCAACGTGTCCTTCGGGGGTTCGCAGTACCCCTTCGTGCAGAACTCGATGACCTTCACTTTCACCGGCGTCGCGGGCATTTCCGAGTCGCAGATCGGCAACGTGAAGCTCCTCTTCGGCACCGACGGCACAGGCATCATTGAAACCATCCCGACCCCGGGCTCGCTCGCCCTTGTCGGACTTGGCGGCCTGATTGCCGGTCGCCGTCGCCGGGCCTGATCAAAAAACCAGCGTTCTCTCATGTGAAGGCCCGGACTTTGGTCCGGGCCTTTTCTATTTGGAGGGGTTCGAGGCCGCGTCGTCCGGTGCGGCGCTTCGCGCCCTCGACCGTCTCACGCCCTTGCCGTGCCGCACTCCGGGCACGGCGCCGTCGCAGCGGTCGCCGAAAGGTCGTACCCACAATCGGTGCAGAAGCCGATCCCCGACCGCCGCCCGGCCTGCGCGTCCCATTTCCAGGCGAGCCCGGTCGCGAGCAGCGCCGGCGTCGCGATCGCCCACATCGGCAATTGGAATTCCCCCCAGGTCGTGGCGCGCTCTTCTCCCCGGGCTCCGACGATTCAGGAGGCCGGGTTCGCCACCCCGATCCGCCGCGCCATGTCTTCAAGCCTTCAACTCTGCGGAACACAGAGACACCCGGAGGCATGAGGTGACTCTCGTGCACACTTGAAGAGTTGAGCGGGAGGAAAGTAACATCCCATTTGCCGCGATGCCGCGTAGTTCACCCGCCTCGCCGGGCCGCTCTGCCGCTCTGCCCATCTCCTGCTCTCTCTCCTCGCATAGCGTTTCCGATCCCGAGCCCCTTATGACCGAAGCCGCCTTCCGCACGATCGCACTGAGCATGCCGCACGCCGTCGAGGGCTCGCACATGGATCATGCCGACTTCCGGGTGAAGGGAAAAATCTTCGCGACGCTGCCGCAGGAGGGAGTCGAGGAGGCGACCGGCGGCACGGTGAAAGGGTGGAGCGGCGTGGGGGTTCTGAAACTCACGCTCGATCAGCAGGATGAGTTCATGGACGCGTGGCCCGGCCGCTTCGAACCCGTGAAGGGAGCCTGGGGCATGCGCGGCTACACCCGCGTGGCGCTGCGGAGCGTGACGGCGGCTGTCCTGCGGAAAGCGATGGAAGCGGCGTGGAAGAACACGGCGCCCAAGTCGATGCACGGGGAGATCGGGAAGACGGCGACGGGGCGGCGGGCGAAGTAGAGCAGCAGAGCAGCAGATTCGCGGAGCGGCAGATTTCGGAGAATGGCAAAGCCGCAGAACGGCCGGCCGCACAAGGGAGCCGGGCGGCTCGGCCGGCATCCGCCCTCGGACGCTCCCCGCTACGCTCCCTGCCAACGGGAAGGAGCCCGAGTGTTGCAGGAAGAGATGCCGAGCCAAAGCGAGCATGAGAGTGGGGCGGCGGGCGAGCTGCTGAAGGACCTGACGGTGCCCCAGAAGCAGGCGGTGCTGACCACGGAAGGTCCGCTGCTGGTGCTCGCGGGGGCCGGCTCGGGCAAGACCCGCGTCATCACGCGGCGGATCGCGTATCTGATTCATCAGGGCATTCCGCCGTGGTCGATCCTCGCCGTGACCTTTACGAACAAGGCCGCCGCGGAGATGCGGGAGCGTGTGCTGACGATTCTCGGCCACGACCCGAGGCTGACGCGCGGGCTGACCGTGACGACCTTTCATTCGCTTTGTGCGCGCCTGCTCCGGCGCTACGCCGAGGCGGCCAATCTCAAGCCCGAGTTCTCGATCTACGACTCGTCGGATCAGGCGGCGCTCGCGAAGCGGGTGATTGCGGAACTGCAGCTCTCTACGAGCAACTGGCCGCCCCGCAGCGTGCTCTCGGCGATCTCGAGCGCCAAGAACGACCTGATGGACGCCGATGAGTTTGCCGCCCAGGCGCACGATTTCTACTCGCGCACCGTCGCCAAGATCTTTCAGGGCTATCAGAAGGCCCTGCGCCTCGCCGGGGCGGTGGACTTCGATGACTTGCTTGTGCTCACGGCCAAGTTGCTGAAGAGCAATGAAGAGGTGCGACGGGAGTGCAACGAGCGTTGGCGGTATCTGCTCATCGACGAATACCAGGACACCAACCACGCGCAGTTCGTGATCGCGTCGCTGATCGCGGGCGGGAACAGTGCGGAGGGGGGTGGGGGTGGGG
>JBGAPK010000024.1:0-64407 GCA_044221315.1 Phycisphaerales bacterium | reverse complement strand
GCGACTTCCTTCAGAAGATCGTCGAGCGTCTTGCAGACGGTTTCGTACTGAAGATCCGCCGCGGGATCCGAGATATCGAGCACGATAAGAAGCACGTCGGCGTGCGTGGCCTCTTCGAGCGTGGCACGGAACGCGGCGATGAGGTTCGTCGGAAGGTCGCGCACGAAGCCGACGGTGTCGGAGAGCATCACCGAGAGCCCGCCGCCTCCCCACCCCTCGCCCAGACCTTTCAGGTTCCAGTCGCGTGTGCGGGTCATCAGTGTCGCGAAGAGCCGGTTGTCGGCATAGGCCCCGCCGGATGTCAGGGTGTTGAAGAGGGTGCTCTTGCCCGCGTTGGTGTACCCGACGATTCCAACGGTGAAATGCTCGGCCTTTCTCGCCTGCACCTCGCGTCGGCGCCGGGCCTGAATCTCGCGAATCTGTCTGGTCAGGTCATCGCGCCGGCGCTGAACGAGCCGGCGGTCGATTTCCAGCTGCTGTTCGCCCGGGCCGCGGGTGCCGATACCGCCGATGCCGCCCGAGCCGACGATGCGCTCCAGGTGCGACCACATGGCCCGCAGGCGGGGAAAGGTGTACTCGAGTTGTGCGAGTTCCACTTGAAGTTGAGCCTCCGCGCTGGTCGCTCGCCCGGCAAAGATGTCCAGGATCAGTTCCGACCGGTCGATGACTTTCTTGCCCACCGCCGCCTCGATTTTGGCGATCTGCTTGGGAGAAAGGTCGTGATCGAAGATGACCGTGGAGGCCTTCACCTCTTCGCACAGGGCCTTCAGCTCGGTCAGTTTCCCCGAGCCCATGTATGACCCGGAAACGGGCTTGGGCAGGTTCTGGGTCATTTCGGCCACGATCGTGGCGCCGCCCTGCTCGGCCAGCGACCGAAGCTCACCGAAGGGGTCGGACTTGTCGTAACGGGATTCGGGCAGCCGGACGGCGGCAACGACCGCGCGCTCCGATTGCACTTCAATTCCGGATCGTTCTTTGGGCAGTGTCATACGGGAGAGATTCCGAAACGGGTTCTGACGGGTGCCGGGGCCGAACAGGGCCGTCCCGCGGCAGAAAATCGAGCCCGGAGCCCGCGTTGCAGCCGGCCAAGGGTCGAACGAGCGATCAAATCCGTCAGAACTGGACCATTCCTGTCGAACCTCCGGGGCTGGGCGCCGGAACATTCTCCGGTAGGAGCCGGCGAGGGGCAGTGGCTTCCCAGCGCATCCCTACGATGATAGATCGGCCTCCGTTCGGAGAAAAGGCCGATGATCCATGGCTCACGAGGAGTCCTTGAATGACATCGGGCAGCAAGTGGTTCCGCGTCTCTCTGGTAGGCGTTCTCGGCATCGCGGTCGCGGGCTCGACGCTCGCCCTGGCAAGGAAGCCCGCCGAACTCCAGTTCTTCGACCCGATCATCGACGTCAAGAGCACGCTCGGCGGTCTGTATGTCGACAAGCTCAGCGACGACCAGCTCAAGAAGATGCAGGACGGCGCGATCAACGGGATGGTTGAGGCTCTCGGCGACCCGTACACCGTCTACGTCCCCGCCGACAAGGTGCGCGAGTTCAACAAGGACCTGACGGGCGAATACGTCGGCATCGGCGCCTCGGTCAACATGCGCGACGGCTGGCTCACCATCGTCAGCCCCCTCGAAGACTCTCCGTCGTACAAGGCCGGCATCATGGCCGACGATCGGATCGTCGATATCGACGGCAAGTCCACTCAGGGCCTGACCGTCGAGGACTGCATCGACAAGTTGATCGGCGTCGCCGGAACCAAGGTCAACATCATCATCGAGCGCAAGGGAGAGAAAATCCCCATGACGCTCACCCGCGCGCCCATCAAGACACGCAGCGTGAAGGGCGTCCACCGCCAGGCCAACGACGCCGAGAAGTGGGATTTCACGATCGACCCCGCCCGGCGTATCGGCTACATCCGTCTGACGCAATTCACACCCGGCTGCGCCGAGGAGATCCTCAATGCCTTGATCGCAGCGGGCGTGAACGATCCGGACTCCTCGAAGCGGCTTCAGGGCGTCATCCTCGACCTGCGCGACAACGGTGGCGGCGTGCTCGAAGAGGCCATAGCCATCGCCGATCTCTTCCTGCACGAGGGCGTCATCGTCTCCACGCGCGGTCGCAATTTCCCGGAGCGCATCGCCCGGGCCCAGGACAAGGGCACGCTCCCCGACATCCCGCTTGTCCTTCTCGTCAACGGCTCATCCGCCAGCGCCAGCGAGGTTCTTTCCGGCGCGCTGGTCGAGAACAATCGCGCCATCGCCATCGGAACCCGCACCTACGGGAAGGGAAGCGTTCAGAGCGTGCGCAAACTTCCGAACGGCAACGGCGCCGAACTCAAAGTTACCGAGCAGGGTTACTACCTGCCCTCCGGCCGTAGCATCACCCGCAAGGACACAAGCGCTGAGTGGGGCGTCGATCCGACGAAGGGTTTCTTCGTTCCGATGGCGGACAAGGAACTGATCGACATGTACCGCGTCCGTCGCGAACTGGAAGTCATCCGGAGCTCCGGCGGCAAGGCGGGCGAGGCCGAGGACTGGAGCAATCCGGAGTGGATCCTCACCTTCCTCAAGGATGCCCAGTTGTCCGCGGCCGTCAAAGCCGTTCAAGGCAAGATCGATACCGGCGAGTGGAAGCCAACCGGCAAGGAAGGCGTCGCCGGCGCACAGATTGCCTTTGACGAACTCGCCCGCGCACGCAAGCTCCAGCAGCAATTGACCCGCGAGGCCATCCGCGTCGACAAGCGCATCGAAGCGCTGGAAACCGCGGCCGGCGATCTCGCCAAGGCCAAGCCCGGCGACCTCTGGCCCGAGGACGCCGATCTCGCCGGCGGCAGAATGCAGATCACGGACAAGGACGGCAAGGTCGTCGCAACGCTCGACATCACCGGCAACAACCTCCAGCGCTGGCTGCTCGATGCCGACGTTAAGAAGCAGCAGGGCGATGCCCCCGGCAAGCCGGTCGCGGCAAATCCGGCCGCGCCCGCGCCGGACGCGCCGCAGAACAAGTAGCACGATGCTGCTGCTGGGCATCGAATCCTCGTGTGACGAGACTGGCGCCGCCGTCGTCGAGGACGGAGTCATCGTGCGATCCAGCGTCATCGCAAGCCAGAATGAAGTCCACCAGAAATTCGGGGGCGTCGTGCCCGAGCTTGCGAGCCGCGCCCACTCCGAGAATCTGCTTCCCGTGCTGCGGGCCGCACTCGATCGGGCCGGCGTCGCTCTCGAATCGATCGACGCCGTCGCGGTGGGACATCGTCCGGGGCTGATCGGCTCACTCCTCGTCGGCGTTGCGGCTGCGAAGGCTCTGTCGTGGACGCTCGGAAAGCCCCTTGTCGGCGTCGATCATGTTCACGCCCATTTGTATGCCGGAATGCTCCAATCGTCGACGCCCGGCGGGATCGAAGCGAGAGGGGAGATCTTTCCCGCCCTTGGCCTCGTGGTCAGCGGCGGACACACTTCGATCTACCTGTTGAAGTCCTGGCTCGAACTGGAGCGATTGGGCGCGACGATCGACGATGCCCTCGGCGAGGCGTACGACAAGGTCGCCACCATCCTCGGCATTCCCTATCCCGGCGGCCCCAATCTCGACCGCCTCGCCTCGACCCCCGGCGCCGATGAACGCGTCGCCGATCTGCCCATCAGCAGACTGTCCCCGACATCGCTCGATTTTTCGTTCTCCGGTCTCAAGACCGCGATGCTTTACGAGGTGCGCGGCGTGCCCTCGCATCCTGCCCACAAGCGACCGGAATCGACGTATTCACCTCCCCCACCGCTGACCGATGAACGCCGTCGCGACCTTGCGGCCACGTTTCAGAGTGCGGCCTGCCGGACCGTTGTTCTCAAGTTGGAGCGTGCCTTGACACAACTCCGCGCTGCCGGGGTGCGGCCTACCTCCATCCTGACCGGCGGCGGGGTCACTGCCAACTCGCGCCTGCGTGCGAGCCTGACAAACTTCGCGCACACGAACGGCCTGACGCTCCGCCTTCCGGCCCTCGAATACTGCGTGGACAACGCCGCCATGATCGCCGGGCTCGCGTTCCACCAGCTCCGGGCGGGCCAAGCCGCCGACCTTTCCCTCGAGGCCGTCCCGACGACGGCGTGCTGATGCACGAATTCCGACCCAAGCCCCGGACCGCTGGACCGAATACCGGACCGATTCATCCAGCGGCTCTGTCAGACGCCGAGTTGCTCAAACACGTGAAGGTCACCCGCGGTCGTGCCGGCGGGCCGGGCGGCCAGCACCGCAACAAGGTCGAGACCAAGGTCACGCTTCTCCACGAGCCCACGGGGATCGAGGCTCAGGCCTCAGAACGGCGCAGCGCCGAGGAAAACCGGCACGTCGCGCTCCGGCGTCTTCGCCTGGAACTTGCAGTTCACATCCGCTGCGCCCTTGTCGCCCGAGATGCGTTCGGCGACGTCACGAGCGATCTCTGGCGTGTCCGCTGCAAAGGCGGCAAGATCGCCTGCAATCCGCACCACCCGGACTTCCCGGGCCTGCTGGCCGAGGCGCTCGATGTGATCGAACACAGCGGGCAAGACCCAAAGAAGGCCGCGCTGCGCCTCTCTTGCACAGCGAGTCAACTCCTGAAGTTCGTCAAGGACCATCCTCCCGCGTTTGACGCCTGGAACCGCGCCCGCGCCGATCGCAATCTGCACCCCCTCAAATGAAACCACCCCGCGCTTGCGGGGTGGAATCGAGTGTCTCGTGGAATCGTGAATTCCTTATGCCGCCCGACGCTTCTTGGCCGCTGCCCGAGCCTCGGCACGCGCCAGCAGGGCCCTTCTGGCCTCCTGCTCCTGCGTCTCGGCCCGAAGCGTGAGGAAACGTTCCGGATTGATCAGGAGTTGGACAAGCTCCAAGGGCGATCCCGCGTGCAGCTTGGCGCCGATCTCGTCGGCCAGCCCCTCAGCACGGTTGAAAACGCCGCCTCCCACCGCGATTTGCGTCTTTTTGCAGGCGCTGATCTCGCGCAGCTGATCGACCAACTGCCTCACGCCCGGCAGGTCCGCCGCGGCAGAGCAGAACATGACCAGGTAACTCGGCTGGCTCTCCTGCACGTGAGCCAAGATCTCATCCGCCGGGATCCCGCCGCCGCCGAAGGTGACGCGGAAGCCCGAGGCTTCCAGCATGTCCACGGCGATCTGGGCTCCAAGCTCTTCTCCCTCCGCCGTGCCGCAGCAGGCGAAGACGGTCTTGCCGTTGGCAACCTGCCGGGGCAGGCGTGCCGCCGTCTGATCGATCAGAACACGGAGCATGCGGGTTGAAAGGTGGTAGCCGATGCGGCTGAGCTGGTCCGCGCGGTGCATGCGGTCGATCAGTTCGTGGGTGGGCCAAAACAGGTTGGTCAAGACCAACGCCGGGCCCGCCCCGCCCGCGATTGCTTCTTCCACGATCGAGCGGGCCTGCCCGCGATCGCCGTTCACCAGGGCCTCGAAAAGACGCTCGACAAGGATTTCTTGAGCCATGAAGTGGTTCTCCGCCGGGGAACCGCGTTTGCACGCGGGGCCGCGTAGCCCACCGAGGTCGTCCCGACTCGTCGGCGGTTGGGTTTCAAAGTCCCGCGGCTCCCCTGCGGGCCGACGAGCCATCTCGTCCGGCTTGCAGTCATCGAGCCCACACCCGTCAATGCGTGAAGATTGCCCGGGAGGGCGCCAAAGGGGCCGACTGGTGTAAACGTCCTATAATAAGCAGCACTGGACTCGCTAATCTGGTTTCACACCAGTTTCGGACGAGGTCCGAGAACTAATCCGTGCCAAAGATGCGCAGCCGGCATCGCCTCCCAGACTGTTTCTCCTGCCCGGATTGACGGCTATTTGCGCGTGCCGCAGTAGCAGACGCAAATTCCAAAGGTCAGCGGGGTCGCCGAAACCCCTGAAAAACCGGCATGCTCGATCGCCCGGGTCATCATGTCGCGGGTCATGAATCCGCCCACGCTTTTGGGCAGATAGCGATACGCGCCAGATCGGTCCCCCGCGATCCAAGTCGCAGTCCGCGGCATAACCCAGCCGCAGTAGAAGTCGTTGAGTTGGCGCATCGGGAACCACGCGGGGCGGTCGAACTCGAGGACCACGAGCCTGCCACCGGGCTTCAGAACCCGGGCGAACTCCGAAATGGCCTTTGTCGGCTCCGACACGTTTCGAATTCCGAACGCGATCGAAACGACATCAAAGGCTGCATTTTCAAAGGGCAATGCCATCGCATCGCCCTGCATGTATTGGACTTTTACGGCCTGCTCGGTACGCAGATTGCGAGCCTGCTTGCGCCGGGCGATCTCGAGCATCGCCGGCGTGAAGTCCAGTCCGGTCACGCTCGACGCATTGGTTCGAGAAAAGGCTTCGGTCAGGTCGCCGGTGCCGCAGGCCACGTCCAGCACTCGATCGCCCGTCCGCACTCCGGCAGCCCGGACCGCGAACCGGCGCCAAGCCTGATCACGCCCGAAGGAATGAAGCCGGTTGTTCAGGTCATAGCGTCCCGCGATCGCGCCAAACATGCGCTGGACCTTGGTCGCCTTCTCCGAATTCAGATGCGGGTTCGCGGCAAGGTCCTGATCGTTCCAGGCGGACCCGTCAGGCGACGCTGAGGCGGAAATGGACGGAGATTGAGGCATTTTTCACGTTTGGAGGGGACAATAGGTTGCTTCCTCTGCGGTGCGTCTCACGATGCTGTCGGGCAAGAATGTGGGGCGGGGGGTGATGTCATTCCCCGGCCTTCCGGAGGTGATTGATGAAGAGCACAATCCCGATCCTCACCCTCTCCAGCGCCGGCCGGTCTTTGACTGCCGTCTTGGGCGGCGTTGCCATCCTCCTTGGTGCCTGCAGCACCAATCCAACCACGGGCCGCTCGCAGCTCGATCTGCTTTCCAAGTCTGATGAGATCAAGATGGGCGTTGACTCGAAGCCCGAGATGCTCAAGGAGTACGGCGGTGAGGTGTCCAACGCCGAGGCACGGGCCTATGTCTCCAACCTCGGACACAAACTTGCCGCCCAGACCGAGGGCGACAATCCGGGGCTGCCGTGGGAGTTCACTCTGCTCAACAGCGACGTGATAAACGCCTTCGCGCTTCCCGGCGGCAAGGTCTTCGTCTCGAAGGGCCTGGCCACCAAGATGACCAACGAAGCACAGTTGGCCGGCGTGCTCGGGCATGAGATCGGGCACGTGACCGCCCGCCATATCAACGACAAAATCGCCCGCCAGACCGGCGCCTCCATCGGTCTTAGCGTTGTCGGCGCCGTCATCGGCGGCGGCGGCGACCTCGTCACCGGCCTCGCCGGGCAGGCCGTGCAGATCTCACTCCTCACCTACGACCGCGGCCAGGAAACCGAGGCCGACACGCTTGGCATGCGCTACATGGTCAAGTGCTACTACAACCCGATCGGGCAATTGCAGGTCATGGAGATTTTGAAGAAGGAAGCCGGCGCGGGCGGCAAGCAGCCCGAGTTCCTCTCCACGCATCCCCTGCCCGAATCCCGCATCCAGGCTATTCAGAAACTCCTCGACACCGAGTACAAGTACACCCAGAACAACCCGCAGTACGCTTTGAACGCCGAATCGTTCAAAACGCAGTTCCTGCCCAAGCTTGCTGCGATGGCGCATCAGGATGGGCTCGCCGCGGCGGGCATCGGCGCAGTGGTCGAGGACGACGGTAATCCCTACCCGTTCCTGCCCGATTTGCGGATGCTCGGAGTTGCGGCGTTCGTGGATTGATCCTCACGAGTCGGTCGCGCGAGACCAGAATTCCAACCAGTTTCCGCACCCGAAGCACCAGATGCTGTCGTCGTCCCACCCTCGCTTCGAGAGAGCATCGGTCAACTTCTCGAGATCCCGCGGCAGGTCAATTCCCGCCGGGAGTCTCTCGCGACTGATCCCTCCGTCGGCATCAGATCCAAGGCCGACGTGACGACGTGAGCCGGTCAATTCGCAGATTCGCTCGACGTGGGCGATCGCCTCTTCGATGGTCGCCCGTCGTTCACGCCCGCCCCCGGGAATCAGGAACTGCGAGAGCAGATTGAGCCCAATCACGCCACCGCGCTTGCCGATTTCCCTGATCGTCTCGTCGCGCAGGTGGCGTTGCAGGTTTGCCGGCGCGTTGGACCCGCCCGCGATAATTGCACGGCAATTGGAGTGCGAGGCCATGACAGGCTTGTCGGTTATCGAGAGCAATTCCTCGGTGGCGAGGTCGGAAAGGTGTGAAAGGTCGTGCACGATGCCGATCCGGTCCATTTCTCGCACGAGTTCACGCCCGGCGAGCGTGAGGCCCACCTTGTTCGTCGCCGGGTCCTCACTGTTGCCCGTCGCGTAGCGAGAACTCTTCGCCCAGGTCAGTCCGATCGCGACGACGCCCTCACTCGCCCACCACTCCAGTTCATGCGCCGAGCGGATGGGGTCGGCGTTTTCCATAAGAATTCCCAGGCGCAATGGCGGACTTCGTGGCGAATCTGTGAGCCGCTCGATTCGTTTGCGCAGCGGCGGCACGACGACTTCGCTTACTCCCATTCCGCCACGAACTTCGCCGGTGCCCTCGTCCGATTGCATTGCCTCGCGCAGGTCGAGCGAAACAAGCCCGCGCTCGGCCCACGTCACATAGGCCTCCAGTTGCGCTTTTCCCACGATGTGGGCGCGTGCACCGTCTGCGTACCCCTCCGGCCCGTTGCCGCCGGTTTCGGTGAAGATCGTCCCGAGCGCGAAACGCACGTTTCCATCGCGGAGAGCCGGTAGAGTGACACATGCAGGCTGATCCGGCCCGCCCGCCTGAAGCGGATCGGGTGACAGCATGTCGCGTCGATTGACCGCGAGATAGGCGAGATCGAGATGCGAATCGAAGAAAACCATGTTACGCGGCGACAGTTTTCACGCTCGGCGCCACCACAAACTCCGCTTCGGTCTTCCTCTTGATTTCATCGACCGTCACCCCGGGCGCCACTTCCGTCAGCACAAATCGGCGTTTCGCCGGATCCATCTCCATCACGCAGAGGTCCGTGATCAGCATGTCCACGCACTTCTTTCCCGTCAGCGGCAACGAACACTGCTTGACTACCTTGGGCGCATCTCCCTTGGCGACGTGCTCCATCGTCACGATCACCTTCTTTGCCCCGGCGACCAGATCCATCGCGCCTCCCATCCCCTTCACCATCTTTCCGGGCACCATCCAGTTGGCCAGGTCGCCTTCCTGACTCACCTGCATCGCGCCGAGGATCGTGAGATCAACGTGCCCGCCTCGGATCATTTGGAAACTTTCGGCGCTCGAGAAATACGACGCGCCGGGCCGCGCCGTGATCGTCTGCTTTCCCGCATTGATCAGGTCGGCATCGACCTCCGCCTCGGTCGGGAAAGGGCCCATTCCGAGAAGCCCGTTCTCCGATTGCAGCCAGATATCCATCCCCGGCGGCACGTAATTGGCCACCAGCGTCGGCATCCCGATCCCGAGGTTGACGATGAAGCCGTCGCGGAGTTCCTTGGCGGCACGCTGGGTGATCTGCTCGCGGGTCAGAGGCATGGGCGGAGTTTAGTGGGTGCCCGAGACTTGAGCATCACACCCGCCGCCGACGCGCTCCGGCACACAGGCCCAGGATCAGCACCGCGGTCCCCGAAGGAGACGCAACTTCGCCCGCATAGCCCGTGATGGTTGCGTCCTTCACGATGTCGGTTAACGGGTCCTTGTATTTCAGAAGAATCAGCGGATTGGATCCCGGCAAAGTCTGGAATGGCGTTTCGTGCAATTTGCCATCACGCGGATCGACATACATCAGCATTCCGGCGGTGGCGCCAATCGCATCGGTCGAGCCCCTGAGTCCGACGAGCGTTATGTAGTGATTCGGCCCAGCCATCGAAAGAAAAAGTTCGACGTCGGCGCCCCTGCGGAGTGCCGCGAGCAGCTTTTCAACATGCTCTGAAACCGGAGGACCCCGCAGAGTTGCCCCCGCTGTCACCAGCGTGGCGGCGAAATCTTCGCCGAAAATCTCTGTCGGAGCATCGGCGGCGACTTCAGCAAAGTATTTTCGTTTTCCGCTGATGAGATTCGATAGAGTGGTCCCAGAGTTCGGATCAGTTTTCATGTAGCCGACGCCCGCCAATTTGTTTGCCACCTCTGTCCTCTTCCCATCGGGAACCAGCCGGAACCGGTACCAACTCTTGAACCTGTTCTGCAGATAGGTCATGGAGTTGACCGTCGCGGCGGGCCCGCATCCATTGGCGCTGAACACCATGTCCTGTTGGCTGAAACTGCCGAACTGAGGCGCATCTAGTTTCACATCGAAGTCATCGTCCGCCACCGCTTCCCGAGGCAGCAAGACCGCCAACGCGAGCATGACCACGATCCGGAGCGTCGTTGTCGTCATACGAGTTCCCCATGGAAGCGGGCTGATCCCGGCCCCCGGAATCAGCTTACCGCCACTTCTCCAGCCGACAATGATTTTTCCCGGGCGTCGCCGCGTCCTAGCTGCCCGATCCGCCCTGCTTCGGTTTGCTCACCCACGCTTCGTCCATTGTGTAGAGCCCGACTAGCCAGTCACCCACAAGATATGGTTTCACACCGAATCGTCCCGAAACGGTCCCGTACGTCGCCATCCGCTGTTCCTTTGTCGCGACGTCCTTCAAATGCACCTCGATCGCGTCGTAGGGTGTGGGCGGGATGCCGATGCAGCAGCCGTCCCATTGGTTCAGCATCGAGAGCATCTCTTTAGGCTCTTTGACGTAGATCGGAAAGGCGACGTAGCCGGTGACCGTCACGTACTGCCCGTCGAGCATCTGCACGCGGTCGGGAATCTTCTTCTGCCCCTTGCGCGGGTCGTAGTTCTCCGAGGCCGAGGTCATCAGATCCCACGTCACGATGAACGGGTCTTCGATCGTCCCCTTGCCCTTCACAGCGAAGCGATCTTCGATGACCATCGTGCCGTCGGGCTTGGCGGTCGCCGCGAGATTCGGGAAGTGCTTCTTGAGCCCCTCGATGCTGCCGACCTCCCCGGGGGCGAGTGACGGAGCGGCCGGCTCGGTCTTCGCTCCCTTGTCGGCGGGCTTGGACGCGTCCGCCTTGGGTGCCTCGGCCTTGGCGGCCGGCTTGGGATTCGGCTTTGGCAAGTTCCCAAGCGTCTTGCTCCCCGCCGGGGCGTCGATCGTCGGGGCCGGCGCCGTTGCCGGAGGCGTACCGGGAGTATCGCCAGCGACCGAAGCCATTGCCAGGCCGCACGCCGCGAGCATCCATGCCGCCATTGGCCGATTCCGAATCATCGAGTCGCTCCAGTCGTCCGAGAGAGGCCGTGAGTTTCGTTACCCCAAAGGCCTGAGATTCTTCGCAACGCTCGTTCTATACGCTACCAGCGCCGGGAGCAGTCCGGCGATTCCGGCGAGGAGAATCGCTCCTCCAATCACAAACATCCCCATCATCGGGGTGATGGACGGCTCGATAACCAGCCCTAAACGGGCCTTCATCTCCGAAGCGACCAGCCGCACCCCGATCAGGGCCGCGGCAAGCCCGAACGCCGCCCCGATAATCCCCAGCACCATCGACTCGGCCAACACCAGCCGGAAGATTCTTCCTGCGCTCGCCCCGAGCACCCGCAGCACCGCGATCTGCCTCCGGCGCTGCTCCATCGAGTTGTACAGGGCGAGCAGAATCGAAATCCCCGAACTGGCCGCCACCACCGCCGCCATCGCGATGAGGATCTGGTCCACGCTCCCCACGATCCGGAAGAGCTTGTCGATCTCCTGCGTCGGCTGCGCAACCGTGATCGTCGGATCGGTCCGCATCTGGTTGAAGACGACAGGAACCATCGCCGAGGCGTCCGATCCGGGGCGCGTCATCACGCGGGTGTAAATCCCCGTGATCTTTTTGTCGCTGTCGATGAGGTCCGCCTCGGTTGTGAGCGCTTCATGCTCGTGGTCGTGCTCTTCCTCCTTCTTCCCTTCAGCGGCATCCCTTTCGTGCTCTTCCTTTTCGCGCCGATCGTGTGCATGGAGGATCCACGCACTCGTGATGCCGGTGATGATGGCACGATCGTGAGCGCCCCCGGTGGGTTCGAGAATACCGACGACCTCGAACTTGTACTCGTCGTGCACGTGCGGCGCGGGGGCTTCACCCGTGATTCCTTCCTCCCGCAACTGGGCCCGCGTCTTGGGCATGCCGTGGGTGAGCGCAATCTTGTCACCGAGTTTCAGCCCGGTGGCCTCCGCCGCCCGCGCGCCGAGCACGACCTCGAAGTTCTTGTCGAAGAAACGCCCCGCCTTCAGCTTCCACGGTTCCTGCGGATCGGGCTTGAACTTCGTAAAAAACTCCTCCGTGGTCGCGAAGACCGGCAGCCCCTGGTAACTGTCGCCGATCTGTGTGGGAATGAAGTACTCCCACGGCGCCTTGGCCGCCATTTGCTCGAACTTCGCGTGCTCGATCGGACGGCGCGGCGGCGCCGCGAGAAACACGGAATTCAGAATGGCCGTCAGCGGGTCGCTGTCGGCGCTGAGAAGCATGTGCATGTTCCCGCTGCCGCGTTCAAACGCCGCTCTGCCGCTGTCACGCATCATCAGCAGAACCAGCATGAGGGCGACCGCGATTGCGACCGAGAGTGACGTGAAGACCGTGCTCAATCGCCGCGCCGCCAGGCTTCTCCGGATGATCGTGAAATCGGTCATCGACCCACCCCCGCCGCGGCAGAAACCGCCGGCCGGCGCAGGGAGTCGAGCGACTCCACCCGCGGAAATCGCTCCTTCATCGAGGGGTCGTGGCTGGTGCACAACAATGCCGCGCCGTTCTCGGCACAGGTGCGCTGGATCAACTCCATCGCCCCGGCCGCGCTTTCCGGATCAAGGCTCGCGGTCGGCTCATCCGCCAGCACGAGCGCGGGGCGGCAGGCCACCGCCCGCGCAACGGCCACCCGCTGCTGCTGCCCTACCGACATGGTCTCTACCAACGCTTCCGGATTCGCAATACCGAGCATCGCAAGCAATTCCGTGGCGTGCCCGCGGTGCTCGTGCCGCGGCATCTCACCGAACATCAATGCCGCCAGCACGTTTTCGATCGCGCTGAACCCCTGGAGGAGGTTGAATGTCTGGAAGATCATGCCGATGTGTGCTCCGCGAAAGCGATCGCGCGCCGCTCCGCGGAACGAATGAATTTCGCGCCCGGCGACGAGCACAGCACCATTGTGTGGATCGATCAAACCCGCGATGATCTGGAGAAGCGTGCTCTTTCCGGAACCGGACCCGCCGGTGAGAAGCATCTGCTCGCCCGAAGCGAGCGACAGCTCCGGAATTTCGATTCCAAAGCTGTCGGCGCCGCCATAGCGAAAACGAAGATCGCGGATTGAAAGAGCCGGCCCGTTCCTGTTCTCGGATTTCGAATCGTTCATGCTGCTCCAGGGATCGTTCGCGCCAAAAAGGATAACCCCGCGCCCGGGTCGTGCCAGACCGGGCGCGGGATATTCATGCTGATCTCCCCACTATCAGGGGAAGCCTGTTAACGCCGGCGCCTCATCATAAGGACGCCACCAGCAACACCGAGGCCAATCCCGCTCGGTGCCGGCACAAGGTTTTCATTCACCCAGGCTTGAATCTCGGCAACCTGATCTTCGTCGGCGTTGAGCCCGAACACGATGTAGAACGGGTCCGAATCCTGGACGCCCGAGTACGAGAGCCGTCCCTGAACGAGGAAGAACATCGGATCGGTTCCTCCGGGCGCGGATAGAAGTTCCCAGTCCGGATGCTCATGGAGCCCGCCTCCAGCCATGACAGGAAGGAGCAGATTGCCGGTGGTTGTGTCGATGGGCGGCGTGGTAATGGTGTTGGAATCGATTCCGAATGTTGTCTTGACCTGGCTAGAGGCAAAAGCGGAGAAGTTGCTTCCGTTCCAGACGCGCAGGGCCTGCGTGAACGCGAACTGAAGGTTGCCGCCGGAATTGAGCTGACCCGAAGTAACCTGAAAACCGGGGTCATCGGCGAAAAACTGGCCCGACGTTTCCACGAAGACGCCGCCAAAGACCCTTGAAGGCCCGAGCGGATCACCCATCTCGCCGATGAGGTGGGTGACGATTTTGCCGTTGACGATTCGCAGGTCGATGTCATCGGCGAGCGCGGCGACGCTGACGAGCGAGACACAGCCCAAGGACGCACAGATCCATCTCATACTCTTTCTCCTTCAACCAAGAACTGACACAGAGAACAAATCACCAGGAACGCAAGGGGACGGGCGATCAAGGGCAGATCAGGTCGTTGTATTGGACGGCGAAGATGACGAAGTCGGCGTCGTCGACCTGCCAGTCGCCGTTAAGGTCGGCGGGGCAACCCGGCGGGTCGCAGAGGAGGTAGTCGTACGCGACGGCAAAATCGACGAAGTCGGCGTCGTCGACAATTCCGTCGTTATTGAGATCGGCGGCACAGGTAGGGACCCAGAGGTGCGCGCGAGCCCATGATGCGGCGGCCTGGAGATCTTCTTGGCTCGCATTCTGCGAGAAGACCATCCAATAGGGGAGGCTCGGGCCGAGCGCAGGGTCGGTCGACCATTGTTCGAGTTCGAGCAGGTAGATGCCGTCGGAAGCCGGGTCGAGCAGTGTGTATCCCTTGTGGTGGTGGTATTCGCCGATGTTGTTGCCGCCGTTGCTGACCAAATTGGCGAAGCCGACGACGAGGGTGTCCGTGTCCGGGGTGATCCGCGTATTGGCAGCGGCCCCAAGTTTGATCTGGATGTGCTCGGGTGGGATCCCTTCCGGACCCGATGGAAACTGCGATCCGTCCCATTTGCGCAGAGCTTTGCGGATGTTGAATCCGATCTGGCTGCCGCCCTGAAACGCTGCGACGAAGGAATCCAACCCGGGATTGCTGGTGAAATTGGGGAACAGGCCGAATTCAGTGATGAAGACCCGCTGCGACAGCAGTGCCGCGACGTTCGAGCCCTGAATCTGAAAGACCCCGGTGGCGATGCGTCCCTGCGACGGGCCGATCGCGATGTCGATCAGGTGCTGTGCGCGGGCTCCCGCGCACAGGCAGAACGCGCAGGCGGCAGCGAAACAGTTCGTTGGGACCTTCATCGTGGACTCCTTGCTAGCGCGCGACTCTCGGGAGGAACTGGTTGTGTTCGTAATCGGTGTACACCTCTCGGAAGCGTTTCGTGAACGCGTGCCCGTCGAGATAGCCGTAGTTGGAAAGAGCGTTCCACGTCGCGGGCTTGCCTCCGTGGGCGGCGATGTCCACCTGAGAGCCGGCGATCGCGGGCGCAGAATTGGGCGGCCCGTCTCCCCACTCGGCGCTGTGCACGTGATCGCTCTTGGCGTACTGAGCGGAGGCCGACTGAGTCTGAGTCATTTGGAGGAAATGGACGGTGCCCGAAGGCGAGTCAATCTTGTTGAGGTTATTGAAGGGCTCACGAGGCTCGAGTCCGGGAGCGGTGCTCGTCGTGGTCCATTCGTTCAATCCGTAGCTCGTCCATCGCGCGAGCTTTGTGAGCGGCACGCTCTTCCCCGCCGCGAGCAACTGGGTGAATTCCTCGAGCGTGTAGCCCGGGTCGGTGCCGCCCTGAGACACCGCCCAGAACTGGCTCTTGTCCACGGGCGAGCGCACATTGACCGTGCCGCCGTAAAAGGGCTTGAGCGTGTTGATCCACGAACCCTTGATGGAATCGAGATTCGGCGGGCCACCGTGCGCAAGCCCCGCGTCTACGAATGCACCCTTGTAGGTGTCGGCGTAGAGCGTGTGCGCAACTTCGATCTGGCGGATATTGCTGAGGCACACGAGCGTGCGGGCGGACTGGCGGGCCTTGCCGAGCGCCGGCAGCAGCAGCCCGATGAGGAGGGCGATCACGGCGATCACGACGAGCAGCTCGATCAGCGTGAAGCCCGCGCGCACGCCGCCCATCCCCACCATCCCACCCGGCCCCCCGCGCTGTCGAAAATGAGAACTCATTCTCAAAAACATACCCCCGTTCATTCGCCCAGGCAACCCGGCGGGTTCGCCCGTCCGCTACATTGCCACTGAGAACGCACAAATGTCCGCCAACCCAGACGCCTCCCTACCGCTTTTCCCCACACCCCAACCGGTGATTTCCGGCAATGCGCCCCTCGGCGCACCCGCGACGGGCCAGCCCTGGGGCAAGAGTTCCTCCACCCGCGACGCCCGCGAGTTTCTCTCCGGCCCGCTGAGCCGTACGGACGAGTTCTTTCGCCTTTGGCGGATCGGCGCCGAATTCCTGCGGGGCTTCCGCGCCCTCCACTTCGTCGGCCCCTGCATCACCGTCTTCGGCTCGGCTCGATTCCCCGAGGGGCACCAGTACTACGAGCTCGCGCGCCAGATCGGCGCCAAGATCGCCGGCATGGGCTTCACCACCATGACCGGCGGCGGGCCAGGCATCATGGAAGCCGCGAACCGCGGGGCCAAGGAGGCCGGCGGCCCGAGCCTCGGCTGCAACATCATCCTGCCGCACGAGCAGCAGCCCAACCCGTGGGTCGACCGCTTCGTCGAGTTCCGCTACTTCTTTGTCCGCAAAGTGATGCTCGTCAAATACTCCTACGGCTTTGTCATCATGCCGGGCGGGTTCGGTACGCTCGACGAGTTCTTCGAAGTGCTCGTCCTGATCCAAACGAAAAAAGTCGAGGGATTCCCCCTTATCCTCGTCGGGCGAAAATACTGGGAACCGCTGATCGAGTTCATGATGTGCCGCCTCGTGGACGGTGCCACGATCAACAAAGAAGACATCGATCTCTTCTCGGTCACCGATTCTCCCGACGAGGTCGAATCGATGCTGTGGAAGGGCGTCGAGGCGAGCGTGGTGCGCCGAAAGAGCGCGCCCAAGAAGTCCTGGCTGCTGGGCGAGGGTTAGACGGGCTTACTCGATTTCGAGAATCTCAAAGCGCTTGGTGCCGCGCGGCGCGCTCACCCGCACGATGTCGCCCACCCGCGCCTTCATCATCGCCTCGCCCATCGGGCTGTTCGCGGTCACCTCGACGTAGTCGAGCGAGCCCGACGATTCACCGACGAGTTTGTACGTATCCACGTCATCGTCGTCGAGATCCTTCATCTTCACCGTCGATCCGATGAACACCGTCCCTCCCGCGGCCTTCTGCATCGACTCGTCGATCACCTTCACCGACGCGAGCCTCTGCTCCAGGCGCCGGATCTCCGCCTCTTCCAGCCCCTGCTGCTCCCGGGCCGCGTGATAGTCGCCGTTCTCCTTGAGATCGCCCAATTCCCGCGCTTCGGCAATCCTCTTGGAAATCACCGCCCGGTTCGCGATCAGGTGGTTTAGCCGCTCCGAGAGCTGCTCTTTCTCTGATTTGCTCAGCAGTTCCATCGCACTTCCTTCATCCACGCAACCCGACGCGGGATCATTCCGTCTCCGACCCACCTTCGCCACCCAGACCATGCACGGCAGGATCGGGACCGGGCGGCGCAATGACCACGGGCGGACCACCCGCCCCGTCGAGCCCGGAAGGGTATTCATCCCGACGCCGCGAACGCGTGACGAAGAGAGCCACGACCCAGGAGGCCCCGGCCACCCCATACGTCCAGCGCACGGCGCGCCAGTGCTCGGGAAGAACGAGTGCCCAGGCGCCCGACCAGGAACGGTCTGCCGAAATATCAGCGACGAGCCCCGCCCCGGACGCAAGCACAAGCGTGTGAGCCGCCCCGGGCCGGCGCGGTCGCAACAGATCCGGACTCGTCAGGCCGGACACGATTGCGATCCCCGCTCCGCCGATCGCCAGCACCACCACCAGCAACATCCAGGCGCTGCGCCAAGTCATGTTCGATCGGATCGCGATCACCAGCAGAGCGCCGACCAGGAGCCCCCACGCGATGATCGCCAGCGACGTCGCTTCGACGATGTTGATATTCCACCTCGCGAGGAACATCTGCGGCCAGACCACCGCCTGCAGCGGGATCAATACGACTGCAAGATCCTTGAGCACCGCCAGGCGCGAGCCCTCGGGCGGCGCGGCCTGGCTCAGTCGGATGAGCGGCCAGAAAACCATCACCCCCACCGTCAGGGTCACAACGAGCGCACGCGACAGCGGCTGGTACGCGTCCAGAGTCACGATCCCGCCCGCGAGCACCACGCCCAGCGCGATGATCGAGCCGAGCATCAGGTAGATCGCCCAGAGAAACGCGAACGTCCGAGGTTCGCCCCGTCGGTGCGACCATCGGTCAGCCTCGGTTCCTTTCGCGATCGACAGTTCCGACCTGATCCATTCGAGCGGACGTCGCCTTCGCGCCCTACTCGACGCGGGGCTCGATTCAGGAAGCGACACGACGCGTTCACCGGGATCGGCGCCCGATTGATCGTCCGCGTGCTGCTCCGGATCCTGCGTCATGGCTGAGACTCGGCGACGCCTATTTTACGGCATCAGCGACGGCTCGCCTCTGCGTGGGCGCTCTCCACCGCCGGACCTTTGCCCTCCGCGCTCGCGCTGCGGTCGATTTCCAGCGGCTTGTTGATCGGCCACCACAATTCGATTTCGGCGTGCCCGGCATCGATCCGGTTCGAGAGCGAATTCAGTTCCGAGATCTTGCTCAGCTTCACGTTCGTCGAACATTCGCCGGTCAGCGGCTTAGACGGCCTCCCCCCCCAGACAAGGCGCGTCGAATGGACCGACGTGATGACCAATTGGCGAGATTGGGCATATCCCGTGACATCCACCCCGGCGACCTGCGCTTTCCAGGGCTGGACCGCGACAATTCGAAGCAGTTCCAAGCCCGCGGCAACGTCATCGCCCGGCCAGACTTCAGCGAATGCCGTCTCCCCGCCGGCGCTTCTGGGCGGCCCGTTCATCACTCCCAGAATCACAGGCAGGCCCGACCGGCCTTGGGGATACACCACCGGCATCGGCCTGCCATCCCAACTGATCAGGTAGTCCTTCGAATCACCGCTCTGCTCAACCCGCACGACCGCAGCGGGGACACGCCATGTGCCGCGCACCACGATCTCCGAACCCCCCTCGCGTGACACATTTGGACGCCCCTCGAACCAGCCCGATGCCTCGAGAGCGGCCCCGATCGCATCCAGAGGCGCTCGCGACAACTGGTCCGGATTAGAACCAAGGGCGTTGGTCGCGATCCGGAGGATCTCTTCCTGGAACTGGGGCGCGAGCCAGGTCATTGCTTCGACCACAGGACGGCCGGCAGCAACAGGCGCCGACTTTGATTCCGAGCGCCTCAGTTCAGGCCATTCCACCCGGATTCGTGCAGGCTCTTTCGACACCACGGCCTCCGCCCGCTGGCGAATCGGCCCACGCAGCAGCAGAAATCCGAGTCCGAGGCCGACGACCAATGCCACGCTGACCAACGTCGTCAGGTGCGAAAAGAACGCCTTCCAGTCCAAGGACCGACGCGAGGCTTCTCGTGCCTCCACCGTGGTCGCGGTCGGAATGTTGGCGATTGGCTCCATCGAGCGATCCATTGCTCTCCGCGCCTAGTGGCGCCCATCGCGCTGCGCCATCTTGACGAGCGCCGCGCACAACCTCTCCATCGGCAATCCCTCCTTGGACGCCGCCATGGGAAGTAAAGAATGGTCGGTGAACCCGGGCATGGTGTTCACCTCCAGCAGCCAGACACACCCCTCACGGTCGAGCAGAAAGTCCACCCGGGCCAGGTGACGAGCCCCGAGCCCGTCGAACATGGCCTTGGCGTACTTCTGGATCGCCGCCCCGACTCCGGCCGGCAGCGTAGGACCGACGATGTACTGGGTGTCATTCCGCTGGTACTTCGCCTCGTAGTCGTAGAACTCGACGGTTGGCTTTATCTCTATTGGCGACAGCGGCTTACCGTCGAGAACTCCCACGGTCAGTTCGCTGCCGCCGAGCACGGCCTGCTCGATCATGTAGACCCGCGAAGGGTGCTCTCGGATATCGGCCTGAACCGCTCGCACCGCTTTCTCCCAATCTCCCTCAGTGCGGCAGATGTGCACACCAACGCTCGATCCCTCGTGCACCGGTTTGAGTACCACCGGCAAGCCAAACGGCCTCCCATCGTCCCGACCGTTGAACACCCCCGCGGCTTGGGTCGGCACCCCCAGACGCGATGCGAGCAGTTTGGTCGCCATCTTGTCCATTGCCAGGCGTGCCGCGGCAGGGCGGCAGCCAACGTACGGCCGCCCGTCTTTCTCCAGAAGATCCTGAAGTGGACCGCCTTCGCCCCATCCGCCATGCAGGACCGGAAAAACCACATCACCGGCCAGGGCGCGAAGCTCGCCCTCACCCGGCTTGCCAATGACTTGGTAGTTCGCGACAAGTTCGCCCGAGCGGTCGATTGCACCCGCGACGGCCTTGGAACTGACAAGGCTCACCTCGCGTTCGGCGTCGGGCCCGCCGCCCAGAACAAGCACGGTCGTTTTGTCCATGGTCACCCGCCCCCCGCGGACTGGGCGGATGACCAGACGACAACCTCGCGCTCCAACTTCACTCCGAAACGGTCCATCACTCGGCGCTCGACCTCTTCCATGAGCGCGATGACGTCGCGTGCGGTCGCCCCGGGTCCGGTCACGAAGAAATTGGCGTGCACGTCGCTCACCGAGACCGCCCCGACCGCGAGCGCCTTGAGCCCAGCGCGATCGATGAGGAGTCCTGCAGGGACGCGCCGGCCCGCCCGCCCGTTGGCGTCGTACAGGTCCATGATGTCGTGATCGAGCGTCGGGTTTTTGTAGGTGCAGCCCGCGCTCTTCTCGGCCATCGGCTGGCTCTTCTTCTTGTACGCCATCACTTCCTTGAGGCGCTTGCGCACCGCCGCTGGGTCATCCGGGACGAGTTGCAGTTCACACCCCGTCAGAATGAGGTGATTCAGACCGGACCTGCGATAGCCAAACGCAATGTCGCCACGCTCGAGCGTGATCCGCTTGCCTTCGCGGGTTATCGCATCCACCCGGACGACAAACTGCTCAAGCTCTCCGAATTTTCCACCGGCGTTCATCACCAGCGCGCCGCCGACGCTCGCCGGAATTCCCGCGAGCGAATCCAGACCCGACAGGCCAACCCGCACCGTCTCGTTGATGAGCTTCGGCAGATTTGCTCCTGCACCGACCCTTACCGACCCCTTCGCGCCGTCGATCGACCACTCCGCAAGACCGCCCTCCAGACGCACCACCAGCTCCGAGACCCCCGCATCGTCCACCAGCAGATTGGCCCCGTCGCCCAGCACGCGCAAGGCCGGGTCCATTTCGAGCGCGCGCGCCAACTGCTCGGCAGAACGAACCGTCGCAAACCGCTCCGCGCCGCCGCCGATCCCGAACCATGTGGGGACCTGCTCAAGCCGCGAGATGGCGATGTCCTCGATCACGAGCATGATTCAAGCACGCCGATCTAGGCCCCGCGCGCGAGGTACTCCCGGCCGACTTCGTAGACCGGCCCGGCGCCCATGACGACAACCAGATCTCCGGGCCTCCCGATCTTCTCGAGTTCCTCGACGATTCCGTCAAAGGTCGGGATGTGGCGTGCCTCAACCCCGCGCGCCACGAGCCGCTGCACAAGGTCCTGCGAGCCGATCTTCGCCCTTTCTTCAGCCGAATCTCTCACAAAATAAATATCCGGCACGAGAACAACATCCGCGCCGCCAAAGCTCTGCGTGAATTCCTCCAGCAAATGCCGTGTCCGCGAATGCTGGTGCGGCTGAAAGACACAAATGAGCCGGCCGCCCCGCTTTTCGGGCTTCTCGAATGCCCGCAAGGCCCTCAGCGTTGCATCGATCTCCGTCGGATGGTGCCCGTAATCGTCGTATACCCGGACGGCGCCGGTACCGACCGTTCGCTCACCGAGCAACTGGTTTCGCCGATCGACTCCCGCGAACGCCGAAAGCGACTTTCCAACCGTCGCCGCATCCGCTCCAAGCCACGTCGCCAGCACCATCGCGGTCGCCGCGTTCATCGCGTTGTGCGCACCGGGGATGCGCATCGTCCAAGTCTGAATCGGCACGTTTCCATGCCGCAAAGCCACCTTCCGCGTCTCCGGCTCGTACGTCACCACCCAGTCCGCCTCGGGTGAGAATCCGATTGTCGCCACCTCGCACTCAAGCCCGGCCGCGACTTTGCGTCGGTGGGCGCCCTCGTGCGCGATCAGCAACTTTCCGCCCTCGCGCGCGGGCGGAATCAGCCGCACAAACTCCCGGAAGCTCTCCACCACCGCCTCAAACGTCCCGTACATGTCGAGGTGGTCCGCCTCGACACTGCTGATGCTGGCGATGGTCGGATGCAGGTTGTGAAAACTCCGGTTGAACTCGCAGCTCTCCGCCACCAGAACGCCCGGTTTGCCCTTGTATGCTCCGGCCGGAACCTCATCTGCGCCGAGCCGAAACCCCGAAACCTGCGATCCCGCCGGCCGCGGCAAAGTCCCGAGCGCACCCGTCGCCAACTGCCCCACCGTCGCACCCACGATCACCGTCGGATTGATCCCCGCGTCCGTGAGCGCCGTTCCGAGCATCGCCGTCGTTGAACTCTTCCCGTGCGTCCCCGCGATCGCCACCCCAGTCCGCCCCAGCATGCACAGGCCCAGGGCCTCCGCATAGAAAAGCACCGGCAAACCGCGACCTCTCGCCTCCTGCACCTGCGGGTGATCCGCCTTGATCGCCGCCGAGCAGATCACCATCTCGCAGCCGTCCGGCAGCCACCGCTTCGACTGGTCGAACCCGACCTGGATCCCTTCGGCGACAAGTGCGTCGGTCACCTCCGATGCATTCATGTCCGAGCCGCTGACGACGGCCCCGCGCGACCGCAGCATCCGGGCCAGGCCGCTCATGCCGCACCCACCGATCCCCACCAGGTAGACGCACTTCCCCGCGACGTCCAAGCTGCGTCGTGCCGCGGGCTCGTCCTGCCTGGCGCTCGTGAACTTCAAGGGCCCTCGCAGCTCCTCTCGCACGCCGCTTGGCACATAGCGAAGGGCGGGCGTGTCGATCGTAAGCGGAAGCGCAGAGCGGCCCGCGGCCGGGGCCAATGACGACACAGGAAGGCTCGACATGAGGGCGGTATCGGCAGGGCGGGCGTTCAAACGTGAGGCAGAACGCAGGACACCGGAAGTGGCACGGTGGCAAAGGGACAGCGTGGCAAAGCGATCCGGCGCACGGCCGCGAACGGCGCTCGAATCAGCCGCCCGCACGGCCCGGGCCGGTCGCGGAATGCCACACTGCCACTGTGTCCCTTCACCACTTCGCCACTTTCTCCTCTACCCTCCCTGATGCCCCAATACGCCGTAAACGCCGGCACCTCCTCCAAGCTCCCCTACCGCCTTGCCTGCCTCTGCGACCTCCGAGACAAGGACGGCCGCATCCTGCTGCTCAAACGCATCAAGGCCCCAAATCTCGGACTGGTCTCCCCCATCGGCGGCAAGCTGGATGTCGATCACGGGGAGTCCCCCGCCCGTTGCGCCCAGCGGGAAATTCAGGAGGAGGCCGGAATCGACGTCCCGATCGAACGCCTCCACCTCACCGGCCTGATCAGCGAGCGGGCCTTTGAGGGGCGCGGACACTGGCTCCTGTTCTATTACCGCGTCCTTGGCCCGGTCTGGGTCGAACCACGCGACATGCCCGAGGGCCGCCTGGACTGGTTCCGACGCGACCAGATCGAGTCACTGCCAATCCCGGATTCGGACCGCAAAATAATCTGGCCCCTGGTCTGGGAACACGAACCAAAGAAGCCCGATGGCCGCCCCGGGTTCTTTGCCGTGCACATCGAGTGCCTGGGAGACAATGGCGAGGAACTCACCTGGCGCGTCGAGCAGAAAACGCCCGCCTGTTAAAGAATCTCACGCCCGGCGACGGCGCGCAGCCACCAGCATCGAAAGCCCCAGTGCCCCCGCCGCGGGCGCGGGAACGGTCAGCACGCGGATCTGATCCATCTCCCCGCCGTTTGCCAGCGTGAACCGCAGCGTGAACGGGCTGAGCAGCGTAAACGTGTCTATGACGGTGCTGAACCCGCGGTTCGGATGACCGAACGGATAGATGGTCCCCGGATTTCCTAACGCCGCATCGCTCGCATCCAGCCTCAAATTGGTGTAAATCACGCCGATGATCGCCTTATCAAAGGTGACTGTTCCGGTCACGGGTCCCGCCTGCGGCACGTTCTTGTTGTCAAAGTGGATCAGGTGGCTGTTCACCCAGGTCGGCCCGATGGCGGCCGGAGCCACTGTGAAAAAATTCTGCGCGACACCGATCGGCGGCAGGTACCGGTCGACCGTCCCGCTCCACAAAACGCCGGCCTTTTCGTTCATGACACGAACTTGCGTGCTGTGGACGTACACACCCGACGCCAGCGACGGCGGAGGCGCAACCAGTACCGCCGCTCCGGTTGTACCGACGATCGCCGCAATGCACGACGTGCCAAGCGTCAGCGCGCCGACGCATCCCCAATAAAAATTCATAGTGTTGATCTCCTTGAGCCGGATGCCGCGGGGAATGTCCGCCGGGCCGGCAGAAGGACTTGACGCAACTGGCCTCGGGCTTGCAGCTCTTCCCCAGTTTCCCGGCGCGCCGGCCCAAGGACTGAAACCAGCACCTCCCCATCACGAATCTAGAATGACGCATGCACGGAGCCCGTGGTCCGATATCTTCCCGTCTGCTCTTGACCGCCCTCGCCTTCGTCGCGGCGGTTGCTCTTCTCCTCCCCGCATCCCGCGCCGGCTCCTCGAATCCCGCGCCCGGCTCAACGCCCGGACTCGCTTCTGTTTCCGCTTCGCGTCAGGCGAATTCCATCGCGGTCATCACGATCGATGGACCCATCGACGGAATCATGGCCCGCAGTTTCCGCCGACGCCTCGATGAAGCCATCGCGCTCAAAGCCGATGCCATCGTGGTGGACCTCGACACCCCCGGCGGCGAGCTCGGCGCCGTGCTCGAGATTTCGAATGCGATCAAGCAGAGCCCGATTCGTAACTCCGTCGCGTGGATCAACCCCCAGGCCTACTCCGGCGGCGCGATCATCGCGCTCGCCTGCCGCGACATCGTTGTCTCCGATGGCTCGGGGTTCGGCGACGCCAAGGTCATCAAACCCGTTTTCGACCGTGCCTCGTTCACCACGCAAATCCGCGGCATGAACAACGACGAGCGGCAGAAACTCCTCCCGCCGCTGCTCGCCGACCTGGTCGATTCGGCCCGGCGTCACAACCGCGCCGCCGGCGAGTACCAGTGGGACGAATTGCTCGTACAGGCCATCGTCGCGACCGACGCCGAACTCTGGTGGGTGCAGGACAACCAGACCGGCGTCCGTTTCGCCGTGGACCGCGCCGAATTTGAACGCATGTTTCCCGACAATCCGGTGCTTCAGCCGATGCTCGCCACCGCGACCGTGGGGAGCAACGAAACCGCGACGCGCGCGCCGGGCCGTGCCGCCGCGCGGCGTTCGATCCCGCCCGCGCTCACCGAGAAACCCGCGCCGGATACCGTCGATTCCTCCCCGGAGGCGACCCCTTTCACGCCCGCGGCCCCGTCGCTTGCGGATATCAGGGCCAAGACCGAGCAAGCGCTCGACCTCGTCGGCGCGACGCCATCGCTCCGGCCACGCACCGGGGACAACTCCTCCGGCCGGTACACGCTGCTGGCAAAGATCTGCAACGGCGACGGAGCGATCGTCCTTCACGAACGCGAGATGGTCTATTTCCAGCTCGCCTCGAACTCTTCGCCCGGACCCGACGGCACGCCGGCCCTCGCCCCTGTCAACTCCGACTCCGACCTTCAGAAGTATGCCGGCGCCAGTTCCATGACCCGGTTCGACGAGTCCTGGTCCGAAGCTCTCGCCCGCTTCATGTCCGCCTCCTGGGTGCGTGGGCTTTTGATCACCGTCTTCCTCATCTGCATCTTCATCGAGATGTTCTCCCCCGGCGTCACGCTTCCCGCCACCATCGCCATCCTCTGCCTCGTCGCGCTCTTCCTGCCGCCCATCATCGTCGGAATGGCCATGTGGTGGCAGCTCGCGGCCATCCTGTTCGGCGTTGTCCTGCTGGCCGCGGAAATCTTCATACTCCCCGGCTTCGGCATCGCCGGCGTGCTGGGTTTGCTCTGCCTCCTCGTCGGAATGATCGGGGTCTTTGTCCCCGGCTCGAGCGGCATCGGCGCCACCGCAGCCGAATTCCGCTCGGGCCTCGCCGCGGGCGTCACCACCATGCTCCTCGCCGGAGCGACTACCTGGATCGCCCTCTTTTTCATCTACCGCAACCTCGGCAGCATCCCCGCTCTGCGTCACCTTGTCCTTCAGGATCCGGACTTCGAGTCCGGGGGCGAGGGCTCCATGCTCGCCGCGATGGGCACCAGTGAAATCGCGGTCGGCGACACGGGTATCACTGTCACCCCGCTCCGCCCTTCCGGCAAGGCCGAAATCAACGGCCGCCTGCACGACGTCATCGCCGAATTCGGAATGGTCGAGATCGGCAAGCCGGTCAAAGTCGCCAGCGTGACGCCGTTTCGCATCGGCGTAGAAGCCGTACGTGAGGGGTAAGAAGAAAGCGACACGCCCCCGCTCCAGCCGGCCCTCGCACCCGCTCACCTCTTCGCTTCCCCACCTCCCCCTCTTCTTCCGTCTCCCACCCGCGTTATTCTTCCCCCCGATGGAACCGCTTCTCATCTGGGGCCTCGGGCTCCTGTTCGCAGCCCTGCTCCTGCTCCTCATGGAGTTCTTCGTCCCGAGCGCCGGTGCGATCGCCGTCGCCGCCGCGCTCTGCGCCATCGCCGGGCTCATCTGCCTTTTCAAGTTCAACCCGATGTGGGGATTCCTCGGTCTCGTCGGGATGCTTTTCGCTGTTCCCGGCGTCCTCTACGGCGGCGTCTCCATCTGGCAAAACACCCCCATCGGACGACGCATGATCGGCGTGCCTTCGGACGAGGAAGTCGAAGAGAAAGCCCGTAAAGAGGACGCCTTTGTGCGCGACCGGCTCCGCCTTCTGAACCGCGAAGGCTTCGCGCTCACCGACCTGCGTCCCGTCGGCCTCGTCGAGATCGACAGCCAACGACACGACGCGGTCTGTGAAACCGGCTTCCTCCGCCCGGGCGATCGCATCCGGGTCGTTCACGTCGACGCAAATCAGGTCCGGGTTCGGGGGATTTCCTGACCAAATCCCGCAACATTCGATTCCAACACCTGTTATCTTGAGCCCATGAGCAGCACCATGCCGCAAGGACCCGCGCACCCACCTGCCCATCCAGAAGCATCTCTCCCAGACGAAGACATCGATGCGATGCCCGAGATGCCGGTGGACACCAGTGGCATGACCTCCGAACAGAAAGACGCCCACTGGTTCAAGACCGTCTATCAGGGCGACCGGATGCCGCAGCTCACCTGGCGCGCCGTCATCATGGGTGGGTTCCTCGGCATGGCGATGTCCGCGGCAAACCTCTACACCACGCTCAAGATCGGCTGGTCCTTCGGTGTCGCGATCACCGCCTGCGTGATGAGCTACGCCATCTGGAACGCGCTTCGTGCCCTTTCCGGCAAGTACCTCTCGAAGATGTCGATCCTCGAGAACAACTGCATGCAGTCGACCGCGTCCGCCGCGGGTTACTCGACGGGCTCGACAATCGCGACGATGTTCGGCGCCCTTCTGCTTATGGCAGAGCCCCCCGCCGGCGGAACTTCCGCCGACGTCAAGACGCTCGCCGTTCAACCCTGGGTCGGTGTCACGATCTTCACCTTCTGCACCGGCATGATGGGCGTCTTCCTGGCCATCCCCATGAAGCGCCAGATGATCAACCACGAGCAGTTGCCGTTTCCTTCCGGGATCGCGGCCGCCGAAACGCTCAAGAGCCTCTACAGCGAGAGCAAGGAAGCCGTCCATAAGGCCTATTCGCTCATCCTCGCGCTGTTCGTCTCCGCGTTTATCGGGATTCTCAACACCGGCGAAGGGACGCTGAAGGTCATCGACAAATTCTTCGGTGACACCGGCCCACTGCGGTTCATGCATCTGCCCGAACAGCTCCCCGCCGACGGGTTCGCCACCATCACCCCCACCGACGGCAAGCTGCATTGGTTCTGGGACAAGCCCATCGGCAAGCAGCTCATTCAGTTCGGCTTTGAGCCCAGCGTTCTTCTTATCGCCGCTGGGATGATCGTCGGACTTCGGGTCTCCCTCACGATGCTCGCCGGCTCGGTCCTCCTCTACTTCTTCGTCGCACCTCCTTTGATCGCGGCGGACGCGGCTCAAATGGCCGCGCAGGCCGCAGAAATCGCCGCCGGCAAGCACATCGAACACCCGTACGTTCCCTCCATCGAGCTGGTCGGTGGCGGGACCATCTTCCACGTTTACCGCTGGGCGCTCTGGGGCGGCACGTCGCTCATGGTCATGTCCTCGCTGACGGCCCTCGCGTTTCAGTGGAAAACGATGGGCAAGGCTCTCTCGGGCGCGCTCTCCGCCCGCAAAGAAGATTCCGGCGAAAGCGCCGCGTTGAAGGCCATCGAAGTCCCCTTCTGGTGGATGCTCGCCGGCATGATCCCGCTGACCATCGCCATGGTCGCTCTGCAGATCATCTCGTTTCAGATCACCTGGTGGGCGGGCATCATCGCCGTGGCACTGAGTTTCATTCTCTCGCTCGTTGCCTGCCGGGCGACCGGCGAGACCGACACTACGCCCATCGGCGCGATGGGCAAGGTCATGCAGATCACCTTCGCGATCCTGCATCCGGGCAACGCCACCATCAACCTCGCCTCGGCTGGCATCGCCGCAAACTCGGCTTCGTCTTCAGCCGACCTTCTCACCGACCTCAAGAGCGGCTACCTGCTCGGCGCCAACCCACGCCGTCAATTCATCGCACAGTTCTTCGGCGTCTTCTTCGGGACGGTTGCGATCATCCCGATCTGGTACCTCATGGTGCCAAACAAGGCCGTGCTCGAGACCTACCCGGCGCCGGGAACCAACCAGTGGTTCCGCGTCGCGCAGGTGCTCACGCACGGCCTCTCCAGCCTCGCAGACTCCGCCAAGATCTCGATCGCCATCGGAGCGATGCTCGGCATCCTGCTCCCGTGCATCGAGAAGTTCTTCGTCCCCACCAAGTGGCGCCCCTATTGGCCCAGCACCATGGGACTGGGCCTCTCGTGGGTCGTCGGCTTTAACAACTCGCTCGCCTTTGCAATCGGCGCGTGCCTGACGTTCATCTGGACGCTCATCCACAAGAAGTCCGCCAACACGTTTAATATCCCCATCGCCTCCGGTCTGGTCGCGGGCGAATCGCTTATGAAGGCCCTCATCGCCATCCTCGCGACCCTTTCCGGCATCTTCGCATGGAATCTGTAGGCCTCCCCTGATTAGGTGCGGATCCGCTACGCTAGCCGCCCATGGCCATCCCCACCCTCACGGAAGAACAAGTCCACTCCTGGTCCCGCGAAGAAAAGGACCGCTGGTGGCTCGCCAACGTCTTCCGGGGCGACATGCCCCAACTCACCATCCGCTCCGCCGCCACCGGCTTCATTCTCGGCGGCATTCTCTCCGCCACCAACCTCTACGTCAGCGCCAAGACCGGCATCACGCTCGGCGTCGGCCTCACCTCGGTCATCCTCGCGTACGCGATGTTCAAATTCCTCTCGGCGATGAACGCCGCCAAGGACATGACCATCCTCGAGAACAACGCGATGCAGTCGATCGCGACGGCCGCGGGGTACATGACCGTCCCGCTCATGTCCAGCTTCGCGGCGTACTTCTGGAAGGCAAATGTCGTCCTCCCCTGGTACCAACTGCTCGCCTTCAACTTCACCACCGCCGCGATGGGCGTGCTGGTCGCGTTCCCAATGAAGCGCCGCTTCATCAACGACGAGCAGCAGCCTTTCCCCGAAGGCCGCGCCTGCGGCATTGTCCTCGACACGCTCTACACCGGCAAGGGCGCCATCGGCATGATCCAGGCAAAGGCCCTTCTCGCTGCGGCGGGTGTCGCCGCTCTTGTGCAGATCGCCGCGGGCGAGGCCTACATGAAGCTGCTCTGGATCCACCTCTTCCGCCAGAAGAACAGCCACTACTTCGATGAGCAGCTTGATAACTGGTACTACACGATGGCAAAGGCCCACGACTGGGCAATCCCCAAGATCATGGGTGTTGATTTCAAAACGCTGGGATTGCGTCCCACGCTCGATATCGCCATGCTCGGCACCGGCGGCCTCATGGGCATCCGCACCGCGACAAGCATGCTGATCGGGATGATCATCAACTACGTCATTCTCGCGCCCATCATGATCAACCGCGGGGAAATCGTCGTCCGCACCGTCGGCGACCGCACCTACCCGATTACCCAGCGCGAGATCCTGAACCAGTGGTCCATCTGGTGGGGCGTCGGCATCATGGTTGTCGGTTCCCTCGTCGCGCTCTTCGCGAAGCCCAAGGTGATCATCGACGCCTTCGCCGGTCTGTTCGGACGGGAGAAGGAAAAGATCGACCCCGTCGGCCACATCGAACTCCCTCTCAAGGTTTCGTTCATCGGTGTCCCCCTTCTCGCCATACTCACCGCCTGGATGGCCAACCACTGGTACGGCGTGCCCTATTGGATGACCGCCGTCGCGATGCCGCTGATCTTCGCCCTCTCGCTCATCTGCACCAACGCGATGGCTCTCACCAGTTGGACGCCCACCGGCGCACTCGCCAAGATCCCGCAGTTCACCTTCGGCATGCTCGACCGCTCGAACCCCGGCGTGAATCTCATGACCGCCGGCATCACCGCCTCGGTCGCCAGCAACGCCGCCAATCTGCTCTCGGATATCAAACCGGGCTACATGCTCGGCGCCAAGCCCCGCCAGCAGGCCTTTGGCCACCTCATCGGCATCATCGCCGGCGGCCTCATCAGCACGCCGCTCTTCTACGCCATGTTCCTCGCCAACTACAAGCCCGGCGACAACGTGCAGGACATGATGGCGACCGAACGCTTCCCCATGCCCTCCGCCGTTCAGTGGAAGGGCGTCGCCGACATCATCGAGCACGGCTTCAACGGCCTGAGCGCTTCCATCCTCTGGTCGCTCGGCGTCGCGGCGGTCGTCGCTCTGACGTTTGAAATCGCCCGCATCTTCACCAAGAGCAAGTTCTGGCTTAGCCCCGTCAGCATCGGCTTGGGCGTCGTGCTCCCTCCCAGCGCCACCATGTGCATGTGGCTCGGCGCCGTGGTATTCCTCCTGCTCCACCGCTTCTACGAGAAGCGAGAAGGCACCGCCGGCCACACCCTCTGGGTCCGCTCGCTCGAACCCATCTGTGCTGGCCTCATCGCCGGCTCCGCGTTGCTCGGAATCGGCGACAAACTGGTCGATGTCTTCCTGCTCCCGCGCCTGGGTCAATAGGCCGGGCGCTCAACGCCGACGCCTCACCCCAAGCAGGCCGCCGATCAACGCCGCCGCCGCGCCCGGCCCCGGCACCTGCACCACCACATTCTCCGGCGTCGCCATGCTCTGATCGGCGAACACCGCGCCCGGTCCGCCGCCGGCGCCGATCCTGTAGAGCTTGCTCTCCGCCACCGCGCCGACGATCAGCGACCCGTCGAGCGCGAAATCCATCCCGAACGCTCCCGACGATGTCGGAAGCGTTCCGTAGTCTCCCAGGTCCAGCCCTGTCTGCACGTTGTACCGGCGGATCCGTCCGGTTGCGGCGCTGCTCACGTACGCCACGCCCGAACGCACGCGTACATCAGAGACAAATCCGATCCCCGTTGCAAACTCACCGAGAAACGCGCCGTTCGTCGGGTTGTATTTGAGCACCTTCTGATTCCCCGAGCTTGCGACCAGCAAGTTCCCGAGGCCATCAAACGCCAGCCCGATCGGCGAGGACATTCCTCCGCCCGTCGCCGCCACGCCCATCAGCGCCCCTGTCGTCCCGTTGTATTTCCGTACGACGTTCGACGCGTTCGCGCTCACGTACAGGTTCTTGTCCGGGCCGAAGATGATCGAAAAGGGCCGTGAAAGCGTCGAACTATTGATGAACGTCCCCAGCAGCGCACCCGAATCCGGGTCGTACTTCAGGATCTTGTTTCCATTCGCGCTCGCGGCGTACAGCTTTCCGTCCGGTCCGAACGCAAGCCCCGAGCCCTGCCCCAACGACCCGAATGCGCTGATGAACGCCCCCGTCGTCCCGCTGTACCGCGAGACATACCCGGCTCCGTTCGCGACGTACACATCCCCCGGAGCGCCGAGCGACCTCCCGCTTCCCAAGATGGCGGCCACCCCCAACACCCAAATCGCTTGGAGCATGGCACACACTCCCTACCCACGAGCGCGTCCTTTGAAGATGTCCCCAAATTCAGGAATGTGTTACGCAATTTTCCGAAATCCCCATAAGGGGCCAATCCCGTACAACGATTTCCGAGTTTTCAATATTTCTTGAAACTACTGCCCGCCCGCGATACTCTCCGGAATGATCGCCCCCGCGGCCCAGTCCAGGCCCCTTCCCGGCGTCGACGAACGCCTCGACGACATCCGCGCGAAGATCGATCGGGGTGAGCGCCTCTCTCTCGCGGACGGCGAACTCCTCTACACCACGCCCGACATCTGGACCGTCTGCACCCTCGCCGACACCGTCCGCCGCAGCCTGCACGGCGACACAGCCTTCTACAACATCAACCGCCACCTGAACTACTCCAACGTCTGCGCCCTCTCGTGCAAGTTCTGCGAGTTCTACCGCAAGAAGGACGACGACGGTGCGTACACCCGCGACATGGAGTACGTGAAGGACCAGGCCCGCCAGGCGGTCGAGAACGGCGCCACGGAGATGCACTCCGTCGGCGGCCTCCACCCCTTCCTTCCATTCTCGTACTACACCGATCTCGTCAGCACCATCCGCGAGACCGCCCGCGAACTGGGCAGCGAACTCCACGTCAAGGCCTTCACCGCCGTGGAGATCGTCCACCTCGCCAAGATCGCCAAGGTCTACAAGGCCGACGATCGCGCCAGCGGCATTCGCTGGGTCCTCACCAGACTCAAGGAAGCCGGGCTCGGCTCACTCCCCGGCGGCGGCGCCGAAGTCTTCGACGACCGCGTCCACGACGAGGCCTACAAGGGCAAGATCCGCTCCGACGTCTGGCTTGATGTCCACCGCGTCGCCCACGAATTGGGCCTCAATACCAACGCGACCATTCTCTACGGTCACATTGAAGACCGCCACGATCGCCTCGTTCACATGGACATGCTGCGACGGGCGCAGGATCGGGCGCTCGCGAGAATGGGGTATGAAGGTGTCCGAGCGGAAGGTGTCGAGGTGTCGAGGTGTCAAGGTGTCAAGGGCACCGAGAACGGCACTGCGGACAATTCAGGACACCTCGGTTACTCCGGCGACGAGGGATCCGACGTCCCGGTGATCACACTCACTCGCCCCGGCACACCACTCCCCGAACATGTCGCCTTCGGTTCCTCCTCGTCACCTCGACACCTTGACACCTTGACACCTTCTTCCGGCGGCTATTTCCAAACCATCATCCCCCTCCCCTTCTTCCCCGACGGCAGCGAGCTCGAACACCTGCCCGGCCCCGCCGGCCTCGAGAACCTCCGCACGCTCGCCATCTCCCGCTTGATGCTCGACAACTTCCCGCACGTCAAGGCCTTTTGGATCATGCAGACGCTGCCGATGGCGCAGCTCATGCTCCAGTCCGGCGCCGACGACATCGACGGCACTGTGGTCTGGTACGACATCACCAAGGTCGGCGGCAGCAGCACGCACCAGGAAGTGAATGTGTGGACACTGCAGAAGGCGATTCGCGAAGCGGGGTTCAAACCGGTCGAGCGCGACACGCTGTACCGGCGCGTTCGGCGAGATGGAAAGAGTTGGAAAACTGTTCTCTAACACGGCGTAGAGCTCGCCAGCCCGAGCAACGCCGAGGGGGCACGCGATGGCACGGCCGATCTACGTCGAGATCGAAATTCGTGCACCAATCGACGCGCTCTGGAGTAAGACTCAGACCCCGGAACTGCACGAACGCTGGGATCTCCGCTTCACGAGCATCCGATACCTTCCCCACGCGCCCGGTGAACCCCAGCGTTTCGAATACGAAACGCGCATCGGTCTCGGCCTTCGGATCGCCGGCGGCGGTGAGACCGTGGGTGAACACGCGACGGCCGGCAGAGCCTCTTCCGCCTTGAAGTTCTGGTCACATGATCGCAAGTCGCTCATCCGCACCGGATCGGGCTACTGGAAGTACATCGATGCCGGTGATGGTCGCACGACGTTTCTCACGCTTTACGACTACGAAACTCGCTGGGGACCAATGGGAAAATTCCTCGATTTAGTTGCCTTCCGCCCGCTCTTCGGCTGGGCGACGGCGTGGAGCTTTGACCGCCTCCGACTCTGGATCGAACGCGGCATCGATCCGACGCTATCTGCGACGCGCGCTCAGATTGACACTGCCTCGAAGATCACCCTCGCCGTAGCATGGACATATCAGGGAGCGGTGCCAAAGCTGCTGGTCCGCGACCCACGCGAGATCGAACTTGCCGCTGCCGCTTTGCCAAACCTCCAAGCCTGGGCGCCGCAACTCGTCACGGCCGCAGCTTCTGCTGAAATCGCATTCGGCCTGTTGATGCTGCTGTGGCACTCACGTTGGGCGTACGCCGCAAGCGCTGCTGCGCTTTTCGCCGTGACGGTGCCCGCACTCGTCGCCACGCCGCGTTTGTTCATCGAGGCCTTCAACCCCGCCACATTGACTGTGTGCATGCTGGCACTATGCGCAATCGGGTGGATCTCCCATCGTGATCTTCCGAGTGCCCGCAAATGCAAACGCACCATGAAGGAATCGCAGCCGTGAGATCGATCTACGAAGTCGCAATGGGCTCCGAGTTCCAAAAGCTCCACCCGATGATTCAGAAGCGGTTTGGATTCTCTTCAAAGGACGCCAAAGCCTCGATCGGTCGTGGTGTCATGGAGCGAATCTGGCACGGCGCGTTCTACACGCTTCCCTTTCTGTATGTCGGCACATGGCGCCGAATCATGTTTCCGGACAACGGCCGCGACGTCGCCTTCACCATCCGCAACTACGCGTACAAAGACTCATTCGGTCGCGAGACCGTCACGTGGATACGAGATTTTCAGATCGGATCGGGTCGGCGGTTTGACGCCACCATGATCTATAGCGAATCTCGCCGTCGCATCGTCGATTACCTCGGAACGCACCAGCACCTCGCGGTTGATCTCGACATGGCGGTCAGCCCGGAGGGCGGCATGAAAATCCGCTCCGGCCAGCAACGCTTCTACGAAGGAATCATCGGGATCCGATTCCCCCTCTTTTTTTCGGGGATTGCGGACGTTCATGAATGGTTTGATGACCGCGCCGGCCGCTTCGGAATAGAGGTCATTGTCAACAACTCCATCTGGGGACCGCTCTTCGGATACCGCGGCATGTTTGACGCCGAGTGGATCGATTGCCCGCCGGATCAAGTTCCCCAAGAAGTCAAACCATTGCGCGAAGAGCGCCGGGAATAGCTGCCGGAACATTCGTGCGGACCTTCGACCGGGATCGCAACCCGACCATCGCAAGTCCATAGGATCGCTTACCCGCGCTCCTCATGGCCAAGCACCCCCACTCTCACTCAGCGAAGGCCAAGCACGACCCCTTCGCCGCGCTCCGTCACCCTAACTACCGGCTCTTCGCCGCGGGCTTTTTCGCGTCCGCCACCGGCCTCCAGATGATGGGGATGGCGCTCGCCTGGGAGGTCTACCAGCGGGCCACCTCCGAGGGCTTCCTCGGCAAAGGCGGCGCCTCGCTCGCCCTGGGCTTTATCGGCCTCGCCCGCGCGCTCCCTGTCGTCGCGATGGCACTTCCCGCGGGCTATGTCATCGATTCGTTCGATCGCAAGCGCGTCCTGCTCATCACCCAGTCCGGCTTCGCCCTGATGGCCGGGCTGCTCGCCCTTGCCTCGTGGTCCACCGCCTCGCTCTGGACCATTTTCGTCCTCATCACGCTCTCCGGCTGCGTCCGCTCCTTTAACGGGCCCACCCGCTCCAGCCTGCTGCCCGATCTTGTCCCCGAGAGCATTTTCCCCAACGCCGTCACCTGGAACAGCGGCATGTTTCAGGTTGCCGCTATCGCCGGACCGCTCCTCGCCGGGCTGCTCATCGAGGTCACCGGTCACGCATGGTCCACATACGCCGTTTCCGGGTTGCTCTGCGCGGTCTTCGCGCTCACCACCCTTGGCCTCAAGCCCATCGCCCACCACCAGGCCGGCAAGGGCAAGATGTCCTTCTCCGGCATGCTCGCCGGCCTCAGCCACCTTTGGAAAGAACGCACCATCTTCGCCGTGATCACGCTCGATCTCTTCGCGGTGCTCCTGGGAGGCGCGACCGGGCTGCTCCCGATCTACGCCTCCGAGATTTTGCACGTCGGCCCGGTCGGTCTCGGCTGGCTGAAGGCTGCGTCCTACATCGGCGCCGCCGCCATGGCCCTCTGGCTCGCCTATTTCCCGCTCATCCGAAAGGCGGGCATTTCCATGCTTCTGTGCATCGCCGGATTCGGCGCCTGCACCATCGCCTTCGGTCTCTCAACGACCTTTTGGTTCTCCCTCGCCATGCTCATCGCGCTCGGCGCACTCGACAGCGTCTCGATCGTCGTCCGCCACGTGCTCGTGCAGCTTCGCACGCCCCGCAACCTGCGCGGGCGCGTCTCCGCCGTGAACAGCGTCTTCATCGAGTGCTCCAACGAACTCGGTTCGTTCGAGTCCGGTCTGGTCGCCCGGTTCTTCGGCCCGGTCTTCAGTGTCGTCAGCGGCGGTATCGGCACCATCCTCGTCGTCGCCGGCGTCGCCTGGCTCGTCCCCGAGATCCGGCGCCTCGACAAACTCCACGACAAGCCCTTCGATCTCGCCGAAGACGCGGGCAAGTAGCCCGCCTCCGGTTCTCTATACTCGCGGGCGATCCCGGATCACGCCGGGACGCGCACTCTCGGAGCTTTTTGCATGCAAATCCCCACTCCCGTCTGGATCGGCCTGGGCGCTCTCGCGCTCGTCATCTTCTTTGTCTTCCTTTTCGTGTTCCTCCAGTTCGCCGCGCTGTGGTTCCAGGCCTTGCTCAGCAACGCCCGCGTAGGGCTTTTCGACATGGTCGCGATGCGTTTCCGCAAGGTCGATGTCCGAAATATCGTCTACTGCCGCATCCAGGCCGTGAAGGCAGGCATGGACATCCCAACCAACGCGCTCGAAACGCACTACCTCGCCGGCGGACGCGTCCGCAACGTCATCAACGCCCTGATTTCGGCCCAGAAAGCGCGAATTCCGCTCACCTGGGATACCGCCACCGCCATCGACCTCGCGGGGCGCGACATCGTCGACGCCGTCCAGACCAGCGTGAACCCCAAGGTCATCGATTGCCCCGCCGTCAACGGCCCCCGCCCCACCATCGACGCCGTTGCCAAGGACGGCATCCAGCTCAAGTGCAAGGCCCGCGTGACGGTCCGGACCAACATCGCCCGCCTGATCGGCGGCGCGACCGAAGAGACCATCATCGCCCGCGTCGGCCAAGGCATCGTCAGCACCATCGGCTCGGCCCACGACCACAAGGCCGTGCTGGAGAACCCCGACGAAATCTCCAAGACCGTGATGCGCTCGGGCCTCGATGCCGGGACCGCCTTCGAAATCCTTTCGATCGACATCGCCGACATCGATGTCGGCGAGAACATCGGCGCCAAACTCCAGGGCGATCAGGCCCAGGCGGACAAGTCCCGCTTTCAGGCCGAGGCCGAAAAGCGCCGCTCGCTGGCACTGGCCTTGGAGCAGGAAAACAAGGCCAAGATCCAGGAGAACCAGGCGATCGTGACGCTCGCCCAGGCCGAGGTCCCCAAGGCCCTCGCCGAGGCCCTGCGCATGGGCAAGATGGGCGTAATGGACTACTACCGCATGCAGAACGTGCAGGCCGACACCGCAATGCGGATGGGTATCGCCGGCGAGACCGCCCCGCCCCACCAGCAGAGCTAGGCGGTTCCATTCGTCCGGTACCAGTCCTCGCCCCCGCGAGATCCGACGCTTTCGCGGTCGCCGTGTACCCGGATCGGAGCCGCCTTGGCGCGGCGTCAGGAAAACGACCAAGCGTTCTTCCCCAAAAAGCCACAAGGCCCGCGAAACTCGCGGGCCTTGCGCCTTTTTCTCTTCCCTGACTCGGCCGAACTAGCGCCGGCGGCGGGTCGCGACCAACCCACCAAGGCCCATGAGCGCCATCGACGCGGGCGTCGGAATCAACTGACCGGCAACGCCGGTGGAAATCTGGCGGAAGTCGTGATCCATATAGGCATTCGGAGGATCGGCGAGGAAGATCTGCACGATCGAGCCGTCGAGCGGTTGAGCCGCCATCGGGGGGAGCATGTTGAACGAGCCCGTCTCACCCGTGAACAAGGGACCAACGAGGGGGTTGGGGATGAAGACCGCGTTCCGGATCGCACCGTTGAAGAACACCGCTCCACCGAACATCACCCAGTCGCCGGCGAGCTGGCCGGTCAGGACGTTGCCGAACACGTCCTTCGACGTGAACGAGCCATTGCCCGAAGCCATATTGCCGACGCGACCGAAGAAACTGATGTCGATGTCAAAGCTCGCGACGGTGCGGGCGGTAAAGCCGGGGTTGAACACGGCGGTGCCGGCGCCGGGGCCGGGAACCAGGCTCACGCTGCCGTCGGTCTGCAGCACGGGAGTGCTGACCGCGGAAGCATGAAACTGCCCCGTGTCCAGGATCGCACCGTTGTACGCGTATTGACCCGACAGATTGGTGTACGTAAACGTCACCAACGGGCCCGCAGACGCAACGGTCGCGACCGCTGCAGCAAGCCCAACAGCCAGACCCAGAATGTTCGTATTGGAAATCTTCACCACTGCTCCTCTCTCTTCCTCTCCGCGGGCCGGACACCACATTGCCAGGAACCCGGTGCGTGACACCTAAGAGGCCCGGCCGGTCGCCAACACACGCGACCACAACGCGCGGGACTCTCCCACTCGTCAAACATGCACCAGGCCGCAGCTTCGGCAAGGCAACTCAGATGAAAACTTGAACCCCCACCCAGATTTCCTCGCGAAGAAGTCGCCAGGTCCCATTACCGGACCGCAATTTCCGCCTGAACCGCCGCCAAATGAAAAAGACCGGCCAATTTTGGCCGGTCTTTGTTCGGATATCTTGATGATCTCAATCAGCGGCGGCGACGGCCGGCGATCAGCCCGCCGAGACCCATCAGGGCCAGAGAGGAGGCCGAGGGCACCAGCTGCCCGGCCACACCCGTTGAGACTTCACGGAAATCGCCGTTGAAGAAACCGCCCGGTGCGTCCAAGAACAACTGGACCAAGGAACCGTCCAAGGGCTGACCGGGAACGTTCGAGGCGAAGAAGCCAGTGTCGCCGACAAAGGCTCCGCCGAAGAGCGGCGTAAACACGCTGTTCGAGATTGCGCCGTTGAAGAACGTCGCACCGCCGAAGTTGATCCAGTCTCCCGACAGGTCGCCGTCCAAGCGGTTGCCGAGGCGGTCCCAGGCGGTGAAATGCCCAGCACCGGAGGCCGTCCCGAAGATGTTGTTCTTGGCGAAGACCGACAGGTCGATCCGGAAATCAGCCGCGGATCCACCCAGGAAACCTGGGTTGAACACCGCCGTGCCGGCGCCGGGGCCGTTCACGCGGGTCACGGAACCATCGGTCCTCAGGACGGCGTTGTTCGCGGCGACTGCCGTGAACAGGCCCGTGTTGTTTCCATTGTCCGTGTAGCCGCCGCTCAGGTTTGTGTAGGTGAATGTCACGAGCGGGCCGGCGGATGCCGCGCCTGCGATGACAGCCATGCTCAACGTCCCGAGAGCGATTGCAAAATTGCTGCGCACTGGTATTCCTCTCTCTATGGGCCTTCCCCGTCCTCCCCCGCAAAAATCGGAAGCCACTGCGGGCGGAAGAAGGCCAAACCTCCGGTCCCTATTGTCACCAGAACTTCTGTTTTTGCAACCCCAACCTACCCATTTTTGCTGTTTTTCTTGCGCAGGAAAACCCTCTGTTTTCTGGTATTGTTAGGTCCTGCTCTCTTATTTGCCGGCGGCGCGGTGCGCCTTCGCAGAGGTCCGCGGCGGCGTGCACGGACCAATGTCCGAGAACGCCACGCCGACCAACTTCCAGCCTCGCGCCTTGTTTTCCGATTCATCCATGACAGGGCATGTCGGGCGTCTCCGCCGAACCCGACGGTTCCGTCGGCTCTGCCCAGGATTTCCGGCCGCGCCGGCTCCTCCAGTCGTCGTGAATCGAAAAGTCTCGGATCAGGACGGCGGCCATTCCGTGCCGCCGGCCTCGGCAGGGTTCCCTCCCGCTGCCGGATAAGGCGTGAAACCGGATCCTGTCACCCGAATTTCGCGGCGAAATTCGAATGCGCCCGGGGCCGGCTTTTGCAAGCCGCGGGCCTCTGCGAAGACGCGCACACGCGCGCCGCAAGAACGCTTTCTAGCTGCAGCCCATGCTCGCCCCGCAGTTGAGGCACTTGTAGCACGTACCGCTCCGAACCGTGATCGTGCCGCACGAATCGCACGCCGGCGCATCACCGAGGCTTTCCATCGCCACCGACAGCGCCGAAGCAACGCTCGGCTGAGCGCCGCCCTGCACCTTCATCGCGCCCACCGCTCCCACCGCTGTCGACGCACGCGTGAAGTTTTCGGCGAACGCCTGGACGGAGCGCGGCGAATCGACCGTCAGCCGGGGCTTCTCCGGCTCCTTCGCCCAATCTGCCGAAATCCGGCCTTCAGGCGCGTGAAGCGGCGTGGCCTGCTCCGGCTCCCGCTTGGGAGCGTGCGCCTCGCGATAGCCAGGGATGAACTGCATGCCCAGCCAGCGGAAGATGTAGTCAACGAGACTTTTCGCGAACGGAATATCCGCGTTCTCGGTCATGCCCGCGGGCTCGAAGCGCTGGTGGCTGAATTTGTTGACGAGGCTCTCGACCGGCACTCCGTACTGGAGCGCCACCGAGACGGCCGTCCCCAGCGAATCCATGAGCCCGCCGATCGTCGAGCCTTCCTTGCTCATCGTGATGAACAGTTCGCCCGGGCGCCCGTCTTCGTAGAGCCCGACCGACAGGTACCCCTCGTGCCCCGCCACGTTGAACTTGTGGGTCAGGCTCGGACGCGTGTCCGGCAGGCGCCGACGCATCGGCCGGTGCACGATCTGCACCTGCGTCTCGACCACAACCCGCTCGTTGCCGGACTGCACGGCCCCGGCCATCCGCACGACCTCAGTCGCAACTTCCGCACGAGCCGCGGCAACGTCCGCCTTGTCTTCTGATTCCCCCAGCAGCACGTCGCTCGCTTCCGCCTTTTCCGAGTCGCTCTTGAGTTCGCTCTTGGCCTCGTCCGAGGTGGAACTGAGCGGCTGGCTCAATTTGCATCCGTCCCTGTAGAGCGCATTGGCCTTCAGCCCCAACTCCCAGCTCAGCCGGTAGCAGGACTTGATGTCGTCCACGGTCGCGTCATTGGGCAGGTTGATTGTCTTGCTGATCGCCCCGGAGATGAACGGCTGGGCCGCCGCCATCATCCGGATGTGCCCCTCCGCCGCGATGTAGCGCTGCCCGCTCCGGCCGCACTTGTTGGCGCAATCAAATACGGGCAAGTGCTCGGCCTTCAGGTGCGGCGCCCCCTCCACCGTCTGTGTCCCGCAGATCGCCCGGTTCAGCCCCTCGATCTGCAGTTCGCTCAGCCCAAGGTGCCGCAGGAGGTTGAACGAGAAGTTCGCTCTCGCCGCGACCGGGTCCACTCCGAGCAGTTTGAGAGTCTCTTCTCCCACAGACCAGGCGCCGAACGCGAACGACAACTCGAAAATCGAGGGCAGACTCATCGTGATCGACTGCACTTCGTTCTCGCTGACTCCCTTGCTCCTGAGCAGGGACGAGAGCGTCATGTTCGTCTTCAGACCGGCCGTGTCCGGCGGAATCTGCACGTTGAGGTGCAGCGTTCCGAGCAGGTACTCCATGATTTCCTGGATGTGGGTGTCGCTGTACCCGAGCGCCTTGAGCGCCGGGCGCACCGATTCGTTGGCGATTTTGAAGTAGCCGCCACCGGCGAGTTTCTTGAACTTGACAAGAGCGAAATCGGGCTCGACGCCGGTCGTATCGCAATCCATCAGCAGCCCGATCGTCCCCGTCGGGGCGATGACCGTTGTCTGGGCGTTGCGATAGCCGTGCCGCTGCCCTTCGGTGAGGGCGTCGTCCCACGCGACAACCGCGCGATCCAGTATCACCTCGGCGTTCGCCACCGCGATACGCCCGCTCTTGAACAGCGCGTGATCGATCGGCACCGGCCGGATCCGCAGATCCTCGTACGCCCCGCTGTCGCGAGCCTCGCCATACGCCGCCAGCCGGTGATTGCGGATCACCCGGAGCATGTTGTTCTTGTCCGCGGCATAGCCCGGGAACGGTCCGTGTTCCGCAGCCATGAGCGCGCTCATCCTGTACGACCGGCCGGTCAGGATCGACGAGAGCGCGGCGCACAAGCCGCGAGCCTCCTCGCTGTCGTAGGGAATCCCCGCCTGCATCAGCATGGCGCCCAGGTTGGCGTAGCCCAGACCGAGCGTGCGGTACTTCCACGAGAGTTCCGCGATCGGCCGGCTCGGGAACGCGGCCATCAGCACGCTGATCTCGAGCACCATGGTCCAGAGATCGATCGCGTGCTCGTACCGCTCGACATCGAACGACCGCGCCTCGGAGTCGTAAAACCGCAGCACGTTCAGCGACGCCAGGTTGCACGCCGTGTTGTCGAGGAACATGTACTCGCTGCACGGGTTGCTCGCGTTGATCCGCCCCGCGCTCGGGCAGGTGTGCCAGGCGTTGATCGTTCCGTCGAACTGCACGCCCGGGTCGGCGCATCGCCACGCCGCAAACCCGATCTGCTCCCACAGGCTGCTCGCCTTGAACGTGCGGGCAACCTTGCCGCTGACGCGCCAGGTCGTGCTCCAATCGCCATCGCGGTCGAGCGCATCGAAGAAGGCGTCGGGGATCCGCACCGAGTTGTTGCTGTTCTGCCCGCTGACGGTGTAGTACGCCTCGCCATTGAAGTCGTAATCGAGCTTGAGGCCAAGGCGCTCGCTCGTGTCGGCGATCTCCTTGTTTCCTTTCTTAAGGACCTTGAGCCCCTCGACGAGCGCCGCGACCTTGATCTCCTCGCGCACTTTCCAGTTGATAAAGGTCTCGATGTCGGGATGGTCCATGTCGAGGCAGACCATTTTGGCCGCACGGCGTGTCGTCCCGCCGCTCTTGACGGCGCTCGCCGCCCGGTCGCCGATCCGTAGCCAGCTCATGAGCCCGCTGCTCTTGCCGCCTCCGGAGAGTTTTTCGCCCTCACCGCGCAGGCCGCTGAAGTTTGTCCCGGTGCCGCTGCCGTACTTAAAGAGCCTCGCCTCGCGCACCCAGAGGTCCATGATCCCGCCGTCACCAACGAGGTCATCGCTCACGCTCTGGATAAAGCACGCGTGCGGCTGAGGATGCGTGTATGCATCATCCGCCAGCGTCACAGCGCCGGTCTTGGGGTCTGCCACAAAGTGTCCCTGCGCCGGCCCGCTGATGCCGTAGGCAAAGTTGAGCCCGGTGTTAAACCACTGCGGGCTGTTGGGCGCACAGATCTGGTGCACCATCATGTACGCAAGCTCGTCGTAGAACGTCTGCGCGTCCGCCGCCGTGTCGAAATACCCGTGCTTCTCGCCCCAAAACCGCCAGCACCCGGCCAGCCTGTGGATCACCTGGCGTGCCGATTTCTCCGGCCCTGTGCCGCCGCCTTCCTGCGGCACTCCCGCCTTGCGGAAGTACTTGGAGACCATGATGTCGGTCGCCAACTGTGACCAACTCTCCGGCACCTCGGCGTCTTTCATCTCAAAGACGACCGAACCATCCGGATTGGAAATCTTGGACGACCGCTTCACCCACTTGACGGAGGCGAAGGGGTCGGAATTGGCCGAGGTGAATTTACGGGAGATCTTCATATGGCAGAATCCATCCCTGAAACGTTGAAACGGGTTGTCAATCAACTTTCGGAAGCGTGAGGCCCGACTGATCCTGGTACTTCCCCGCCTTGTCCGCGTACGACTTCTCGCACACTTCATCCGCCTTCAGAAAAATCAACTGCGCCACGCCCTCGTTCGCATAGACCCGCGCGGGCAGCGGCGTCGTGTTGCTGATCTCGAGAGTTACCTTGCCGCGCCACTCGGGTTCCAGCGGCGTGACGTTCACGATCAGCCCGCAGCGGGCGTACGTGCTCTTGCCGACACAGATCGCAAGCACATCGCGCGGCACATCCAGATACTCCACCGTCTCGCAGAGCGCGAACGAGTTGGGCGGGATGATCACATACTGCTTGTCAGCCGGGCGCTTCGCCACGTCGACCTCGATCATCATGTCGTCGCTGAACGCCTTCGGATCGACGACCGCGATGTCGCCCGAGTGTGTCGCCGGCGTGAATACCTTGAATCGCGTCCCGACCCGCACGTCGTAGCCGTAACTCGAAACGCCGTAGGAGATCTTGCCCGGACGCTTTTGGGTAGTCTCGAAGGGCTCGATCTTCACCAACTTGCGGATTTGTCGGTCGGACAGTACGGACACCAAACAATCTCCAATCAAATCGACGGATTTTCCAGCCCTTGACGCTCGTCAGGACCGGCCGAACTCATTCCTCTGCTTCAACCTCAACTGGACAGCCGCGGCCAACAAGAAACGATCCGAATGCTCGACCCGAACGCCACGCACTCGCCCGAACCCGTGGTCGAGGACCCGGAGCATACCACTACAGATCGTGCCTGCAAGGGTTGGATGCCCCAAAATCGTGTAGTCAGAATGTGATAATTCTGTCGCCAAGGCGCAAGGATGCTCTTTTCAGACGTTTGCGCGGTTCTTGAAATCTTCATCCGCCGAGTTATCCACAGGCACAACCGACACCAAGAGACACGTCCCGACAGGCTTCTGTGGAGCCGAAGCAATATTCTGTTAGGGTACGGTCCCGCCTTTTTCGACAATTCCGCCCTGGCTCCTCGTCCTTGGCGCTTTCTCTGCAACGATCCCTGCCCCCGATTTCGTACAGTCTCCCGCCGCAGGCGATGGGATGGCGTGCTCCGGAACGGAGTCCCCCGGCGGTCAACCGACGTCAAGCCTTTGGAGGTCGCACCAGCGATGAGGAATGGCCTTGTCTTTCTAGCGTTGTCCGCACTGGGCGCAGGCCTCTTCGTCGGCTGTGCCGCGGACGAGAAACCGCGTCCGCGCCAGGTCACGCCGGTGGTGCGCGATGTAGCCCCGCCACTGCGAGGCACCGTGGGCGCCGAATCCACCTTCCGCAATGTCGACCCGGTCCTCGTCACCGGCTACGGGCTGGTCGTTGGCCTGCAGGGCACCGGCGGCATGCAGCTCGATGACGGCATCGCGGCCCTCATGGAGCGCGAAATCCAGCTCCGCGATATCAGCGCCGCCAACGAGTACAAGTGGGCCACGATCGACAAGACCACCCCCAAAGAACTCCTCCGCGACAAGAACGTCGCCGTGGTTTACGTTCAGGCCCTGGTCGCCCCGGGCGCCCCGCGCGGGATGCACTTTGATGTCTTCGTCCGCGCCGTCAATGCCAGCAGCCTCGAAGGCGGGCGCCTCTGGACCACCGCCCTTCAGCTCGGCCAGACCAAGCCGTCCGGCGGCCCCAAGGGAAAGGTGATCGCCCAGGCTTACGGCCCGATCTTCATCAACCCATTCTCCGACCCCGGCAAGGAAGGCGCGGGCGTGACATCAACCTCCGGCCGCATCCTCGATGGCGGCGTCATGGTTGCCCCCATGGCCCTGGAGATCGTGCTCGACAACAACTTCCACACTCGAGCAAAGGCCATTACCAGCGCCATCAACTCGCGCTTCCCCGAGGAGACACCCGAGCGTGCCCCCGTCGCGCGGGGGCGCAGCGGACAGACCGTCGATATTTCCGTGCCCGAGGAATACCGCACCAATCCGACCGACTTTCTCAAGGTCGTTCAGTTTGTGCAGATCGACGGCCCCGTCGAGCGGTACGCCCAGCGGTATGTTGAAGCTTGCAAGGCTGAGCCCTTCCTCGCCACCGACCTTTCCTGGTGCATGGAGGCCCTCGGCGAACAGGCCCTGCCGATCATCCGCGAGTTGTACGACTACAACGAGGTGGTCCCCCGCTACGCAGCTCTCAAGGCAGGAGCCCGACTGGGCGATCCACTCGCCGCCGAACCCCTCAAAAAACTGGCCGTCGAGGGGCGCGGAGCGGAAAAGCTGGACGCGATCTTGCTCCTGGGCCGCATCAGCGCAGGTCCGACGATCGACTTGACCCTCCGGGACCTCCTTCGCGAGAAGGCGCTCCTCACACGCGTCACGGCCTACGAGGCCCTGGCCGAACGCGCGGAACGTGCCCGACTGAACCGGCTTATCCGCGAGCAGCTGACCAATCCCGATCCCAACGCGATCCGCCTGAGCACCACGCAGCTCCAGGTGCTCGCCGAATCGGACATCCCTTCGGGGTCCATCCAGGGGGTGAGCCGCAAACGCCTCGGCGACGGCTTCTTCCTCGATCGGGTAAACGTCGGCGACGGGCTGGTGTACATCACCCAGCAGGGAACTCCCCGCGTGGTTGTGTTCGGTTCGGACCCGCACCTCGTCCGCCCGATATTCGCCTCCGCCTGGTCCGATCGCCTGATGATCAACTGCCCGGACGCAACAGGCCCGATCAAGCTGTTCTATCGCGACTGGCGGACCGGCTCGATCACGACCCAGGACGTTGATCCGGATCTGGGCAAGCTCATCGAGTTCTTTGCCCACACGCCCTCTCCGGATGACCCCCGCCCGGGACTGGGCCTGAGCTACAGCGAGGTCGTCGGGGCCCTGTACGCCATCCACAAGGCGGGTGGCATGAACGCCAACTTTGCCACCGAGCGCGACCGCCTGATGGCCGCCCTCACCGCCGCCAACGCCGGCCAGCGCAAGGAACGCCCGGAGACCACCAAGGACCGGGCCGAGATCGTCGTGCTCGAATCGCCCGACGCCACCCTGGCGCCTCGCGAGGAAGGCGGCCTCAAACCGATCGTTGTTCCGATCCCGCGCGATCCGAAGAAGTAGTAACCGGGTCTTGCGGTCCGGCTCCAAGTCGTTATCATTCAGGCCCGAGATGGACGACCCATGGATGCGGGTCGTGGCTTTGGGCACATCCGTTGCCCTTCGCCGTTGCGACAGGAGGTTGCGGTTTCATGCGACTTGTAAAGCTCTCGCTCGCCGGATTCAAGTCCTTTGCCGACCCCACCGAGTTCGTCTTCGAGGATGAAGTCACGGGCATTGTCGGCCCCAACGGCTGCGGCAAGAGCAACGTCGTCGACGCCATCAAGTGGGTTCTGGGGGAACGGAGCAGCAAGAGCCTGCGCGGCACCGAGATGCTCGACGTGATCTTCGCCGGCAGCGCGGGCCGCAAGCCCGCCGGAATGGCGAGCGTCACCCTCACGTTCGAGAACCCCATCTCCGAGAACGCCTCGTCCGCCTTGCCGGTTGAAGTTCTCGCGCCCGAGGAGCCGGCGCTTACGGCCGCCGAGGGCGAAACGCCCGCGTCGCCATCGCAGACGGAAGAACCAGAAGAAGAGCGGTCGCTCGTGGACGCATCAGTCAAGGGCCGGCGCGGTCTGCCCATCGATGCCGACATCGTTGAGGTCGAGCGTCGCCTCTATCGCGACGGCACCAGCCAGTACCTGATCAATGGCGGTCGCGCCCGCCTGCGCGACATCCGCGAACTCTTCATGGATACCGGCATCGGCGCCGACGCCTACTCGATCATCGAGCAGGGCAAGGTCGATCGCATGCTGCTCGCAAGCCCGCAGGAGCGCCGCTCCATCTTCGAGGAGGCCGCCGGCGTCGCCAAGTACAAGCAGCGCCGCATTGAGGCGACGCGCAAGCTCGAGAAGACCGAAGTCAATCTCGCCACCACGCGCCAGCAGCTCGAGAGCACCGAGCGTCGCCTGCGTCTGGTCAAGGGCCAGGCCGCCAAGGCCCGCAAGTTCCAGACCCTCGACAGCGAGCTGACCGCGTGGCGCACCGCCGTCACGTTCGATCAGTACGACGAACTCCGCACCCGCCTCGACGGCCTGGCCAGCCGCCAGTCGGATCTCGAGATGCAGCGGACCGCCGCGAATGAAAACACGGGACAACTCGACCTGGCCCGCCAGGAGGCCGAGGCACTCCGCACCGAGAAGCAGAACGCCGGACGCCTGCTCGAGCAGGAGCGGCTGAACATTGCGTTCCAATCCTCCCAGGCGTCGCAGCGCCGCGAGATGGCCCAGCGCCAGCTCGCGGACGTTCAAGCCCGCCTCGCCCACGATCGGGAACGACTGGCCGTGCTCCAGCAGGAACTCGTGCAGGTCGGCGCGTCCATCGCCGACGCGAGCGAGACTCTCGCGGCAGACGCCGAGAAACGCGACGAACACGAGCGCACCCTCTCCGCCCTGACCGCCGAACGCGCATCTCTCCTCGCTGATGTGCAGGCGCGGGAATCCGATCTGGCCCACAAACGGCACGCGATGCACCAGATCGACCGTGAGCGTGCCGGGCTCATCGCCTCTGCCGAGTCCGAGGAACGCCAGGCCCGTGCCCTCTCCGATCAGATCGAAGGTCTCGAGCGACGCGTCGAACAGATCATCGCAGGACGCGCCCTGACTGAGCGCGATGGCAACGACGCCCGCGAAGCATTCGACCGCTTCGGCGCCGAGGCCTCGCGACTCGAAGGGGAACTCGAGGCGGCTCTGGTAGAACTCGAACGCCTCTCCGGTGGCCGCGATTCACTGGCCCGACGCGTCGGCGACCTCCAGCAGGATCTCGCCCGCGTCGAAAGCCGTCGCGCGACGCTCCGCGAGATGGCCGAGTCGCACGCCGGGTACGCCGATGCCGTCCGCTCCGTGCTCAACGCCCGGCAGACCGGCCGCTTCTCCGGCGTCCTCGGGCCGCTCGCCGATCTGATCGATGTGCATCCCTCCGCCACGCACGCGGTTGAAGCGGCGTTGGGCACCGGGCTGCAGGCGCTCGTCGTTGCGTCTTCGACGCAGCTTCCCACCGCGGAAGAACTCGCCTCGCTCGAGGGCCGCGTCACGTTCCTGCCCCTCGACGCCGCCGACCGCGCCCGCACCGGCGAATTCCCCGGGACGATCACCGACGTCGATCCCTCGCTCGCCGATCGCGTCGTGCGCCTCGGCGGCCTCGTCACGCCTCGCTCGGAACACGCCGCCGCGCTCGCCAGGACCCTCGAGCATCTGCTCGGGCAGACCTACCTCGTGGAAAGTATTGACAACGCGCTCATGCTCTGCGCATCGGGCGTTCTTACGGCGGGCGCCCGCTTCGTCACACGCAACGGCACGGTCCTCGAAAGCGATGGGCGCATCATCGCCGGTCCCCTCGGCGTGGACGGCGAGTCCGGCATCGGCGTCCTCGAGCGCCGCGAAGAACTCGCCCGGCTCGACGATCAGGCCTCGCAAACCCGCGCCCAGCTTGATGCCGCCAAGGGCGAACTCGCCACGGTGGGTTCGGCCGCCGCCGCCGTCGGCGAACAGACCGGCCTGCTCCGTCGCTCGCTCGCCGAATCCCAACGTCAGGCCGTTGCTCATCACTCGCTCATGGAGCGCAAGGCCGCCGACCTCGCCCGCATCGCCCGCGACGAATCCGAGTCCGGCCAGCAGCTCGAAGCCCTCCGCGCCCGCCAGGGACGCATCTCCGGCGAAGCGACCGAACTGCGTGAGCGCGCCCAGAAACTCGGCGCCCTGCTCGAAGAGCAGACCGCACAGGCCGCCAAGGCCGAGGCCGACTGCCACGCCTCCCGCGCCCGCGCCGAGTCTCTTTCCGAGCAGTGCACGCAGGCCAAGGTCGCCGTCGAGCGTCTCGCCTCGCAGGCCGCCGTCGCCCGGCGCGAACTCGCCCGGCTCGAACTCGCCCGCGACGAGGCCGAACGGCAGAAGCGCGACCTGGGTTCTCACGAGCAGCAGGGCGCCTCCCGCGTCGAGGAACTTGATGCGGCAATCAAGGAGTCCGAAATCCAGATCGAGCAGTCGGGTGCTGCCCTCGCCGAGGCCTCCGCCCAATCCGAATCGATGAACAGAGAAATCGCCGCCGCAGGCGAAGCGCTCGCCGAAGCCTCCGAGCGCCTCAACGCCGCCCGCGAGCATTCCATGACCCTTGAGCGAGACTGGAACGCCCTCGAGATCACCCGGCGCGAACTCGAGGTCAAGCGAGAGACCATCGAGGAACGCACGCTCCAGGAACTCAAGCTCGAACTCGCCTTCGAGTACCCCGACTATCGCGAGTTAATTGCCTCGGGCGACGTCATTCGCCCCGACCCCGTAGCGGCCGCCACCGCCATCGCCGACCTCCGCGAGCAGATCAAGTCGCTCGGCAATGTCAACCTCGACGCGATCGACGAGGAGGGCACGCTCGAGACCGCCAACGAGTCTCTCGTGCGCCAGGTGAGCGATCTCGACAACGCCCGCGCAACGCTCGTCGAACTCATCGAAAAGCTCAACATACTCAGCAAGGAACGCTTCGGCACGGTGTTTACCAAGATCCAGGAACAGTTCGGCGGCGCCGATGGCATGTTCCGCCGCCTCTTCGGCGGCGGCAAGGCCGAACTCCGCCTGATGCCACTCATCAAGGAGATCGAGAACGCCGACGGCAGCATCTCCAAAGTCGAGACCGAAGAATTCGACCTGCTCGAGAGCGGCATCGAGGTCGTCGCCAAGCCCCCGGGCAAGGAACCCCGCAGCATCAGCCAGCTCTCCGGCGGCGAAAAGACCCTGACCGCGGTCGCGCTATTGATGAGCATCTTCCGCAGCAAGCCCTCGTGCTTCTGCATCCTGGACGAAGTGGACGCCGCCCTCGACGAGAGCAACGTCAACCGCTTCGGCCAAGTCGTCCGCCAGTTCACCGACCTGTCGCACTTCATCGTCATCACCCACAACAAGCGGACGATGCAGCAGGCCGACCGCCTCTTCGGCGTCACAATGCAGGAGCGCGGCGTCTCGACGCGCGTCACCGTCAAGTTCGAGCAGGTCGGCAAGGACGGTGCGATCAAGCACGAGGCTGCCGAGCAGGCAAAGACCGCGGTGCCGACCGAAACCCCTTCCGCCCATGGTGACGAACCCTCCAAACCCGGCCCGCTGCGGCGCGCTCTGGCCGAAATGCACGAAAAGACCAAGTCCCCCGCGCTCTCCGACAACTGATCCCCGCGCCCTCCGCGACTCCGCGAGAGCTCCTCTTCTTCGCCGCGCCGTGCGCGACGGCTCATGCCGAGGCTGCTCAGGCACGCGGCCCGCGCTCAACTCCTCGATAGTCTTCCCGCTTCGCACACCACTGCCCCCTCCGGCCGCACCGCGTTCTCTCCCCGCTTCCGAACGCTCCCGCTACCATCCCGCCCGTGCCCGACCAAACCGAAGACATCAACCAACTCGCCGACGCTTTCCGCACCGACTTCTCGCGCGCTCTTGACCAGATCACCAAAGTCATCGTCGGCCAGAAGGACATCCTCGAGGGTGTTCTCGTCTGCCTCTTCGTCGGCGGGCACGTCTTGCTCGAGGGCGTCCCCGGCATCGGCAAGACGCTCCTCATCCGCACGCTCGCCCGGTCCACCAGCCTCTCTTTCAGCCGCATCCAGTTCACGCCCGACCTCATGCCCGCCGACATCACCGGCACGACGGTCGTGATCGAATCTCCCGCCGACGGCGGCCGGACGCACCGCGAGTTCCGCTTCCGAGAAGGCCCCGTGTTTGCGCAGGTCGTCCTCGCCGACGAGATTAACCGTGCCACTCCCAAGACGCAGTCCGCGCTCCTCGAAGCCATGCAGGAACGCAGCGTCACCGTCGGGGGCCAGACCTACCCGCTTCCCTCGCCTTTCCTCGTCATGGCCACGCAGAACCCGATCGAGCAGGAGGGAACTTACCCGCTCCCCGAAGCCCAGCTCGACCGCTTCTTCTTCAAACTCCTCGTCCGCGCCCCCGGACGCGAAGACCTGGCCGAGATCGTCGATCGAACCACCGGCTCTTCTGAAGCCGACGTCGAGCCCGCTCTCGATGAAAAAAAGATCCTCGCTCACCGAGCCCTGATCCGGCGTGTGCCGATCGCCCCAAGCGTCCGCGATTACGCCGTCCGCCTCACCCTCGCCACCCAGCCCGCGGGCACCGCGGCAGGGCGTTCATTCGCGACTCCGATGGTCGACCAATACGTCCGCCTCGGGGCCTCCCCGCGAGCCGCGCAATCTCTGGTGCTCGCCGGGAAATGCCGCGCCCTGCGACAGGGCCGGGCCGCCGTCTCCACGGAAGACATCGCCGAATCCGCCCTCCCGGCAATGCGGCACCGCCTCATCATGAACTTTGAGGCGAGCGCCGAGGGGATAACTCCCGACGCCGTGCTTGCCAATATTGTGCAAACCCTGCCCGTCGAAGGCACCTGACAACGCACCCGCAACCATTGCTCTTTCCGAGCGAATCGTCTCGCCGTGGTATCTTTCGGACCCCCCTTGCGCACGATCGCGGCCATCTTCCTCTGCACCACCCTTGTCGCGCTCGCGTCCTGCGCGAGTTCACGCCCAAAGCCGATCGCCGCCCCGGGCCTGTTCCAGCCGCCGGCCCCTGTCGTCCAGAAGCCCCTCGACGCTCCCAAGTCGACCGAACCCGAACCGATTTACGCCGTCTTCGGGCGTTCTCTCATAATCCCCGCCGACCGAATCACCTCGGGCGCTTCCCGGCTTCCCGAAGCGCGCCTGGACGACGGCCGAAAGATCCGCCTTTCGATGCACCGGATCGAATTCGATCCGGTCGAGACCGCGAACTCCGCGTCCACGATCGCCGCCCTCCGATGGATCGGCGGTGCCGCGTCGTGGCGCGAGACGGCCTTTTCCAAGGCCAGCGCCGCCGCGCCGTCGCTCGACTTCTGCGAGATCGAACTCCCCGTTGATGCGTACGGCCACTGGCTTTGGATCGGGCCCGTGCATCTCGATGTCGTCTGGATTAAGGCGGAAAAACAAACCCGCCTTCCCGAGGCGCCCGGCACTCGCGAGGCTCGTTCCGACCTGCTCCTTCGCGAATGCCTGCGCCTCGATGCACTCAATCCATCAATGCGCTGGCGTTCGGAACTCTTCGGAATTTCCGCCCAACCTGCGCTCTCTCTGCCCATCCCGTTCGATCCCGCGCCCAGCGACTTCATCCACGCGCCGCCGGACGAAACGTTTCTCGACAAGCTCGCCCTCCAGAGCTCGGCCCTCTGGGCGTTCGCTCTGGGGCGCCTCGCGAGCGTCGATCCGCCGGTCCATAAGCGCGTGATTGCGGCTCTGACCGAATCCGTTCGCCTCGAGAGCGGCGGACCCGCCAGATTTGCCCCTGCCTGGTCCGACGGCCAGTCCTGCGCGGAACTGCTTCATGATCTCCTCGCGCAGCGGGATGAGCCAAAGCGCCTTGCGGCCGTGGCCCGAGATTGGCTCGGCCGCCGTCCCGGCGCGTGCGCCTGGGTCGTTGACGACGCCGGCCTCCTCGATGCTGATTCACGACTCCCGATCCCTCGCATCGGCATCGCAAACCTCTCGGACGCTCAGGTTGTCGCCTGGGCCCGTGGCGAGTCCGATGGCTTTTCCCCTGAACTGCTCACCATCGCTGCGGAAACTTCCAGAACCATCACCGTGCCCGCCATCCAAGGCCCCGCGCCGGCCGAAGGCACCGCCGACCGACAGGGTGTCGAGGTGCATATTGGCGGCTGGTCGGGCCTGCTCAACGCGCAGCGCCGCCACACTATCGCCGCCCCGCCCGGCGTTCCGATCTCGCCCACCTTTCTCGACCACACCATGTCCTCCTGGACCCGCGGCATATCCGTCAGCCCCGTCCCCGCCGGAGAACGGTCGCAGTTCGGCGCCCTGGCCGGCCGCCTTGTCCGCGAGGCCGGACCGACCAACGTTCCCTCCGGATCCGGCTGGTCGCTCTACCTGGAGATTGAGCGCAGCGCCGTTGAACATCAGACTCTCCGCATCTGGCTCGGACCAACCGGCCGTTCCACGCACGTACTCGTCGTTGACCTCCCCGAGACTTCCCGCATCCCCGAGAGCGGCGAGGCGGTCGCGCTCGTCCGCGCCCCCGCCATTCCGGGAGCACGCGATGAACTCCTGGCCGGCGCACAGATCATCCCCTCCGCGGATCACTGGACGCTTCGCCTTCCGATCCCCAATCGGGCCGTCGAGCGCCCGGGGCTGCTGCGCATCGGTGTCGAGCACGTTCGTGGCGCGGTCCGCTCCTGCTGGCCGCGTGCGATGTTCCCCTGGGCCACGGAGCCGGGGCGGGCGTCGATCGATCTGAGCAAGTGGTAAGGCAATGAGTCCGATAGGACTCACGAGACCCGTCTGTCTTACTTCCGCTCCCTACACATCCTTTGCCGGCGCCAGATCCAACGCCCCCGTCATAAGCCGGTGCAGATCCACGTTGTCGATGAACGGCGCGATCCCTTCGCTCCCCGGCCCGACGGCCGCAACTTCGACAAAGTCCGACGTGTGATTGGGGCTGATGAACCCCACGCCGAGGTAGTTGGCCAGGCACGATCCGAGAACGCAGTTTGCCGACGCCATTGCCTCAAAGTTCGCGTGCGGGCGCGATCTGAGCGAGCTGACGAACGCGCCCAATTCTTCCTTGCTGAGCGTCACCCCCGTCGCCTCCCGCACAAGCGTTGAAACCCGTTCCTCCCCAAGTATTTTTCCATGCTCCACCGGATCATCGAACGCGATTTTCAGGTCGAACTGCTCGAAGAGCCATTCGAACGAGTACTTCGTGAGGATGAGCCTTTGCACTCCCTGATAACTCGCGGAGCCGTAGAGAGTCAACCCGGGATTGGCGTTCCCGTGATCGGTTGTCACGATCAGGAGCGTGTCGTCGCGACCGTTCATCCAATCCAGCACCACCCCGAGCGTCGCATCGAAAGCCAGTTGTTCCCCGACCAGCGCACCCGCGTCGTTCGCGTGAGCCGCATGATCGACGCGCCCGCCCTCGATCTGCAGGACAAACCCGTTCGATGACCTCGACAGGTGCGCAAGCGCCGCCGCGGCCATGTCCTTGAGCGCCGGTTCCGTCTGCCCGCGGTCGCACTCGAACTTGCAGTGCGAGCCGTTGAAGATTCCCAGCACCGGCGGCTGCGCTTCGCCTGCGCCCAGCGAACCCATGTACGCCGCAAATCCGTCGACATCGTTGAGGACTCGCACATCTGGTCGTTCCGCAAGGAGCTTCTTCGGAAAAAACTTGCTCCCGCCCCCGAGCACAACGTCGACGCGCCGCTCGAGAATCTGGGAAGCGATCTGCTCCTCGAAATTCCGGGAGACCGCGTTCGCGATGAACCCCGCCGGCGTCGCATGCGTCACGCGCGTTGTCGTCACAAGCCCCGTCGCCTTCCCGTTCTGTTTGGCCTGCACGAGGATCGGCGTAGGCCTCCGCTTGTCGGGCGCGAAGTTCACTCTGTCGTTGTCGATATGCTCCCCGCACCCCCACGCCGAGCTCGCCGCCGCCGAATCGGTTACCGCCGAATCTGCGGAGGCCGTGCGCATGATGCTCCGTCGGGCATCGGGCCGCCCCCACAGCCCGACCCAGTGCGTCCCCCTGCTGTGCCGTGCGCGGCTCACAATCTCGGCGAGGGACAGAGTTCCGAAGCTCATGCCGTCCGAGACCATGAAGATGACGTTCATCGCCTTCTTCGTTGAAGCAGCAGACGGCGCGCGATCGATCGGCTGCTGCGCCCTCGCCAATCCCGGCGAAAACGCGGCAGCCGCCGCGATCCCCGCCGACGTCCCGAGCGACACGCCCAGAAACTCCCTGCGGTTCAGCGGCACCCGCACCTGCTTTGGAACATGCTCCCGTGGCTCCATCCAGACTCCGTTCCGCCTCTGCGTGCTGGAATAGTACAGGCCCGAATCCTTGCAGTTTGGCTCTGAAGCCCCTTCCCTGGGGGCGGGGATTTGGGAATGATTAACTCCTCGAACCCTCGTCTACAAGCGCGCCGATCTGGCAAAGACCAGCCACTCCACCGCGAGCAGCGCCCCCGCGGCCAATAGCGCCCACATCCAGATCTCCCGCACCGGTGCCTGCCCCTCGGTCTTTGCGATCACCCGCCTTCCAACCCTGATTTCGTCGCTCGTCGCGATCGCGCTCGCGTGGGCGTTTACGAGATTCACCGCAATCGGTGCCACCCCCTTCGATCCCTGCCCATCGGGCGTGTAGACCCCCGCCCTGTCCAGCACCCCCAGATTGACCCGACGCCGAGCGCCCGTTGCATCCGAGGACTCGATCCCCCGAATCCGGGTCGGCCCGGCGAACTCCGGCACCGGCCCTTCCACCTCGATACTCACCGGCTGGACCGTCGTGTACGCAACGCCCGCATTCTCCGCTCCCTTCGCCGTCAGAAAGTCTACCGCGTTCTTCACAAAGATCGGGAACCCCGCGTGCAGGGGCCAGCTCGAATTCACCAGATCAAACGCCACAACTACACGGCGGGGCTCACCTTCAGCGCTCTTCACGAAAAGCAGCGGCCCGCGCTCGTCCCGCGCCAGCACCTCAACCCCGGCCCCGCTCCCCGAATACGACAGCGCTCCCGCCACAACCACACCGTCCAGCGTGATATCCCGCAGCAGCGGATGCGATCGCACCCACGACAGGATCGGCCCGGGCTTCGGATCGCCCCTCGCCGCTCCGAGTTCCAGACCTGGCAACCCGGCACCGAAGCTCAGCGAAGACACCTGCGGCGCCGTCCGCGGCGTCACGCCGTCGAAGATCACGATATCAAAGAACTTCAGCCCGCCCTCGCGCGCCATCTCCTCGTACTGATCGCGCGAGACGATTTTCAGCTCGCCCAGACGCAGCTCTTCCAGCACCCGCAGCAGCAGCGAATCCGCAGTGAGCACCGCCTCATCCGAATCTCGCGCTACCGCCCCGCGTCTCACATACAACGCCCTCGCCGGAGCCGCCGGCAGGATGTCCATGGCCGCCGCGTCGTCGCTCTCCAGCATGTCGCTCATCACATCCACACCCAGCGACACCATCGCGAGCCCGCCCGACGGCGCGCTGAGGGAAAACACCTCTCCCTTCTCGCCCGGCCCTCCCTCGGCACCCGGAACCGAGATACTCCGCGTCTCGATCGTCCTTCCATCCACCGAAAGCCGCACCGCCACCGCTCGAACGCGGGGCGAAGCATTCTGGATCCGCGTAAACAGACGCACGATCTCCGGCTGAGCCTCGTCCCGCCGCCCCGCGAGAACCACGATTCCGAGATTTTCTTTCGGTGCCTCGGGCGCCGGCCCGACGCGGACCAGGCGCAGCGTCCCGCCGGGCACCGCGAGCTCCTTCCCCACCTCCTCAAACGATCCACCGCTAAGCAGCGACACCTCCGCGCTCTCTTCGCTCTCCGCCCTGCCGGCATCCACGGCCGCGAGCAGCGCCCGCGCCACTTCCAGCGCCGACGCGATATTCGCGGGCTGATCCGTCGGCTGGACGGCGTCCACCGCCACCATCGCCCCTCGCGCATCAGGCGAGAACTCGCGCACGATCGAGGCCGTCGCACTGAATGACACCACCGCGATCCGGGAATTGCCCGAATCGCCCGCCGCGCGAATCATCTCCTTCGCCCGCCGTTTGGCCTCATCCAGCCTCGTGGTCCGTGCACCAGCCTCCCCGACACCATCCCGCGCGCTCATCGGCGCCGAGCAGTCGATGAGCACCAGCATCCGCCCGGCCACCCCGGGCACGCCCGTCAACGCAGGCCTCCCCGCCGCCGCGATCAGGAGCCCCGCGATCAGAAAGTGCAAAAGCAACAACCAGCTCGCCCGCGGAGGCGCCAAGGGCACATTCACCTGGACATCCGTCGCCGCCTCGGGCCAAAGAATGACCGAACTCACCCGCAACGGCCTCCGCCTCAATTTGAGCAGGTACATCGCGCCGAGCAGGGGCAGCGTGATCGCCGCCGCAACCAGCACCGACATGGGAGCCAGAAAAACCACGACCGGAGACTATGCGATTCCGCCGCGCTCTATTGGACCGGCCTGCTCGACCAGCCCGGAACCGGCGCCGGAGGGCCCTTCGGCTTTACTTCCGTCGGTGCCGGCGAGCCCCGGTATCGCTCGGCGATCAGAAAAATCTCCCGCGACGCCTCGCGGCTCGCCTTGGGCTTGAGCCCCTTCACGAACGCAAACATCGTGTGGCAGTCCTTGAGAAGTGACGGGTACCCGCCCCCCTCCAGGACTTTCATGACGCAGTGCCCGTTGGGCGCGAGCAGCGAGGGCACCAGTTCAAGCACCCGCCTGCACAATCGCACTGAAAGCGCATCATCCCCATGCCCGCTCGTGTTTGGCGCCATGTCGCTCAGCACGATGTCAAACTTCGCCGACGGGTCCGGCAAGAGTGCTGTCGCGTCGGTCTTGAAAATGTCACCCACGATCGTCTTTACGTTCGGCGCGAAGTCGTGCTCCACCGGCTGAAGATCGATCCCGACAACGAACCCTCGCTCTCCCACCAGTTCCCGCGCCACTTGGAGCCAGCTCCCGGGCGCGCAACCAAGGTCCACAACCGCCATACCCGGCTTGATGAGCCGGTTGCGCTCCTGGATCTCCTTCAATTTGTACGCCGAGCGCGCCAGATACCCCTCGGCCTTCGCTCGCTTGAAGTACTCGTCATGGAGAACGCGGCGCTGAGTCATCAGTCTTCGTCCCGAGCGCGATCCGACCGCTCCTCGATCCAGTGCCGCTGTATTTCCTCGAGAATGCGCTCGTTCGACGGATGTCCCGGCTCCTCCTTGAACCCCGGTAATTCCGCGACCAGCCGGCGCAGTTCAGGGAACCCGACCCGCATCGGGTCCTTCTCCGGCAGCCGCTCCGCCAATTCCTCCCCGATCCGCCTCACATCGAGCCATCCAAACGTCTTGCCAAGTGCCACAACCGCGCCCAGCCTTTCTCCGCCCCAATCCCACAGGTCCTTTTCTCCGTGTCCTCCTCCGTGGCTCCCCGTGGCCCTCCGTATTGAATTCCCTAATGCGGCACTTCCTTGACCGCGTTCCTATTCCACGCCGGCACACGCACCACGATCGGCCCGTCTCCGATGATCTCGCACTGGCAACTCAACCGGCTGTTTCGCGAAAGGCCGGGCGCCTCTTCCACGCGGTCCTCCTCCGCCTCGGTCGATTCGGTCAGAGAGTCCATCCCCTTCTCGACATGCACATGGCACGTCGAGCAGGCGCACACGCCCCCGCACGCGTGCTCGATATTGATCCCGTTCTCAATCGCCAGTTCCAGCAGCGTCCGCGTCTTGGGTGCCTTCAAATCCAGCGCGGGCGCGTCCGCGCCCATCCCCTCAGGGTCCTCCAGCAGAAACCGCACCGCCACCGTCGCGGGGTTCTTGGTCGTGTCAATCTCGCGTATGTGCATGCATTGCCCTTGAAAGTGCCGAACTATAAGAGTCCGCGGCACCCTCCCTGAAGCCGGAGGAAGGGACAGCCGTAGTTTTCGGTTGGTCATTTGGAACAGGCGCAACCGCCTCCGAACCTATCCTTCCCCCTTATGCAGGCCCGTCAAGGCCCATCCCCCGCCACTCCGACCCCGCGCCCCGATCTCTCCGTCGTCGCCCCGGCGCACAACGAGCAGGACAATGTCGCCGCCCTCGCAGACGAGGTCGAAAACGCCGTGTCTCCCCTCGACATCTCCTGGGAACTCGTCATCGTTGACGATGGATCGACAGACTCCACCCGGGAACGCCTGCTCGTTCTCGCCGAATCCCGCCCGTGGCTCCGCCCCGTCGCGATGAAGAATACTCCAAACGGCAAAGGCAGCGGCCAGTCCGCCGCGTTCCACGCCGGCTTCCGAGCCTCCCGCGGCAGGCTCATCGCCACAATGGACGCCGACCTCCAGAACGACCCAGCCGACCTCCCCATGATGCTCCGCGTCATGCGCGAGACCAGCGCCGATCTGGTTCAGGGTGATCGCTCACGAGCCCGCCGCGACAACGTCATCCGCAAGGTCGGCTCCCTCGTCGGGCGGGCATTCCGGCGAATACTCCTTGGCGACACCGTTCGCGATACCGGGTGCTCTCTGCGTGTCCTGAAGCGAGAGTTCGCCCTCCGCCTCCCCCTGGAACTCCGCGGCATGCACCGCTTCGTTCCGATCACCGTCGCCGACCTCGGCGGCCAGATCGTCGAAGTGCCCGTAAATCACCGTCCGCGCACCGCCGGACAAACCAAGTACGGCCTGGGCATCGTCAAGCGCGCCATCCCCGGCCTCATCGATCTATTCGCCGTCCTCTACTTCCGCTCCCGCCGACGCGATGTCGAGTTCCGCGAACTTGAAGCCGCTTGTCCCGATCGTGCCAGCGGCGCCGCTCCTTCCGAACAGATCACCGAACTCAAGCAGTCCCCCGCGGAGTCCCGGGCGTGAAGCGCTCCATCAAGTGGGAGCCTGCCGCCCTGATGGTGCTGCTGGTGCTCCTGGGCTTCTGGCTCGTCGCAGGCACGGGCGCCAACCGCGCCGTCCACCTTCGCCCCGGCGCCATCGTTGAGGAATTCCGCATCGGCAACACCCGCGGCAGCGCCGAGGTGACCACCGCCCCCGACGGTTCGCAGCGATTCCGCCTCCTCTCCCGCGACGGATTCGAATCCGCCGACCTCACCCGCGCCCAGTTCGAGTCCATTTTCGGCCCGGCCATCACGCGCCAGGTCGCCGACGGCAAGTCCAATCCCCTCTTCCGCCTTTTCAACATCACCAGTTGGGCCAGCCTGGTCTGGATCGCCATCGGCTTCGGCGGCCAAATCATGTTCAGCGGGCGCATGCTCATCCAATGGCTCATCAGCGAACGCCACAAGATCAGCATCATCACGCCCGCATTCTGGTGGTTCAGCCTTCTCGGCGGGATCTGCCTCTTCGCCTATTTCGTCTGGCGTCAGGACGCGGTCGGCGTTCTGGGCCAGTCCACCGGAATCGTCATCTATGCACGAAATTTGCGCCTCATCGCCAAGCAGCGCCGGCGGGAGGCCAAGGCCAAGTCCTCTCCCCTACCCCAGCTGCACGCCGAGCCGAAGCCCTCCCGCGCCGGGTCGCTATCCTGATCACCTCCGGGGCAATTCCCGGACGCGTCCGTAAACAGGCCGGCCGCGTGACTCGACAGCCGTGGTGAGGAACAGGGACGAGCGCTCCCTCTTTGTTCATTGCCATGCAGGTTCTCCTCGACGATCAGCCCCTCGCCATCGACCGGCCCACGCTCGCCGCGGCACTCCGCAGCGCGCAGGACGCCGCTCGCCTCCGAGGCCGAATCATCGTCGAGGCTTTCGCCGACGGCACTCCGATCTCCGACGAATTGCTTTCGAGCCCGAGCGACGAACCCGTCAGCATCGAGAAGCTCGCGATGCGTTCCGCCGAGCCCCGGGCACTCGTCAGCTTCACGCTGACCGACGCCGCCGAGGCGCTCACCCACGTCGCGCAGGATCACGACCAGGTCGGGCGCGACATCCAGGCCGGAAAGACGCAGCAGGCCCTCGGCAAACTCGGCGAGTCAATCGCGACCTGGCAGGCCGTCTGCGATATTCTCAACAAGGGCGCCACCCTGCTCAAACTCGACCTCGACGCGCTCACGCTCCCCGACGGCGATCCGACGCCGCTCTCGGGCCGATTCACCGCCATGCTCGAGCGCCTCGGCAGCATCCGCACCGCGCTCGAATCTCAGGATTTCTCCGCACTTTCCGACATTCTTCTCTACGACATGGCGCCTCTCGCACGAGAGTGGTCGGTCACGCTGCACACCATTGCCGGCCTGGTCCGCGACGGCAAGATCGGAGCCGCCACCACCGCGCCGGATTGACCCGATCCTGCACCCCCAAACCCACGTACGAGTACTAGGCCCGGTCAAACCCGAGCGAATGCCAAAGGAAACACCCAACCCGATCGACCGACTCATGGAGGAGGCCAGCGCGGCCCTCCTCGAGACCGAGTACTTCACCGTCGTGAAACTCTCAACGCGCGCACTCGATCGGGCCCGAAAGGCGGATGATTTCGATCGGATGGGCCGCATCCTGCTCCCGCTCCAGGAGGCTCGCCGCCAGATCCGCCAGATCGCATGCGACGCCGGCCCGCGCACACTCATTAAATCCCGTTTGAAACCCTCCGAACTCGCGCCCGGCCTTTATCTCGCCCAACCCCCGTTGATCGCGATCGAAGCCCGCGACATCCGCGAGACCGCCGACTCCAAATCCATCCCCATCATGCTTCTTTGCCGCGAGCCCATGACCCGCGCCGGAAAATGGCCCATCGCCGCCGTCACCAGGGGCGGGCTGGTCGACACCGTGACCATCCGGGTCCAGATCGATCCGCCTCCCGGCGTCAAACCAACACACGACCAGCCCGGCGCCGGCCCCACGCGCGACGATTCTTCAACCCCACCGAGCGTCGAGTGGTTCACCGCCGCCTCCGAATCGATCGGTGATGCCGCCATCGCTCGCGTTAAACCGAATCTGCCCGCCTCGTGGCGCGTCGATGAACTGCTTCTGTACCTCGATGCGATTCCCGACCACGAGAAACTGCACCAGCGCCTCGCCGAAGCCTGCCGCGACGCCGCGCACGAAGGCCCGGCTCCCGAACCGCGTCGGACCGCCTTTGCCGAGAATCCATACTCGTTCTGATTTTGAAGCCCCCGCACCAAGAGAGGGATTGGGGAAAGGGCGCTTCTTCGTCCAATGCCCTTCAATGCGACTCTACTGCCCGTTCGCGCGCCGCTGATTCTGGTCCCCGATAATCACGCCGCCCAATGCGCCCGCCGCAGCGCCGATCGCAGCGCCGGTCCCCATGTGACCGAACGCGCTGCCGATCGCCATTCCCGTCAGGGCTCCCAGGCCGCCGCCCGTCAGGCCGCCCTCGAGCGCGTTGTTGCAGCCAGCGCCGCTCACGGCCAGAGCACCAGTCAGGATCACCGCCCCAAGGCTCAACCTCGACGACATCCGACGCTTGCTCGTTGCTCTCAACATGGCTCGCTCCTTTTTACCGGTCCCAGCCTCGCGCTCCCATCGGCGCTCAGACTCTTCCGCGCGCCACACGATGTTAGTCCTCAATATACATACGATCGGGACCCGGTGCAAGTTCTTGCCGCAAGGGCTTGCCAAACAACATGTTATAGGGCGTTCAATTAGGGGTATAGCCCCGCGGAAATTCCTCACCCGTCTGCCTCAGGGCCCGCCGAATGAGCCTGTCCAGGCTCTTGAGCTCGATTCCGACGATTCCCGCACGCGTGTCCGCGTCGCCCTCCTCGAGCAACCGGTATCGCTTTTCCTTGTCCTCCACGAGCGTGAACGAGATCAGTTCCAAAAGCGCCGTCGTCGGAATGTCTTCATCACGAACAAACTCCAGCAGTGTGTCTGATTGTGCCAGCCGCTTCAGCGTTCCGTGCTCCAATCCCTCCTCAAGTTCTGATCGCAATTTCGCCAGAACCGGGGTCTCATCCTGCGACAGCCCGATCGGCTCGAGCATCGCCTCGCGATACAGGCGTCCCTCGGGCGCCGGGGGCTCGCTGATCACCCTCGCGCGGCACACGCCGCGCAGAATCACGTTGTAACGGCCATCCGCGAGCTTTTCGTGCTGCGCGATGTGCCCCACACACACCGCCGGTCTCACCGGCGGCTTCCCGTGATATTCCTGCTTCCAACGCTTCCCCTGAAAGACCGCCATCGCGATCTGCCCCGCCCCGTCCAGCGCATCGCTCACCATCTGCCGATACCGCGGCTCGAAAATGTGCAGCGGCAGCACCTGCTGTGGCAAGAGCGTCACCTGATCCAAGGGAAAGAGCGGCAGCGCACGCGAGAAATTCACCTGGATCGTGTTGTCCTCGTTGCTCATGGCGGAACCCGCCTACTGCTTGAGAACGTCCGGACGGAACAGCTTCACATTTTCGAGCGCCCACTGTTTCTCGGTGAAGTTGCCGCCCATATCAAACTCGGCGGCACGGTCCGGCCTTGCCGCGTTCATCGCGATCGTCGTCTTCGCGTCGAGATTGTCCAGCATCGCCACGAAGATCGCCTCGGGCGTCGCCGGGATCTTCGCCGCCCCGTGCTCGGGCAGCGTGTGGTGGCTCAGGATGATGTGCTGGAGCACCGTCAGCGCCCCCGGAGGCAAGCGCTGGCCCGCCTCGCGCATCATCACCTGCGCCTTGTCGTGCAGCATGATCGCGCCCTCGACAATGTGCCCGATCAATTCGCCGCGGTCGGTGTAGCTGAACACCTTGTCAAAGCTCAGTTCCCGTGTCTTGCCCAGGTCGTGCAGGAAGAGCCCCATCACCACCAGGTCGCGGTTGATCTTGGGATAGAGCGGGCACACCCGGTCCGCAAGATTCAACAGGTTCAACGTGTGCTCGAGCAGCCCCCCCAAATAGGCATGATGCATGCTCTTGGCCGCCGGACATTGACGGAAAGCGTCCATCAGGAACTTGTCCGCCAGATACGTCTGCGCCAGCGCTTTGATCGCCGGATGCTCGAGCGTCCCGAGCAGCTTGGTCAATTCCGACATCATTTCATCCGGCGGCCGCTTCGAGCAGGGAAGGAGATCACGCAGCAATTCCGGAGTCGGCTCCACC
>JBGAPK010000023.1:0-65001 GCA_044221315.1 Phycisphaerales bacterium | reverse complement strand
GATCTGGAGCGCCAGCGCGAGACTCTCGCCCGCGAGATACCCAAAGAAACGCTGGTGGTTTTCGAACGCCTCGTCCAGACCCGCGGCGACGAGGCCATGGCCCACATCGAAGAGGTCGACCGGCGCCGTCACGAATACCACTGCGGCGCCTGCATGATGGCCCTGCCCATCGAGTCCGTGAACGGCCTGCTGGTTTCGGGCAAGCTCACCCGCTGCGCGTCCTGCCAGTGCATCCTCTACATCGAAGAAGAACTCTCCAAGTCCATGCGAGAGCCCGCCGGCAAGCGTTGATCGCCGCAGATCGTGACCGGGGTCCGGTCGCGTCTTACCCCTCAAACAACCCATCGCCCCCGCGCCACGGCACTCCCAGGTGCTCGCACGCCGCCTTCGTGAGCTGGCGTCCGCGCCGCGTCCGCGCCAGAAACCCAATCTGCAGCAGGAACGGCTCCACCACATCCTCGAGCGTCCCCGAATCCTCGTTCATCGTCGCCGCCACCGCCTCCAGCCCCACCGGCCCTCCGCCATACGTCGTCGCGATGATCCGCAGGTATCCGCGATCGAGCTCGTCGAGTCCGAGATCATCCACGCCTTCCAGCTTCAACGCATCGGTGACCGTCGATCCGCGAACCACCCCGTCCCCCTTCACGCTGGCGTAATCGCGGATCCGCCGCAGCAGCCGGTTCGCGATCCGCGGCGTCCCCCGCGACCGCTCCGCGATCCGCACCAAACACTGCCCGCTGTCCACCTTCACGTTCAGAAGCGTGCAGCTCCGCTCGAGAATCCGCACCAACTCCGGGGCCGAGTAATACCGCAGGTGATGCGTAATTCCAAACCGTGAGCGCAATGGCCCGGAGATCAACCCCGCACGCGTCGTCGCCGCGATCAGCGTGAACGGCTTGCACCGGATCTGCACCGTCCGGGCCGAGAGCCCGCTGTCCACCGGCACATCGATCCGGTAGTCCTCCATCGCCGGATAGACAAACTCCTCCACGCTCGCCGGCAGCCGGTGCACCTCGTCAATAAACAGCACATCCCGCTCGCGCAGGCTTGTCAGCGCCGCAACGAGATCCGTCCCTTTGCTCAAAACCGGCCCGCTGGTGACGTGGATCCCGCTCCCCATCTCGCTGGCGATCAGATGCGCCAGAGTCGTCTTCCCTAGCCCCGGCGGCCCGTGAAAGAGCGCATGCTCGCACGGCTCGTTCCGGCCGCGCGCCTTTGCTGTCGGTCGCGATCCCGCAGCTGTCGAACAGTTCGGCGCTGCTGCCCGACGTGCTGGTGGGTGTCAAATCAGGGCGCGCTTCAATTCTGCTTCGCCATCCCGGGCATCTCCAGCACGCCCAGCCGAAATAAGACGATCCGTCGCCATGACAACAAAGTAGCACGCCGCGCCCTCCGTTCACGGGGCGCCCCCGGACCTTCCCTGCTTTGATTCGACCGAGAGCTGAACACGCACAGCGGACAGCTCTCAGCCCCTCAATCCAGCGGCAGATTCTTCAGCTTCCACAGCCGCACCAGCTGCTCCAGCGACGTCGGCTCCACACGCACGCCCCCCGCCAGATCCGCGAACAGCAATTCCCCGTTTTCCTTGTACGTCGCGACCTGCGAGGTCGGCGCGTCACCCGTGCGGGTCGTAATCCGGTAGATGTGCGGCTTGTCCGCCGGCTGCTCCACCGATTCCCGGCGCGTCTCGATCAGATTGGTCTCCGACGAGTACGTGTGAAATCCGAATTCCGTCGTCAGACGCGACGCCACCAGCAGTCTCTGCACGAGGAACGATTCCACCCGCGACAGGTAGGCCAAATCCGGAACGATCAACTTGTTCGGCGGCTGCGACTCCTTCTTGATCAGGAGTTCGTTGCCCGCGCGGCTCCCGTACTCCGTGCTCGTCACGTCCTGCTTCCCTTGGCGAACCCGCGTACTCAGCGTCCAGACTTCTTCTTTCCGATCCAGCGTCTGGAAGAAGATGCCCTTCGAGTCGGTCAATGAATCTCCGCCCTCGCCGAGAATCCCCCGGAAGTCCACCTGCACCAGGATCCCCTCGCCCAGATCCGGACCCTTGAACTGCTTCGGATCACGCGACGGATCGAGTTGCCCCCGCTTGCCGATCGTCGTGCGGATCTTGCGATACCCAATCTCGCGAGCATCCGCGTCCGCCCCGGTCTTCGCCGGGATATACAGCCGCCACCATTGCTCTTTCGCTTCTTCCGCCGCCGATCGGATCGCCGTCGGATCAAGCCCCTTCAGGAACCGATCGCCCGCGTCCACGGTTGCCGCCCGCTTGGAACTTTCCACGCTCGCGGCATCGGCGAACTGAACCGTTGCGATCATCGCTTCCATCTCGGGCTTGGCGCGATCGAGGTCCGCCTCACCGCAGCTCGACTCGAACGAAGCGAACCGACCCGGACCCACTTTGATAAACGTCACGCCGTACACCAACCGAGGCTTGTTCGCGTTCTTCGCATCCGCATCCTTCGGACCAAGCACATAAAACCGCTCCGCCGCCAGCGTCCCGATCACCAGGTTTTGTGTCCGCTCGATCAGCTGCGCCCCGTTGGGTCCGACGCCGCCGACCACCACCGATTCCGCGCCGAGTTGCGTTTTGAGGTTGGCCTCCGCCACCTGGCCGATCGTCAGCTTCAGATCGCTGCTGTCGAGCACCCGCGCGCCGACCAGCCACTTGCTCTCCGGCCCGATCACCTGCACCGCCGCCTGGTTGGCGATCGCCGTTGAACTGGCGCTCGACCCGACCGGCAAGGCCATGGTCAGGCCGATGCTCTCGACCCTCAGCGGCTTCTCATTGAACCGAACCGCGCCCGCCGTCGGCGCCCGCGCGGGAGTGGGGGACGCCGCCTTCGAATCGGCGGGCAATTTGCCTGAGTTCTGCGCCGGCGCGCTCCCGCACGTCATCACGCTGCACAGGCCGGCAAGCACCAGCACGATCCGTCCGGGCACCTGAATCATCCGTGGCTCCTTCCAGAATCCCACCCAAACTCCGACCCCGGTTTCATCGGCAATTCTCGCCGGCCCGGCCCCAACATGCCGTCCTTCGGGTGAACCGGCGATCCTTGTCCATCCGCCAGGAGGTCCATCCGGGTTTCATGCCGTTCAGAACCCGGCACCCCAATCCCGCGGCACCGGCGTTGACCCCTTCCCCGCCCGGCCTATCCTTCGCCGCTACGCACCAGCCGAGATCCTGCTGCGGGAGCGCGACCTCTCGCACTCCTCAGGGTTCTCTGCCCGCGTGGTTCGGCCAGGCAACCCCCAAACTGTCTTTGAAACGGAGCGATTCCTCGATGACCGGCGGCAAGATTCGAATTCGGATGGAGGCCTACGACCATATCGCCCTCGACGCTTCCGCCAAGGAAATCGTCGAACACGCCAAGCGCACCAACGCGAAGGTCGCCGGCCCCGTGCCGCTGCCCACCCGCATCGAGCGCTACACCGTGCTGCGTTCGCCCTTCATCGATAAGAAGAGCCGCGAGCAGTTCGAAATCCGCACCCATAAACGCATCATCGACATCATCGAGCCCAACGCTCGTACCGTCGAAGCCCTGAATCGCCTTGTCGTCCCCGCCGGTGTGTTCATCAAGATCAAAGCCTGAGTTTCTCGTAATGGGCCTGTTTTCAGGCCCTTTTTCGTTGATTCAATATCCCGCGGCATGATGCTCCACGATGGAGGAGCCTCTCAAAGAACGCCGCACGAAAAGGAAGGTTCTCCATGGCACTCTCGCTGCTCGGTCGCAAAGTCGGCATGACCCGCGTCTTCAACGACGCCGGCGTCAACGTCCCCGTCACAGTCCTCCAGGTCGGTCCCTGCGTTGTCACGCAGGTCCGCTCCACCGAGACGGACGGTTACTCCGCAATCCAAATCGGCTTCGACGAGGTCAAGCCCCGTCGCTCCACGATCCCCGTCATCGGGCACGACGCCAAGGCCGGGGTCGCTCCGCAGCGCGTCCACCGCGAATTTCGCATTGACCCCAAGGACGCCGGAAACTACACGCCCGGCCAGGCCCTCACCGTCAAAGACCTTGCCGGTAACTTGTACGTCGACGTGATCGGTACCAGCAAGGGCAAGGGCTTCCAGGGCACCATGAAGCGCTGGCACTTCAAGGGCCAGTACGCCTCACACGGCACCGAACGCAAGCACCGATCCCCCGGCTCGATCGGCTCGCTCTGTTCCAACCGCGGCTTCGGCGGCGGTCTGGCCAAGGGCAAGAAGATGGCCGGTCACATGGGTGACGTTCGGGTCACCTGCCGCTCCCTCGACATCGTCCGGATCGATGAAGCCAACAACCTCGTGCTGGTGAAGGGGTCCGTCCCCGGCGCGAATACGGGCATCATCGAGATCCGCCCGGCCATTCGTCTCTACCGCGGTAAGGCCAAGAAAGTGGCCGAAGCCGCCAAGAAGTAGCCCAAACATTTCCCCGCCGCTTGTTTCTCACTCGCGGCAGGGCAATAATCGCGACCCCGGAAAGCGCGGGGTTCTGAAGGAAAGTCGCCGCCGGTCTCTCCAAGGCAGAGGTCGGCGGGCTCGGAAGGTCGGACGGATCAGCATCCCGACGAAACCGCCGAGCGACGACAAATGAAGGGTTTGAAAGGGTTCGCAGCCCCAAACCCGGACGGCCGAGTCGATTCCGAGCCGACCCCCACGAGATCGTTCTCGTGCTCCCTTGGAGGGAACTGGAGGCGGACGGATAGGCGAGTTGTGCCGGCGATCGCGAGTCGATCAGCCGGCGAGGCGTCAGGACGAGAAAAGACAGATGGATGTCACCGTCTTCAATATGCAGGGTCAGTCGGTCGGAAAACTGACCGTTGACGAAAAAGCCCTCGGTGGCGAGATCAATGCCGCGCTCATTAAGCAGGCATACGTCCGCTATCACTCCAACCTCCGCCAGGGCTCGTCCCGCACCAAGAACCGTCACGAGGTCGAAGGTTCGACCCGCAAGATCTACAAACAGAAGGGCACCGGCAACGCCCGCCACGGCGACCGCAAGGCCAACATCTTCAAGGGCGGCGGCCACGGCCACTCCAAGAAGAAGACCCGCGAGGATTTCCGCCTCGACATGCCCAAGAAGATGCGGCGCAAGGCCAACCGCAACGCCCTCCTCGCCAAGCTCATCGACAACCAGGTCAAGGTCGTCGACACGATCGCGATGAAGGAGCCCAAGACCAAGGACTTCACCGCGTTCCTCGAAGCCATCAAGGTTGATTCGTCCGCGCTCGTCGCCCTCGGCGGCGACCCGCTCCAGACCAAGAACGCACGCCTCTCGGCCCGCAACGTCGAAGGCGTTTCTCTGGTGCACGCGACCGACATCAACGCTTTCAACATGCTGAACCACCGCTATCTCGTCATCGCCAAGGGCGAGCTCGAGGCGTGGCTCTCCGGTCCGACCTCGCAGACCGGCAAGGACGCGAAGACCGATCCCAAGGGCGCGCAGCCCGAGTCCGCCGCGCCGGCCCCCAAGGCCGCCAAGCCCAAGCCCGCCAAAGAAACCAAGAAGACGAAGGAGGCCCGCTAAATGCCCGCCAACGTCGCTGCCCATCACGTCATCAAGAAGCCTCTCGTCACCGAGAAGGGCACCTTCGCGATGAACGAACTCGCGAAGTACACCTTCCTCGTCGACCCCCGCGCGACCAAGACCGAGATCAAGGCCGCGGTCCAGTCGCTCTACAAGGTCAATGTCACCGGCGTGAACACCGTCACCAGCAAGGGCAAATTCAAGCCCACTCGTTTCGGCATCCGCGTCGAACCCACCGTCAAGAAGGCCATCGTCACGCTCAAGCAGGGCGAGACCATCGAACTGTTCTAGAGCCCGCGCAAGGACCCGCGAAGGAGTCGATTCATGCCGATCCGCATCTACAACAAGACCAGCGCCGGGCGCCGCTTCGCCTCGGTCAACATGCACTCCGAGGTCACCAAGAAGAACCCCGAGAAGTCGCTCCTCGCCCCCATCAAGAAGTCCGGCGGTCGCAACAACCAGGGCGTCATCACCTCCCGCGGCATCGGCGGCGGCGCCAAGAAGAACTACCGCCTCATCGATTTCAAGCGCAAGGATCGCTCCGGAATCGAAGGCAAAGTGATCGGCATCGAGTACGACCCCAACCGCTCCTGCCACATCGCGCTCGTTCAATACACCGACGGCGTCAAGCGCTACATCCCGGCTCCCGCCGGCATCAAGGACGGCCAGGTCATCCTGACCTCTGTCTCCGCTGCGGTTGAACCGGCCGTCGGCAACGCGATGCCCCTGGCGTTCATCCCGACCGGCCTCGAAGTCCACTGCGTCGAACTCATCCCCGGCCGCGGAGCCCAGATGTGCCGCAGCGCCGGCACGTTCGCCCGTCTTTCCAACCGGGAAGGCGAGTACGCGACGCTGGTGCTCCCATCCGGCGAAGTTCGCCGCGTTCCGCAGACCTGCATGGCCACCATCGGCGCCATCGGCAATCCCGACCATCGCCTCCGCCGCCTCGGCAAAGCGGGCATCACCCGCCTGCTCGGCCGCCGCCCGATCACCCGCGGCATCGCCAAGAGCCACCATGCCCACCCGCTGGGCGGTGGCTCGGGTCGTTCCAAGGGCAACCGTCCCCCGTGCGGACCCACCGGCGTCCTCGCCAAGGGCGGCCGCACTCGCAACCGCAAGAAGCACTCCACCAAGCTCATCATCCGCCGCCGCGTCAGCAAGCGCTACGGCCAGTTGAAGTAAGTCTTATCGAGGAACCGTGAACTATGGGTCGCAGCCTGAAAAAAGGTCCGTACGTCGACGAGAAGATCTTTCGGAAGATCGAGAATCTCAACGCGCAGCGGAAGAAGGAACCCATCAAGACCTGGGCCCGGCGCTGCACCATCGTCCCCGAGTTCGTTGGTCACACCTTCAAGGTGCACAACGGACGCATGTTCCTGGATGTTTTCGTGACCGAGGACATGGTCGGCCACAAGCTCGGCGAGTTCAGCAGCAGCCGAACGTTCCGCGGCCACACCAACAAGAAGGAAGGCGTGGAGGGCGGCGACAAGGGCGATTCGCCGTCTCCGTCCAAGGGTTGAGTTGATCGATTGCCGCTGATCGGTGGCGGTTGTTCGGAGGTTTTCCAGTGAGAATCAGAGCGGACAAAATCAAGAAGCTCGCCGGCGCCCGCAAGGTGACGCGCGATCAGCTCGCCCAGGCGATCGAGCGCGACGGCCTCAAGGGGGAGAACGCGCGTTCGGCCCTCAACAACTGGCTTCGCGGCCGCAACCACCCGCGAGCCCGCAAAGGCGACATCGACAAGATCGCCGGCGCCCTGGGCGTGGCCGGCAAGGACATCGCCAAGTTCACCAGCGAAGTCCGTTTCCACCGCGGCTCGCCCCGCAAGGCCGACCTCCTGGTCGATCTCGTCCGAGGCAAGAGCGTCGACGAGGCCCTCAGCCTTCTCACCTTCAGCACAAAGCGCGCCGCCCTCAACGTCAAGAAGTGCCTCGCCGCGGCAATCGCCGACGCCGAGCAGCACGAGGCCGACGTCACCAACCTCATCGTCTCCGAGGCCCGCATCGACGACGCGCCCCGAATCAAGCGCTTTCAGGAGAAGGACCGCGGCCGCGCCCACCCGATCATCAAACGCCTCACGCACATCACCGTCAGCGTTCAGGAGCGCGCGTAAGCGCAACCACCCATGGGACAAAAGACCAACCCATTCGGCTTCCGGCTCGGCATCACCGAGGCCCACAAGAGCCGCTGGTACGCCCCCAAGGCCCTCTACGGCGAACTGCTCGTTGAGGACGCCAAGATCCGCGCCTACCTCGACAAGCGCCTCAACCGCAAGCCCCCGTACGCCGCCGTCAGCGACATCCATATCGAGCGCACCCGCGAGGAGCTCAAGGTCATCATCAAGACCGCCCGCCCGGGCCTGGTGATCGGCCCCAAGGGCGCCGAAGTCGAGCGCATGACCGAGGAACTGCAGTACATGACCGGCCGCAAGGTTGCGATCTCGATCCTCGAGATCCGCAACCCCGACCTCGAGGCGAAGCTGATCGCCGAGGCCGTCGCCGAGCAGCTCGTCAAGCGCGCCTCGTTCCGCCGCGTCGTCAAGATGCGTTGCGACGCCGCCATGCAGGCCGGCGCCAAGGGCGTCCGCATCCAGATCTCCGGCCGCCTCGGCGGCGCCGAACTCAGCCGCGTCATGGCGATGCGTCTGGGCTCGCTCCCGCTCTCCACGCTCCAGGCCCACATCGACTACGGCACCGCCGAGGCCATGACCACCTACGGCGTGATCGGCGTGAAGTGCTGGGTCTACAAGGGCCTCTACACCACCGAACGCACCGAGGAAGAGTCTGATGCAGCCGGTGGTCGCGCCCGCGCCCGCGGCCGTCGCTGATCCGTTTCTGAAGTTCACTGTCCGATTTCCGTTTTTCGGTTTCTGGAGTTTCGCTCATGGCCTTGATGCCAAAACGAGTCAAGTACCGCAAGGAGCAGCGCCGCTGCCGCCCGCGCAAAGCGACCAAGGGCAACTACGTTGCCTACGGCGACTACGGCCTTCAGTCGCTCGACGGCGCCTGGCTCCCCGGCAACGTGATCGAGGCCGGGCGCGTCGCCGCCCAGCACTTCCTCAAGCGCGAGGGCAAGCTCTTCATCCGAGTCTTCCCCGACAAGCCCATCAGCAAGAAGCCCCTGGAAACGCGAATGGGTACCGGCAAGGCCGAAGTCGAGTACTGGGCCGCCCGCATCAAGCCCGGCACGGTCCTGTTCGAGATCGCCGGCGTCCCCGAGGCGACCGCCAAGCTCGCCTTCGTCCGCGTCGCCATGAAGATGCCCGTCAAGACCCGTTTCGTCGGCCGCCGTATCCGCGTCTGATCCGCTCTCTTTGGAGTCCGCCATGAAGTCCGCCAGCCTCGAAGTCAAGAAACTCCAGGATCAGCAGCTCAAGGACGAGCTCTCGAGCCTTCAGAAGAAGCTCTTTGATCTGCGTTCCCAGACCGTCACCGAGAAGGTCAAGGACACCAGCCAGTTCTCCAAGACCCGCCGCACCATCGCCCGAATCAACACCGAGCTCCGCACCCGCCAGACCGCGGCGAGCAAGAAGTAAGCACACGACTCCGGAAAGCCACGATGCCGACCAACACCTCCAAAGCCGCCAAACCCGCCGCCAAGCCCGCGGACACCACGCAGCCCAAGGGCACCAAGATCGGCGTCGTCGAGTCCGACAAGCGCGACAAGACCCGCAAGGTCGTCATCGCCTATCAGTCGATGCACCCCAAGTACGGCAAGTACATCCGCCAGCGCACCGTGCTGCACATCCACGACGAGAAGAACGAGAGCAAGCTCGGTGATCTCGTCGAGGTCGCCCAGTGCCGCCCCATGAGCAAGACCAAGTTCTGGCGCCTCGTGCGCGTCGTCGAGCGCCGCAGCGCCGCCGCCACCGCCCTCGCCAGCGCCAAGGAAATTGTCTGACCCGTTGAGAAAGCCCCCGGGGCGTTCGCACCCGCAGTAAGAAGACCCAACCATGCTCCAGCAAGAAACACGTTGCGAAGTCGCGGACAACTCGGGCGCCAAGATCGCCTACGTGATCCGCGTCTACGGCGGCTCGACCGCCACCGGCGCCTTCACCCGGCGCATCGCCAACGTCGGCGACCGCGTTTTCGTCTCCATCAAGCGGGCCCTCGCCGGCTCCGACGTCAAGGAAGGCGACAAGTCCAAGGCCGTCGTCGTCCGTACGACCAAGGCCACCAAGCGCGCCGACGGCTCCTACGTCAAGTTCGATTCCAACGCCGTCGTCCTCATCCAGGACGACGGAAACCCCAAGGGAACCCGCATCTTCGGGCCGGTCGCCCGCGAGCTGCGCGAGAAGAACTACATGAAAATCGTCTCTCTCGCCACGGAGGTGGTCTGATATGCCAGCGCACGTCCGTAAAGGTGACACCGTCTTCGTCCGCTCCGGTTCCGCCAAGGGCCAGACCGGCGAGATCGTCCGCATCGATGTCAAGCACAGCCGCGTCTTCGTCAAGGGCGTCAACATGCGCGTCAAGCACATGAAGCCCACGCAGGCCGCGCCGCAGGGCGGCATCGTCCAGCGCGAGATGCCCATTCACATCTCCAACGTCAGCCCCGTCGCCGACGGCAAGCCCTCGCGCGTCCGCTTCGTGACCAAGCAGGACGGCTCCAAGGTCCGCGTTGCCGTCAAGGGCGGAGCCGAACTTTCCGTCCTCCACAAGGGCAGCCAGAAGTCCAAGAAAAACTGAGAACACCCATGTCCAGCGAACAAGACAAACAGCACAAGCCCCAGGGCGCCCCGCAGGGCGGCAAGCCTCAGGGTGGCAAACCCCAGGGCGGCGGCCGTCCCAGCGGCTCCAAGCCCAAGGACTCCGGCAACAAGAAGGGCAAGTACGACGACGTGCCCGCCGAGACCGGCCCCAAGGAGCCCCCGCGCCTCAAGGTGAAGTACGAGTCCGAGGTTCGCGCGAAGGTCGCCGAGAAGTTCGGGATCAAGAACCCGATGGCGATGCCCAAGCTCGAGAAGATCGTGCTCAACGTCAACATGGGCCGCCACATCGAGGGCACCAAGATCCCCCCGCACATCAAGGCCCAGGTGCTTGAGACCCTCAACAAGGTCACCGGCCAGCGCCCGGTCGTCATCAAGGCCAAGAAGAGCGTCGCGAACTTCAAGCTCCGCGCCGGCTACGAGTCCGCCGCGATGGTGACGATCCGGCGCGAGCGGATGTGGCACTTCCTCGACCGCCTCATCAACCTTGCCACGCCCCGCATCAAGGACTTCCGTGGTCTCTCCGACACGGCCTTCGACCGCCAGGGCAACTACGCCATGGGCGTCACCGAACAGGGCGTCTTCCCCGAGATCAACATGGCCGAGGCCCAGTTCACCCACGGCATGCACATCAACGTCTGTTTCGCCCGCTCCAACAAGGACCGAAGCCGCTTCGTCTTGGAGCAGCTCGGCATGCCATTCAAGAAGCCGGAGGTCAAGTAAATGACTACCAAGGCCCAGATGGCCAAGAGCCGTCGCACCCCCAAGTTCAGCACCCGCACCGTGCGGCGCTGCGAACTCACCGGACGCGCCCGCGGCGTTTATCGCAAATTCCGCATCTCCCGCATCATGCTCCGCAAACTCGCCCTGGAAGGGAAGATCCCGGGCATGCGCAAGGCCAGCTGGTAAGCACGAAAGAGGTACTCACGATGTCCATCGGCGACCCCATCGCGGACATGCTCACACGGATCCGGAACGCGGTCCACATCAAGGCCAAGGCCGTCACCTGCCTCAACAGCAAGGTCTGCCGCGGCATCGCCTCCGTCCTCAAGGACGAGGGCTATATCGACAGCTTTGATGTGATCGAGGACGGCCGTCAGGGCCTGATCAAGATCCGCCTCAAGTACACCACCGGAGGCGACCCCCTCATGCACTCCCTCGAGCGCATGAGCAAGCCCGGCCGGCGCATGTACCGCGGCGTCGACGTCCTCCCCAAGCCCATGCAGGGCCTCGGGATCGCCATCGTCTCCACCAGCAAGGGCGTGCTCAGCGACCGCATGGCACGCGAGCAGCGCATCGGCGGCGAACTTCTCTGCACTGTCGAGTAACAACACCAAACGGCGGAAGCCGGAAACAAACCAACCGTTTCTGAGAGCAACACGCCAGGAAGAATCGACCATGTCACGTATCGGTAAGAAAACCATCACAGTCCCCGCCGGAGTGAAAGTCTCACTCAGCGGCAACACCATCGAGTTGCAGGGCGCCAAGGGCAAGGACAAGCTCGCGTTCCACTCCAAGGTCAAGGTCACCTGGACCGAGAGCGAGAAGGCGATCAACGTCGCCCTCGCCGACAACGCCTCTCCCGACGATGCCGACGCCAAGGCACAGTGGGGCACCACCCGCGCCCTCATCCGCAACATGATCGACGGCGTCACCAAGGGCTACGAGAAAAACATGCAGGTCGTCGGCACCGGCTGGACCGCCGCCATCACCGGCAAGAACCTCAAGCTCTCCGTGGGCTTCGCCAACCCCATCCTCATGCCCATCCCCGAAGGCCTCACGGTCGTCGTCGAGAAGCAGGTCGGCGAGAACACCCCGATCAAGATCAGCGGCATCTCCCGCCAGTTGGTCGGCCAGTTCGCCTCGGCAATGCGGGCCAAGCGCAAGCCCGAGCCCTACAACGGCAAGGGAATCAAGTACGCCGAAGAAACCATCAAGCGCAAGCAGGGCAAGCAGTTCGGAGCCTGATCCCGGTCCGTTTTTCGAAAGTTCACACCATGAACAAGCAAGTCAACAAGCAGGTCCGCCGCAGCCGTCGGCGTGTCGGAATCCGCAAGCGGATTTCGGGCACCACGCAGCAGCCCCGCCTGAGCATCTACAAGTCCCTGAACCACATGTACGCCCAGATCATCGACGATCTCTCGGGCCGCACCCTCGTCGCCGCTTCCACGGCCGACAAGTCCCTGAAGACCGACAAGACGGGCAACTCCAAGGCCGCCGAGGCCGTGGGGGCGCTGCTCGCCGAGCGGGCCAAGGGCAAGGGCGTGACCGCCGTCGTCTTCGATCGTGCCGGCTTCCGCTTCCACGGCCGCGTCAAGGCCCTCGCCGACGCCGCCCGCAAGGCCGGCCTGAAGTTCTGAATGTCTTCCCTGAAAGCTGACCACTGAAAGCTGATCGCTGATCGCCGACTGAGGACCAAACCCATGCCCGAGATTCTCGACGAAGCAAGTTCAATCGAGTCCACAACCGTGGGCGTCTTCCGCACCTCCGCAACCGTCAAGGGCGGTCGCCGCTTCAGCTTCGGCGCGCTCGTGGTCGTCGGTGACCGCAAGGGCCGCGTCGGCTTCGGCTACGGCAAGAGCAACGAAGTGCCCCAGGCCGTGGAGAAGGCCCAGAAATACGCCAAGCGCGCCATGAAGGACATCCCCATGGCCGGCCGCACCCTCCCCCACCAGGTCGAGGGCTCCTTCGGCGCTTCCAAGGTCCGCCTGATCCCCGCCTCCCCCGGAACAGGCGTGGTGGCCGGTTCCACCATCCGTGCCATTCTCGACATGGCCGGTATCACCGACTGCCTCACCAAGTGCTACGGCAACACCAACAAGTTCAACATCGTCAAGGCCTGCTTCGAAGGCATCGACCAGCTCCGCAAGCGTGAAGAAGTCGCCGACGCCCGGGGCGTCAAGATCGCCGTCACCGAAATCGAGCACAAGATCGAAAAGGGCAAGGCCTTCGCCGCCTCGTCCAACAAGGGCGAAAAGATGAAGGGCCCCGTCAACACCATCGGCCAGGATCGTCGCGGCGGCCGCGGCGGCGGTGGGGGTCATCGGCGGGGGCGCGGCGGGCGCGGGGTGGTGGGGGCGGGCAGCGCGGCGCGGGACGCGATGCGGGCGGGCGGGGCGATTCGCCGGCTCAGGCTGGCGGACCTCCGGGGGCTGCCGAGGGCAATACCAACGCCTGATTTTGGCGCCCGGTTTGGACAAGATTCAACGGATTTGCGACGCGATAGTTTGAAGGATTCCTGCCATGATGATCCACGACATTACAGCCAAAGCCGGGCAATACAAAAAGCGCAAGCGCGTCGGGCGCGGCGAGGGCTCGGGGCACGGCAAGCAGTCTGGCCGCGGCCAGAAGGGCGCCAGCTCGCGCTCGGGCCACGCCTCCAAGCGTTCCTTTGAAGGCGGCCAGATGCCCTACTTCCGCCGCCTGGCGAAGTTCGGCTTCACCAACGCGCCCTTCCGGACCCACTTCTGGATCGTCAACCTCCGCGAGATCGTTTCGCACCCGGCCTTCGCCAAGGGCGGCACGGTCAACCTCAAGGCTCTGCAGGATGCCGGCCTCGTCCGCGACGACAGCCGCGATCTCAAGATCCTCGGCTCCGTCGGCGAAGACGGCCTCAAGGTCAAGCTCAACGTCGAGGCGGCCCGCGTCTCCGACAAGGCGGCACAACTGATCACGCAGGCCGGTGGCAGCGTGAAGCAGACCGGCACCCGTCGCGACAAGGTCCGCGGCGTCGACCTCACCAGCGAGGACCGCACGCCCAAGAACCTCACCAAGAAGCTCAAGCGTTCGTCCAAGCCCAAGCAGGTGACCGACGACGAGGGCGACGAGGAAGCGCCGAAGGATGCGAAGGCGGCCAAGGACGCGAAGGCGCCCGCCGCCAAGCCCGCGGAGCAGGCGAAGGACAAGAAGCCGCCCGCCGCAGAGTGAACAGGAACTTCTCGTGCATTCTCTTCCCGACCCCGCGTGAGAAGCCCGCGGGGTCGTTTGTTTCCGGCCGCGAGCCCCGGTGACGCGGAATACACTTGCCCTCCAATCGCCCGCGATAGACGAACATTGAGCAACGAATGCTTTCGACCATTAAAAATGTCTTTCTGATCCGGGATCTTCGCAACAAGATCCTGTTCACGTTCGCGATGCTCCTGGTCTTCCGCATCGGGCACTGGATCCCCCTGCCCGGCACCAATCAGGAAGCCCTCGCCAAGCTCATCAAGAACGCGACGGAGAGCAGTTCGGCCCTCGGCCGGATCGCGGATTTCGTCTCGATGTTCTCGGGCGGCTCGCTTTCGCACTCGACGATCTTCGGCCTTGGCGTGATGCCCTATATCACGGCCGGCATCATCTTTCAGTTGATCTCGACGGTTTCACCCCGCCTGAAGAAGCTCCAGGAGGAAGGGCCGACCGGGCGCCAGAAGATCATGGAGTGGACGCGTTACGTCACCGTCGCGCTCTGCATTGTCCAGGGCGCCGGCTGGGTGAGCTACATCCGCGGGCAGGATCTGATCCAGCCTCAATATGTGAACAGCGGCCTGTGGTGGGCCATGGCGATCGCCACGCTGACGGCCGGCACGATCTTCCTCATGTGGATCGGTGAGCAGATCGACCGATTCGGCATCGGCAACGGCGTTTCCATGATCATCATGGCGGGCATCCTCGCGAGCATGCCGGGCGCGATCAAAGACGCGCAAAGGAACTTCGACCCGACCAGCTCCGACAAGATGGGTTGGATGGGCCTGATCATGCTCTGCTTGGGCTTCCTGGTCGTGGTCGGAGGGTCGGTCCTGATGACCGTCGCCCAGCGACGCATCCCCGTCCAACAGGCCAAGCACACGCGCGGCCGGCGCGTCTTCGGCGGCCAGAAGAGCTACCTGCCCCTCCGCATCAACCACGGCGGCGTGATGCCCATCATTTTCGCCAGCTCGCTGATGATGTTCCCCAGCGTCGCTTTCACGTGGGTCCACGAGTATGTCCGGGCGTACAACAACAATCACGGCGGCGAGAACGGGTTCTTCTACGGCTTCACGCAATTCCTTTCCATCAACTTCACGCAGGGCGAGTATCTCTATGTCCTGCTCTACATCGCGATGGTTTACTTCTTCAGTTACTTCTGGATCACCGTCCAGTTCAATCCGCAGGACATGAGCAAGCAGCTCAAGGAGCACGGCTCGTTCATCCCCGGCCTGCGCCCCGGTCCGCGCACCGCGGAATATCTCGAGACCGTCATTACCCGCGTGACCTTCGTCGGCGCGGCATTCCTTTCGGTCATCGCCATCCTCCCGGTGGTAGTGAACAAGGCCTTCGGCGTTCCGCCCACGGTCACGCAATTCCTGGGCGGCACGGGTCTGCTCATCGTCGTCTCGGTCTGCATGGACTTCCTGCAGAAGGTCGAGGCCCAGCTCCTGATGCGCAATTACGCAGGATTCCTCTCCGAGGGCGAAGAGGGCGGCCCCAAGTTCCACGGCCCGCGCGGCTGATCAACAGAGATCCCACCGACCCCCACCTGACCGGAGTTTCATGAGCAAACAGGACGACAAGTTCACCTTCGAGGCCGAGGTCACCGAGGCCCTCCCCAACGCCATGTTCAAGGTCCGCCTGCCCAACGAGCAGAAGACCGAGGTTCTCGCCTATGTCTCCGGCAAGATGCGCATGAACTACATCCGCATCCTCCCCGGCGACAAAGTCACCGTCGAGATGAGCCCGTACGATCTTTCCAAGGCCCGGATCACGTTCCGCCATTGAGAAACCGGTGAGCGTTCTCGGCGCGCCATCTCCCGCCTACCAAACGCTTCCGGCGCCGGATCAAGCCGCTCCGCATCTCGGCCGGCCGCTCGTCTCGGTCGTGGTGCCAACCTTCCGCGAATCCGCCAACATCCAGGAGCTCGTTGAACGCGTCGAGCGGTCGCTGCCTTCGGTCGAACTGATCATCGTGGACGACAACAGCAACGACGGCACCGAGCAGGTCGTCGCCGCGATCGGCCGCCCGTGGGTTCGATTGCACGTGCGAAGAGACGAACGAGGCCTCTCCTCCGCGGTGATCGCCGGCTGCCGCCTCGCTTCGGCGCCGACGATCGTCGTCATGGACGCCGATCTGAGCCACCCGCCGGAGGCCATTCCCCGCATGCTCGAAGCGCTCGACAACGGAGCCGATTTCGTGATCGGTTCGCGGTATGTCGCCGGCGGCACGATGGATCAGGCCTGGACGCTCTTCCGTCGCGCCAACAGCCTCGTCGCGACCGCATTCGCCCGCCCGCTCACGCGACTGGCCGATCCGATGTCGGGCTTCTTCGCCATGCGGTCCGCCGCCTTCCGGCAGACCAAGGACCTGAACCCCATCGGCTACAAGATCGCCCTTGAAATGCTGGTCAAAGGTCCGTTTAAGGCCCCGACCGAAGTCCCCATCCACTTCGCCGACCGCAAGCGGGGCGAGAGCAAGCTCAGCCTGAAAGAACAGGTCCGGTACATCCGGCACGTGCTGCGCCTCTACCGGTTCAAGCTGATCGGCCGGTGAAGCATCCGAACGGATTTCGGACAGCCCGACCCCGGATTTGAGCCCGCTTTGGCCCCCGGGCGGATGCCGAACGGGTGACTTCAATCGGTGTGGTGCCTATCATTCAGGCCCGTCGTGCCTCGAGCCCGCCGGGACAATCCAGAAGGTGACGTATGAAGGTCAAAGCGAGTGTTCGTCGCATCTGCAATCAGTGCCAGGTGGTCCGGCGCAAGGGCAAGGTGCGTGTGATTTGCAAGGCAGAACCCAAGCACAAGCAGGTGCAGGGCTGATCGTCCGAATTCCGACAGGGAGCTACACCAGTGCCTCGTATCGCCGGCGTTGACGTGCCCGACAACAAGAAGATCCTGTACGCCCTCCAGTACATCCACGGGATCGGTGCCCATTTCGCGAAGCAGATCCTGACCGAGGCCGGCGTTAACCCCGACGCCCGCGCCCGCGAAGTGCCCGAGACCCAGCTCGCGCAGATCAACGCGATCATCGACGCGTCGTACCTCGTCGAGGGTGCCCTGCGTCGCCAGGTGCAGCAGAACATCCAGCGTCTTAAGGACATCCGCAGCTACCGCGGCGAGCGCCACCGCAAGGGCCTCCCGGTCCGCGGCCAGCGAACGCAGTCCAACGCTCGCACCCGCAAGGGCAAGAAGAAGACCGTCGCAGGCAAGAAGGGCGTCAAGGCCAAGGCCTAACCGCAGTTTGAACAACCAGCGGGGACGACACTTCGTGTCGGATGATCCGCGGAGGATTGCATGTCGAAGAAGGGTAAAGTCAGAAAGAACGTCGTCCGCGGCATCGCCCATATCAAGGCGACGCAGAACAACACGCTCATCACCATTACCGACGCCAACGGAGAGACCGTGGCGTGGGATTCGGCCGGCACCATCGGCTTCAAGGGCGCCCGCAAGGCGACTCCCTTCGCCGCCACCCGCGCCGCCGAGACTTGCGGCCAGAAGGTCCGCAAGATGGGCATGAGCGAGGTCGAGATCCGCATCCGCGGCTCGGGCTCGGGTCGCGAGTCGGCCGTGAACGGGCTGGTTTCGACCGGTCTCCGCGTGTCGGCGATCGAAGACCACACGCCGGTTCCGCACAACGGTTGCCGCCCGGCCAAGCGCCGCCGCGTGTAAGGATTCGTGCCACGGACCTTGGCTCTGCAAGGTCTGTGCTTGATGGAACTTCACGGCGAAGACTCGAAAGTCTCTTCGCCGTCTTCTCGAAAATCGTGTCGCACCGGCGAACAGAAGAGGCGATCGGGAGCGCGGCAGCTTCCACCGTTCCTCGTGCATCGACGGCCTTGCGACAGTTCAATCCTGAATCGGATGGGCCATGCCCGCCCGATTCGTGTCCCTGCCGCCCGTTCGGAGATTTCAACATGCGATTCCGCTGGCGTGGCCTCGAACTTCCCACCCGTATCGGCGCCGATTCCCGTTTTAACAGCAGCGTCTACGGCCGCTTTGTCATCGAGCCGTTCGAGCGCGGCTTCGGCACCACGGTCGGCAACAGCCTCCGTCGCGTGCTCCTCTCCAGCCTCGAGGGTGCCGCCGTCACCCAGATCAAGGTCAAGGGCGCTCCGCACGAATTCAGCAGCCTTCCCGGCGTGATGGAAGACGCGACCGACATCGTTCTCAACGTCAAGAACCTGGTCGTCAAGCTCGAGGGCGATGAGTCCAAGACCATGCGCCTCGCGGCCCGCGGCCCCGGCGAGATCACGGCCGACATGATCGAGGCCGACACCGCCGTCACCATCGTCAACAAGGAACTTGTGCTCGCGACCCTCACGGAGAAGGTCGACTTCGAGATGGAACTTACCGTCGGCCGCGGGCGCGGCTACGTCCCGGCCAGCGAGCAGATCGCGGCTCAGGAAGAAGATCAGGAGATCGGCATCATCCCGATCGACGCGATCTACAGCCCCGTGCAGCGCGTCCGCTACAAGGTCGAGGATGCCCGCGTCGGCCAGCGCACCGACTACGACAAGCTCACGCTCGAGATCTGGACCAACGGCACGGTCACGCCCGAGATGGCGATGGTCGAGGCCGCCAAGATCCTCCGCAAGCACCTCAATCCGTTCGTTCAGTACTTCGAACTCGGACCGGACACCGTGAGCGAAGAGGCCGCGGCCGCCGCGAGCGTGGACGAGGAACTCATCCGCAAGCTCAACATGAGTGTGAACGAGCTCGAGCTCTCGGTCCGCGCCAGCAACTGCCTCGAGTCCGCCCGAATCGAGAACGTCGCTCAGCTCGTCACCCAGACCGACGGCACGCTTCTCAAGCTCCGCTCCTTCGGACGCACCAGCCTCCGCGAGGTCAAGCGCAAGCTCCAGGACATCGGCCTCGATCTGGGCATGACCCTGCCCGACGGCTTCGTCGTCAAGCAGCCCGAAATCCCCGCCTGATTTCTGAAGCCCCTTCCCTGAGGGAAGGGGTTGGGGGAAGGGTTCGTTTTCTTGATATCACTGAGGGCGGGCTGAAAAGCCCGCCCTTTGCTTCGCAAGCCATTGAGTTGGCCGCCGAAATTGAGTTTTTCGGCGTTCTGGCCTAGTATTTCGGCCCTGCACACGTCGGCATTCGGCCGTCGATTCAGGGCCCGCCTGGAGTTTGAGTCATGCGCCACCGTCGCGCCGGAGCCCGCCTTACCCGCACCGCATCGCACCGCGATTCGATGCTGCGCAATCTCGCCGCCGCTCTCTTCGAGCACGGCCAGATCACCACGACCATCCCCAAGGCCAAGGCCGTCCAGCCCTTCGTCGAGAAGATCATCACCACGGCCAAGAAGGGCGATCTCGCCGCCCGCCGTCGCGTGATCGCCAGCCTCGGCCACGACCGACTCGCCTTCGACTGGCTTTTCCTCCCCAAGAACGCCACCGAGGCCGAGAAGGACCACGTCAAGAACCTCCGCGAATTCCGCGAGGGCTTCTTCGAGCTGCCCAAGTCCGAAGAGGTCGAGCGCAATCGCTACGGCGAACTCCGCAAGGCCCCCAAGCTCGTCAAGCACATCTTCGAACGCGTCGCCCCCCGCTTCGCTGATCGCGCCGGTGGGTACACCCGCATCGTGAAGCTCGGCCGCCACCGCATCGGCGATGCCGCGGAGCTCTGCGTGCTCCAGTTCGTCGGCAACGAGGAAGGCCCCGAGATTGGCGGCAAGCCCAGCACCCGCCGTCGCATCGCCGACAAGCGCACCGCGTTTGCCGCCAAGGCCCGCAAAGAAAAGACCGAAACCAAGGCCTGATTCGATCGGCCTTTGACCCCCGGGTCAGTTTGAGTTCGAGATCGCAAGACACACACGCGGCCCGCCGGAAGGTGGGCCGTGTTGTTTGTGATCCGCGCGAACGGCGAAAAAGGTGACCGCCCTCGTGGCACCGGGCTGACACGCGATGGTCGCGATTCTTCCTACCATCCGCACTAATGCTCGACCTGATCCAATCCCTCGAAACCAACGGCCTCGCCGAGCTTGCGGCTGCCAACTCGCCCGATGCTCTCGAAGCATGGCGCCTCGCCTACCTCGCCGGCAGCGGCAAGCTCAAGGCGGCTATGGCCGGCTTCAAGGACGTCCCCAAAGACCAGAAGCCCGCCGTCGGCGCGCGGATGAACCAGGTCAAGGCCGCGCTCGAGCAGGCCTACGAAGCGAAAAAGGCGACGGTTTCCACCGCAGCGGCCGCCCACGCTGAAAGCCTCGATGTGACAGAGCCGGGGTTCATTTCCTCTCAGGCCGTCGGCCGTCCCCACATCATCACACGCGTCATCGAAGAACTCTGCGAAGTCTTCGGGCGCATGGGCTTCGAGGTCGCCGAAGGCCCCGAGCTCGAGGACGACGAGCACAACTTCATCAAGCTCAACATTCCCGCAGGCCACCCCGCCCGCGATCCGATCGACAACTTCTACGTCGACAGCCCGCTCACCACCTCCAAGCCCCGCATGATTCGTTCACAGACCTCGACAGTGCAGGTCAGAACGATGGAGGCGGCCGTCAAGGCCGGCGGCGGCAAGCTCACCAAACCGATCAAGGTCATCTCCCCGGGCCGCGTCTATCGCCCCGACACCGTCGATGCCACGCACTCCTTCATGTTCCATCAGTTGGAAGGGCTTTACCTCGACCGCGGCGTCTCGATGATCGACCTCAAGACCACGCTTCTCCAATTCGCCAAGGCCTATTTCGGCGAAGACGCCGACGTGCGCCTCAGGCCCTCCTATTTCCCTTTCACCGAGCCCAGCGCCGAACTCGACATGAAGATCCGCCTCCGGCCCGACCAGCCCACCCGCTGGATGGAACTCGGCGGCTGCGGCATGGTCGATCCCGCCGTGCTCGAACACTGCGGCATTGACCCCGAGGAGTGGACGGGCTTTGCGTTCGGATTTGGCATCGAGCGCATCGCAATGGGCCGCTACGCGATCCCTGATATTCGCCTTCTGTTTGAGAACGACCTGCGATTCCTGAATCAGGTGTGAATCGCGATCTCCTGTTCCCACCCGGGCGGCCGTGGTCGCGCGCACTGCGGGCCCGATCCGGCGCGAATTCTGGGTCGGGTGTATTCCGGTTGCGGGATTTCGCGGCCGGTGTGAGGCTGAACCGGCGACGATTCGCGATCCGCCTCGCGTCGGCGCCACCGCTCCCCCCGGTGCGCGGGTCGCGGGGAGAGCACAAGGGCAACCCGCGCCGGAAGAGGATCCACATGGTTGCTTCGAAGTCATTGCTGGCTTTGTGCTGCGCTTCTGGCGTTGCCTCGACGACGCTCGGCGCCGTGGACTAAAAATGGGATTGGGTCAAGTGCAGCCGTGATCTCTACTTCAACTTAGTCGGGGGTGCCTACGACACCGACAAGGTCATCGTCGGCGTCGATGGGAGACAATCTCACCGTCAAGACCGCTTTCACCAAGGCGGTCGATGAGTGGAACCACGCCATCCAGGCGAACAACAACCCGCAGTGGAAGCTGCACATCGGCGCCGCGGCGAACGGCAATCCTCAGATTAATGTCCAGATGGGCGCGCCCCCCGGCATGGGAAACACCGAGAACGGCGTGCCCCGCTTCGGCATGCCCAACGGCTCCAGCCAGGGCGACGATATCGACGGAAATTCCGGCACGCCCGGCAACTACGGCGGCGGCGGTTGGGGCAACGCACTCGCCATCTTTTCCGCGACGATCGCCAACCCGAACTATCCGACGGTCATGGGAGGCGGCGCCATCACGTTCAATCCGCTGGCGTTCTGGCACATGTTCAACATCAACGGGTACGATCCGGTGGTCGCCGCCATGCACGAGATCGGCCACGCCATGAAGCTCGATCACAACGCGGGGGTCATCGAACCGCCGCCCATGCCCAACATCGTGTACGTCGGCAGCATCATGGCCGCCCAGATGAAAAAGGGCGTGCACTTCGCGAATACCTGGGTCGATCAGGCCGCCGTTACGCACACCTATTACCCGGCGATGGTGGACATCATCGACGCCAACACCTCCTGCTCCACATGCACCCCGACTCCCGGCGTGCTCGCTCCGGCCTTTGCGGCGTTCGCGTTTGCGGGCGCTCGCCGCCGTCGCGCCGGCTGAGTCTTCGGACGGATTGAATTGGGTTCTGTACGCGCAATCCCCGCCGATTGGCGGGGATTTTCAATTCCGGACCGCCCTCCCGCAAGACGCCGCCCACCTCGTCCGATTACACTTTCGGCCCCGGAATGGGGCCCCGCGCGGTCGTTGCGCGGCATCGACAGACGGACCCCCTCATGGCTGAAGACCGCTACCAGACAATTCTCCTCTTCGGAGCCCCCGGCTCGGGCAAGGGGACCCAGGGCAAGATCCTCGCCACCATCCCCGGCTTCTTTCACATGTCCACCGGCGAGATGTTCCGCAACATGGACATGGCCTCGGATATCGGGAAGATCTTTTATCAGTACTCATCCCGCGGCGAACTCGTCCCGGACGACGTGGTCATCCGTCTCTGGTCGCAAACCATCCACGCGTACACCACGCTCGCGATTTACAAACCCCGGGCCGACATGCTCATCCTCGACGGCCTGCCGCGCAACGTGGCCCAGGCCCGCCTGATGCACAAGTACATCAACGTGCTCCAGATCGTCCACCTCAAGTGCGAGGACAAGGAAGAGATGATCAAACGCCTCGCCCGGCGAGCACTCAAGGAAAACCGTCCGGACGACGCACGCGACGAGGTCATCCGGCGGCGATGGGATGTTTACGAGCGGGAGACCTACCCGGTGCTCGAGTTCTACCCAAAGCACCTGGTGACGGAGGTCAACGCCGTGGGCGCCCCTGCGCTGGTGCTCAGCAAAGTTCTCGAGGCGGTTGCTCCAGTTCAGGACAAGCACTTCCGCAATCCGCTGGCAACGGACAAGTAGAGTTTCTGCGGCTCCGGCCACGCTTCAATTCATGAGTCCTATGAGTCGCATGGGTCCTATGAGTCCTATTCCAAGCAACCGTGCCGCCGCGCCGTCGCCCGACTGTCCGTACCCTCCCGCGTGCGTCGTGCGTTCACGCTTATCGAGCTCCTTGTCGTCATTGCCGTCATCGCGGTCTTGATCGGCATTCTTCTGCCCGGGCTCTCGCAGGCCCGGCTGACTGCACGCTCGGTCTCCTGCCTCTCCAAACTCCGCCAGGTCGGCGTGGGCCTCACGCTCTATTTCAGCGATTTCCGGGAGACGCTGCCGCAGGCCAAGGGAGCGCTCCCCACCGGCGGCACGTCCGTCATCGGCGCGCTCTTCGCGGGCACCAGCGGAACGCTGCCCTTCTACGGCATCAGCAGCACCGGCGCGGACAAGCGCCCGCTCAACAAATACGTCGTTTCGGTCGATCTTCGGCCCGTCGCCACCGGCGCTCCGCGCCTCGAACTCGACGCGTTCCGCTCACCGGTGGACAAGGGCGCCCGCAACACCGGCATCCCAATCCCAAAGTATGCCTCGACCGATTCGTACTACGACTTCGTCGGGGCGAGCTACACCCTCAACGACCACGCGCTGGAAGGAGATTCGGTCCCGACGCTCGTCCCGCGCCACGAGAACGGCGACGGCGGGCCCATGCCCTTCGTGGCCAACACGGCGAAGACCTGGATGGTCGGCACGCACCCGATCTACAACTTCGAAGCCGGCGGAGACCGCGGCAGCATCTGGTACCACCCCTCACACATCGAGGCCAATCTGCTCTTTGTTGATATGCACGCCAGGATGCGGGTCCGTGTGCCGCAGGGAGTGGTTAATACCACGGACGATTACACGTTCCTGCCGTGACTTCAAATGGGTCCCATGGGGCCCATGGGACCTATGAGTCCTATTTCTCTCCCTCCGGCCCGCATCACCGCTGCTGATTCGGCGGATTCTGGCTGTTCCCCTGGTTCGGCTTGGTCGTCGCGGGTGTCGTCCCCGCGCGGCTGGCGCTGATCGTCACCGATTGCCCGAGGTTCACCGGAACTCCCGGCTGCAGGATCCATCCCCACAGCGCCGGATACCCGTATCCCATCACGGTGGTAGGGGGGAACGCCTGCAGCGCCACCGGCACCATCGACTCGGCGTACTGCAGCGTTCCGATGTAATTCCACGGCTCGTCCAAACTCTTCATCGCGTTCGACGTGTAGCGGAACTGCATGTAGTCGATCGGAATCCAGTTGATCGTCTTCTTCTCTTCGTCGTACAGGCAGAATTCCACCCAGCACCGGAAGCGGTCGTTGTTCGTGAAGTGGACGAGCGTGTTCCCGTCCGCGACGTTCTGCATTGCCTGATACCCGTAGATCAGGCGTGCCGGAAGCCCCGCCTCGCGCATACACGCGACGAGCACCGTCCCCATGTCCTTGGCGCCGATCTGCCGGGTTTCCATCGCCAGCGGCGCTCCGAGCAGGTCAAGCCCGAGGATGGCCTGCGAACCGCCGTAGAAGACATCCGCCTTGCCGGGCACCATCCCGTGCACGACCTTGAATGTCAGGTACTTCGCCAGTTTCAGAGGCGAGATTGCCTTCGGATTGCCATTCGTCCACTCGCGCACGGCGTCCTGGATCGGCTTCATGTTGTACATCTTCATCTCGTACGTCACCGGGTCGATGCCGCAGTCGATGAACATCTGGGGCTGGAAGCACGCCGCCGCCACCTCCGGCCATGGTCCTTTCGGCCAGTCCACCTTGAGCGCGGCCTCGCTGTCGAGGACGGTGCGGCTGGACGTGCTGGGAATAGTGATCATGAGCTGGACCGTGCGCGTCTGCGTGCCCGGACGATCGAACGACCACTTGCCGAGCATCACGCCCGCCGGATACAGCTCGCCCCCCGCCATGCGTCTGATCAACACCGGACGCGGATCGTCGGGGGTCGATTCCTTCGCGAACGGGCCGGTGATGACGTCATGACCGTCGAACCGCAGCCAGCTCTGGATGCCCGCCTCGCTCGGATCGGAATTGCTCGTCGAACCCACGATCGGCCAGACCATCGTCAGCGAGTCAAAGACGAACGGCGTGTTGTTCTGCGCCATTTGTGCCGCGTTCACCGATCCGTTGCTCGAAAGATCGACGATCACCTGCAGGTCCCATTCCTTCGGGACGTTGCGCGTGATGTACGGACCTTCCGTGACCTTCGGCCACTCGGGCATCGCACCCGGAGCGGCCATCGGCGTGACCGGAACCGGTTGGGCCGGCTGCGGCTGTTGTGGTTGCTGATGACCGGGCTGTTGGCCCTGTGTTTGGCCGTGCGTCTGGTTCGGCTGTTGCGATGAGCCCGGCGAGTGCGTCGTCGTCGGAGGATTCTGGTGATTCGGCTGCTGGTTCTGATGGCTCGGAGTGGGGGTCGTCGGCGTCGGAACCGTCGCGGGCTTGGGAGTTTGGGTTCCTGTCTGCCCCAAGCAAGGCGCCGCGCCGCCGACCATCGCGCCAATCGCCAACACGCCGCCCGCCACACGCATCATCATTTTCATCGCAAACACTCCCAAACCCGTGCACGAGCCACGACAAGGCGAACCGTTCAGACTCCGCACACAAGTGTACCGCAATCGGTACACTCCGCATATGCCCGGACGCAAACCCGCCTTCACTCTCATCGAATTGCTCGTCACCATCGCCATCCTGGCGGTTTTGATCGGCATCCTGCTCCCCGCCCTCGGCGCCGCTCGCCGCACCGCCCGCGCCGCGGTCTGCCTCAATTCCCAGCGCCAGACCTCCGTCGGCATGCACACCTACGCCGGCGACCACAAGGAAATCGTCATTCCGTCGTACAACATGTCCGACACCACGGGGGCGAACCCCTGCGACGGCTGGGCCCCCATCCTCGACCGCGACGGATACGTTCCGGGTGCCGCCCAGACGAAGGCCACCGTCTTTTACTGTCCAGAGACCATCGACGTCGAGGGCATGAAGGACGGCCAGACCGGCACCGATCCACTCCTTCCCAAGGGCTGGATGGACTGGCCCAACATGCGCACCGGAAGCAAGAACTTCCCCGTCCTCATCCCCAGCCGCGGCTTCAACCGCATCATCCGCGTTTCCTACTGGATCAACGCCGACAACCCCATCGGCACCTCCAAAATCTTCACCCCCGACACGTTCTTTACGTCCTCTGTCGGCTACGGCCCCTCTCCCGCGCCCCAGAACGGCTTCATGACTTACACCCGCTTCTCCGCGCTCAAACGACCTTCTTCCCTCATCGCCACCGCCGACGGTGTCTACGCCGGCCGCCAGTCCGACAACAAGGTCGGCTCCACCAACTGCCGCATCGGCTATCGACACCCGGGATCCGGAGGCGGCGCCGCCAACACAGCCTTTGCCGATGGCCACGCCTCGGTTGTTCCCGCGCGCGATTTCCCCCGGGCGCTCCCGGCAACCGGAAGCGCCGAGCTTATGACCGCCATACGCGAAGAAAACTCCTACAGCAAGCCCACCGTCTACGCCGACCCCGATAAGGCGCTCGCGACCAACTAGCCCCCTCAATTCGAATCACTCCGAAGGGCGCCCGGCGAACGAGGGACCGGCTGCTTTTTCGCCCTCACACCCACTCTGCCTTACCCGCGCCGTCGCCGCGCCGCAAGAGTGCCGAACGCCAGCACGAGCACCGCTCCCGGCGCCGGCACATACTCCACGTTGTCGAGGTAGAACCCCGCGTTCCCGCCCTCCGCCAGGAACGAGATCTCCGTGAAGTCCCCGCTCAGCGACCACAGGCGCGACCCGTCCAGCGTGAATGAGAAATGCACAAACGAGTCCACGCCGCCCAGACTCATCGCCAGGATCCGCCCGCCGAAGTCCTGAAGCAGATCCACATCCCCCAGCATGATGTGCAGCCCGCTCGTCGCGTCCATCGACGACACGGCCAGATCAAACTGCACCGTGAAGTACGTCAGCGGCCGCACCAATTCCTGCGCGATCCCGCTCGCCCGCCCCGTCCCGTCACCCAGAAGCGCCGCCCAGTTCTCCGCCCCGTCCGGCATCCATGCCTCATTCAACATCCGATGCGGCACGACCGTGTTCGCCGCGGCATACCACCCGTTGTCCCGGTACGCCCCGCGGTCCCCGTCAAACCGTCCGTTGAATGACTCGACCTTCTTGAGTTCCATCTCAAAGCTTCGCCACGCAAGCCCATACTTCATCGCATCCTTCGGGCTGTCCGCGCCGTTGTAGACCCGGATGTAGTACTTGTTGCGCTCGCCAATGCGATACACATTGTGCTGGCTCGACGCGTCCTTCGCGTCCGACGTGCTCAGCACCGTGTCCCGCGCTCCTTCCGCCGTGATCGTCAGGAAGATCTGTGGCACCTTGTCATACGCCCACAGCGCCGTCCCGACTTCCTTCCCGTCCCCGTCCGTCGTAATCACATCCACGTTCCAGCAGACCGTCGAGGCCAGCACCGTTCCTTTCCTGAGGAATTCGGTCTTGTAGTCGTTGGACTTTTCCAGTCCCTTCCCCGAGAGCATCCGCACGTCCCACCCCATCTCCCCGACATTCTGCTTGGTCTCATCCACCCCGAATGTCGGCCCCTTCTGCCCGGCCTTGTACTGCAAATACGCCTGCATCGCGTCCAGCCCGCCGGTGCCCAACTCCGTGCTCATGTTCGCCTCGCCGTTGGCGCCGTCGGCGAAGAGTTCATCCCAGCGCTTGCCCGTCCGGTCGGTCACGGTCTTTTTCGTGCTGTTCATCAGCACCGCCCGCATCAGGCGTGAATCGTTCCGCACCGCCGGATCAAACGCCTTCGGCTTCGCGCCATATTCCATCAGCAGCGCCGCCGTCCCCGACACCAGCGGCGCCGCGAAACTCGTCCCCGTCCACGGCACGACGCCTTCCTTGCTGTTGCCGACGATCGTCGCCGCCTCGATCGCCGCTCCCGGCGCCACCAGATCCGGCTTGATCCGCTTGCCCTTCTGCCCCACGCTCGAGGTCTCGAAGACCTGGTCGAGCGCCCCGAGCCCGCCCACCGTCAAGACGTTGTACCCGCGCGCCGGGCTGATGATGTTCCCGGTGAAGTCGCCCCCGTCCCCCTTGATTTTCCCGTCGTTGCCCGCGCCGCACACGATCAGCGACCCGCTCTTCATCACGCCCCAGTCGGCGATCCGGTCCGTCGCGTCGCGCACGCTCGCTTTCGTATCCGAATACGTCCCCCAACTGATGTTGATGACCTGCGCCTTCGGGTCCTTGATCTGCCAGTCCATCGCCCCCTTGAACGCGTCCAGAAACGCCTGATCGTTCGGCGGCTTCAGGCTGTCGGGCCCCATCCACGCCGCGTACAGCTTCGCCCCCGGCGCCACGCCCCGGAACGGCAACCCCGGATGCAATCTCGCTCCCACCAGCAGCGACGCCACACCCGTCTCGTGCGCCGATTCCTTCGAATACCCGCTCCGATACTGCACGCCCTGGTTCACCAGCGTCACGTGATCATGCAGCGGCAGGTCCGGCTCGATCTGTCCGATCCGCACGCCCGTCCCGATCAGCCCCGTCTTCAAATACAGCGCATCAATCCGCGCCCGCGTGAACTCCGAGTTGAATTCCTCATCCGCCCGCGCCGCCAGGCAAAGAGCAGCCACGCACACTCCAGCCCCCATCAGCGATTGCTTCATCATGCCCATCTCCCTTCCACCTATTGCCCCCTCAGCCTACCGCGCAACCCAAGCCCCCACAAGCCTCTACCGCGTGCCTTGAAGCCCCTTCCCCGAGGGAAGGGGTTGGGGGAAGGGAGAATGGAATTCCTTCTGCCTGCTCGCCGCTCTGCCGCTCTGCAAATCTGCTGCTCTGCCGCTCTATTCCCCCGCCTTTCTGCCTTCCCGCTTTCCCCAATTCCCCTCTGTTCTCCGTGCCTCTGTGCCTCCGTGGTGAATGCCTTTCTTCCTAAACTAAACCATGACCACCGCCCCCTCGATCCGTCCCGACCTCAAGCCTGAAACCCGCACCGAAAAAGACACCATGGGCGAGATGCAAGTCCCGTCCGATGCCCTCTACGGCGCTAGCACCCAGCGCGCCGTCCTCAACTTCCCCGTCAGCGGCCGCCCCGTCCCCGAAGAAGTCATCAAGGCCTACGCCATCCTCAAGGCCGCCTGCGCCGCGGTCAACCACAAGCTCGGCCGCATGCACGAGCACCGCACCAAGGCCATCATCGAAGCCTGCAACGAAATCGCCGACGGCCTCCCCCGTTTCGGCGGCCTCGCCAAGCACTTCCCCATCGACATCTACCAAACCGGCTCTGGCACATCCACCAACATGAACGCCAACGAGGTCATCGCCAACCTCATCTGCCTCCAGAAGCACAAGCCCATCGGCTCCTCCAAAGACCTCAAGTACATCGACAACGAAGGCGGCGTCCACCCCAACGACCACGTCAACGCCGGCCAGTCCTCCAACGACACCTTCCCAACCGCGATGCATCTCGCGGCAGCCATCGCCATCCACACCCGCCTCCTCCCTTCCATCAAATCCATGGCCGCCGACCTCGAGTCCAAAGCCGCCGCCTGGGACAAGATCGTCAAGATCGGCCGCACCCACCTCGCCGACGCCACCCCCATCCGCCTCGGCCAGGAATTCAGCGGCTTCGCCTCCCAGCTCCGCCACGCCGAAGAACGCCTGCACCGCGCCCTCCACGCACTCTCCGAACTCCCCATCGGCGGCACAGCCGTCGGCACCGGCATCAACGCCCACGAAAAATTCGGCTCCATGGTCGCCGCCGAACTCACCGCGAGGGTGGGGGTCCACTTCCGCGAAGCCGCCAATCACTTCGAGGCCCAAGCCGCCAAAGACGCCATCGTCGAAACCAGCGGTCTGTTGAAGACCATCGCCGTCAGCCTCAGCAAAGTCGCCAACGACATCCGTCTCATGGGCATGGGCCCCCGCTGCGGCATAGGAGAATTGGTGTTGCCCGCCGTCCAGCCCGGCTCCAGCATCATGCCCGGCAAGGTCAACCCCGTCATCGCCGAAAGCCTCATCATGGTCTGCTGCACAGTCGTCGGCAACGACGCCGCAGTGACTTTGGGAGGGTTTGGTGGCGTGGGCTCACTCCTCGACCTCAACGTCGCCATGCCCATGATGATCCATCACCTGCTCGACAGCATCAACCTCACCAGCCGCGCCTGCGACATGTTCACCGAGAACCTCTTGAAAGCCCTCAAACCCGACGAAGACCGCTGCAAGAGCCTGATCGAAGGTTCGCTCGCCATGTGCACCAGCCTCGTCCCCGTGATCGGCTACGACAAGTCCGCCGCGCTCGCGAAAGAGGCGTTCAAGCAGGGCAAGACGGTGCGGCAACTCGCCCACGAACAAGTGGTGGGGCAGAAGGATGTTTCGGGCAAGGTGATTGCGAAGGAGCACATCGACGAGTACCTCAACCCATGGTCTATGACACTGCCCGGTGGGGAGGGTTCCGCGGGAGGTTGAATTCCATTCCGCTTTCTGAATTCCATGAAAGAGAATCAGGTCTGTTACACTTGGTACCAAGGAGAATCATCGCAGCCGCGAAAGCAATTGGACATCCTCGGCATTGAGCACTGCTGCATGAGCAACAAGTCCGCGTCAAACACGAGAGCATCAATTCTTCCAAACCTTCCCAACATTGCAACCCAAGAAATCGCAACGCGCCTTAATTCATTTAAGTCGTCTTTGAAAACTCAGGCCTCCGCTGCAATCGTCCAGCGACACATTTTGAGCGGCACGTGTTATATTGTTGACGACCATGGGTATTTCAAGATACGACAGAGGATAGCCGAGAAGTACGCGATTCATCCGAACGCCATCGTCATGGTCGGTTCTGCAAAGCTCGGTTTTAGTATTAAGCCCTCCAGACGCTACGGTCACTTTGGCGAACAATCCGATATCGATCTGGCGATCGTCGACGACAAATTATTTGACCAGGTCTGGAAAGCCGTCAATGGATATGCGCTTGAAAAGCGATATTGGCCACAGCAGAACGAATTCTGCAACTCCTTGTTGGCTGGCTGGATCAGGCCCGACCTGCTTCCGCCAAGCAGTCATTTCAAGTTTTGCAATGAGTGGTGGACGTTCTTCAATGCCCTTTCGGCTGAAAAACTCATTGGTCCCTTCCCGGTTCGCGCGGGCCTTTATCGAGACATTCAGTTTTTGCAATCGTACCAGGAAATTTGCGTCAAACAATGCCAGGAAGAATCGGATAGCACGCCATGAAAACTACTGCTACCAATCGCAAAATTCGGGTCCTGCTCACGGCAATCCGGGACAAACAAATCGTTCCTCGACCGGAATTCCAAAGGCGACTCGTGTGGTCTAACAAGCACAAGCTTGCATTCCTTGACACTGTGCTCAGGGGGCTTCCGTTCCCGGAAATCTACATCGCAGCTGGCGAAGTCGATCCAGACACTGCAGAAGGAAAGGAAATGCTGGTGGACGGCCAACAGCGCATTACGACGCTCTATCAGTATTTCCACGCCGACGAGGATTTGCGACTTGACAACACCATCCCGCCATATGGTACGCTGACTCCCGATCAGAAAAAGGAATTTTTGGAATATGATGTAGTTGTCAGAGATCTTGGATCCGTGTCAATCAGTGACATCAAAGAGGTGTTTCGGCGTATCAATTCTACCAGGTATGCCCTCAATTCTATGGAGCTCGACAACGCCAGATATGATGGCGAGTTTAAGCGCTTTGGAGATGAATTGTCACAGAATGAATTCTTTGAGCAGCATCGCGTATTTTCAGCACACGACGTTAAACGCATGCAGGACGTTCGGTTCGCCTTAACGCTGACCGCGACAGTGATGTCGGCATATTTTGATCGTGATTCTGAAATTGAGTCCTTCTTGATACGGTTCAATGATGAATTCCCAGAAAGAAAGGAGCTGGGTCAACAGTTTGATCAGTTATTCGAGTTGTTGAACAAGTGCAAATTTGACGCCACTGCGAGGATTTGGCAAAAGGCCGATCTTTTTACGGCCATTGTTGAGTTGTATGTTGTCACTTATCGGACAAAAGAGCTAATATTGACTAATGTGGAGACTGTTTCTAGGCGCATGAAAGAGTTCTATGCCGCCGTTGACCTGGCGAGAGAAAATGCCCGCGTCGGGAAGCAGGTCCGAGAGTACTACCATGCCACCATACAGGCTTCAAATGACCGCAGCAGTCGCATTGCGCGGGGCGAGAGCCTGAGGTGGGCCTTAACAGATCCGCGGGCAGAACAAAAACTGCGCGAGCCCAATCAAGATTAGAGGCTGGGAGCGGTAGCACGTCGTGTTGGCGTCAGACCAGTTTTCTCGAAATAGTTAACAGACGATCAACGTAGCCTTCTAGTCGGGACTTCCACGAACCACTACTTGCCAAGAGAAATGCGCCGGCATTGTTGATTCTGTTGGAGCCGCGGGCTAATCCTCGGTTTGCAACCAAACGCAAGTCCGCATGATTTAGAATGTGGTTCACTTCACTTGTCGAGCTTTTACTTCGATGGGCAATGTAGTTTCGAATCTTTATTGTCGCGTCAATCACACGTCGGTCTTCCGGTGGCAATCCCTTAATCTTGCTTTCGATTAGCGGTGCAAGATACTCTCTGGCAAAAGCCCTAAAGTCGTCGTACTTGCTGAACGTGACGTTTCGACTTTTCGGATCGAGCATGTTGTGAATCTCAGCGACGCTCGGATGCCTTTTCAGGGAACGCACCATTCCGACGGCCCAATCCCCATGCTCATTACGCACGGTCTCGCGAACTGCGTCTCGCAATGCCCTTCGGCACTGTGAGGCGTCGCGATTGATCGACCCAATGCAGTAATCACTTATGAAGACCTCCCATCGCACCGCTACCGACGCAAACACCAACTCCGCCATCAATCGCCGCCGTTTAAGCGAAAGCGAATCCGTGTTTGTGGCGTGGAACAACCCACGAAGACGCTTGGCTTCGCGCACGAATTCCTTCTGTCGCGTTGGCAGGCTCACCTTGCGCATCGGGACTGATTCTATGGCGGACCACATCACTCTCACGCAGCGCGGCGGGTGGCATTGACCTTGCCAAGCCAAGGTCTTTTACAAGTGCACGACGTCTATGCCGCCTGTTGAAGACCTTCAACGACGCTCCCGGACTTGCGCGATAAGTCCGAGCACGCGAGTGGACATTTCTAGGCGCGAAGGTGGAGGGGAGCCGGTGATGAGAATGTGTAGCGAGTGTCGCGCGGCGATCAGGAAGAGTGGTGACAATGCGAGGGAGCCAGCCGGTACGGCACCAGTGAGAACCGCAATAAAGAGTGCCGGAACTGGAAGCTGCCAGAATATGCAACAGGCACAGCAGAGCCACCTTGGCCCAAGAATGCCGGGATTTCGAGAGGGCATGTCACTCGCCCTCCTTCACTGTCGGGAGCTGACTATCCAGTTTGTCCAGCACTTTGAGAGCTTCGCCCACAAGCGTCGTTCGCCGATCGTATTCGGCTTGCATTTCGTTAAAGAGGCGAGGCAGCATTTTCACGGCCTTGCTCTTTTCAATTAGCGAGGCCTTGGACAACTCATCCCAACTGAGATAGTACTGGCGCACCTTTCTTGGTCGTGGGGAAAACGCCGACTCGTATCGACCGATCATCACTTCGATTTCAGAGGGTTCTCGCTCGAATTCGCCTTCTTCAACGAAATACAGCTTCCATTCTTTTCCATTTTTCTTGAAGCCCACGCCCTGGCGGTGCGCTCCCAGCATTTCCTTTGGCACACACCCATCAAGCCTTTCGATTACGTGGTGGTCGCACTTCTTCCGGATTGCGGCGAAACGGGCCTGAGCATCCAGAATTCGATCTGAAAGCTGCGTACCCAGGACGGTTAGATCAGACGCATCATGCTTTGTTTCATCTGCCATAGCGGACTCCTGCGGCTTTAATGGGCCGCAAACGGTCTCGAACACTTCCACCGCGTTGATGGCGGCGAAAGGTTGTGGCAGCGTGAAGGCGCAAACCTTCGTGCCGTTACCCTTACGGGCTTAGCCACTGTCCCACGTGGGACCAGCGATTATAGGTGGGTAGGGGGGCCCTGACCCTGCGACCCTCCCGACCCGTGAAACTCACCGGGGGCGTCGTGGCGGGTGGCTTCGACCTTGCCGCCCCACCCGACGTACCGGATGTCGAACGACGCGTCTTCCCATTGAACCGGGCTCCTCCGTAGTCAGCTGGTCTTCTTGCAATTGCTCTCATCAATCGCCGGAAGCGGATATGATTATCTGCCTCGCTCATCCACCGCGTAGGTGGGCAATCTGCATCGGCGATCCCGTTGCAGACCATGAGCGAGCGAGCATCTTCCGTCTGCCGACCCGCGCAGGTTGAGGCAGCGGTTCTACTCGGTTCACGCCGAGGGAGGACGAAAATGTCAGAAGCGTTTGATCCGGCCCATGTGTCCGCAATTCAGGCAAATTCCGCCGACGTGCGCCACGCTGCAGACGAACTCACACGACGAATCAAGACATTCGAGGCTTGGCTCTCGCGATTGCCCGGTCGTGTTGAGAGCAGTTGTTTGATTTACGAGGACGAAGCGCGCGGGGTGGTTGCAACGCTTGCGTTGGAACGCGATGGCAAAGAGTGGGCGCTGTATTTTCAAGAATCAGAAGTCGGAAGCGACAGAGTGATCAGTTCAACGCTGCTTCGCGATGCCGCAGTGATCACGAAGAGCCTCGCAGTGCGCCGATTTCCTGAACTTCTCGCCGCCATTCCTAAGCAACAGAAGCTGATTGTCTCAATGGCGAATGACTCGGTGAAGGAGTTCGACGTCTTTGCGAAGTCCATCGGCCTGAAGGAGGTTGAGTGAAATGGCATCTCAGCCAAATTCGCGCACATGCTCCCGCTCTCGATTGAACCAATTGAGGGTTTTTCACGTTGTGGTCGGCATCACGGTCGGATGTTTTCTTGGCGCCGTGATGGTCGCGATTCTTGGCCGCGATACGGAATCGCACCGAAGCGTTCAAGAGTTGTTTTCTACAGGCTCAAAACTTGGTTTTGGCACCATTCTCGGCCTCCTTGGAGCCCGATCGGGGTGAATTGCTCGTTTTGGCTCGATGGGTATGAAGGCCTGTTGCTCCTGCCGGGGAACGATCCCGGTGCCGCACGCCCATCAAGGAGCAGCAGGCATGGAGATCGTACCTGTGTACGTTGGGTTCAGACCCAAACCCACTGACCTTGCGAAGCCAAGGTCAGTGGCACGACGTCAATGCCACCCGCCTTCGACCGCAACTTACGAGTGCCGCCGCCGCCGCGTGACGATCAGTCCGCCAAGGCCCAGCACCACCGCGGTGTTCGGAGTTGGAGTGAGGGTGAATTCGCTGGGGATGCACGAGACAAGCGGCGCGCCGCCGAAGGCGGTGGGATAGAAACCATACTGGGTGTTGCCGCCGGTGCAGACCGACTCGTGAAGCCACGTCAGGCGGTAGTCGCCGGGCGGAAGAACGCCACCCAGCGAAAACGGAATGAAGAAATTCCCCACGCCGTTGATCGTCGTGTCGGACATGTTGACGTAGGACAGCCCCGAGTTGATGTCTGTCAGCGTGAACTCGGCGGTGACCGCGTGGTACGAGCCGGTGCCGTACGAAGTGCCCTGGCTCACGCCAATCCACGTCCAGCTCGTCGCCTGTGCGAGGTTGAAAGTGATCTCGCCGTACGCGCCGCCGTACGACTCCTCGAGCGAATGCGGCCCGATGGCGGAGGTGAAAACCTCGGCGGACGTGCAGGCGTCGAGTCTTGCGCCCATGAACGAGCCTCCGAGGCCCGGGCTTGACGGATTGAAGGTGGCGGCGACCACCGCGAAGCCGCGCCCGGAAAACCCGTTGTTGCTGTAGAGGCGGTTTTGAGAGGCAGTGAAGTCGTTGCCCGTACCGGGCAGTGTGTTGGTTTGACCAACGTTCCCGAAGGTCGAGCCCCCGGGGAGCTCGTAGTAGGCTTGGGCCGCGGCGACCTGATACGAGCCCGTCAAGGTACCCTGGGCGCAGACAACCGACATGGTCAGAGAAGCACCGACGCCGAACGCGATCACGGAAAGTTTCATTTGTCTCCCCTCAATACGGCATTGTTCAGAAGTTGTGCGGCGAGCCACGCTGACGCGCCTCTCGACGTTTCAATGGAGCCGACCGGTCTTGCCCGCTGATTTCAAACACGCCGGCCACTCTCCAAGCTGCAGACGCCCCCGCTCCGGCGGGTGATTCGATCCAACAAGTCTGCGGAGCGCCACGCCAAAGCTTGCACTGAAAAGCTGGTTTTCTGTGATGCGGCGGGTGGCCACGCGCCGTGCCACTGACCTCGGTTCCTCCGAGGTCAGTGTGCCTTTCTGCCTCGTCTCCGATCCAAACCCACTGACCTTGAAGCAAGGTCAGTGGCACGACTTCCGATATCTTGATTTCGTGTCCCTTCCCCTCGACAAACCCAAGCCTCACCGAAAGCAGACTTCGTGCTCTTTGCCGCGGCGTGCGACGCCCTTCTGTGTCCGCAGCAAGCATTGAGCCGGGATTCGCGGCGCATCGGGTATACTGGAAGGGCACAACGGAACGGAGATAACCCATGACGACTCACGCCAATCATCCGCATCAGCACGGACCGAACTGCGGACACACCGCGGTGAAGCACGCCGGGCACGTTGACTATCTGCACGATGGACATCTTCACCACGCCAATCCGGACGGCACCGTGGAGGAGCACAAGATCGCCGTTTCCCCAGCCAACCCGGACTCGTGCACCGGCGGGAAACCTTCTGGTGGCCACGACGCCGGTCACATCCACGGTCCGAGCTGCGGCCACGAGGCCGTGCCTCACGGAGATCATGTGGACTATCTGGTCGACGGTCATCTTCATCACCCGCATAACGGGCATTGCGATGATCACGGGAAAGTCGAGATCGTGCAGAAGCGGATTTAGGAAAGAGGAGCGTGCTTTCGGTTGGCGTGGAGCATTGATCTTCTTTACTTCGTGTCTCTAGCTTGCCGCTTGGCGCGGAATTGAGTTGGGTTCCGTCCAATCCAGCGTGGGTCTGCGGCCGAGGATCAGTTGCACAGCAGCGCGTCATACGCCCCGACAAACAGCACGAAGTCCGAATCGCCGACGAAGCCGTCCAGATCGAAATCGCTCGTGCACTCCCCGTACGCCCCGCAGTCGGACGTCGCCGCCTCCACGAACAACACGAAGTCGGCGTCATCCACCTGATTGTCCCCGTTCAGGTCTCCCCCGCACCGGACGGGCGCGTACTCGATCAGGGCCGGCGCATCCGCCCAGTTGAACAGGTCGTTCCACGAGCCGCCCGCACCCCACCCCCAGACCGCGGCATCCTCGTACGTGCCCTGAAAGTTATTTGGCTCTCCGTGCGACCAACGCGAATACAGAAGTTTCTCACCACCGTCATAAAACGCGGCCGGGCTCGCCTGGTACGGGCCGGTGACCCATTCCCAGCGGTCGGTCCCCCAGGCCTTCCGCGCGCCGATCCAAGCTCCGTACACGCCCTCCGCGGTGCCGATCTGTTCGCCGAACATTGAGACGATCGCCACCTGCTCCTCGTCGGTCTCGATGCACGCGAGAAAACCACGCGACCCCCAGCCGTTGATGTTCATGTGACGCGACGTCGCGATCGCGTTCGCCGTCTCCCACGAGCCCCAATCCGCCGAGAGTTCGTAATAGTGCCCGGTCGCCTCCGAGTAGACCGGTCCGGCCGCGGACGCCACGCCACAGAAAAGAAAGGAAACCAGTGTCATCGTCTTCATTGCACGTTCTCCGTTGGGGCACCATCGCCCGCCGAGCTCCGGGCGAAAAAACCGAGCACCCGGCGCAGCACAAAATGAAAACCCGTTGATCCTCGGAGCTGAGGGGCCCGTCCTGCTGCTCCCAGGCGCGATGGGTATGAAGGTTTGCTGCTCCCGGCGGGTGGTAGTGACCTTTCAGTCTCTTGCCAACCCCTCTGATTCCCCCCCCCGCGAATCTCCCGTTTTCCCTTCGTCCCACACTCCCTTGCGGGTATGCTCCCAGTTGGCGCCTCGGGGTCGTGTCACTGTGGGACACTTGTCGGCGTGCCGTCCTACGCGGAGGTACGCATGGTCTCTTTCTCAATCCGCTTCACGGCTCTCTTTGCCGGCCTCCCGCTGACGGGGACCGCCCTTTCCGCGGCGGCAATCCAGCCGCCGACATTCACCAATTCACTGATCACGATGCCCGTCAATATCTCCGGCGCCACCACCGGCGATTTCAATTCCGACGGTCTGTTGGACCTGGCCATCTGGCACACCACGGGTTTCACCTACGTCTCGGTGCTGATCAACAACAGCGCCGCGCCCGGCACTTTCCTCAGCGCCAAGACGTTTGAAATAACCCGCCCCGTCATCGGGCTTGCCGCGGGCGATGTCAACGGCGATACACGCACCGACCTCGTCGCCACCACGAACTCCGACGGCACCTTCAACAGGCTCGCCGTGCTGCTCGCCAACCCGCCCGGGTCGGTCGATGTCCTGCAGCCCGCTGTACTGACGGCATTTCCCGCAGGTTGGATCTCCAGCGGCATCCCGATTGTCGTCGACATGAACAACGACGGCTGGCGCGACGTGGTCTGCCTCCTCAATCCCGGGAGAACGCAGGTCCTCCTCAACGGCGGCCCCTCCGCCCCGGCCACCTTCACCGACGGCGGCGGGGGTATCGGCGGCAACTTTTCCTTCACCGTCGGTGACTTCAACGGCGACACCTGGATGGACTACGCCACCACCTCGTTGTCAAATCCCGATCGGCTGTGGGTCGCGCTCAACAAGCAGGACGGCACGTTCGAGACTGTCGGAGATTTTCCTTTCGATACGAACACTCTGCCCGGAAGCCTCGCCTCGGGCGACCTGAGCGGCGACGGGCGCGTCGATCTGGTGCTTGTCAATCGCTACTCCGGCGGCGGCGCGACCGTCCTGCTCCACCAGCCCGCGCCAAGCCCGCACGATGGCACGCTCGTCAAGGCGCGCAACCAGGGCGGCCTCGGTTCGCCCCAGTGGGTGGCGACCGGAGATTTCAACGGCGACGGTCTGCCGGACTTCGCCACGGCTTCCTCGGTCGTGCCCGCCGCCAGCGGCCTTTCACCCATCCAGTTCTATCTCGGCATGGAAAGCCCGCACACCGGAACCTCCTTTGTGAGCGCGAACGGGCCGCTCGCCGCCGGCTCCCTGAACCTCTTCGCGGCCGTGGACCTGAACAACGACGGCAAACCCGATCTCGTCTGCCGCGACCCGACCGGCGGCAACGGAACGAAACTGCACATCTCCCTGAACACCACGCCCCCAACCCCGCCCGTCTGCCCCGCCGATTTGAATCTCGATTCGCAGGTGGACGATGCAGACTTCGTCATCTTCCTCGCCGCGTACAACGAGTTGATCTGCATGTAATCCGCGACGGTCGGCGTGAACGGGCTCTCCCACACGATCGCGCCCGGCGTGCGCATGAGTGTTTACGGGAGCACCCATCCCGACAACCTCGTCGTGCTCAGCGGGACCAACTCCTACGGCCCGACAAACGGATTTAACACAACCGCCGGCGGCAATCGCCACATGCGCTACGAGGACGGCGACGGAGGAATGTGGGACCCGATCGTTGTCTTCAACTTCGACCACGCCGTCACGGCCTTTTCCTGCTTCATCACCGGCGAAGGTAATCCCGGCGCCGCGAATCCCCCCTTCACCCAATTGCGCGCGAGCAACAGCATTCAATGGGATATGGGGCTGAGCGACGGCGGCAACCCGTATTGGCCCTCCCAAGAGCAGCCGAATGTCCGATTCATCGGCTTCACCAACCTCGCGATTCCGACCAAGACGGTCTCGATCAACCTTCATTTCGGCTCATCCGAGTATCCGTGGCGAGGCAACTTTTCATTCGACGATGTCCGTTGGGTCGAATCCGTTCCCGCGCCGTCCACGTTCGTCACGCTCGCCGCCCCGCTCGCCTGGAATCTGCGTCGACGCCGGAAGTGACCGCGAGTGGTGCGTTAGCTCCAACGAATCGATGAACATCACATTGGTCTGAAACACATCCGGCGGGTGGCATTGACCTTGCCCTCCTCCCCGACGTTCCGAATGTCGAAAAACGCGCCGTGCCACTGACCTCGGTTCCTCCGAGGTCAGTGTGCCTTTGTTCTTCGGTTCAGACTCAAACCCGCTGAGCTTGCCAAGCCAAGGTCAGTGGCACGACGTCAATGCTACCAGCCGCTCTGGAGCATCAATAAATGCGCATCTTTGTACACTCTCGGCCTTACCTGGAGCCCCGATGCTGATCCGTCAAACTCTGTTCGCCGCACTCGCAACTTCGTTGCTCCTCGCACTCGCCCCCGCGCAGGACCTTCAGACCACCTCAGCGCAGATCGACCCCGTCCGCAAGCACGCCGAGGAGTTTCTGGTCGAAGGGCGCACGGACGAGGCCAACGCGCTCATTCTCAACGCCTTTCCCGAAGCCACCCGAACGCCCATTCAGGCGCTCGTACTCGGAAATGTTCTATTCCGTCAGGATCGCCCCAATTCCTACAAGCTCCACAAGTGTGCCGCGGAGGGCTTGCCCGAAGATTCAAACGCTCAGTACGAATGGGCGCTCGAGCAGCATCGCGCCGGCGAATTCGCTGGCGCGCTCGCGACGTACACGATTCTGGCCGACAAAGGTTGGAAGAACGCCGCACTCTTCGGCCTCGCCGCCGAGTGCGCACTCCGCGCCGGCGATGTCGCCGGCGCGTGCAAGTGGTGGGCCAAGTCTGAATCCGCCAAGTCGGGCAGCCTCGAGCAATTCGAATCCTTGGTTTGCGAACTCCACGACACTCGCAATCCCTTCTCCGAGCGCGACACGCTGATCAGGGGTGTTGACAAAGGAGAATCGACTGCGGCAGCAAACCTCATCTTGCTCGATCTCTTCTGGCCGTACGACTGGTGGAATACGCACGCCCACAAGAAATACCTCGCGGCAGACATTGCCCGCATTGAAAAGAAGTTCCCCGTCTCCGACTCCCAGGACGCGACCGCAGACCCAAACCTCAGAGCCGCACGCTGCGCCGCCACACTCGAATTCGAAGGCGACACCGACTCCGCAACCGTTCGCAGATTCCTTCTCCGCGATCGATTCCTCCTTGACCCCGAACAGACAATCCCCGCAGACGGCCGTGCTCTTACCAAAATGATGTCGGCCATCCTCGAGACCGATCTTCGCACCGCCGAATCTCTCCGTGATTCCCTCGGCGAAAAACTGCTCGCACTGGCCCAGAAATCCTCCGACCCTGAATTTCTCAACGCCGTCGCACATCTCTATCTCGAGACCGACACACTGCCCCAAATCGATCGACTCGGCCGCGACAACACCAAAGACCCGCGCTTTGCGGCATCTCTCCTCATCGGAAAATCCAAAGCCGGATTGACATGGGACGATCCCGACCTTCAGGCCGCTCTCCGTGATTTCCCAAACGACGCCAACATCGCAGGCATCGCGCTCCAGGCCGGCGTGCGTGCCGGCCAACCCAAAGAGCCGCTTCTCGTCGCCGCCATCAAAGCCGAATTCACCAAGTTCTCCAGCGGCCCCACCAGCATCGCCAACATCCGCCCCAGCGCCATCCCCCTCCGTGCATATTTCCAACTGCTCTGTAAGTAGGCGAGTGGCGTTACGAGAAGCACCCTTCAAGTCGACAACAACGCAGGCGTCCCACCATCTCGCGGTTTCGCCGCGAGTGGTGCGTTAGCTCCAACGAATCGATGAACATCACATTGGTCTGAAACACTTCCGCGCCTCACGGACATTCCAGCGCGTCATACCCCGCGACAAACAAAACAAAATCCCCATCATCCACTACTCCATCCGCATTCAAATCCGCCGGGCACCCGATCGGCATCTGAAGCACGCTGCACTCGAGCACGTCATACGCCGCGGCAAACGCCACAAAGTCCAGATCATCCACCGCCAGGTCGATGTTGAAGTCCGCCGGGCACGGCCCATTCAGGTCCACGCGCCACGAGGTTGTCACCCCGTTGAACGTGCCGGTTCCATACACGATCATTCCGTCGTCGCTGATCGCGCGTACTTCAGAAAGCGCGGTCCAGCCCGTCATATTCGCGCCCAGGCCCTGCAGATACGTGCCGAAATCCACCGGCGTCGCCGGATCGAACCAGATCGTCGCAACGCCCGGTGAGCACGAACCGCCCGCGACGGCCCCGGTGCCCGCCAGGCAATTGACCGTCGGCGTCCCCGTCGTCAGAGGCACATACAACTTCATTCCAGTGGCCTGCGTCCAGCGCAGCGGCTTCAGCGTGGTTGTGTCCGACCAGCCCACGATCACGGAGCCGTCGCTGTTGGTCATCCGCGCAAGCGACTGCGTGCCGCCGGGAGCAACCCCAAGATCCTGCCTCGTTCCGTTCGCCAGCCAGCGGCATGCCATCTTGTTCGACGTCACAGATGAGTACCCGACAACAACATTGCCATCGCGGCTGATGTCATACGCATAGCCGTAGGCCCCGGCCGCCATGGGTAGATACGTCATCGTCGTGCCGACGCGCTTGAAAGGCCACCGGATCGTGCCGGTCGGATCGTCCTCCGCGCCCATCGTGCCGGCAATGGTGTTGCCGTCCGACGAGACGGCATAGATCATCGTCCCATCCTTATTGAGTGGGGGCGGTCCGACATAGTCAACCGTCACAAGCCCGTCCGCGCGCGTGTACCGGAACCCATCCAGCCGCGTGTTGTTCATGCTGACGTGCATCGAGCCATAGCCCACCGCGACGGACGAATCAAAGTTCGTCGCAACCGTCGACGCAGTCACCGTCGTCGGGGTGCCGAGCGTTTCGTATCCGGCCCACACGCTCCAGCGTGCGACGCGGCTTCCCGCCAGTCCTACAAACGCCCGTCCATCGCCGCTCGACTGCATGATGCGGCAGACGTCCGCCCCAAACAGCCGAGGGATCGGCTGAATCGTCGGAGCTCCCGCCGAGCAGATGCTCGCGAGAATCAACATGGATCCCACCGGCCCGCTCACCTTCCCGACCAACCGCCCGCTCGCACGCTTGATCGCAAAAACACCGGCCATGAGATTCCTCCGAAACAAACCCCGCGATCAGCAAAGTGTAACGAGAGCATCGGATCGGAGCCACTGAAACATTTGAGGTGCAGGCGGCACCGCATCTGGAATTCGGAGTGCAAATCAAGATCACCGTGCCACCATCTCGCGGCTCCTCCGCGAGTGGTGCGAGCACAATCTTTTAAAGCCCTATCCCGTGACCGACACGTTTCTCGCCGCATCCATCAGCCCAAGATTGCCGCTTCCTCACCGTCGCCTTCTGCCCGCCACCACCAGCAACCCGCCTAGCCACGCCGTCGAAGGCCCGGGCACCTCCGTGAGCGTCAGATCGAACGAGTACGACGAGGTTGAATCGACCAGCGGCGTGTTGAACGGCGGGATGGTGTCGTAGATCAGTTTGGACTGGCACGTGATGAAGTACTGCCCGGGGCTGAGCAGGCCGCTCGCTCCGCCGAAGCCCGACGCTCCCGAGCCGTAATTGACTCCGATGCAGCGGTTCACAAACGTCACCTGCGCGGACGTCGTTCCCGGGAACAAGGAGTAATTCGTGTGCACGTCGAACTGGTACAACGTCGGGGCGGTCACCGTAAACAGAATCTGGATGAACGACTCGGACTGGCCAATCAACTCCCACACGTCTCCCTGCGTGATGTGGACGGCAGAGGACCCCGAGCCCGAGATCTTGTTCGAAGTGGTTGAGTAGGTCAGTGTTGTATCGGCCGTGACAAACCCGGTGCCCGCGTACGTATCAGCGAACAGGTGCTCGTTCAACGACGCCGGGTCCGTCCATGAGTGCACGGATCCGTCCCCGTCCGGGTAGATCGACGTGAGGGCGAACGCGCCCGCGTACACCGAATCGAGCGTGTAGACGGCACCCATCGCCCGCGGCAGACCGACACCGGCGCCAACCGACACAATGAGCGCAGTAAATTGACTCGGACGCATGCTCTTCTCCTCCAATGCGAGGCCGCACGGAGCGGTCCCCGGAAACGTGCCCAAAGCTCCTAGCGCGCCCACCGATTGGCGGATCAATCTGCGTGGCGCCTCCCGTGAAGTCGCGCGCCGCCCAAGGCAGCGCGTGCAACCTCTCAGGAGACTGCGATCAAGAGGTTTCGATCTATCACCGAAAGGGCGCCGATCATCCGTTTTCACTTGCGATCAATCGAAAGCCCATGGCTCCCCCCAGTCATGGGCTCATGAGAGCCTCCACTCACGCACCCAAAGCCCGTGTCCTCCAAGGCCGTGGGCTTTTTCTTCTCCCATGCCACCGTTTTCCTACGTCTGTAAACTCCCCAACTCCCAAATCCCACACCCGCCACGACTTACAAAAATCTGCCGCAAAACCAGCGAATTTTCAGAGTTGTACGGCAAATGTATGGTATGGTGCACGGCACCATGATCCAAGGAAATTCACCCGGCCACTGGCTCCCCGACGTCAAGCGCTTCGTCCGTCCCATCGACGGCTTCGATGCCCCCGACATCGCCGACCCACTCAAACCCGGCGAACGCCCGCAGGCATTCGAAATCCCAACCAAGCCCGATTTCGACCGCCCCATCAAGCCCAAAGTCGAGCACGAGCTTCTCCTGGCTCTCGCCGATCCTCACGCCTCGCTCATCGATATCGCCAACGAATTCGAGATCTCTCTCGAGGCGCTTTCCACCTGGCTCTTGCGCCCAGACGTCGCCGCCCGCATGGAATCAATCGCCGGAGCCGCCGTCGTCCGCGCCCGCTTCGTCGCCAAGTCCTTCCTCCCCGCCGCGGCACGCTCCGCCGGCCGAATCCTCGCGCTGCATCAAATCTTCCGCCGCCACAACCCCAAGAGCATGGCCCGGGACGACCACAACGACCGCCGCTTCGACAAAACCGCGATGCAAGCCTCCGCCATGCTCATCCAAATCGCAAGACTCGACCAGCCTCCGGCCAGATCCAACTCCAAACCCAACTCCAAATCCGCCAACTCGCCAAAGTCACCCGAAGCTCCTCCGGGCCAGGTGGCGCCACTCGCATCCGTCCACCCGAGGTAGAAATCGAAACCGGAGTGCCATCATCTCGCGGTCCCTCCGCGAGTGGTGCAATCGTCCCCGGGCGACTGTTCACAGCTTGACGCGCTCCCGATTCAGAATCAAATCAACTCAGTTTTTTGCGCGGGAAGGGGGACACCGGGGCAAGTGATACCACTCGCGTCCCCTCATTCGAGTGGAACCCCCAAGCACCCGTTCGCTTCCCAACAAAAAGCCCCGATTCCCTGCAAGATCCTCCATCTCCCTCCGCACGCTAGGTAGTGGGGGTAGCCCCGTACGGGCGAAAGCCCGAGGAGATAGGCATGACGTTGAAGCAGTTTCTCAGCGTGGCCGCTCTCCTGGCCGTCACCGTTGGCGGGCCCATCACTCTGGGATCCGATGGCCGAATTATCGCGATCGGGGATGAGTGGCTTCTGTCCGATACCGCCTTCAGCCAGTTGAGTGCTCAATCGGGTCAACTGGCGACCAACGTCGCCGGGTTCTTCTCTTCGGGGCCCGGCGCCAACTTCGGGGTCTACACAAACAGCCCCATCGCCTTTGGGTCATCTCTCGGGTCGCACATGACCGGCCTTGGCCATACCTGGAACACCAGCCCCGGAGCGTTCACGCTGGCCACACTGATGCAGTACAACGGAGTCTTCCTGGCGGGCAGCCCCGGATCGGGCGCTGCGAACGCAGCCGTGCTGGCTCAGTACGTGCACGCGGGCGGAAACGTCTTCGTGATGGCGGGGACGGGGGCGTTCGGCGATGCCGCGAGCGAGGCCGTCGCGTGGGACCCATTCCTGAACCAATTCGGCCTTGGTTTCGGTTCAACCTGGTTCGGACCGGGGAGCCCCATCCAGGTGCCGGCGAACCCGACCTCCCACCCGCTGGGCAGCTCCATCTCGACGCTCCTCTGGGGCTACGGCCAAACCGCGATGGACCTTGATCCGCTCGACCCGCGAAACGAAGTCGCGCTCTTTGCCGACTTTACGGGAGTCCTGAATCCCCCAAACGGCAACGTCGCCTCGACGCCTGTGATCGCGACATACAACGTGCCAATTCCAGGCACCGCGGCTCTGCTCGGCCTCGGCGGACTGGTGGCAGCTCGGCGTCGGAGGTGATGCGTCCAGCAATCCTCAGTGCTGAATAGTGTGCAGGGATGACGGTTACTTGGCAGCGACCGGCTTCTGCTCCGCCAGCATCGCCTCGATCCGGTCCAGGCGTGCCCTGAGCGCCGCATTGTCCGCCCCTCCGCCGTTGACCCGATTCGCAAGGCCCCTGCTCGTGCCGAACTCGGCAATTCTCCCGTATCCACGTTCATACCCCAATTGCCGTGCTTCAGGCGCCGTCTATTCCTGGCAGTCGCGTACGATCCCTTGCGCGAGAGATGTACGTGAGGGAGCCACTACATGAAACGCTGTGGAATTGCCGCGGCAATATTGATTTGTTTCTGCGCCCACTCGTTCGCCGTCTGGGGTGTGAAATACCAGGTGAACGACGGCACCGGCTGGTCGTCCTCGATCGCGATTGATGTTTCATCCGGTCCCAGGACCATCGATTTCCAAATCAGCGTCTACCACGACGGGATGCTGGTCTCGAGCGGTGATTACGGAGACGGGCACGCCTGGGCGCCGCTCCGGCTCTGCAACTCGCAGAAGATTCAGAACTTTGGCCTCGCGGCATTGGGCGACAGCCTGCTCAGCTTCAAGGCGGAGGTGGGCACCGCAAACTCGAAAGCGCTGGCTCATTCTCAGTCGGGCTCGGATCGCATACTGGGCACGCCGAATTCGGCCTTTTCATTCGCGGCAGATACGGGATACTTGCTTCTCAACCCGCGCCCTCAGAAGTTCGAAACAATCTTCTACTCCGGCCGGATCCGCGTCGGAAACACCGGCACGGCGGCAATTTCCCGCACCATCACTTTCACCGCGAATTCGTTCGCCTATCCCGATGCCGATGAAGGGGCGGGAGGCACGTTCGGGGCGAGCTTCGCCACCTCGCCCGATTTGACATTTGGAGTCGCACTTGAGGCCGCAGCGCCGATTCCCGCGCTCATCATCGTCGGGATGGGCCCGCCCTGCCCCGCCGATTTCAACGGTGATCAGCAGGTCGAGGATGCGGACTTTGTGATCTTTGCCGGGGCGTACAACCTCCTGGACTGTTCCGACCCCTCCATGCCCGCCGGCTGCCCCGCCGATCTGAACCACGACAACGCCGTTGACGATGCAGACTTTGTTCTCTTCGCGACCGCGTACGACGCCCTCGCCTGTCCCTAGGGCGGACTACGACGTCAATTCCAACGGCCGGATACTTTTCCTTCATGCGACCCCTCCGCTATTGCATCAACGTCACACTGGACGGCTGCTGCGATCATCGAGCGGGCCTCCCCGACGAAGCCCTGCACCATCACGTGGCCGCGAACATCGAACAGGCTGATGCCCTCCTCTTCGGGCGCGTGACCTACGAAATGATGGAGTCAGCGTGGCGGCTTCCGGATGGAGAAGTGGTGCGAAGCGGGCCCGGCTGGATGCAACCTTTCGCACGCACGATCGATGCCGCAAAGAAGTACGTCGTCTCGAGAACGCTTGATCATGTCGATTGGAACGCACAGCTCATCCGTTGTGATCTCGGCAAGACCGTGCACCAGCTCAAGCAGCAGCCGGGCAAGGGGCTCTTTGTCGGGGGACTGACGCTCCCGCTCGCGTTGGCGGAGCTCGGATTGATCGATGAGTACGAGTTCATCGTGCACCCCCGAATCGCCGGCCACGGCCCCACGTTGTTCGCGGGCCTTTCGAAGTACGTCGACCTGAGGCTTGTCAGCCGGATGGAAATCGGCTCGGGCGTCGTGGCGATGCGCTATGAGCCCAAGGGGTAAGCGATACTCCCGCCCGGGGTGTCGTGACGGGAACGACTTGGCGGCCGCGAGAGCGGTATTGGCATCCGAGCACCGGACAGGCGGTAGAGTGGGAGGCTGAATAGCGGACCGTGACGCCGTGAAGCGATCGATGGGGCCCGTCTGGAGACACACATGAGATGCCTTGGAGCCGTGGTACTCGGGTTGGTTGCAGTCTCCACCGCCGGGGCCGCGTCTCCCGAGTTCGCCGAAGGCGTCAAGCCGTATGTTCGCTCGGCGGCACCGCGCATCGTCCTCAGCCATGTGCGCATTATCGACGGGACCGGCAAGCCTGCTACGGAAGATCAGAACGTGACAATCGAGGCCGGCAAGATCGCGGCGATTGACTCCGGTGCCGACGTCACTGCCTCGCCCGATACCACAGTCCTGGACATGCGCGGGCGCACCGTGCTGCCCGGCCTCGTCGGCATGCACGAGCACATGTACTACGTCGCCATGCCGAACCTGAACGCGGCGGGGAGAAGCGAAGAGCCCGTCATCGTGCCCCAGATGATGTTCACTTCGCCCCGCCTGTACCTTGCTTGCGGGGTCACCACGGTGCGGACCGCGGGCAGCGTTGAGGGTCAGTCGGACATCAACCTGCGCGATCAGATCGATGCGGGCAAGTTGATCGGCCCGCACATGGACGTCACGGCTCCGTGCCTCCAGGGCAAGGGTGGGCCGTTCATTCATATGTACCAACTGAAGGATGCGGACGATGCGCGCCGATTTGTCAACTTCTGGGCCGATGCCGGGGCGACATCGTTCAAGGCGTATATGCATATCACGCGCGACGAGCTTGGTGCCGCGATCGACGAGGCGCACAAACGCGGGCTGAAGGTCACCGGTCACCTCTGCTCGGTGACCTACCCGGAGGCGATCGCGCTCGGCATTGACAATCTCGAGCACGGCTTCATGGTCAACACGCAGTTCTCCCCGGACAAGAAGCCGGACGTCTGCCCGTTGTACGACTCGCAGGCATTCGTCGGGCACGCCGAGCCGGACGGGCCGGAGGCCAAGGCCCTGATCGATGACTTGATTGCGCACCACGTCGCCCTGACGTCGACGCTGCCGGTGTTCGAGGGATTCTTGCCCAATCGGCCGACGCTGAACCCGCGCGCGATGGACGTGCTGACGCCCGAAGCACGCACGGCGTACCTCTTCCTGCGGAATCGGATGGCGAGCCAGCCCGCGGACGCGGCCGCGCAGACAACCAAGATCTTTAAGCGGGGGATGGCAATGGAACTCGCGTTTGCCCGGGCAGGGGGCCTCCTGATCGCCGGGTGCGATCCGTCGGGAATCGGCAATGTCATTCCCGGCTTTTCGGATCATCGCGAGGTCGAACTCCTGGTTGAGGCGGGTTTCACGCCATTGGAGGCGATCCGGATCGCGACGTTGAATGGCGCGGTCTACCTCGGACGGGAGAAGTCCATCGGCTCGATTGAGATTGGCAAGAACGCGGATCTGTTCGTTGTTCGGGGCGATCCGAGCACGAAAATCCGCGACATTGAGAATGTCGAGGTCGTGATCAAGGACGGCGTGGCGTTTGACCCGGAAAAGCTGATCGAGAGCGTGAAAGGCCGGTACGGGCAGTACTAGATTGAGTGAGCGCGGGTCGCTGCGGTCGCTCATCGCCCCTGGACGATCAACTCCCGCGCTTTGGCCTCTACGAGCGGCGCGGCTCCGTCGTAGTTGGACAGGACCGCGACGGTATAGCCGCTGTCGAGGTACATCCTGAACTGGGCGCTGATTCCGGCAAAGTCGCCGCCGTGACCGACCGCTCGCCCGGCCGGCGTCTGCTCGACGAAGAAGCCCAGGCCGTAGTTGAAGGAGTGCGCCGCTTGGATTGGAGTCCATGCCGAAGCGAGCGATTCCTTCTTGAGGAGTTTTCCGTCGCGGAGCGCCTGATCGAATCGAAGGAGATCGGTGACCGTGGAGTAGCCGCCGCCGGCGGGGCCGCCGCGGAAGACGTGAGCGAAGATGTTGTTGAAATACTCGGTGCCGGTGGGGGTGGAGAGGCGCTCGTAGCCGACGGCGAGGTTCTCGTTCACCTTGTCGAGCTGGTAGCAGTCGGTGGCGGTCATGCCGGCGGGGCCGGTGACATGCTGACGGATGTAGTCGAAGTAGTCGGTGCCGCCGGCCTTTTCGACAACGGCGCCGGCGATGAGCATGCCGGTGTTGCTGTAGCGTTGCTCGGTTCCGGGCTCGAAGGCGAGGGTTTCATTCACGACGAGGGGCTTGTAATCGTTCACGACACGGAAATGGGAGCGGCTGGTGCGCTCGAAGACTTCGTTGAAGTACGACCCCAGGCCGGAGGTGTGGCTCAGGAGTTGCCGGATCGTGACGCGGTCGAGGATGTCCTGGCTGAGCCAGGAGGTGTCGAGGTGCTTGGCGAGTTTGTCGTCGAGAGAGAGCTTGCCCTGCTCGGCGAGCTGCAGGACGGCGACGGCCGTGAACATCTTGTTCATGGAGCCGAGGTTGAACTTCGTATCGATCGTGTTGGGGGCCCGGAAGTCGCGGTTGGCCTGGCCGACGGCGAGGGTGAGAAGGGTCTTGCCGTCCTTGGCGAGGAGAACGGTGCCGCTGAAGGCGTCCTGCTTGGCGAGGCGTTGGACGTAGGCGCCGAGCTCCTGGGCGATCCGGTCGTCGGTGAGTTGTTCGCCCTTGGGCACGTCGCTGGGCGTGCGGGCGCGATCGAACCTGAGGCTGGTGATCTTGTGGGGAGGATTGTCCTCGACGTCGAGGACGATGGCGAGCCACTGCTCGGAGATGCCGGTGCGGACGATGAGAACGGCGTGCGTGTCGGGGAGGGCTGGGGTATACGAGCGCGCGCTGTGGAGCGTCAGCCTGCCCGAGCGGGAAACAACGTCGTTGTACGCGGCGGTGTGATCCCCTGCCGGGACGGCGTCGCGCAACTGCGGCGCGAACGATTCCTGGAGATAGTGAAGGTATGCGGCGGAGTCGGCCTTGTTGATCACATCCATCACCTCGCGGGCGCGGGCGTAGGCGGGCGTGTCGGGGACTTTGGGCGAATCCGTGAAGGGGCTTGGCTGAACGGGCTGAGAGGGCTGCGCCGGGACGGGGAGGCAGAGAAGCATGGACCAGGCGAGGGCGAGGAGGCAGGCAAGGGCGTGGCGGGGATGGTGCATGGAGTTTCCTCGGCGGGTCGGTGCGGCAGGTCGAATCACATCCTGAAGATGGGTTTGATACAGCCATCCGTCGGGCGGGTGGCACCACTCGCGGTTCTTGCGCGAGTGGTGCGATCGTCCCAAGGCGTCCCTTCAAGACCTCATGCTACAACAATCGCATCAGGCTGTTCGAGCGGCTCATGGCATTCGAGAACACGGGGTATGACTTTGTCGGCGTTTATCCGACATTCCCGCCGTGCCCTGCTGGGCACCATCGCCTGTCTCCCAGCCTGCGCTGCGCGGCATGCGCCAACCGAGCCCGCTCCCGTCGAGCGCGGGAATGGAAGCGGGGGCTGTTCACCGCGCCGTTTCACTCGAAGGCGCCAGGCAAATCCGTCGAAGTGCTGCAGCGCAATAGCGCTGAATGCGCTCGGGCCGGGGATGGTGATCGACCCGCTGACCCGGTACGCAATCTCGCGGTCGACCGTGAACGAGAGAAGAATCTCGTTGCCGGGTCTGGATGAAACCATGACCGCCGACCCGGCGCCGGTGGTGGCCGAGGAGACTTCCGACGTTCCGCTGGCGGCCCCGGCGTTGTAGGGCGTGTCGCCGGGAAGAACGCCGCCGGTAGAACCGATGAAGCCCGTGGAGTCCGAGTTCGCGAGCAGCAGAAGGGAGCGGGGCCGATCCGTGCTTCCTGTGTGCCTATCCACGCCGGCGCCGTAGCGGCTTGATGGGAATGCAGCCCGGTTCCTCCCGTCGCTGACAGTTCCAGCGGGCAGATTGGTCTTGGTCTCGCACGCCTCGCCGGGTAGACTCAGCACTTGCCAGGAGTTGCCATGCCAATCCGCTTGTTTGCTGCGTTGTTCACGTGCTGCGTTGCCCTGACCGCCGGAGCGCAATCGAACACTTCTTTTACGTACCAAGGGCAGCTCACTTCGGGTGGATCGGGCGTGAACGGCGCTACCGATTTCAGGTTCCGGCTGTACGACGCTGCTTCGGGTGGCACGCAGGTCGGGCCGCAGGTGATCACGCCGAACGTCGTGGTGAGCGCGGGGCGATTCACGACGTCGCTCGACTTCGGATCGGTCTTTGCGGCGGCGACGCCGCTGTGGCTGGAGATCGACGTGCGTTCGCCCTCGGGGCAGTTCACGACGCTGACGCCGCGCGAGCCCGTGACGCCGGCGCCGTTGGCGCAGGCCCTCGTGGGGATTCCGATCATCGCGGGTGGGAGCACGCCCACGATCGATCTTGCCCAGGATTCGGGGTCGAACCACGGTATCGTCATCCAGAACTTTCAGCCGTGCTGGCAGTCGTTCACGGCGGACAAGAGCGGGAGTCTCGCCCAGATCGATCTGTACTGCAGTGGGCTTTTCGGCCCGCCCGGGCCCAACACCGTCAAGGTGTATAGCGGCGTGGGCATCGGCGGCACGCTCCTCGCGACAACGACCGCCACTCTCACCAATTTGGGCGTGCTGAGCTTTCCCGTTTCCGGCGTGCAGGTCACCGCCGGCAGCAAGTACACCTTTGCGTTCAACGGCCCCAACGGCTTTCTCACCGTGCTTTCCGCGATTGCTGGAACGACTGGTTCTTCCGCCGATGGCACGACGGACTGGTGGTTCCGGACATACCTCGCCGGCCCCTTGCTATCCGTCGGTGTCGACGATTCAAAGATGCTCAACGGCAAGCCGCCATCGGCGTATCTGCCGCCGACCGTTCAGAACTGGACAGTTACGAACCTGCCCGCAAACTCTCTGAACCCAAGCTCGGTCACGACCGTCATCGGCAGCGTGCAGAATCTCAACCTCTCCGCCGGCACCGCGGTGATCAACTGGTCCACCAGCGCCCGTGTCAGCGCGACGGGCGTCTATCAACTCCGCGTCCGCCTCGGGAGCGCGGCGGGTCCGTGGACATATTTCGCATTCAATCAGGCCCAGATCCACACTTCGATCAGCGGCAACGCCGCCATCGCGGTGCCGACGACCGGCACCTACCCGGTCTCGCTTGAAATCACCGGTCCGGCCAGTGGTTCGCTTTACGTCATCGACCAGAACGACAGCATCACCGCGACGGTGCTGAATATTCGGCAGTAATTGACTTCGTGCAGGTGGCCTTGTCCTACAGAATTACGGAGCATGTCATTGTACATACTTGTCCGAGGGCTCCCGCCTCTAGGCGTCATCGTTTGCCTCACCGGCTGTGCCGCGCAGGAGACCACACCGACGCCCGCATCGGTCGAGGGATTGAACGGAGCCGCGGCAATTCAGCGAGCGGACGCCGTTTCTCTTGAAGGCTGGAAGTCCGAGACCTTTCCGCTCCCGCCCGCCTTTGCGCCGGAATTGCCAACGGGAACCGAGTCGTTGCGGTTCGCGCCCGGTTGGCGAGATCGCAAAGCCGAGGGTTTTTGGTCGTACGCAATTGTGATGTGGATCAACGAGCCCGCGCCCGATGCGGCCCGCATCCATAACCTGCTCGAGAAGTACTACAACGGCCTGATGGACGCCTTCGCGGCCGACAAGAAGAAAGGCATCAGCGGCACTCCCGTACGGGTCGATGTGGTGCGGACCGCGCCGAACCACTTCGAAGCGCGCATGCACCTCATTGACGCATTCGCGACGTTTGAACCGATCGATCTCCGCCTGTTGGTGGAATCCGTCGCTCAAACCGATGCAAGCTCGGTCGTGCGCATCCAGGTCAGCCCGCAGCCCAAAGAACACGCAATCTGGCGCTCCTTGAACGCGGCCGTTGCAAGTATTCCGTCTCCCGACGCCGCAGCGCGGGTGAAGCCGAACTGACTTTCGGGATCGGCGGGTGTCAGCACGCGTCTCCTCCTTTCGAGTCCACGAGAACATGCCACCGTTCGCGATTTCCACAGTGCCCCAAGCCCGGGAGAGGTTCACATGCAAGACGATGTCGTGGCGTTGTTCAAGTACGATCGCTGGGCAAATATCAAAGTCCTCGATGCTTGCCGCGAGTTGACCGCCGAGCAATTCGTCGCGGCGCCGATTCCGGGGTGGTCATCGGTGCGCTCGACCCTCGAGCACATCGCCGTGGTCAGCGAGTCCCACCTGCGCACGCTGGCCGGCGATCCGAATGACCGCACTCCCCCACGCGAATCCGACCTGACCACGGTGGGGGGTGTGGATGATGCGGACCGGTTGCTGGAGCGTGCCTACAGCCACTTCGAGAAGCTGCGACCCACGCTTACGGCGGAGTGGCTCAACACCGTGTTGACGCTGCGCGGCAGCGACCCCAGGATCGGCGACTACACGTTTACTCTGCAGCGCTGGGCGATGCTTCGCCACATTGTGAATCACTCCACCTACCACCGCGGCCAGATCGCTTCCAAGCTGAAACGATTCGGGATCGAACAACCGAACACCGACTTCTTCTTTGGGGCGATCGAGCAGATTCCCCAAATGGCATGAACAGCAACGGTGTGCGTCATGGAAACTCACGATCTCTCGAAGACGCCCCGCTCCTTCGTCCGCTGGGGTGTGTTCAAAGAACTTGAGAGATGCGCCCGGGTTGATTGAGTCTTTGACCGAAACCCCGGAACGCCCGGTGCCCCATCATGCGTGCGGCCACCGCCAGGCAAAGATCGCTCCCGTCGCAAGCCCGCAGACAATCCCATCGAAGATCGAAGCGACAATCGTCCGCTTGTACGCACCGAACCACAAAGCGTTCGGAATGAACGAGAACGAGTACGCAAGGATGCCGGCGGTGCCGGCGATCTGGAAGACCTTTGCGAATGAGGCTGACCCCGGGAGCGCGACGCGCGTGAGATAGGCAATGAGAATGCTGACGACGAGATACACAATGAAGCCGCCGATCATTTTGTCGCCCATGGTCACGGGCGTCTTCCAGACGCTGAGGTGTCCGACCGGGCCTTCCGCCAGAGCCTTCTCCACTTTCGCGGACTTCAACTGCGCGCTGGTGCGGAAATCGGGGAAGAGGTAGTTGCCGGGCTTGATGCCGCTTTTGCGGAGGTAGTCCATGAAACCGTCCTCGCCTCCCCCGGAGGAGTCAGCGATGCCGATCCAGTCTTGTTTGTGGTGGGGGAGGGCCATGCCGAGAATGGTGGCGATGAACCAGACGGCGATTGTGGAGAGGAGGATGGGGAGCCAGAGGGAGGTCAGGAAATCCAAGGGGGTGTTTCCTTTCATATTGTGATGGTGCGCAGTGTACAAGAGGAGAGGCGGAGGCGGGTGGTGCCACACGCTTACGTAGGTGCAGGTACGATTCTCCCATGCCCAAAATCATCACATTCCTGACGTTTAACAACCAGGCTGAGGAGGCCGCTCGTTTCTACGCGTCGGTCTTTCCGAATTCGAAGATCACGCGTGTCACGCACTACCCGGATCTGGGACCCAAGTCCCACGTCAAGGCGGGCGGTGTGATGACCGTCGAGTTCACGCTGGACGGGCGCTTGTTCATCGCCCTCAACGGTGGGCCGCAGTTCACGTTTACCGAGGGCTTCTCCATCGCCGCGCTCAGCGACACGCAGCAGCAGTCGGATGAGTACTGGGACAAGTTCGTGAAAGCGGGGGGCAAGCCGGTCGCGTGCGGGTGGCTGACCGACCACTTCGGCGTCTCGTGGCAGATTCAGCCCAAGATTCTGATGGAGTTGGTCACGGACCCGGACCCGGTGAAGGCTGCGAAGGCGATGCGGGCGATGATGACGATGGTCAAAATCGACGGGGAACAGATCAGGCGGGCCGTGGCTGAGTGAATTGCGTTGGGCCGTATTTGTCCGTGCATATCAAAGAAGGAATCAAACGAAATCCATTTGAGAATTGCGCGACCTTGACCGAGATCGGAGCGAAAAGACATTCGAAACCCCCTCCGTCATCGCTCCGCAAAGCCTGCGCGATGACACCTCCCCCTTTGGCAAAGGGGCAGGACAATTGCAATGGCACGAGAACATGAAGTGAAATCCGTATCATCCCGCATGGCTCTTTACGACACCATCGGCGGCACGTATGCATCGTTCCGCCAGCCGGATCCGCGGATCGCCGCGGCGATCGACGCTGCGCTCGGGGATGCCGCGAGCGTTGTCAATGTCGGCGCCGGGTCGGGGTCGTACGAACCGCACAACCGGACCGTGGTCGCGGTTGAACCATCCGGGGTCATGATTCGTCAGCGCCCGAAAGGTGCTGCGCCGTGCCTTCAGGGATCGGCGGAAGCGATTCCGGTTGAAACCGCGTCGGCCGACGCGGCGATGGCGATCTTGAGTGCTCATCACTGGCCGGACCTTGAGCGCGGGTTCAAGGAAATGGCCCGCGTTGCGCGCAAGCGGGCCGTACTGCTGACCTGGGTTCCCGATGCCGCTCCGTTCTGGCTTACGGAAGACTACTTCCCCGAGATCCTCGCTCACGACCGCACGATTTTCCCGACCGCACCCGCACTGACCGCGATGCTGGAACGGGCCATCGGCCCGGTGCGAATGACGCCCTTTGCCATTCCGCACGATTGCATCGACGGCATGCTCGCGGCGTATTGGCGCCGGCCGGAACTGTACCTGGAGGCCGATCGGCGAAGGTCGATGTCAAGTTTTTCGCGGATTGATGCGGAGCCGGGGGTGGCCAAGCTTCGCGCGGATCTTGCGAGCGGGCGCTGGGCCGAGCGCAATCGGCCTCTTCTTTCTTTGGATGCGCTGGACGTTGGCTATCGCATCGTGACCTGCGAGATCGCACGATCGTAACTTTGCTCCGATGGCCCGCGGCCATGGAGGCCATGGGCTTTCTATGTGACCTGAAACTTTGATTTGCCCCGCGGTTTGCTGACGTGTTCGGGATTCAGGAGCTTCGTTGATGACCAAAGCCACCAACACCATTCGTCTCCACCGCGTCCTTCGCGCCCCGGCCGAACGCGTGTACCGTGCGTTTCTCGAACCGGCGGCGATGGTGAAGTGGATCGCGCCGTACGGATTTACCGCGACTATCCACGAATCAGACCCTCGCGTCGGCGGGGGATACCGCATGTCGTTCACGAACTTCGGAACCGGCAAAGCCCACTCCTTCGGCGGGACGTATACCGAGCTCACGCCACACGAGAGGATCCGCTACACGGACAAGTTCGACGATCCCAATCTTGCGGGCGAGATGCGTGTCACGATCACGCTGCGAAAAGTGCTCTGCGGTACAGATCTCGAAATTGTCCAGGAGGGCGTCCCCGCCGTCATCCCGCCGGAGATGTGCTATCTCGGCTGGCAGGAATCGCTGAGGCAGCTTGCGAATCTCGTCGAGCCTGAGACTCCGGATGGCGCCTGATACGGATTCCACGTAAGACTCACGCGATCATGGCCGCGACTGTGCCGCAAAGACTTCCGAAACTCCCTCCGTCATCGCTCCGCAAAGCCTGCGCGATGCCACCTCCCCCTTTGGGAAAGGGGGAGGACAAATGCCAAGGCACGCAAAATGTAAACGGAATCGGCAAGAGTGATTCCGAACGTGACCTTAGCACTGCGAATGCCCGTGAACTTCGCGCCGCGGACGGGCTACTTCGCCGTCGCCATCTTCGCCCGGAGTTCGTCGAGGAAGTTGACGACGAGGCCGACCGACTTGGTGGTTCGTTCGCTCTCTCCCTGAAGCACGACCATCAGGCGGCCGTCGGGCGCGAAAGTACTCCCTCTGGTCTTCAGGTCCTTGATGCTGTAGAGGACCTTGGGTTCCGCCGCCGAAAACGCCGGATCGGTCCTCACCAGCACGCTCATGACCTGGCTGTCCGCGTCGAGGTACCGGATCTCCTTGCCGTCGGGGCTCCACCAGGCCGAGGTTCCGCCGCCGGTGGAGACCTGCACGCGCCCCGCCTTCGCGTCCGCGTCGCCTTCGCCGGTGAATCGCTGGACGTACAGCTCGTCGCGTCCGGACTGGGATAACGTTACCAGGGCCCATTTGCCGTCCGGCGAGAACCTGCCGAGATCTTCGTTGGTCGGGGACTTCAGGTAAGGCTTCGCGGCCCACTGCTTGGACCCGGCATCTTGCTCGAGCAGGTAAGCGTCGGCATTGCCCGTGGACATATCAACCTGGACAAGTGACAATATTTTGCCGTCGGGCGACCAAACGCTCGGGGCCAGAAACGTCCGGCTATCCGAGCCGGAGACGAGCTGAACCGGTTCCCCCGAGCCATCGCTCCGGCGTTCCCAGATCGAGAACGCGCTGTCGCGGGCCAGGCCGTAGGCAATCCGCTGCCCGTCGTTGCTCCAGATGACGTTGATCAGCGCGCCCTGGACCGGGATGCGTGTGAATGTCCGTCGTGCCAGATCCTGCACCCACAGGTCGGAGTTCAGTTCTGCCGTGCCCGGGTCTTCCAACTGCACCAGCACGCGCCCGCCGTCGGGGGAGACGGTGATTTGCGAAAACGCCCTGGATATACCTGGGATGGGCTGGGGCTTGCCCTTCTCGTCGATCCACGCCAATCGCCGATCCGAGACGTCGAGCGATCGCGTCGCAATCGCGAGCGTGCCGCTCGGCGCCACGCCGAACGCGTTGATCGGACTGCCGCTCCACACCGTCATGGGTTCCCCGACGGTGTGCAGCCCGCCGAGATCAAACCGGATCGCGATAAGGCTGTTCAAGGTGCTCCTCATCCCGATCAGATATCCGCCATTCTCATCCGGCACGTACTGTGCCCCACCGGCGTCGGGAAGCACCACAGTCCGCTTTCCCGAGGCGAGTTCGATCGCTTCGGTACTGACCTTGATTTTCTGTCCCACAAAGGACCAACGGGTCGCCAGAATGGACCGACCCGCGACCAACGGTCGAAAGAACTGCCAGCTCTCGATTCCCTTGGGAAGATCCTCGCGGAGCACCACCCGCGGCTCGCCTCCAGACGCGGAGACCGCGTAGATCGTGGGTTCCCACGGCGATGAGAACACGATCTCCCGGTCCGACGCCCAGCAAAGGAAGGGCGGACTGCTCTGCGAGAGTTCGCAGACGGTGTCCGGCTTGCCCGACGGCCGCCCGTTCTCGATGGCGACCCTCTTCAGACTGAACTTGCCGCCGGCGCGATCCTTGGCGCAGAAAAACGCGATCCAGCGACCGTCGGGCGACAGCGCGGCTTCCCGGGCGCCTTCGGATCCTTCGATCACTGTGGTCTCATCGCGGTCAAGCCGTCTCACCATCAGCAGACCTTCTGGCTTGGCGCTGTCCGGGGGGAGTTCCGGCGACGCCGCGTACACCAGAAACTTCGAATCCGGGGAGATTCCCATCAGACCGCTAAACGGCGGCTTGTCGGGGACCGTCGTGGAAACGAAGAACGTCTGCGCCGGCGTAACGAGCGCGGGCCGAGCGAGCAATCGGGCGAACCCCCATCCGGCCGCGAGCAATGCGGCCGCGCACGCGATTCCGGCGGGAACGGCCCATCTTCGCGCGTTTGAAGCCGCGGGGGCCTCCGTCCAATCGTTCCCGGCCAGCGTGCGTTCGAGTTCGAGGCGGGCGTCTCCGATGTCATGCTGGCGATTCCTGCGGTCCTTCGCCAGGCACCTCCGGAGCAAATCGCGGATCCGTGCCGGAGTTTTCGGGGGAATGAGCGCCCAGTCGGGCTCGCGATGGAGGATCGCGCCGAGAGAATCGGTGACGCTTTCGCCGGGGAAGGGGCCGACCCCGGCGAGCATTTCGTAGAGCACGCAGCCGAAGGAGAAATTGTCGGATCGCTTATCGACGGGTTTGCCGCGGGCTTGCTCGGGGGACATGTACCCGGCGGTTCCCAGGATCGCGCCGGGGATTGTGGGGGAATGCGGCGGATGTCCGCGCGCCGGGGTTGCGACTGTTGGTGAATCCGGCGCGACCGGCGCCGTCGTGGAGGAAACCGGACCTTCCTCCGTGCGTGCCAGCCCAAAGTCCAGGACTTTCACGACACCGTCGGTCGTGACCATCACATTTCCGGGCTTGAGGTCCCGATGGATGATCCCCTTCTCGTGCGCAACTTCCAGAGCCTCGGCAATCTGCTTCGCGATGGAAAGAGCTTCCTCGACCGGGATTGCACCGCTCACCAGCCGGGCGGCGAGTGTTTCGCCCTCGATGAACTCGAGGATCAGGTATTGGCGCCCTTCGGCCTCTTCGAGTCCGTAGATCGCTCCGATGTTGGGGTGATTGAGCGAGGCCAGGACTTTCGCTTCCCGCTGGAAGCGGGAGAGGCGATCGGGGTCCAGAGCCAGGTGAGCGGGTAGAGCCTTGATGGCAACGGCGCGGTCGAGGCGGGTGTCCAGGGCGAGGTAGACCTCGCCCATGCCGCCGCGGCCGAGTTCTCGCTGGACTTGATAGGGACCGATGGACGCGGAATTCATGAGCCAACAGTGTAACGTTCGGTACGGTCTCATTTGAAGAGCACGCGGATGGATGGGCTCTGGCGCCGACACGGCTGCCCGGCCTATGGGGCGCATTCTGGGGCTACTTGGAGAGCATGCTCTGCGCAACGGCTTCCGCGACCTTTATTCCGTCAACGCCGGCGGAAAGAATGCCGCCCGCGTAGCCCGCGCCTTCGCCAGCGGGAAAGAGGCCCCTGGTGTTGAGGCTCTGGAAGGTTTCGTCACGCTTGATGCGGATGGGTGATGAGGTGCGGGTCTCGACGCCGGTGAGGACGGCATCGTCCATGTCGAAGCCGCGGATCTGGTGTCCGAACTTGGCGAGTGCTTCGCGGATGGCGACGATGGCGTAGTTCGGAAGGCAGGGGCTGAGATCCGTCGGGAGCACGCCCGGCGTGTAAGAGGGAATGACACTGCCGAGTGATGTGCTCGGACGCTTCGCGAGAAAATCTCCCACACGCTGCGCGGGCGCGGCGTAGGTGCCGCCTCCGGCGATGAAAGCGGCTGATTCCCATTTGCGCTGAAAGGCGATTCCGGCGAGGGGGCCGTCGGGATAGTCCTTTTCGGGCGTGATGCCGACGACGATGCCGGCGTTGGCGTTGCGCTCGGAGCGGGAGTACTGACTCATGCCGTTGGTGACGACGCGGCCTTCTTCGGAGGTGGCGGCGACGACGGTGCCGCCGGGGCACATGCAGAAGCTGTAGACATCGCGGCCGTTCTTGGCGTGATGAACAAGCTTGTAGTCCGCGGCGCCGAGGATGGGGTTGCCGGCGTTCCTGCCGAAGCGGGCGACATCGATGAGCGATTGGGGGTGCTCGATGCGAAAGCCGATGGAGAAGGGCTTGGGTTCGATGTAGACGCCCCGGTCGTGGAGCATCTGGAAGGTGTCGCGGGAGCTGTGGCCGATAGCGAGGACGACGTGGTCGGACGCGAGGCGCTCGCCGCCGGCGAGGACGACGCCTCGGAGTTGGCGTGTGCCGTCGGCGCGGGTTTCGATGTCGAGGTCGGTGACGCGCGATTCGAAGCGGTACTCGCCTCCGAGCGACTCGATGGTGGCACGCATGCTCTCGACCATTTTCACGAGGCGGAAGGTGCCGATGTGGGGGTGTGCTTCGGTCAGGATTTCCGGGGGTGCGCCGGCTTTCACGAATTCGGTGAGGACCTTGCGGCCGAGGTGGCGTGGGTCCTTGATCTGGCTGTAGAGCTTGCCATCGGAAAATGTCCCGGCGCCGCCCTCGCCGAATTGGACGTTGGATTCGGTGTTGAGAACCGAATTGCGCCAGAGGGCCCAGGTGTCTTTGGTGCGTTCGCGGACGACTTTGCCGCGCTCGAGGATGATGGGTTTGAAGCCCATCTGGGCCAGGAGAAGTGCGGCGAACAGGCCGCAGGGGCCGGAGCCGATGACAAGCGGTCGCGTCGGGATACTTGCGGGGGCCTTCGCGAGGAAGCGGTACTGGATATCCGGTGTGGGCCTGACGTGGACATCTTTCGCGAAGCGATTGAGGACGCCGGTTTCGTCTTTCACCTCGACGTCGAGGGAGTAGATGAGCATGATGGCGTTGTTCTTGCGGGCATCGTGGGCGCGGCGGAAGACCGTGCAGGAAATCAGTTCGCCGGGAGAGATGCGAAGGCGGGCGGCCGCGGCCCGCGCGATGGCTTCGGGGCCGTGGTTCAGGGGAAGTTGGATGCCGGTCAGGCGGAGCATCCATTGCTTATAGCGTCCGCGGTTGCAAGAGACAAATTGGAGTGCGGCGCAATCGGGGCGACCAACTGCGCGCGGTGACGGCGGCGGTATGCTGGAGAGATGAGATTCCGCATTCCGATTGCTCTTGTTTCGATTTCGCTCCTCACACTCTGCGGCTGGGTGCGGGAACCGCCGGCGGAAGCGACGAAGGCTCCGATCGTTTCGCGGCCCGCGCCGGCGCCGTGGTACGAAGCGGAGATTCGGGCGTTTGAGGAAGCGGATAAGGCGTCGCCGCCGGCGCCGGGGCAGGTGCTGTTCATCGGCAGTTCGAGTATCCGGATGTGGACGACGCTGACGGAAGACATGAAGCCGGCGCCGGTGCTGAACCGGGGCTTTGGGGGTTCGAAGACGGCGGACGTGCTGGCGGTGTTTGATCGGATTGTGCTGCCGTACAAGCCGAGCATTATCGTGTACTACTGCGGCGACAACGACCTTGGGATGGACAACACGGATTCGCAGGCAGTCGCGGACGGGTTCGTTGCGTTTGATCGGCGGGCGCGGGCGGGGTGGCCAAAGGTGCAGGTGTTTTACATCGCGATCAAGCCGAGTTTGCAGCGGTGGAAGAATTGGGAGGCGATGAGGAAGACCAATGAGATCGTGCGGGCGTATTGCGAGAAGACGCCGGGCGCGGCGTATCTGGACATCGTGACGCCCGCGCTGACTAGCGAGGGAAAGCCGGATCCCACAACCTTCCGCGAGGACGGGCTGCACATGAACGCGAGGGGGTATGGGATCTGGACGAGTGTCGTTCGGCAGCCGGTGCTGGACGCGTGGATGAAGGTCAAGAAGTGAGTGTCGGGTGGCGTTGCGTACAAGAATCACGAGATGGCCGCTCTCAAGCCCGACGCCCGCATTTCACGCACCTGGGTCGCGATCGGCTGCCTTCTGCTGGCGCTTTTCTTCAGCGCCATCCTGACGCCCAACGCGGAAGTGCTTGCGGCCTGCGTCGGTGCGCTCAGCGCCTGCCTCGCGGCCATGGGGTTCTACCGCCGGCCCAATTCGGTCCCTGGCCTTGCCGCGGATGCGATAGTCTTTGTTTTCGGCGTGGCGTTCGTTGCAAGCCTGGTCGTGCCTCGCCATTGGAAGGGGCATTGACGGGCCGGATGCAGGTTCTCTCCGAGTGCTGGCTTCGGGGAATTACGACAGATTGCTGCGGGCGCCGTTTCTTCCCTGCAAGGAATGTGTGCTTCGCGGCAACTCCTACGCGAAGCCTCTCAACTGCAGCCACTCGTCCGCCGGAGAACGCTTATGTTGGGCCAGAATGGAATCGGTCTTGCATCTGTCCCGCTCCTGGCCGTGGCGGCGACACTGGGGCTCGAAGCCCCTGCCCGCGCCTTTACCTTTTCTCTGACGCCGGTCACGAATACCACGCCAAACTTCGCCGGCACGATCCTGATCACGGGCACGGTGAGCGTGGGCATCGGCGAGACGTTTTTGAATCCGACGGTGATGTCCTCGGTGTGGCTGCCGTTCAAGCCCGCGTTTACGGCCGGCTTTAACGGGCCTGGTCAGACGTTCGACGCGGGGTTCCTCGCGTGGAACGGAATTGGGACGTACACCGGCGCGATCTACAACCATCAAATCAATGCGGGCAACCTCGGTTACTCCGGCGGGATGCCGCTGGGACTCTACAACTTCAACCCGCTCGGTCCGAATGGACAGCAGCCGGCCATCAGGCTCAATTACATCGACGCCAACGGCGCTACCCAATCCGCAATTGCGAACTACGCCGTCAATGTCCTGCCGAGTCCGGGCTCGACGGTCGTGCTGGCGCTTGCCGGCGCGGTCGCGGCGAAGCGGCGTCGATGAGATCGGTCCGGTTGGCTATTCGCCCGGCTTCACGCACAGGCACGTCGCCTTGATCCTGGTGTCCGCCCCGGCCCATGCTTTGTCGAACCGCGCCTTCACGGCTGCTGCTTCCGGGCTTGCGGGGTCGAGGCATTCGGACAGTCCGAAGAGTGCCCAACCGTTCTCCGGCCAGCGTTTGAGGTCGGCGCGGTAGACCTTTTCAGCTTCGGCTTTGCGATCTGAAGCAAGGAGCACGGCGCCGAGCGAGTGGCGTGTGGGCTGGAACCAATCCGGCGGTTCCATGTAGCGGAGCGAGTCCTCGATCTCGACGGCCTTGGTCAGTTCGGAGACGGCGATGTCGATCTCGCCCTTGCGGAAGGCGATCTCGCCCGCGAGAGTGCGGGCGGCCAGGTCCAGCACAGTGTGCGCGGGGTTCTGGACCATCATCGCGTCCTTGGGGACGGTCGCCGAGGAAGATTTGAAAAGGGCTTGTTCGCGCTCGGCGTCGGCGATCTTGCCCTGGGCCGCGAATGCCGAGGCGCGGGCGAAGTGTCGGTAGGCGCGGGTGATCGGGTGATACTCGGCGGGCTCGGGGACTTTGAGGATGTCGTCCCACAGGCCAAACCGCATCATGGCTTCCATTTCCACGAGCATCATGGGGTCGACAAAGGGGGCGGCGTCCTTTGCGAAGTCTGCGGGGATTGTGTCGATCATGTGCCGCGCTGCAGCGAGCGATTCTTCTTTGCGTCCGAGCATCATGCAGGTCCAGGAAAGGAAGTGGTCGTTGTGGGCCATGTAGATGCGGTAGATGCCCTGAGTGGGGGAAAGCTTGCGATACGCGGTGTCGGCCTTGATCGACTGGCGGTTCTGCGCCGCGGCGTCGGCCCATTTGCCGACGCGGACGTCGATGTGCGCGGGCATGTGGATCATGTGACCGGAGGCGGGGACGAGAGTGCGGAGGCGGTCGGCCGCCGCGACGGCCTTGTCCGGGTGCGTCGAGGCTTCGAC
>JBGAPK010000022.1:0-64958 GCA_044221315.1 Phycisphaerales bacterium | reverse complement strand
AGTTCTTTCACTTTCGAATCAACAGCGGTGTCGGACATGGTTCAAACCTTTCAATTACAGGGATTTACGGCCTTGCCGCTCATCCCGACGCCGTCCAAGAGGTCACGGGGCAATCCCGCTCTTTAACCCGTTGTTCCGCCGTTCTCAGGCGTCCCGTTGGGCCAGTCGGACGTGGAGAGGATTCTTGGCACCCCTCCCGCCCCGGTCAATCAGCCCGGATTCAGCAATCTTGGGCGATCGTCACCTAGCGTCTGCGGTGCGTCTTCGTTCCTTTCTATACATGCTGGTCGCCATTCTCCCGCTGGTCGGCTGCGGCCGCAGTCCAAGCCAGGGTCCGGCGCCGGTCAGGCCCGCGACGACCGAACTCCGCATCGTCGCGCTCAGCCCCGCCCTGGCCATCATCCTCAAGGACCTCGGATACGAAGCCCAGATCGTCGGGCGCCACGCCTACGACCTCGCGCTCGACCCATCCATCCCGACCTGCGGCGAACTCGGCACGATCGACTACGAAACCCTGATCCGCGTCCGCCCGACCCACATCTTCATCCAGTGGGGCGCCCAGTCACTCCCGCCGCGACTCCTTCAACTCGCGAATGCAAACAAATGGGTGGTCCAGAACTTCAATCCGCTGTCGCTCGATGAGATTGCGCAGTCCGCCCGCGACATGGATGACACGGTTTTCCAATTCGCCACTCGCGGCATCGACGACAACTTCGGCGCGTTTAGCCCACCCGGAACCGCGGCGAAGCCCACGCCTCCCGAGCACATCAAGCCCGCCATGCCCTTCGAGGACGCCATGCGCCTCGCCTGGAGCGATCGCGGCCCGTTCGTCAAGGCCGCGGGACGCATCCTCCTCGTCTCCGGCACCAAGCCCATCGGCGCGCTCGGCCCCGGCAGCTTTCACTACCAGCTTCTCCAACGCCTCGGCGGCACGCCCGTCCCCACCACCGGCGGCCCGTGGATCACGCTCGGCATGGAAGACCTGAACAAACTCGCACCGGACGCCATTATCATCTTTGCTCCGCGCGCGCCACGCTCCCCAGCGCCAACTCCGTCAACGCCTGATGAACTCATCGCCCAGTTCGGGCGCGCCGGCGAATTGCCGATCCCCGCCTTCAGGAACAAACGCGTTGCCCTCATCGACGACCCGCTCTGCCTCACCCCCAGCACCGCGATGATCCCCATCGCGAATCAGATCGCAGATATCGTGTCCAACTGGGGGCAGAGCGCGCTCAGCGCGCCGGCCAATTCCGGCGGGCGGTGATGCCGCCGCGGCCGGGCAATTCAAATAGGCCGCATGGGTCCTTTGGCTCTCATGGGTCCTATCCGTCCTTGCACGAATGCCCCTCTCATACACTCCCCCCCAATGTCCGCATTCACCGACCCCATCGCGCTTCTCGATGCCGCCTTCCGCAGCGCCACCTCCGCGGCGTTTCCCGAAGTCGGCGACACCGATCCGCTCATCACCGCCAGCAAGCAGGCCGCTCTCGGAGACTTCCAGTCCAACGTGGCCATGAGCCTTTCCAAGCGGGTCGGCAAGCCGCCTCGCGAAGTGGCCACCGCTATCGTCGCCAAAGCCGCGGCCAATCCCGAACTCGCCCAGATCGCCGAGCCCATCACCGACAAGTCCATCGCCGGACCGGGGTTCATCAACATCCGCCTCAGGGGAGATGCACTCGCGTCACTCCTCGCTTCGATGGACACAACATCACTCGGCGTCCCCGCGCCCGAAGTGAAGGAAACCATCGCCGTCGATCTCTGCGGCGTCAACCTCGCCAAGCAGATGCACGTCGGCCACCTCCGCGCCACCATCATCGGCGATGCCCTCGCCCGCGTCTACGAGCGCCTCGGTCACAAGGTTGTACGCCAGAATCACCTCGGCGACTGGGGCCTGCCGATCGCGATGGTCACCGCCAAGATCGCCGTGGACGCCAAGGCGGGCAAGGTCAACCTTAACACGCTCAAACTCGACCAGCTCGACAGCGCGTACAAGCAGGCCCAGCGCGAATGCACGGCGGATGAGGCCGGCCTCGCCGCCGTCGAGAAATTCAACCTCGGCCCCAAAGCCCGCGCCGAACTCGAGGAGCAGGTGAACGGCGCCCGCGAAAAGCTCGCCGCGGCAAAGCTCACCCTCGTCAAGCTCCAGGCCCACGACCCCGAGGTCTTCGCCGTCTGGCAGCGCATCGCCAAGATCACCGTTGACGAGTGCGTCGCCGTCTGCGCCCGCCTGCACGCCACCGTCCGCGCCGAGGACACCGCCGGAGAATCCAGCTACTCGAACGAACTCGGAGAGATCGTCGATGACATGGTCAAACGCGGCATCGCGGTGGAATCCGACGGCGCTCTCGTCGTCCGCCTCGACGGCCCGGACGATCTCAATGACAGCGGCCAGAAGATCAGCGAGCCCTGCATCATCCGAAAGTCCGACGGCGGCTTTCTGTATGCCACGACCGACCTCGCCGGCATCCGCCGTCGCGTCCGCAAGTTCGGCGCTTCACGCCTGGTCTACGCGGTCGATGCACGCCAGAGTTTACACTTCCAACAGGTCTTTGCCGCGGCACGGAAGGCCGGCTACACGACAATGCCAAGCGGCAAAGCTGCAACACTCCGCCACGCCGGCTTCGGCATGGTGCTGGGCGACGACGGCCGCCCCTTCAAGACCCGCAGCGGCGACAACGTCAAACTGACCGACCTGATCGACGAAGCCCACCAGCGTGCCGGCGTCGAGGTGAACCGTCGCTCCGCCTCGCTTCCCGAAGCCGAGCGCGACAAGATCGCCGAGGTTGTCGGCGTTGCCGCGATCAAGTACGCCGATCTCTGCAACGACCGGATGAAGGACTACGTGTTCTCCTTCGACCGCATGGTCGCCTTCGAGGGGAATACCGGCCCGTACCTTCTATACGCTTTCGCGCGCATCAACAGCATCCTGCGTAAGGCCCAGGCCGAGAAGCAGATCGACACCGGCCCGAGCGCCCCCTTCCGCAAAGCCCCGCTCTCGATCGTGCAGCCACAGGAAAAGACGCTCGCTCTGGCCATCCTCCGTTACCCCGGCGCACTCCGCTCCATGGCCGATTCCTGCGAACCCCACCGCCTCTGCGGCTTCCTCTACGACCTCGCCGGCGCGTTCAGCAGCTTCTACGACGCCTGCCCGGTCCTCAATGCCGACAACGAAGCCACCATCCTGTCGCGCCTCCGACTTTGCGATCTCGCCGGCCGCGTCCTCAAAGATGGCCTCACGACCCTCGGCCTCCCCACGGTCGAACGGATGTAAAACCGAAAAGGTGTCAAGGTGTCAAGGTGTCAAGGTGTCAAGGTTGCAAGGTGTGAAGGTGCCGAGGTGCCAAGGGAAGACCACTCTGGCTCTGCAGTTCCTTGGAGACATTTATTGAAAACGGGCTCAATCGGTGACTCGCATGGCATTCCGGTCCCTTCCCCTCGACACCTTGCAACCTAGACACCTCGGCACCTTCTAAACACCATGCCCCCCTCCCGTCTCCTTGAAACCGCGATCCACGTCGCCAGCGTCCGCGCCTCCCGCGACTGGTACGCCCGCGTTTTCGATCTCAAGCCGCTCAACCCCGACAACACCGACGATCGCTTGTGCGCCCTCAATCTCCCGGGCGCTCAAGTTCTCCTTCTCTTCAAGCGGGCCGGCTCGACCAGCGAACTGAAATTCCCCGGCGGCACGATTCCGCCGCACGACGCCCAAGGCACGACCCATCTCGCCTTCGCTATCGACTCTTCCCAACTCGCAAACTGGCGCACTCACCTCGCCGCCCTCAACATCTCCATCGAAGGTGAGATGAACTGGGACCGCGGCGGAACAAGCCTCTATTTCCGCGACCCCGACGGCCACCTGCTCGAGCTCGCCACCCCCGGCGTCTGGCCGACGTATTGAGCCGCGCGGTACGCTTCCGGCATGCTGTCAAACCTCCTCACACTCTGCCTGCTGCTCGCGCCCCCGACATCCGCCCCGCCCGTTACATCGGCACCGCCAGTCAAGCCCGTGCCGCAGAGCGCGCCCGCGGTCACCAAGTCCCCCGCGGCAAACACGGCGACGGTCCCTGTCCCACGTCCCGACCAGTGGTGGATCGACCGCAACAACTCCTTCAATACCCGCGCGCGGCAGGGTGCCGAGAACGGCGACATCGACATCATCTTCCTCGGCGACTCCATCACCCAGGGGTGGGAGGGCGAAGGCAAGGAAGTCTGGGCAAAGCGGTTCGCGCCCCGCCACGCTGTCAACTTCGGCATCGGAGGCGACCGCACCCAGCACGTCCTCTATCGCGTCACAACCGGCAATCTCGATGGACTTGCAAAGCCGGCCAAGGGCGAGGCGCCCAAACTCGTCGTCCTGATGATCGGAACCAACAACACCTCGGGCGGACCGGGAGTCGCGAACTCCCCAATGGAAATCAACCAGGGCGTCCGCGCCATCGTCGGCGCGGTCCATGAGAAACTGCCCGCCGCTCACATCCTGGTCCTCGCCATCTTCCCCCGCTCCGAAAAGCCCGACCCCCAGCGCGATGCTGTCTCCGAGACCAACGCGCTTCTTTCAACCGTCGGAAAAGGCGAAGGAACCGATCCCGGGATGCCCTCCGTGCACTACCTCGACATCTCCGACCGATTCCTCGAAAAGGACGGCACGATCTCCAAGGAGATCATGCCCGACTTCCTTCACCTCTCCCCGAAGGGCTATCAGATCTGGGCCGACGCGATCCAAGCGGAAGTCGACCGGCTGGCGCCTCCCCGCAAGTAACCAACGGGCGTGCTTCGACGGGAAGCGAGATCGACGCACACTCCGAATTCGTGCCTACACGCACACAAGCTCGTTGTACGCGACCACGAAGAGTGAAAAGTCGGCGTCATCAACAAGCAAGTCGCCGTTCATGTCCGCCGGACATCCGTCGGTCATCGCCGGGTCTTCGCAGAGGAGCAGGTTGTACCCCGCGGCAAAGATCACAAAGTCCGCGTCGTCCACCACGCCGTCGTTGTTGAAGTCGCCCGGACATGGATCGGGCGGAATCGTGCCCGGGCCCCAGTCCTTGCCCGTCGATCCCGTGACCGTGCTCCCGGTGACCGGCGTCGACCCGGCAATAACATTCAGAATCCCTCCCCAGCGAACCACGGAGTTGTCAACAAGCGCCGTCGATACCTCGCCGTTCCCTCCGCTCGCCCGCATCCCCGCCACCGACCACGCGTACACGCCCAGCGTAAACGGCGTACCGAACGTGATCGGGACGGCGAACGTCGCGTCGTCGTGAATCGATTCCTCAACGGTGGTGCCGACCGAAGCGACGCTCCAGTTGCCGTACTGCCGGTCGGTGCTCAATACATTCGAATTCCCCGGGCTGAAGAACGGGTTCACCATCAATTGCACATTGTCCTTGTACGCGGTCACACGTACCACCGCGGCCCCCGCCAGACCCGTCGCCCGGAGAAACGCCGCCGCGTTGATGCCGAATTGCAGGAAACCGGCCTCCCCCGTGTGCGCCGGGTTGGACACGGTGAACGTCTCTTTCCAGCCGCCATTGGCCATCGCAAAGGGAAACGGCGAGTTGTTGGGCGCGCTGTTGCTTGCTTCGAAGATCAGGTAGCCCATTCCAACCAGCCCGTGCGCGCTGTTGCTCACACTGCCCCCGCTCGCCGCCGCGAAACGCGTGATCGTCGCCAGGCCGGAAAAAGAACCCTCGGCAAAGCTTGAATCCGCGCCGTTGATTGCCGCGTCCAGATCGAGCCCGGGCCAGGCGATCCCGCCGGAAGTCCCCGGGTCCGCCCCCGCCTGCACAAAGCCGCCCGGCGAAACCAGCGTCGATTGCGAGATTCCGGCGAACGCACTCGCACCGGTGAAGAACAACCCGACCACACACACCGATTTTTTCATGACCCTGCCTCCGCCGCCCTCCCCGCGCCACCACCCTAACCCGCAGAGTGGGCTCATTTCAAGGCCTTCGTTCGCATTTTCCGCGAACAGCACACTGGCGGCGTTCATCTTGACAAGAGCCCGGCGGTGTCGTCTAGCGCTCGCAAAGGTCGCGATATTCCGCCGGATGTCTCGACCATATGAAGCCACCGCTCCCTCACGGGCAAAGGAGCGCGTTATACGCCAGCACGAAGACCTGGAAATCCGCATCATCCACCACGCCATCTCCGTTCAGGTCCGACGGGCAGTCCTGCGGCATGGCCGGATCGGCGCAATCGAGGATGTTGTATGAATACAAGAAAAGTGTGAAATCAAGATCCTCGACGATGCAGTCACCGCTCAGGTCCGACGGGCAGGTCAGCCGCAGCGAAACTCGATTGGGCTGATAATCGAGCCGCCACACACGCCCGGCCCCAGGGGGCGGCACGTTCAGGGTGTAGCCATCGAACTTGCCCGTGATCGCGGGCCCGGTGATGAAATCGATCGACGCGCATGTGTCCGCCGGATTCCAGCCGACGACGTCGATTGTCAGCTTGCCCGCAAGGGCAAGCGACGAATTACAGCCAAGGACATCGAACTGTCCCGCACCCTCGCCGTGCACGTCGATCTCGAGGCGCGATTCCGGCGCTAGGGTGAAGGGTGCGAACGACTCAATGCGTCCGATCGCGCCGGCCGTCGCGCCCGGACTGATCGTCGCCCTGGAGACCATCTGACCAAACAGCCGCCCGCTGCCGCGGATCGTCTGCCCCTGCCCAAGCGTCAATTCGCTGCTGACCGTCTCCATGTAGGCCGTGTTGAGATCGCCGTTCTGCACGTTGAGAAGCACAGACCCGTTCCCCCCGAGCATCTGTGCACCCGGGAATGAGAGCGACGTGAAATTCGGACCTCCGGAAGTGTTGATCACCACAGTGCCGTTGTTGACAAACGCCGTCGTAACCACGCGCGCCGCGTTGTCGACGTTGAACGCCCCCTGGTTGGTCACTCCGTTCATTGCACTCGTGCCGCCGAACGCACGAACCGCACCGCCCGCGCTCTGGAATGTCCCACCGTTCACCGTGCCACCTTCGAGCCCAACGGCGCCGATTTCCCCGACAATTGTCCCGGCGCCTTCTTGCGTCACCTGTCCTCGAATCCGCAGGAACGCTCCCGAATCGGTCGTGCTGCCGCGAATCGTCCCCAGATTCCTGATCTGACCATAAAGCCTTCCGCTGCCGGTGATCGTGTGCGCCGGGCCGTGGGTGAGCTGCTGCGCGTTTGTCTCAATGTACGCGGTATCGGGGGATCCCGCGAGAGCACGCAGCGTCAGAACGCCCGATCCTCCAAGCTCGCATGATTCCTCCGCGATGAGTGAGGTGAAATTCGGGCCCGTGCCGTCGTTGATCGCGAACTCGCCGTTGTTCGTCAGACCGCCCGACAGGAGCGAGAGCGACGTCGCGTTCCCGATTTCCAGGCCGCCGATATTTGTCACGCCGCTCGCCTTGGCGCTTCCCGTGGTACGCACCGAGCCGCCGTTCGCAGACGCGAACGATCCTCCGTTAATGACCGCACCGGTTCCCAGCCCGGCGATGCCCGGATTGCCGCGAACGGCTCCCCCGGCTCCCTGCGTCACCGCGCTGCGGATCTCGAGAAACTGCCCGGCTCGATCGGCGAGAATCGTGCCGTCGTTAGTCATGACGGAATACACCCGCCCGGTTCCCCGGATCGTGTGCGAGCCGCCGTTCACGACCGCAGCGCCGTTCACCGATTCCATGTACGCGGTGTCCAGATTCCCGTTTGAGTTGAGCACGATCGAGCCGGAGCCTCCGATCGTGCACGGCTCGTCGATCCGGATCCGCGTGAAGTTCGGCCCGGCGCCGTTGTTCACCGCCAGAATCCCGTTGTTCACCATCCCGCCCGAGAGCAGGCGAAGGAGCGCCGTGTTGTCAACGCTCATATTGCCCAGGTTCGTGCTCCCGCTCAATCGCGGATCGCCCGTCACGCGAACCAACCCCGTTCCAACCGAGTTGATCGTGCCGCCGCTCACGAGCGCGCCGGCCCCCATCGCCGCGTCGGCGTTGTCTCCGATGATCGAGCCCGCGCCCTGCTGGGTGAAGAGGCCGCGGATCTCAAGCACCTGACCCGGCGTCGTCGCCCGCACCGTTCCCTGGTTGACCGTCGTCGCGTAGATCCGCCCCGATCCCGTGATCGAATGCGACGGACCCTGGGTGAGGACCGCATCGGCGTTCACTCCCTCGATATATGCCGTGTCCAGATTGCCGTTCGACCGGAGGTGGATCGAACCGATCCCTCCGATCGTCGCCGACTCGTCCATGCGGACGCGCGTGAAATTTGAACCGGAACCGTTGTTCACGCTCAGGACCGCGTTGTTCGTCATTCCGCCCGCCAGCACGCGCAGCATCGCGGTGTTCAGGATCTCTCCGTTCGCGTTCGACGTCACGCCGCTCACGGACGGCGACGAGTTCACCTGCCACGTCCCGCCGTTCGCGCTCGTGAGCGTCCCCCCGCTCACCGCCGCACCGTTCCCGAGGCTGATGATCCCTGTGTCGGCGCGCAGTTCGCCCCCCGCACCCTGCGTCAGGGGGCCGGTGATCTCGAGCAGCCGCCCGGGCTGGTCGGCGATGATCAGGCTGTCATTCGTCATCTTCGCCGGGATGCGCCCGGTCCCCGCGATCCGGTGCGGCGACTGATGCAGCACCTCCCCCGGCCCGGTCGTCTCGATGTACGCCGCGTTCAGATCGCCCCCGAACGAGTTCAGCCTCACCAGCCCCGTCCCCGAGAGCGGCGCGGGCGCCCCGAAACGCAGGCTCGTGAAGTTTGGTCCGGTCGTCGAATTGACGATCACCGTGCCGTTGTTCACGAATCCGGCCGCGCCCCCGATCCCCAGCAGCGACGCGTTCATGATCTCAATCGTCGCGCCCGTGCTCAGCATCAGCACGCTGTCGGGGTTGGGGGACCCACCCAGCGTGATGGTGAACGTCGCGCCAAGATCGATCAGCGCGCTCTCCCCTGCTTCGTCGGGAACACCGTTGGGCGTCCAATTGACATTCGTGCCCCACGTCGCGCCCCCCGGCTGGTTCCAAACATACTGCTGCGCCGCCGCACGCTCCGCACCAACCGCGGTCAGAACTGTCCCCGCGGCAATAACGATCGACGTGAAACGCATGTGCCCACTCCTTTGCCGCAGCGCGGCCAGGCCAGATGTTGCCCTCCCCCCAAAGTACCCTTTTTCGAGGGCGGACTCAAGAAAAATCGTAAAGACCGCCGCCCCGCAGAACCGGGGAAACCCTGAGGTCTCAAATGAAAATCCGCGCACAACGGTGCGCGGATGCGTTTTCTTCGGTCGGCCTGCGACCTCAGATTACGAGCAGATTAACACGTCGTACGCCCCGGCGAAGATCACGAAGTCGGCGTCGTCCACGACACCGTCCCCGTTCAGATCGGCCGGGCAACCCGGGGGCATGGCCGGATCCGCGCAATCAAGGATGTTGTACGCGCTGGCAAAGGTGACGAAGTCAGCATCGTCCACCTGCCCGTCGCAATTGAAATCGGCGGCGCAGTAGCTGAGCTTCGCATTGGTCGTCGTCGCCGTGCCGAGGAAGCTGCTAATGACGCAGTTGTAGTTCGTCGCCGCGTCCGCCGCGCTCATCGAGCTGACCGTCAGCGTCGGTGTGGTCACACCGCTGTAGTGCCCGCCGTTGGCGAGGTTCACAACGCCCTTCCGCCACTGGTAGCTGAGAGTCGGAAAGCCCGATCCGCTCGCCGTAAACGTCCGCGTGCCGCCCGGGCAACCGACGGCGTTGGCCGGATTCGAGGCGACCGACGGCGGCAGCGCGGCATCGGACACAAAGCCGTTGCCGATCACGACAAGCTGGTAGTTGCCGGCGGGCAGGCTGCCCGGCAGCTTGAACTCCGTCGAGACCGCCGTCGCGCCCGTCTGCACGCCGCAACTGCTCCAGTTGTAGGTGCGGCAGTAGTACTGGTTGGCCCCGCTCGACAGGCGAACCAGCGGGTAGTTGCTGTTCATCTGCAGGTCGTCGCCGTAGGACGCTCCCTCCGACATGCCATTGATCTTCGTCCCCACCAGGTGGAACGAGCCGTCGAGGTTCTTTGTGATACTCGTGATCGTCGGCTTGCCCGCGGCCAGCGCGCTCCCAGTCGGGTTATAAACGTACACGTCAGCACCCATGTGCGAGTACAGCACCTGCCCGGTCGGCAGGCAGAGCATCGCCTTGGTGTACGTCGGGCCCGAATCGGTCGCGACGTTGCCCGGCGCGAGCGTCGAAGTGAATGTATTCGCAACGTAGTCGTACTCGTAGAACGCCACCGGACTCGGGAAGTGATTTCCGCTCGTCGGCACCGGGCTCACGGCGCACAGCACGTTGCCCGTCACCATCATCGCGCAGGGAGCGTCCGGAGCGCCCTGCGCGCCAGGGATCACCGGCCCCGCAGCCCACACCCCGTTCGCGACCGTCCCGCTCGGGGTGTAGATCGCCGTATTGCCCGTCGATCCGAGGAAGAACGCCTTGCCGTTGGGCAGCAGCACCGCCCCGCCGAGTTCGAACCCGAACGGGTCGTACAGCGACACCGGCACGTTCGAGTCGTTGATCCAGGTGTTCGATCCGGGGTTGTACCGCTCGGAGTTCACGCCGAACGGATCGATCGTCAGAATCATGTTCGTCGTCGCGAGCTTCACCCAGCTTGCCTCGTCCTGGTACGAGCCTCGGATCAGGTTCGGCCCCGCCGCCCACGTGTTCGAAACCGGATCGAAGAGCATCGACTGCTTCGCAGCTTTGTTGTTCACAGGCGTGACCAGCACCTTGCCGTTCGGCAGGATCTCGCTGTTGGAGTCGTAGAAACTCTGGGCCAATCCCGTCGTCGGAGAGTTCAGGCTGGGATTCAGGAGCGAGGTCGGGACCGGAATGGCCGTCCAGACGTTGGTCAGCGGGTCGTACACCTCCGACTTCGCCATTCCCGTGCCGTATTCGCCGCCCGCAATAAGCACCCGCCCGTCCATCAGAACCTGCGAGGTGTAGTAGAGCCGCGTGTCGATGCTCGACGCGAGCGTCGTCCATGTGCCGCCGACATAACTGCCCGTCGCGTTCGGCGTCAGCTTGAACCAGCCCTTCCCGATCGTTGACCCGTTGTTGTTCGCGCACAGCACGGTGCCGTCGGAAAGGAGCAGCATCAGGTTCACCGCGCCGGGCGCGTTCGCGCTGACCTTCTGCCATGTTCCGGCCACGCTCTGAACCGCCATCCCGGCACATGCCGCAACCATCGCCGCGCAAACCAAGCCCCGCGGCCCGGACAAAATTCGGGTGTTCATGAAATTCCTGACTGCTGGTTTCTGACTCACAGCCTTTCGGGCTCACACAACCCGCGGCCGGAGCTGCTCGCGTTTTGTTAGATTACACCAAGCCACCCTCCCGACGCCAGCAAAAAGCCACATTTCACCAAGCGCCCGCTCAGAATCCCGTGCGATCTCCGAGAAGACGGCCGTCCCCCAGTTCAGGGGTTCGCTCGGAAGCGACGGTCTCGCCTCTGGTCGGCGGCTCCCGCACCACGGCATCGAACCCTCTCGTTCCGCCGCCTCGATCCCGATCAAAAAGAGCCACGCCGCGACGAATGGTCGCGGCGTGGCCTGTTTTCATCACATATCCGCCGGCCAATCGCTCAGGGGCAAACAAATGTGTCGTACGCCGCCGCGAACAGAACAAAGTCGGCATCCTCGACAAAACCGTCCCCGTTCAGATCCGACGGGCAACCCGCCGGCATGCTCCCCGAGGAGCAATCAAAGATGTCGTACGCCGCGGCAATCATCACAAAGTCCGCATCCTCAACAACGCCGTCGCAGTTGAGGTCCGACGCACAGAAAATAACCGCCGCGTTTCCGCTCGGCTGACTTCCGCAGGCGTTGGTCACCAGGCAGTTGTAGTTGGTGGCGACATCAGCCGCGCTGATCGAGCTGACCGTGAGAGTCGGCAGGCCCACGCCGCTGTAGTGCCCGGCGTTGCTCAGGTTGGACGCGCCCTTGCGCCACTGATAGGTGAAGGGACCGGTGCCCGAGGGCACAACCGTGAACTGGCGCGTCGAGCCCGGGCACGCGTGTACGTCGCTCGGGCTCGTGGCGACCCCCGCCCCGACGCAGGGGTCATTCCGGTTGTAGACAACAAGCGCAAAGTCCTGATCAAGCGCCCCGCCGACGTTCGGAACACCGTCCGAATTGATATTGGTCGCGGTCACGGTCACCGTGAACGCTCCCGACTGCCCCGCCGGAAGGAACACGCTCTCGACGTTGTTCGCCAGATCCGCGCTGCCGCCGGTGACCGAGTTGGCGCCGGTGAAGACGTTGCCCTTGTACGTGTTGGCACCGATCGTCACCGTCAGGTCGAGGTTGTTCTTGAACGCCGAGCCCGCCGTCGCACCAGGCGCGTCGGTCCACGCGAGCGTCACGCGAAATGGCTTGGAGCTATCGGCGATATTGCCGGTGAACACGCGGGTCTGACCCGAAGCCGTGAACAGGTCGCCCGCGACCTCATCCCGGAAGAGGCTCGGCGTCACGGCGCCGCGATTGAACGCCTCGCCCAGGTTCATCTCGCCCATGCCCTGATTCGCCGACCAGAGCGTGTCGTTGGCGCCTGTGCCCGTCATGTATCGCGCGGAATTCATGATCAAAGCCTTGGTCATCGCCGGGCTCGGTGCGGCCATCCCCCGATTGATGAAGAACTGCCGCACCAGCGCACAGCCGCCGGCAACCGCCGGACAAGAGTGGCTCGTCCCCGACGACGCCGTGTAGAACTGCTGACCCGCCGACGGAAAGAAATTCGAACCGCCCGGTCCGCCGCACACACCATTCGCGGTGAAGCAGGCGTCTGCCGTGCCCGTCGCCGCCGGCGCCGCGACCTGGATCACGCCGCCCGAGACGTGCCCGCCGGGACCCATGATGTCGGGCTTCTTTCTGCCGTCCGCGCACGGCCCGCGGCTGGAAAATGGAATGATGTCGTTGGCGCTGTTCGATTGCGCATCGGTCGTTCCGCAGCCGTCCGCGGCGCCGAACGCCTGCACGTTTTCCGCGGCCCCCACAGTGATCACGTTCTTTGCCGTACCCGGCGAACCGATCGTCTGGGCGCCCGAGCCCGAGTTGCCCGCCGAGAAGACGATGACCATCTCCTGGTTGCCGGCCGCCGGCACCGTCGATCCGGCCGGCTGCGCATCACGCACCAGCGCGTCGTACGACTGTGCGTCCGTGTTGTACGCACCCGAGACCGTCGCGCCCCAGCTGTTGGTGCTGATCCTGGCGCCGTCGTTGTACGCCCTTGATTGCAGGCTCGCGTAGTTTGGCGACGTGAATGTCGAAGGATCAAAGATCACCGACGACCCCGCCTTCACGAACGGGCACACGCCCAGCCCGTAGTGATACCCCGACGCATCCGCGAACGGCGAACCCGCCAGGCCGTCGTACCCCATGACGATGTGCGTGTTCAGCGTCCCGTGACCGTCGCACCCCTTGATCGTGCTGCCCACGTGAGGCGTCCCCACCAGACGGTTATAGATGATGCGACTCGTCCCCGGGCGGATGCCGGTCTGGTACAGCCCGAAGTGATTCGGCGACGTCGTCGCGTTGTCAATCCCGCTGTCCGTAACGTCCACCGCAAAGTTCGACGCCGTGAACTGCGCCTGCGTGAAACCGCGCGAAGACAGCCACGCAAGATACCCCGGGCCCGAAGGCAGATTCCCAGACAGATTGCCCGCCAGGATCTGGTCCTGCCGCTCGTCCATTTTCTCCGGCAGCACATACGCCTGGATCGACACCACGTCCGGACGCGCCGCGATCGCCCCCAGCATCGCCGGCGGGATCGGCGCGATCACGTTGTGGTAGCTCAGCATCTCGTAGTCGCTGTGCACCGCACCGTTCCGCACCGCATCGATCGTCCCCAGCGTCTCGCCGTTCGACCAGACGTCCTTCACCATCTGGATCGAAAACAGCGGCGACGCCTCGCCCGGCCGCTGCACCGCGACGTTCGCATCCACCATCATCGCGCCCGCCGCCGGGTCGATCTTGTACTCGTCTTCATACCGGCCGTCCCACTGGAACTCCGCCCGATTCGCGACGGTCTGCTGCAGCGTCGCGATCTGCCCCGAATCGCCATAGACCAAATACGCGTTGCTCGGGATCGCCGTCACCACCTCCACGCCCGACTCCAACATCCGGTTGTACCACTCCGGCCGCACCGGCCCGGCGAACTGCACCAGGTGCAGCGAACGGCCTGGAACGGCCCCGCGCGCCTGATTGACCGCCCGCTTTGTCGTGTCGATGGCCCCGACATTCAGCAGGATCTTGTTTTCTTCCGGCAGAACTTCGCCGTTCTCTCCCGCACCAACCACCGCCGGAACACTTGCCGCCGGAACTTCGATCAGCGCGAAACTCCCGTAGTCCTCCACGAGCCGACCGCCCGCCCGCTTCGCGTGATCCGCAGCAGACTCCGGGCTCACCCGCACCTTCACCGTCCCCTCGCGCCCGAACCGCTGCACCGGCGCTTGCTGCGCCAGGACCGAACCCGCGCTGCCGCACATCGCGACCAGGGCCGCGACCATCACCGTCAAATTTCGGGTAGACCGGCACGTCCCAGCGTTTCGCTTCTTCATTGGCTTACTCATTTCTTCCTCGCAGACCAAACTCGCTCGCGGAATTCTTCCAAAAGTCGCCGTCGTGTGTTTGACCACAACGCGCCCGCAAGGGCGTGCAGGTCGGCCACGACGGGTTCGACACTTGCGTAGCTTCGGGGCGCACCGGAAAGACCGGCTGACAAAAAACCCCGCCTATGTGCGGACTCTCCCAACTCCTCCCAACCCGGCCCGATATCCGGGCGGCTCCGCGATCGAGCTACGCACAAGAAATTACGCGAGACCGCACTCGAACCGACCGCAGGTTATCAGAAAACGCCTTCGGCACCAAGCCAATTCGGCCTTCCGGCAAAATCCCGAGCCCCTCGCCGAAAAGACCCGGGCAAACACGTCACGAGGGCGATGCGGATTGGGCTCTTCAGGATGGGCCGCCCGAGCCGACGGGTGGCCGACCGGCGCCACCTCAACGCAAACCAGCTCCGGCACAGCCTGTCTCCAATTGCAAGCCCGAAGCCAACGCCGACCTACGGGCAAAGCAGCGCGTTGTACGCCGCCACGAAGATTGAAAAGTCCGCGTCCTCCACGATCCCGTCCAGGTTCAAATCGCACGGGCACGGATCCGGCGGCTCCGGACACAAGAGTTCGTCGTAGGCGATCACGAAGATCACAAAGTCCGTATCATCCACCAGCCCGTCGAAATTGAAGTCTGCCGGGCAACATGTTTCGATGGTCAGTTCGGCCGGATCGCTCGTCAGGGTGCCGCAGTCGCTCGTGACGTAGCAGTAATAGGTTCCCGCGTTGTCGATCGTCGGATGATCGAGCACGAGCGTCGCCTCGTGCGCCGTCGGGTTCAGGTCCGCGTCCACCGGGAAATCATTCAGGAACCACTCATAGCTCACCGATCCGCCGCCGCTCACACCGAACGTGAACGTCGCGATCCCCGTCGGGCAATTCGACGCCGGCGCCGGCTGCTGCGTGATCGAGAATCCGCCGCCCTTCCAATCCGCGAAGTACGGAGACGAGAATCCGCCGTCGAACGGGCCGGACCCGACCCCGAGGAAACTGCCGCCGAGATGGAGAGCGTTGCCGGGAGCGGCGGCGAGTGCGTAGACGGAACCGCCAACGCCGGAGTCCATGTATTGCCACGCGCCGCCGGCCCAGCGGGCGATCCCGAGCGAGTACCCGGGGCCGGCGTTGCTGAACTCACCGGCGACGATGAGGTCACCGCCCGAAAGCGTTGCCAGCGCGTACACGCTTCCGCTGGTGCCGCCGTCGAGCGGCTGCCAGGCGGCGCCATCCCAGCGCGCGATATAGCGCACCTCGGTCTCGCCGCTGCTCTCGAATGAACCGCCGGCGATGAGATCGCCGTTGTTCAGAACCGCGAGTGCGCGCACCTCGTTGTCGAATCCTTCTCCGATCGGGGACCATGACTCGCCATCCCAGAGCGCGATGCGGTTCCCGACCGCTCCGCCATCCAAATAAAAATCGCCGCCGGCCACGATATTTCCGTTCGGCAGTTCGATGAGCGCGTTCACGCCGCCGCCGGGTCCGTCACCGAGCGGCGACCAGGCGATGCCGTTCCAACGGGCCACGTTCGCGCCGGGGCTGCCGAAGAAGCCTCCGGCGATGATGTCTCCGCCGGACGTGCGGCAGAGCGCGAGAACCTCGCCGTCGATTCCGCCTCCGAGCGCGGTCCAGCTGCCGGCGCTGGAGCAGCTCGCAATGTTCGAGACAGGCGTATTCCCCGCCATCGAGATCGAGCCGCCGACGATGAAGCCGTTGTCGGGCAGACCGACGAGCGCGGCGGGCGAGCCTGTGATTCCCGCTCCGATCGGCGACCATGTTGTGCCGGTCCGCCGCGCGATGTGCTTCGCGCTGCCGACCCCGGCTGTCTCGAAATAGCCCGCGGCAACAACATCGCCGTTTGGAAGGCTGGCGACGGCGCGAACTTGTGATCCAAAGCCGGGCCAGTTGAGCCAGGCGGTCCCGTTCCAGATCTGCACACCAAAGCCGGGAAGCCCGTTGATCTGGGTCATATCGCCGCAGGCCGCAAAGTTGCCGTTGCTGAAAACCGAGATCGAGCGGACAACACTGTTTGTGCCGCCGCCAACCGTGTCCCAGGACGAAGAGGCCGCGGTCCACTTCGCGATGTTGGGAGCGGGATTTCCGCCCGCCGCATTGAAGTAACCACCGACGAGCATGTCGCCGTTGGCGAGCGGGTTGATCGCGGCGACGCCTCCGGAAATTCCCGTCCCGAAGCCCGACCAGGTCCCGCCGCCGGCGGTTGCAAAGCGTGCGATTCCGGGGATGGCGTTGCCCGCGATGTGCTGGAAGCTGCCGCCGGCGACAAAGTCGTTGTTCGCCAGCGGCGCGAGCGCGGTCACAAGTCCATCGGCGCCGCTGCCGAGAGCAGACCACGTGCCGCCGGGACCGCCCGCCGGGCTCCATCGCGCGATGTTCTGCGCGGGGCTGCCGCCGGCGGAGGCGAAGAGCCCTCCGGCGATGACGTCGCCGTTCGCGAGCGTGGTGAGCGAGAAGACTTGAACGGACGACGGCGCGGAGACGCCACCGTTCATGTTGGACCAGCTCGTGCCGTCCCAGCGGGCGATGTGTCCGGCGGGACTTCCATTGAGTGTGTAGAAGTTGCCGCCCGCAACAAGCCCGCCGTTGGCCAGGGGAGTGAGCGCGGTGACGAAGCCGTCGGTGATCCCGTTGCCGAGCTGCTGCCACGAGGACGTCGAGACATCCCAGCGCGCCACGGAATTCGCGACCGCACCGTTGGCGATATTGAAACCCCCGCCGACGACGAGATCGCCGTTGCTCAGAACGGTCGCCTTGTATATCAGCGTGCTGCCCGGGTAGCCGATCCCGTTCCCCAAGGCCTCCCACTTGCCGGTCGCGGGGTCGTACACAGCAATGTTGTTGGTGTGAAGGGTGCCGGCATAATCAAACGTGCCGACGATCACGAGCACAGGCGTGCGCGGGCCGAAGCCGTCGGGATCCCACACGGTGCTGCCGTAGACGACGCCGTGGACGCCCCGGAAGCCGTCGCTGGGAATGAACCCGGTGTAGCACGGGTCATCGGCCCGCGCGACAGGAAAACCAGCGTGGACGGAGGCTGCAAGAACGGTCACGAGCGCCGGAGCGCGCATTAGAAACGTCATGGTGATTTCCCCGCCAATGGAGTTCGTGAGCCGCCGCGGCACGCCGATGATCGACCGGCCACCAACGTACCGCGCGGCCGGTCGCGGATCAATAGTCCTTTTGGGCCAATAACCTCGTAGATGCTCTGTGAAGGTGGGCGCGACGACCGTCCCAAGGCGGAATGATCGAGGAAATTGAGCAAGGGAGCGTTTCATGGCCTGTATCACGATGACAAAGGGGAAGCTGCGGGCCTCGATTTCACCGGAACTGGGAGCGGGGGTCGCGGACTTCGCGGTGCTGGGACCGAGCGGGTTTTACTACCCGCTGATGAGACGCGCCGCCCCGGAAGAGACGAACGCGTCGCTGCTGGGCTCGTTCATCATGGCGCCGTGGGCGAACCGGATCGCCGACGCGAGATTTCCCTTTCAGGGAAGAGAAATTCAGTTGAAAGCGAACACCGCGGACGGCACCGCCCAGCACGGTGATGTGCGCAAGCGGCCGTGGCAAGTCCTCCGGCGGGATCCGGCCTCGGTCTCGCTCGAGTACGACAGCACGGCGCACCCGGACTCCAACTGGCCATGGAGGTACCGCTGCCGCGCGGAATATGTGCTGGAGGATTCGGCGCTCATCGCACGGCTCGCCGTGCACAACCAGGACACCGCGCCGTTCCCCGCCGGCTGCGGGCACCACCCGTATTTCTCCCGGAGGCTCTGGGATGACCGGGATGTGCTGCACGTCCGCGCGCCCGTGAGCGGGAGATACCCGACCACCGCTTGCTGCGCGACCGGGCCGGCATCGCCGGATGAACTCTCAGAGCACCTGCGTTCGCTCGCGTCGCTCCCCGACCGCCACATCGACGCCGTCTTCGCAGGCTTCAAGGGCACCGCCGAGCTCCGCTGGTCCGCCAGCGACGTCATGCTCCGCATGAGCGCATCACCCAACATGGGCCATCTCGTCCTCTTCGCGCCCCACGCCAACGGCACGAGCGGCACGCCGCTTCCCTTCGTCGCCGTCGAGCCGCAGACCCAGGTCAACGACGCGTTCAACCTCGGCGCGAGAGGCGTCCCCGGCACGGGAACGGTCGTTCTCAACCCCGGCGAGTCCCTGGCGACCGAGTGCCGGTTCGAGGTTATCATCGGCTGATGCCGCTTCGGAACAGCAGAGTGCCTTACGGGCACAGCAGCGTGTCGTACGCCCCGGCGAACATCGCAAAGTCCGCATCGTCCACAAGCCCGTCGGCGTTGATATCTGCCGGGCAGCCCGGGTCCATCAGCGGGTCCGAGCACAGCAGAATGTCATACGCCCCTGCGAAGATCGTGAAGTCCTGATCTTCGATGAACGTGTCGCAGTTGAAGTCCGCCGTGCAGGCCCGGATCACGGCCGTGCCAGAGGTTGTTTCGCCACAGACGTTGCCGATCCGCGCCGCGAACGAGAGCTCATTGGAACCCGAGCCAACGTGGATGTTTGTGATGTAGAGAACCGGCGAGTTCGCGCCCGAGACGTCGAACGTCCGTCCGGTCTCCGGGTCCACAAACGTGCCATCGACCAGGTCGCCGCAGATCACCCCGCCCGGCCCGACGCATTGCCACTGGTAGGTGAATGGCCCGGCACCGATGGCGCTGGTCGCCAGCACCGAGCCCGCGCCGCAGCTCGAATTCGACAGCGGCTGATCGGCGACGGTCGGGCAGGCGTCGCCCCACGTCGGATCGATGTTGTGCCCGGTGATGAACACCAGCGCCGACCGCGAGACTGTCGAACCGCACTCGTTGAAGACCCGCACCGAATAGAACCCCTCGGTGGCCGCGGACAACTCGTCGATCGAGAGCTCGTCGCCGGTCACACCGCTGAATCCGTTGCCGTTGACGAGATCCTGGCCATCCTTCATCCACTGGTACGACAAGGTCATGTCGTTCCCATCCGCGTTGATGCGAACGTCGACCGAGTGCCCCGCCGCCGCATCAACATTGACCGGCTGCTCGATGATGGTCGGCGCGTAATACTCGCACGCGCCCTCCGGGCTGGCGATGCTTGCGGTCATGACATTGCCCAGCTGCACGCCGATGTCGTGCCACATGCCGAAGGGGCCGCCCGCGTTCAGATCCTGGTAGTACGTCGCCGCGAACACCACGCTTTGGCTGTCTTCTACTTCGATAAGGTCAGACGTGTACGAGGCCGTCGCACCCGGTCCGAGCAGCACCGGAGCGCTATCGATCGTGACCGTCGACGTGACAACCGGGTCGGTCGGCATCAGCGATTCGAGCGACACCGTCCCCGAATAAAGCTGGGCGCTCCGCCTGATCCAGATCGACTGCACCGGGTCGTTGTTGATGACGTTCAACGTCACATTGCCGACGATGCCCCCGTACCCCATGTCGCACGAGACCGTCGGCATGATCGGCTGCGTCGCGTGCGTCGTGCCCCCGCCCGGATTGGGCACCTGCCCGTTCACCGTCGCCGGGTGCCCGGCCTTCATCCATCGCACTCGGATCGGCGTGGCAGCGCTCAATTGCTTCAGCGAAATGCCAAAGTGCTCGACAGCGCCGACGGCCGTTGGGTGCGCCGGGTTGCGGTAATCGATGATCGTGAACGTGCCGTCCGACGACAGCGTCACCGTCGGCGAGCCGTAGTTGCCGTTGTGGTAGCAATGGACCACATCCTCCGGATGGATCCCCTCGATTTCGATCTCGAACTCATCGCACGGATCATCGCAGTGGTTGTTGCAGTCAAAGTTGGAAAGCCCGCCCGTAATCGAATACCCCGTCTGGGCCAGAGCGACAGTGGGAAGGCAGACAGCCACAACCGCGAGCACGAGACGATTCACCATGGGGCGCCCTTTTCCGGCGAGGGGATGCAATGCCGGACACCGGCAGGCGTTTTCCTCGCGCATTGGGATCATGGCAAAGACCGAGAGCTTTTCGCTACCGGGCTTTTTGCTTGTTATCTTGAAAAAATGCGCGGCTTTCCCCGGCAATCCGTCCGCCTTGTCGGGAAACCCCCGGCCGGCCTACGGACACACAAGCGCGTCGTAGGCGGCCACGAACACCACAAAGTCCGAGTCGTCCACCACTCCGTCGCCGTTCAGATCCGCCGGACAACCTGCAGGCATCGACGGATCGGCGCAGTCCAGAATGTTGTACGCCCCGACGAAGATCACAAAGTCCGCATCATCCACTTGCCCGTCGCCGTTGAGATCCGCCGGGCACGAGTTTCCGAACGGAAGCCCTTTGATAAGGAACGCGCGGACCTGCCCGTTGTGAATTCCGTTCCCGGTGATAGCCGTCCCGTCGGCCGAAATCGCCAGCGCCTGCGAGATCGTCCAGCCGGTGAGATCGGCGCCCAGCGTCGGCAGATACGTCTGAAGGTCCTTCATCCCCAGCGCGCTCGTCCACAGGAACCCGTGATAGCCCGTGAACCCCGGCAGCGCTGAAACTCCGACAACCACCGAGCCGTCGGCGTTCACGCCGTGCGCCGAGGCGTACGGGCTCCCCGGCAGCAGTCCGAGGCCCACCATCCCCGTCGCGGCAGTCCAGCGAAATCCGACCGTTCCGATAGGCGAATCACTCTTGCCGACGATCACGCTCCCGTCCGCGTTGATCGCCCAGCCGTACGACGCCTGCCCCGCGAGAACTCCCAGGCTCTTCATGCCTCCCGCCGCGGTCCATCGAAACGCGCGGTTTCCGTTCGGCGAATCGGCAAGGCCCGTCACGACCGAACCGTCCGCACTCACGCCGCGCGCGTCGGAATTGAACCCGCCCGGCAATTCACCCAGGCTCTCGATTCCTCCAACCACCCGCCAGCGGAACGCGCGGAAGCCGACGGAGGAATTACTGTTTCCAACCGTTGTGGTGCCATCGGCGCTGATGGCATGCCCGCCCGACGAGTGGAACGACCCGCCCGGCAATTCGTCGGTGTCCTCCATCAGACCTGTTCCGCCATTCCAGCGAAAACCGTGAGTGCCGCCGGCCCAATAAGCACTCGTGCCCGCAATGAAATTCCCATCGGCGCTGATTCCCGATCCGCTCGACGAGCCCGCGGCACCGTCAAGCAGGCCGAGGTTCTGCATGCCCCCCGCCGCGGTCCACCGGAACGCCCGCTCACCGCTTCCGGCATCGCCCGAAACATCCGCATAGCCGGTCACCGCCGTGCCGTGGGCGCTGACCGCACTTCCGTAGGAGTACGTGCCGCCGGTGAGGACACCGAGGTCGATGACGGTCACAGCGCCGAAAGACCAAGAAGCCAGAAGAAACGCGCCCGCCGCGCCGCAAGACGAGTGAATGAAAAACTTCCCCACGCCCAACTCCTTGAATGGCGGGCTGCCATACCCTGGACCTCTCTCCACTCGAGACGATCTTACTCGACGGCAGCAAATCACCCAGCGCCGTCTCCCCGCTTTCTTGCGATCACGCCGCCTTCTCGCGTGCCGCACGAACATTCCCCGGCACGCCCCATAAAACCGGGCGTGACGCTCGAGGAAGCGGCTATTTGAAGATCATCTTGGTGTACGCGGGAATGAAGACCGTGAAATCTCCATCATCCACCAGCCCGTCATGATTGAAATCCGCCGAGCACGAGTCTGGCATCAGCGGGTCGGCACACAGCACCAGGTCGTACTGAGCCGCAAACAGAACAAAATCGGCGTCATCGACAAGGCCGTCCGCGTTCAGATCTGCGCCATGCCCCTGCAGTTTGGCGGGCGCACTCGCGGCCTGCCCGCATCCGTTCTCGAACACGATCCTGTACCTCCCCAAGTCTGAGTGCTGCACGCCGCTGATCGACAGCGTCGCGGATGTACCGTCGGTGGGAGATGGGAGCGAACCACTCGCGCCCGAGACTGTGCCGCCGCCGGGTGAAGCGCCGCCCGGGCCGTTCTTCACATCGGCGAAAAATCCCGAGCCCGTCGCGGTTTCCCGCTGCCAGTGATGCACAACTCCGAAGTATCCGTTCGCCGGTGCCGCCTCGAATGACAATTCTCCGCCAACGGTCAACAGCCTCGACCGTGGCTGCATCGCAACCACCGGCGCTCGCGTCGGCGACCACCGGGCATACATATTGAAGAAGTTTCCGAAGATGGGCTGGAAATCTCCGCCGAGGAACAACTCACCCCCGGGCGTTCTCGCGAGAGCCAGCACCTCGCCGGTGAAGCCCGGCACACTCAGGATGCCATCCGACATCGCCGACCACGAACCATCCCACATCGCCACGTTCCATGCCGACACCTCGCCGGCCGTCGAGAACGAGCCCCCAACGGCCAATTCCCCCGTCGGCAGCGGCACGATCGCCCGCACCTGCCCGAAGACTCCCTCGCCGAGCGCCGACCACGAATCGCCGTCCCATCGCGCGATCCCGTTCGCGCTCGTCCCGCCGATCCGGGAAAAACTGCCGCCCGCGATCACATCCCCATTGGCGAGCGCCGAAAGCGCCGACACACAGAAGTCCGTGTCGGTGCTCATCGAGTGCCAGTTCACCCCATCGAACCGAGCGATGCACTTGGCAATCTCTCCCTGCGCGTGCCCGAAGCAGCCCCCCGCGATCAGATCGCCGTTCGGACAGACCGCCAGCGACATCACCAGCGCATCCGGCGAATCGCCAAGGCCCGACCAGTCCGACCCGTCCCAGCGCGCAATCCACGGGATCGGATGTCCTCCCGCCTCCGTAAAATCCCCGCCCGCGACAAGGCTCCCGTCGTGCAAAACCGCCAGCGCCCGCACGCGGTCGTTCAACCCCGACCCGAGCGCCCTCCACGCGCCTCCATCCCATCGCGCGATCCGGCTCATCGGCTGCCCGCCAGCGCTCTCGAACGTCCCGGCCGCGATCACGTCCCCGTCCGGCATGATCGCCAGGCACAGCACGTCGTTGTCGATCCGATCACCCAGCGGCAGCCATCCCCCCGCCCCGCCGCCCCGCGATCGAAACGCGTAGTTCTGCCCCGGCGCCGCAAAGCCGAGCGAACACCCGACGATCACTTCTCCATCCGGCCGCACCGCGACAGCAGAAACCGAGTTCTGCAACCCGACGCCGAGCGCGGTCCACGCGGCGCCGTTCCACCTCGCCACGCGTTTGGCGACGATCGGATCCGCGCTCGTGAAGTCGCCCCCGACGATCAAGTCGCCGCCGGGCATTGCCGCAACCGCAAAGACCGAACCGTCGAGCCGCTCCGCGATCGCGGTCCATGAACTTCCGTTCCAGTTCGACACCGGCCCGGAACCCCCGGTCACAAGCCCGCCCGACGCGGTCACCGCGATCGAATTGACCCCGCCGGCCACTCCGCCCGCGCCTTCTCCGATCGGGGACCACGCGCTCCCGTTCCATCGCGCCACATGATTCGCGGCAACCGCCCCGACCGAAAAGAAATCCCCGCCCGCGATCACATCCCCGTTCGCCATCGCCGCGACTGCATGGATCGGCGATGTAAAGCCCGCGCCCAGCGTCTTCCATGAAACACCGTCCCATCGCGCGATCGACTTGCCCGGAGAGGTGAACGCGCCGCCCGCCACGATGTCCCCGTTCGGAAGGCGGCAGACCGATTCGACCGGCAGATTCATCCCGCTCCCGACCGCCGACCACGCGCTCCCGTCCCATCGCGCAATGCGATTGACCGGCTTGTTGTCGGCCCGGATGAACACGCCGCCCGCCACGATCTCGCCGCCGGGAAGAGGCGCAAGCGCCGACACCCTGTCCGTCATGCCGATGCCCATCGCCCACCACTGCGCTCCATCCCACCTCGCGATCCGCGCAGCGCTCACCAGCGCAATGCCTTCGCTCCCGCCGACGCTCGTGAATTCGCCCCCCGCGACCAGTTCGCCCGTCGAAAGCACGGCGAGCGCCCGCACGGTCCCGCTTGTCCCGCCGAACGACGACCAGCAATGCCCGTTCCACGCCGCGATGTTGACCGCGCCCGCGTTCCCCGCCACGCGGAAACTGCCCCCCGCAACAAGCACCTCGCCCGCCGGCCCGGGGCCGTCCGCATCCCAGAGCGTCAGCGCATACACCGGCCCGTCAAGCCCCGGTAATCCATCGCCCGGCAGCCAGCCCGGCTCGCACTGGGCGCGCGCCATCGAAACAAAGCACACCGCCGCGCCGAGCAATCGAACGAGAAATCCCGCTTGCCAGACCATGCGCCGTCTCCTCCGCGGCACCATCGCCGCAAAGCCGCAATCGCGTGCAAATTCCTGCCCGCGGCAAGCGCCCCCGAGGGCGATGCGAGCGATCGGGAAGCCCGGTTCTCGGGCGTCCGATGTTGCATTGCTGCCACGCCGACCCGCTGGAGACTGACCCGCGAGGACATACGGATAGTGCCGGCGCGCGGTTGCCACCGGATCGAAGCATGCGAAAACGCACGCGACCCGGGCCCACGACTCCCGGAAGCCAGAAGCGCTCGGCCCGACCACGGACAGAGCAAGGCATTGCAACAGATGAAAAATCCCTGCGGGCTGCCGTCGGGGCAGAAGCAGAACTCCGGACCGAACCCCGCCGCCACGAACATGTCACGGACACACAAGCAGGTTGTACCCCGCGATGAACATCACAAAGTCGGAATCATCCACCGCCCCGTCGTTGTTGAAATCGGCCGGGCACGCCGCGGGCATCGCCGGGTCGGCGCAGTCAAGGACGTTGTACGCGAGCGCAAAGATCACAAAGTCCGCATCGTCAACGACCGAGTCGCCGTTGAGGTCGAGCGGGCAGATCGAGAAGATCCAGGCCGAGCCCTGGTTGTTCTTGCCGTCGATGTCATCCCCGCAGGTGCCCGACACGGCGACCTTGCCGGAGATGGAGACCGAGTTGGCAAAGCTGTCGTACGCGAGGCCGTCGGGGGAAGTGAGAACCTTCGTTCGTGTCCATGTCGTGTCGGCGCGGCTGAAGACGTACGCCGAGCCCTGGGCCTGCACACCCAGAACGATGTCGGCAAAAGCCCCGACGAGGGCGGTATCGCCCGCGAGCGAAACCGAATTTCCGAAATTCCCCGCCGCCGCAGCGCCCCGATCTTCGAACCCGCCCGCGAGCAATTGGGGCGGGCCGGGGAACAGGTGCGCCTGCTGCGACCAATCTAAACCGGCGCGGACGAAGACATAGGCCGAACCCGGAACGGTGGAGCCCGGCACAACGTCGGTGTCGGCCCCCACGATCGCGGTGTCGGCGCCGATGGCAACCGACGCCCCGAAGTCGTCATACAGATCGCCGTCGGACGCAAGGAGCTTCTTCTGCTGGGTCCACACCGTGCCGGTGCGGGTGAAGACGTACGCGGCCCCCTTGCCCGACGCCGCACCCACAGCCCCCACAATCGCCGAGTCTCCGTCGATGGCGACGGACCAGCCCAGGGCATCGTTCGCCGCCGCATCCGAAGCCGTGAGACGCTGCTGCTGCGTCCACGTCGTTCCGCTGCGCGAGAAGACGTAGGCGGACCCCTGGTATCCATTCGTGGTGAGGTTGTGATAGGGAGCGCCGACAATGACGGAGTTGCCGGAAATGGCGACAGCCTGACCGAAATGGTCGTTCGCCGCGCCGTCGCCGGCGATCAACTTGGCCTGCTGGGTCCAGACAGTGCCGGAACGCGTGAAGACGTACGCGGCGCCCTGACTCAGGTTGTTGCCGATCTTGGCCGCTTGCTCCCCCACGACGATCGTGTCGCCCGAGATGGCGACAACGAGTCCGAAATACAGATAGGGGCCGCCGTCGTTGGCCGTGAGCTTGGCCTGGTGCACCCAGGTCGTGCCGCTCTTCACAAAAACAGAAGCAGATCCCTGGTAAGCACTCACGCCGACAGCGTCATACGGAGCACCGACGACGATCGTGTTGCCGGAGATCGCAGCGCCGAAGCCGAAGTAGTCGCCCGCCGCACCATCGGGCTGCTTGAGCTGGATCGGCGCGCTGCCGCCGGCAAAGGACATGGCGGCAAGGAGCGACCAAAGAGCTGCGGCAAGAACGGAACGGTGCATCTGGAGCCTCCACCCGCCGGCTGTAAGCCGGCTTCGATCATCCTACCGGAACGCGGAATCCAAGGAAAGCACAATTTCCCGGTTGATTGCGCGGCCGTTGGCGCAGGATCGCCCCGGAAGGTGCGGCCAACGGCCGGTCCGGAAAATGACAGCCCAAAGTCGCGAGCAGGATTTTTCAGATCCACCGGACGCACCCGGGGATGCAGGAGCGAACCCTTCGGCAACGCCGTCGCGGCGCAAGGCCATCCCTATTTCAACACCATCGTGTTGTACGCCGGCACAAAGATCGAAAAGTCAGCATCGTCCACCACCCCATCCTGATTGAAATCCGCCGAGCAGGAGTCCGGCATCAGCGGATCGGCGCAGAGCATGAGGTCGTACTGCGCGGAGAAGAGAATGAAATCGGCATCGTCCACTTGTCCGTCGGCGTTGATGTCGGTGATGTGGGCTTTGACTTTGATTTCGATGGGAACGGATGTCGCTTCGCCGCAGGTGTTCCAGAAGGTGACCTGGTAGCGCCCGGCGTCGGAGTGCTGGATGTTGTTGATGGTGAGCGTCGCGGGCGTGCCGTCGGTTGGTGACGGGAGGGAGCCAGATGCGCCGGAGACCGTGCCGCCGCCGGGGGAGGCGCCGCCGGGACCGTTGAGGACGTCATTGAAGCTGCCCGCTGAGGATTCGCGGCGCCATTGGAAAGAGACATGGGAATAGCCGATAGCGGGAGCGGCGACTAGACCTGCGTCGAAACCGGCGATGAGCTTCTGCGCACTTGGCGCGGTGCCGATCGAAGGCTGCGACTGCTCGGTCCACCGTGCAAAGGCATACGACGGAATGCCGCCTGCGGTCACAAACTGCCCGCCAAAGGCTAACTCATTCGGAGCAACTTCGATCACGGCACTTGCTGAGCTACTCAGCCCGAGGGCGAGGGGCTGAAAAAGACCATCAACAAGTTTGGTTGCATTGTTCACCGCAATCGAGAATGGGGTAAGTGTCCGCCCGAAGTTCCCGGCCAAGTAGGACAGTCCGTTTTGCGCTCGCGCTATTCCATATATGAATGCGTTGAAGGAGCCGTCCGGGCCGTAGAGCGAGCCTTGTGAATAGGCGATCCAAGCGTTTTCGGTCCATTGCCCAAGCAGAGGAGAAAGCGAGTCCCAATACCCCGCCCCGACAATGTTGCCATTCGGAAGCCGTATGACTTGAGTCACTGATCCCGAACTGGGCAAACCTGTGGAGAAGACGCTCCATGCTGTCTTGTTCCAACGAGCAGCGCCTCTCGCAGCCTTCGTTCCGGCTTGTGTAAACGACCCGAACGCGAGCAAATCGCCGTTGTCCTCAATCAAGAAATCACTCACGTAGCCATTCGTGCCGGCTCCGACAGCAGACCACCGGCTCCCGTCCCAAAGGGCGATGTTTGAGGCGGCAATTCCGCCAGCGCTTGAAAAACGGCCCCCCGCCACAACCTCGCCACTCGGCAAGAACGCGATTGCGCCAATCTTGGGGTCGGAAGGTCCGTTGATGCCGCCACCGACCGATGACCAATGAGACCCGTCCCATCGAACGAATCCGTTGGCGACCTTGCCGTCCGCCACTTTGAATGCGCCGCCGGCATAAACCGAGCCGTCCGGAGCTTCTTGAATCGCTGAAACATAACCGTTCACCCCACCGCCCATCGGGAGCCAAGTGGTACCGTTCCAGATCGCGATGTGGTTCAGTTCGACTCCGGCGGCAGACGTGAAATACCCCCCGGCTACAAGGCCTCGCCCGCCGGTCAATTTGCAGAAGGTGATGATGGAGGAATCTAGTCCTCGCCCCAGTGCCATCCAGCGAGTGCCCGTCCACCGACAGGCGTTGTGGAGCGACCGATCGATTCTGCCACCCACAACAACCTGCCCTTCGGGCGTACTCGCGAGCGCGTAACCGCCCGAGGAATCGGAATCTGCCGCTCCGATTCCTGGTCCAAATGAGAGCCAGTCCTTGCCATTCCAGCGTGCGATTCCGGCAACGCCGACCCCGCCGGCAGTCATGAATATTCCTGTCGCGACAATGCTTCCATCCGCGCTCTCATCCGCGGCGTACGCGGCAGCAGAGAATCCCGAGCCCAAGGGCGCCCATGAGGCCCCGTTCCATATTGCAATTCGATTCGCCCCGATGCCGCCAATCAGAGTAAACCAGCCGACAGCGACCAGCCTTCCGTCACGGGTGCGTTTGAGCGCATTCACCTGCGAATTTGCACCACCTCCCAGAGGCGACCATGCAGTTCCTGTCCAACGGAGCACATTTGGAAAGTTCACGTCACCGATCGGCCTGAGGGAGCCGGCGACGACGATGTCCCCGTTCGGAAGCTGCGTGAGCGCACGGACTTCTCCAGACAATGGTGCGCCGAATTGCTGCCAAGCCGATCCCGTCCACTTTGCGACGTACTGGTTCGAGAGCGATTGGCCCGGCAAATTCAGGTTTCCGGCGATAAGCAGCTCACCGGCATCATTCACCAGCGCTGCAGTAACGGTTCCATGACCGTTCGAGCCCAGCGGTGACCACATGACTCCGTCCCAAACCGCCACGCAGGACGCCGCAACAGATCCAGCGCGATGAAAGCTCCCAGTGGCAACTAGATTTCCGTTCGGCAGCACAGCCAGCGACTTTACCTCCGCGGGGGTCGGGGCACCTGACGCCGAGCCGCTCATACCAGCGCCAAGTGAAGACCATGTTTCACTCGCCGAATCCCACATCGCTATCGCTCGAGATTCAACGCGTCCGGCGAGCGTAAAGCTGCCGCCAGCGACAATTACGGGGTTACGAGGGCCAGCGCCGTCGGGATCCCATGAAATGAGGCAGTTGACTCTCCGGGATTCGACATCGGTTGACTTGAGGTTGTCAATTCCAGGAACGCCCTCACCGGGCAACCACTGCGGCCCACACTGTGCAGCAGCGGGCAAAGCGCCGATGCCCCGCGCGAAAACAAGCAGCAGAACGAAAAAAGACAGCGCACGTGCGGAACGAAGCATGTTTAGTCTCGCTGAATGTAGGCGAATGCTCAATTTATCACAGACGTAGCCAACGCGCGCGATGCGAATCGCTGCAGCATTTCGAAGATGCTGCTCGGTTATAGGACCTGAGTGCAAGGCCCGCGACAGCAAAGTCGCATTGATGCAGTGACTGACAAGAGAATCCGCAACTTGGTGGCTTGTTCTACAGCGCCCTCGCTGACGTCGCGGGCTGACAAAGGCGATGCCCTGCCATTCATCTCACTCCGAGCCCTTCGAGCCCTTTGAGTTCAATCTCCGGCTCTTCTCCGAGACCTCCGTATTCTCTGTGGTGAACCCTCTCCTGGCACCAGCCGCCCGCCAACCCAGCCCCATCAAACAACCCCCGTCTCCCAAACGACTTACAACAATTCTCAAGAAAAACCAAACAAATACCAATCAACAAGTCCGGTTCATGGTATATTCCCCCCATGTCCTCCCTCCGCTTCCCCCCCCCGCACACGCCCTCCCACTTGCCAGACCCGCCCCGCCGCGGCAACGCCGATGCCCCGCGCACCGAATCCCCTTCCGATCGTCCCCCCTCTCCGTTTCGCCCCGAATCCGCCCTCGACTTCGACCCAACCCCAGACCAAGCCGCCGACATCATCCAGCAACTCGTGTCCCCGCACGAGTCCTTCTCCTCGATCGCCGAGCGCCATCAGATCAGCGTTGAATCTCTCACACTCTGGGCAACCCGCCCCGAGATCGTCGCCCGCATCGACGCCATCGAGTCCGTCTGCGCCCGCCGCGTCCGCGTCGTCTCGGTCAATCACCTCCCCGCCTGCATCGAAGCGATGAGCCGCGTTGTTTCTCAGTTCAACTGGGATGACGGCCACATCCTCTACCCCTACGACAGCGTCCGCCACAACGAACAAAAACGCCGCAACCGCGAAACCGCCGTCCGCGCCACCCGCGCCCTCCTGACCCTCGCCCACTTCGCCCCCGGCCCGCGCGCCCCCACTTCACCACCAAGCCCAACTCCCCCCCAACCGCGCCCGCCGCGCAACTCCGAAGCCCCTTCCCTGAGGGAAGGGGCCCCAGGAAATGCCGACGGAAGGGAGCCTGATTCTCCGCAGCCAATTTCCCACGCCCCTTCATACCACTTCCCCCATCTCACGCCAACAGCGTCCCTTCACGCCGCAACACATCCGCCATCCGACATCCCACATCCGAAATCGATCCGCCCTTCGCAGATCCGCCTCGCCGCACGACTCCTCCGCGTCGATTCGCCCTACCACACTCCCAAAAACGCCGCAGAGATCGCCCGCCTCCGCACAACCCTCACGCCCCCGCCTCCGCTCGCCTGCATCAACTCACGCAACCCGCCCTCGCGCAATCCACCACCCTCCCGTTTCGCGCACGCCGCCGCTATCCAGGAACGACTCCGCAACATCGCCTCCGGCAACATCCCCGCGCATCCGGGGCTCCCCACGCCCGCAGAAATCAACGCACTCCGCGCCGCCCTCACTCCCCCGCCGCCACGCGCAGAGTTCTCGCACGCCCCACTCTTCGCCGACACCGGATAGGCAGAACTCAGCGCCGCATTACAGGAGTGTTCGCCAATGCAACCTCGCCACAAAACGAAAAACGGCGATCGCAAACCGATTCGCCGTTCGAGAGTCTTTATTTGCCGATTTGCCGATTTGCTGCTCTGCCGCTCTACCCCTCTACTTCGCCTTGAACGTGCTCTTGAACGCCTTGATCGCGTCCTCGAGCTTCTTCTCAAGGCCCGCGTCCAAGGCCTTCTTCTGGTCGAGTTCCTCGCGCACCGGCTTGCCCAGAGTGTTCATGTACTCGATCATCCCGTTCTCGAACTCGCGGACCGCCGTCACCGGGATGTCGTCCAGAAGCCCCTTCGTTCCCGCAAAGATCGAGATGATCTGGTCGGTGATATGGAAAGGTGTGTACTGGCCCTGCTTCAGCAGTTCGATGAAGCGTCGGCCGCGGTCCAGCTGGCGCTGCGTGGCCTTGTCCAGTTCCGTGCCGAGCTGCGCAAACGCTTCCAGTTCGCGTGCCGCGGCAAGGTCCAGACGCAGCGAGCCGGCGATCTTCTTCATGCCCTTCACTTGGGCGTTGCCGCCCACGCGCGAGACGGAGATACCGACGTTGATGGCCGGGCGGACGCCCGAGAAGAAGAGTTCGGGCTCGAGGTAGATCTGGCCGTCGGTGATCGAGATCACGTTGGTCGGGATGTACGCCGAGACGTCGCCTTCCTGCGTTTCGATGATCGGAAGAGCGGTCAGCGAGCCCGCGCCGTTCTCATCCGAGAGCTTGGTCGCGCGCTCGAGCAGGCGGGAGTGCAGATAGAACACGTCGCCGGGATACGCCTCGCGTCCGGGCGGACGACGCAAGAGCAGCGACAACTGGCGATAGGCAACGGCCTGCTTCGACAAGTCGTCGTAGATGCAAAGCGCGTGCTTGGGCTTGTTTCCAGAAGGATTCTTCCCCTGCCACATGAAGTACTCGCCCATCGCGCAGCCGGAGTAAGGAGCGATGTACTGCATCGGGGCCGGATCAGAGGCGCCCGCCGAGACGACGATGGTGTAGTCCATCGCGCCGTTCTTGCGGAGCGTTTCGACGACGGCCGCGACGGTGGATTCCTTCTGGCCGACGGCGACGTAGATGCAGACCACGGCGTCCTTCGTGCCCCAGTACTGCTTCTGGTTGATGATCGTGTCGATCGCGACGGCGGTCTTGCCGGTCTTGCGGTCGCCGATGATCAGTTCGCGCTGGCCCTTGCCGATCGGGATCATCGAGTCGATCGACTTGACGCCGGTCTGGACCGGCTCGGTGACGGGCTGGCGTTCCGCAATGCCCGGAGCGATGATGTCCACCTTGCGGAACTCGGTCGAGTTCACCGGACCCATGCCGTCGATCGGACGCCCGAGGGGATCGACCACGCGGCCCAAGAGCGACTCGCCGACGGGCACTTCGAGCAGGCGCCCGGTGGCCTTCACCACGTCGCCCTCTTTGATCTGCTTGTAATCGCCGTACACAACGGCGCCGACGGTGTCCTCTTCGAGGTTGAAGACCTGGCCCATGACGCTGCCGCCCTCGGCCTGGAACTCGAGCAGTTCGCCCGCCATGGCGTTCGACAGGCCGTAGATGCGGGCGATGCCGTCGCCGATCTCGATCACGCGTCCGACCTCGGACACCTCGAGCTGCGTGGCGAACTGCTGGATCTCTTGACGGATAACGCTGGCGATCTCGTCGGTCTTGATCTTCACGGCGGGGTCCTTTTCAGGGCCAAAGGTCGGTCGGGAACAGGCCTTCTCGGCCCCCAGCATCCGGCCGCCAACAAGGGCGTTCGGTGGGGTCGCAACAATAGGAGTGTGCCGCCGGAAGGTCACGGGCGGCGGGGGAAGACCAATACCGTCCAAAGACCTGATTTGGTCGGCCCGCGCCCGCCCCCGGAAAATGCAACCCCCCGAGCCCAGGCCCGGGGCGCAACGGGAACGGAAATCGGCCGCGACCTACGAGCAGACGAGGGCGTCGTACGCGAGGGCGAAGGTAACGAAATCAGAATCGTCCACGACGCCGTCAAAGTTGAAGTCGGCAGAGCAGCCGCCGGTCATGGCGGGGGCCCCGCACTCGAATGCGTCGTACTGCGAGGCGAACTCCACGAAGTCGGAATCGTCGACGATGTTGTTGTGAACCAGATCCGCGGCACAGTGAATCGCGTCGGGCTCGACGGCGGCGTCGGTGTAGATGGTGGTGCTGCCGCCGGGAAGGTTGCCGATCAGCGTGACCAAGCCGTTGGCCGGGTTGACGGTGTAGAGCGCGGGCTGCCCGGTCCCTTGCGCCGCGTTGATGACCTTCCAGGCCGCGTACCAGACGCGCCCGGCGTTCGGCCCGGTCTGCTCGGTCCCGAAACCCTGGTTGTAGTTGGCGTCGAAGGGGAGCAGATTGCCGAGCCAGATCACGTTGTCGTCAACATTGTGCGAGACCCAGCTGTTGAAGATATCGACGAAGAGGTATTGACCGTCGGGCTGGCAGGTGAGCGCGACGTGCAGGACGCTGACGGTGGAGTTCATCGTCCGCGCGGACGCAACGGCGCCGGTGTTGATATCGAAGTTCAGGAGCCGCGAGGTGACTCCGCCGCTGGAGGGTGTGGCCATGCCGGTGAGCCGGTGGGTGACGGGATTCCAGGCAAGGTCGGTGATGGTCTCATTCGCGGCGAGGCCGACGGGCGCCCCGACCTGGACCGCGGCGCCGGTGTCGCGGTTGACGCTGTAAAGTCCTTGCAGCATGGAGCCGGGGCTGCCCTGGACCGTGGCCCAAAGGCGCCCGTCGGGCGTGAACTCGAGGCCGGAAACAAACGTGCCCGTGGGGACTGTGATCGTGCCGTTCGACGCCTGCGTGGCGGGTGTAAAGGCGTTGAAGTGAACAAGCGTGGCGGCGGCCGTCGTGGCGCTCACGCGCGGCGACCAGATTTCGGGCTGCGCGCTCGCAGCCGCGGACAAGACCCCCATCGAGAACAGCATTCCCAATCGGTTCACGAGACACCTCCCGGTTCAGGCCGATTCGAATTACGACTCGGCGCCCTGCATCCCCACAGGATGTGCATCCGGGATGATCTTATCACGTCGATGATTACTTAAATAGTGATGGACAATGAAAGACCTGCCGCATTGCAAACCCCACAGCCGCGACCGCTTGAGGTATGAGAGGTCGGAGCCCCAGCGCTTGGGTCTACTTCTCGCGCTTCTTCACCGTGAGGTGTATGAGGCGGCTTTCGGTCTCGAACTTGAGGGGCGAGGGAAGATCGCAGAAGACGACTTCCTTCTGCGTGACGGCTTTTTCCAGATCTTCGAAACTGAGGCTGACGGTGGCGGTGACCTTGATCTCCCCCCGCTTGACCTGTTCGATGAGATCGGCGGGTCCGCTGACCTTGACCTTCGGGATGAAGCGGTCCTGCTCCGGTATGGCGATATCCCAGCGGGAGAGTTCACCGGGCGCCATGCGAACCTGCACGGGAACGCCCGAAAGTTCCGTCGTGGCCTGCCGGGTTCGGACGGCGAGGGTGACCTGCGCCGTCTGCGGCTCGATGCGTGCGGCCTTCTTGTTCTTGAGGGCAAGCGGAAGTTCGAGGCGGACCTGCGGGACGGTTTCGCGCTTTCCGGCGACGAGTCGAGCAAGATCTTCGGGGCGGAGCGTCGCGAAGACTTCCGGGGTCTTGCCGATCGCGCCGGCGAGATCGGCGGGGATGTAGAGGCGGGCAATGGCGGGCTTGACCTCCGGAACGCCGTCGAGTTCGGCCTCGCCGACATCGACCACGACGCGGGCCTGACGCATCTCCACCGCTTCGACGCGGACCTTGGCCTCCTGCGGTTCGACGCGGTCGATGGAGAGGCCGAGCGTCTTGAGTTGCGGATCGTTGCGCAGAGCGTCCCGCAGCGAGACGATGTAATCGCCGGGAGTCGCGGGGATGCCCGGGCTGCCGGCGTGGAGCACGACCGGGCCGGCGTGGGCGAGTTCGTCGGCGGCGGCGATGGCGCTGGCGTTTCCAGAAAGGCTGACCTTGCAGCGCAGCCCGTCTTCGGCCTCGATGGCGAGCTCGCCGGGTGTGTCCGTGACGAACTGAACACCGACGGAGATGTCGCGGTGCTGGAGGCTCTCCGCCTCGGCGAAGACCCAGACCAGAACGGTGATGACCGAGACGAGGATGACGGTCTTGATGCGATCGACCATTGGGGGGTGCGAGGACAATTCAGGCGGTGCGGCTCAGGCGGCGCCCTTGCCGAGTTCTTCATCCGGAAGTTGATCGTTGCCGATGGCCTCGAAGGCGTTGGTTGCCTCGTTGGCGGGGTTGAGGGACTGGGGCTCCTGCGACTCAACAGAGGCGGCGGCAACGGCGGCTTCGATCGCGTGCTTGATCGCCGCGGGGTTCAAACGCTTCTTGAGTTCGATCTCGAGGTCCTCGGAGTTGAGGGCGTCCCAGAGCCTGCCGCGCTCGGCGACGCGGATCTTGCCGGTCTCCTCGCTGACGACGACGACGAGAGCGTCGCACTCTTTGCTGAGGCCTACGGCGGCGCGGTGGCGCGAGCCCAGGTGCTTGTCGGGCATCTCATCGGGATCGGCGAGGGGCAACTGGACGCCGGCGGCTGCGATCCGCTTGCCCTTGACGACAACGGCCAGGTCGTGGAGCGCGGAGCCGGGGAAGAAGATGGTCTGCAGGAGGCGGGCGGTGAGTTCGGCGTTCAAGGGAGTGCCGCCCTCGACGACGCCGGCGACGGGGATGGACCGCTCGATGACGATGATGGCTCCGAAGCGGGCCTTGCTGAGGTTCTTGCAGGCCTCGCAGATCTCGTCGATGACGAGGGCGATCTCCTTGGGTGTGGAGCGAAAGAAGGGGGTCTCTCCAAGGCGGACCAGGGCGCGCCGGAGTTCGGGCTGGAAGATGACGACCAGGCCGATGGCCAGGAAAGCCAGAAGGCGGTCGTAGAGCAGGCCGATGCGCTGGAAGACTTCGGCGCCGCCCAGGACGCGGGCGGCGATGCCGATGACAACGCCCAGCAGAAGAAGGCCCTTCAGAGCGCCGGCGGCGCGGGTGCCCTGCACAAAGCGGACGATCGCGTAGACGCAGATCCAGATGATCGCCAGTTCGAGAGCAACCACGAGCCCCGAGTAGGAGGCCAGGCGTCCGAGCAGGTCATTGAGGCGGGTGAGGAACACGGTGAGGTCTTTGATCCGGGGCTGAGAGGCCCGGTCGCACGGAGAGTGCGGCCGGGGAAACACCTGAGTCTACTCTTCGGCTTCTATGGGCTACCGAGTGCGAGAGTTCCAGGAAACCCCCAATCCGGGCGCGATCAAGTGCGTTCTGGACCGGGCGGTGACTCCTCTGGAGCGGGCCGGCGACAAGCCCCGGTCGTACCGGTCGGCGCCGGCGGTATCGGAAGACCCGCTCGCGGCCCGGCTGTTCGGCGTCGCGGGGGTTACGAATGTGCTGATCGGTTCGGAGTGGATCACGATCGGGAAGGCGGCCGACGCATCGTGGAAGAGCGTGAAGAGCGGGGCCGAAAAGGCTCTGGCGGACGCGGAGTAGGTGGCGTGGCGAGGGCCAGGACCAAGTCGTCGCCGGATTGCGCTCCAAGGCCGCCGGCCGGGAACAAATTGCCTGCCCGAGACGTTCTGATCGTCCGGCGATTGAGCGGATGGTTCGAGAAGTCGGCAAGGGAGTTGCCCTGGCGGACGGAGCCGCGGGACCCCTACCGCTCGCTGGTGAGCGAGTTCATGCTCCAGCAGACTCAGGTCTCGCGTGTGCTAGAGAAGTTCGGACCATTTCTGGAGCGATTTCCGACCGTGGCGGCGCTTGCCGCGGCGGCTGAGGACGAGGTGCTCAGCGCGTGGTCGGGGCTGGGGTATTACCGGCGGGCCCGGCTGCTTTATGCGTGCGCGAAGGAGATCGTGGAGAGATTCGGAGGTGTCGTGCCGCGGGAAGCAAGGGCGCTCGAGAGCCTGCCGGGAATTGGGCGGTACACGGCGGGCGCGATCGCGTCGATCGTGTTTGGTCAACCCGAAGCGATTGTGGATGGGAATGTGTGCCGCGTGCTGCAGAGGCTGGATGGACGTGAAGGTCACGCGGCGGACAAGAAGATTGTCGAGTGGGCATGGCAGCGGGCGGAGAAACTGGTCACACTCACGGTCCGCGGCGGCACGACGGCCGCGTTCAACGAGGGGTTGATGGAGTTGGGTGCGACGGTGTGTACTCCGGCAACCCCCAAGTGCGGGGCGTGCCCGCTACGGGATTTGTGCGTGGCCCGGAGGCGAGGGAAGCAGGATTCGATACCTTCCGCGAAGCCTCGGGCCGCGCGGGAGAGCGTGTATCACTCGTGCGTTGTGGTGCGGTCGGGCGATGGGCGGTATCTCATGGAGAAGCGTCCGGCGACAGGGATCTGGGCGTCGATGTGGCAGCCTCCGGCGCTCGAGGGGAGGCGGAACTTTGCGGACGCGGGGAGCCTGCTGCGGGCGCTCGAGCTGGGCGTGCTGGCGGGGGTTGATGCGGGCGCAGCGAAGCAGGAGCGATTGCTCTTCCGGACAACGCACCGCGATGTGCACTTCAGGGTGTATCGGGTGGCGTGCGCCCGGCGCGTCGCCGCGGGGATAAATCGGCGGTGGGTTCGAGCGCGTGAGTTTGGGACACTCGCGATTTCGAACGCGCACCGCGGGCTGTTGATACCGGAGTGAGCACTGTCTCTACGATCGGGGGTGCGGCTCGCGATTGTCATGCCGGTGTACAACGAGGCGGCGTTGATCGAGAAATCGGTCGAGCGGCTGCTTGGCGCGGCGGCGGTGCGCGGGGCCGACGGGGCGGCGCTCGAGCGGCATCTGATCATCGTGGATGATGGTTCGACGGACGGTACGGGAGAGATCGTGCGGCGGCTGAGCGGGCGGGATGGGGTGCTTGTGGAGGCCCTGCCGGCGAACAAGGGGAAGGGCGCGGCGGTGCGGCGGGGGATCGAGAAGGCGATCGAGATGAGCGCCGACCTGATTGTGGTTCACGACGCGGATTTGGAGTACGACCCGGCGGATCACGCGGCTCTCTTGGCACCGATCCTCGACGGGCGTGCGGACGCGGTGATCGGGTCGCGGTTTTTGGGGCAGACGCACCGGGTGCTCTATTTCTGGCATTCGCTCGCCAACAAGGCGATCACGATGCTGAGCAACGCGCTGACGAATCTGAATCTCTCGGATATCGAATGCTGCCTGAAGGCGTTCACGCTTGATGTTGCGAAACGGCTGGACCTGAAAGAGGACAAGTTCGGGATCGAGCCGGAGATCATCGCGCGGCTGGCAAAGATGCGGATCGAGGATGCGGGCGCAGGGGGCGCAGTTCGGAGCCGGGCGCTTCGCGTCTATGAGGTAGCGGTGAGCTACGCGGGTCGTACGTACGAAGAGGGAAAGAAGATCAAGTGGCAGGATGGGATCGAGGCGGTGGCGACGATCGTGCGGGCGAATTTGTTCGGGTAGGAGGCGGCTGCCGGGGCGGAGCGAACCACGAAGAGCACGAAGGACACGAAGAGGAGATGCGCTGGAAAGGCAGGGCGCGGCAGTCAGTGCAGAGTGCAGACGATTGGCGAGACTCGCTACTGTGAGGCGTGTTTCGCATTGCCCTGCGCATGTTGTTTGGTGATCGCACGAAGTACCTGACGCTTGTGCTGTCGCTGGCGTTTGCGACCATGCTGATGAACCAGCAGGGGGCGATTTTTCTGGGGTTGCTTACTCAGGCGACGGGGCCGTTGCAGAACGTGGGGCAGGCGGATTTGTGGGTGGTTGATCCGGGGACGGACTGGGTGGCGGAGTACCGGCCGCTGTCGGATCACAAGCTGAGCCGGGTGCGGAGCGTGAGCGGGGTGGAGTGGGCGGAGCCGTTCTTCAGCAACTACGCGATCACGGAACTCAAGAACGGGAACTTCAAGCGGGTGCAGATTCTGGGGCTCAGCCGCTCGACGCTGGCGGGGCGGCCGCCGGTGATGGTCGAGGGGAGGGTTGAGGATCTGTGGACGCCCGACGCAATCATCGTGGAGATCAAGAGCAAGGACAAACTGGGCGGCGTCGAGATCGGGGACACGCTGAAGATCAACGATCGGCGGGCGGTGGTCGTGGGCTTCTGCAAAGCGAGACAGGGGTTTGAGAGCAACGCGATCATCTATACGACGTTTGATAATGCGATGGGTTTCACGCCGGTGGGGCGCAAGGCGATCTCGTACATCCTGGTGAAGGCGAAGGATCGGGCGGAGTTGAAGGAACTGCAGGCGCGGATCAACTCGCTTGGGGATGTCACGGCGCTGACGACGGACGAATTCCGGATACGGACGATGAGCTATATCACGATCGCGACGGGGATCGGGTTCAACTTCGGGATCACGATCGCGCTCGGGTTCGTTGTCGGGCTGCTGCTTTCGGCGAGCATCTTCTATCAGTTCACGATCGAGAACCTGCGGCAATTCGCGACCCTCAAGGCCCTGGGTGCATCCGCGTGGCTGCTGGCGGCGATGGTGATGATTCAGGCGCTCGTGGTCGGGGTGATCGGGTACGGGATCGGGGTGGGGATGGCGGGTGCGTTCACGATCTTTACGATCAAGAGTGAGAGCGAGCTGTCGGCGAAACTGCCGTGGGAACTGCTGGTGATCTCGATGGTGGCGATGCTGCTGACGGTGATGCTGGGGAGTGTGCTGAGTCTGAAACGGGTGATCAGGGTGAGCCCGGGAACGGTGTTCGGTGCAGCAACCTGAAGCTAAGGCAGTTTCACCACAGAGAACGCAGAGAGCACAGAGGAAGCGAAGTAGAGCGGGAATTGAGTGTGTGGAAGGAGAAGCGGGATGGTTCGCTGGGTGACGATTGTGCTGTCGGTGATCGGCCTTGCCATCGGGATCGTGGCCGTGGCGACGGGGAAGCGGGAGATTCCGGATGCACCACTGGCGCGGCCGGCGAGCGTGAATCCGTTCGGGCGGGGGGTGGCGGCGCTCGGCATCGTCGAACCGGCGGGGCGGGTGATCGAGATCGCGGCGCCCGAACCGGGGCTGGTGGCGGAGGTGTTTGTCAACGTAGGCGACGTGGTCAAGAAGGATCAGCCGCTGATGCGGCTGGATTCGCGGGCGATTGAATCGCAGATCATCCGGGCGCAGGGAGAACTCAAGGCGAAGCAGGCGGAGATTGATCGGTGGCACGCGATTCCGAGGGCGGAGGATGTGCCGCCGCTGGAGGCGGCTGTGCAGCGGGCGAGGGCGAATCTTGTTGATGCGCAGGACAAGAAACAGCGGGCGTCGGACGCGGTGAAGAGCGGCGCGATGTCGGCGCGGGATATCGCGATCGCGGAGGCCGCGGTCGGTGTTGCGCAGGCCGAGGTTGCTTCGGCGGAGGCGATCTTGAATCGGCTGAAGGCGGGCGGGTGGAAGGCGGATCTGGAAGTGGCGACGGCGAATCTGGATTCGATCAAGGCGCAGGTCGCGGCGCTGGACTTGCTCAAGGAGCGGCTGACGGTGCGGTCGCCGCGGTCGGGGACGGTGCTGCGGCGGGAAGTGGAACCGGGCGAATACATGCTGGGGCCGAGCGCGGCGGGGAAATCGCCGCTGGTGATCGGAGACTTGTCGCGGCTGCATATCCGGGCGCAGGTGGATGAAGAGGACATCGCGCTGATTCAGGCGGGGGCGAAGGCGATTGCGCGGACGCGCGGGGCGGTGCAGAAGGATCTTGAGGTGAAGTTCGTGCGGATCGAACCGTTTGCGCGGCCGAAGCAGAACCTGAGCGGGGCGAATTCGGAGCGGACGGATACGCGGGTGATTGATGTGCTGTTTGAGATTGTGGGAGATGGGAAGGGGTACACGATCGTGCCGGGGCAGGCGGTGGATGTGTTTGTGGATGCGGGGAAGTAGAGCGGGAGAGCAGCAGAGCAGCAGAGCAGCAGAGCAGCAGATTTTCGATGCGGGGATTGCCCGGGTGCATGGTGCGCGACTCGGCGAAATTCGGAAGGCTTGCACGCGCGACCTCTCGCTTACTCGAGAGGCTCTATCAGCACGGACATTGCGATGGCTGCGGCGACCATGACGTTGAGTGAGTCAACGCCGGCGCGTTGGGGGATGCGGCAGCGGATGTCGGCTTTTGCGAGGGTGGTGTTGTCGAGGCCGGGGCCTTCGGCGCCGAGGAGGAGGGCGGGCTTCTTGTTGCCGAGGGCGGATCGACACTTGTTGATGTCGGTCGCATCGGGGCTGGGCGTCAGCGCGATTGTGGCGAAGCCGGCGGCTTGGAAGATGTCGAGCGACCAGGGGTTGAGCGTGGCGAAGGGGACGCAGAGGGCGTGGCCCATGGAGACTCGGATGGATTTTCGGTAGAGCGGGTCGCAGCACTCGGGGGAAAGGATGACGGCGGTGTTGGGCGGGCAGAGGGCGGAGGCGCAGCGGAAGATGCCGCCGACGTTATCGACGTTGGTGAGGTTTTCGAGGACGATCGCGGCGGGTGCGGCGCGGAGGAGCGTTTCGATTTCGGGCTGGGTCGCGGGCGGCTTGCGGATGCCGGAGGCGAGTATGCCGCGGTGGAACTTGAAGCCGAGAAGGCGGGACATGGTTTCTTCGGAAGTGGAGTAGATGGGGACTTCGGCGGGTGCGGCGGCGAGAAGATCGGCGTAGGTTTCGATCTTGGTCTCACTGACGAGGATGCTGCGGCAGGTGTAGTCGGATGCGAGGAGGTGTTGGACGACGAAGTGGCCTTCGCAGATGAAGCAGCCGTTCGGAGCGGAGGGGTCGATGCCGCGGTGGAGGTCACCTTCTTTGAGGGAGAGGTATTCGCGAACGCGCGGGTCGGCGGGGTTGGAGATGGGGGTGATGCGGGGCGTGGTCATTTGCGCTCGTGCCCGGGAGACTTGCGTGGCAAGAGTGGATTCTTGACGGACTTGGTTCGGTTGGTCCGACAATGCGCTCGTACGCTGCTCGCCTTTCAAGCACCCGTCGGGTAATTGATCGCCCAATCCTCCCTTCCCCCAACCCCCTCCCTCAGGGAGGGGGCTCCTGAAAAGGCCCTGTGACGCATGGAACTTTGGCAAGCGATTGTTCTTGGGTTGGTGGAGGGGATTACCGAGTACCTGCCGATCAGTTCGACGGGGCACCTGATTATCGCGGGCGACCTATTGAAGCTGGATCGGCCGGCGACGAAGGCGGCGCTGGATGCGTTTTGTGTGATCGTGCAGGGAGGGGCGATCCTGGCGGTGATGGCGTTGTATTTTCCGCGATTCGTGCAGATGCTGAAGGGGCTGATCGGGAAGGATGCCGCGGGGTTCCGGATCTTTGTGAACATCGTGATCGCGTTCATTCCAGCGGCGGTGGTCGGTATTGCGCTCAAGAACACGATCGCGGAAAGGCTGTTTCATCTCTGGCCCGTGGTCTTCTCGCTGGTGCTTGGCGGGTTCTACATGATCGGGGTGGAATTGTGGAGGCGATCGCGCAAGCCGATGCGGGGCGGGATCGACGGGAAGAGAGTTGAGGACATGACGGCGGGTGATGCGCTCGCGGTCGGGCTCTTGCAGATTTTTTCGCTCTGGCCGGGGACGAGCCGCTCGATGATGACGATCACGGCGGGGTATTTCCGGGGGCTGAAGCCGACGGCGGCGGCGGAGTTCAGTTTTCTTCTCGGGATGCCGACGCTGCTGGCGGCGACGCTGTACACGCTGTATAAGGACTACTCCGACAAAGAGCCGGGGCACGAGACGATGTTCAAGATCCTCGGCGCCAAGCCGGTGCTGGTGGGGATCGCGGTGGCGGCGGTGAGCGCGTTTCTCGCGGTGCGCTGGCTTGTCGGGTTCCTCAACCGGCACGGGCTGACGGCGTTTGGGTGGTACCGGATCTTTGCGGGGGCGGTGCTTTTGGCGTTGGCGCTGGCGGGGGTTGTGACGGTGAATAAGTAGCGCGGCTCGCATCGTGCTCGCGCCAATGGCGTTGCTTGGTTTTCGAGATGAGCGTGTATTTTCCGGCAGTGTCCCAGATTGGATCTGCCGATCGGTTTTTTGGGAGCGGGTACTCCGGAACGGGGTCGTACACGCCTCGGAGAGGCGTGCCACCAAAGAGAGCCAACAATCCGCCCGCATGACTTCCAAGACTTCCTATCCCAAGGCAAAGATCAACGTGGTGCTGGTGGAGTCGATCCACCCGCGGGCGGTGGAGATGTTCAGGGCGGAGGGGTTCAGCGTTCAGACGACGGCGGGGGCGCCGGATGCGAGGAAGTTGGCCGCGCTTTGCGCGGATGCGCACGTGCTGGGGATTCGGTCCAAGAGCGAGGTGACGCCGGAGATTCTGGCGGCGGCGCCGCGGCTGCTCTCGGTCGGGTGCTACTGCATCGGGACGAACCAGGTCGCGGTGAAGGAGGCGTGCCTGAAGGGCGTGCCGGTGTTCAATTCGCCGTTCAGCAACACGCGGAGTGTGGCGGAGCTCACGATCGCCGAGACGATTGCGCTGCATCGCGGGTTGGGCGACAAGACGATGCAGATGCATCGCGGGGAGTGGGACAAGTCGGCCGCGGGGTCGCACGAGGTGCGCGGGCGGACGATCGGGATTGTCGGGTACGGGCACATCGGTTCGCAGGTGTCGGTGCTGGCGGAGGCGATGGGGATGCGGGTGGCGTTCTTCGACATCGTGCCGAAGATGGCGCTGGGGAACGCGCGGGCGGTGCGGTCGCTCAAGGAGTTGCTGGAGATCAGCGACGTTGTGACGCTGCACGTGCCGGCGACGGCGCAGACGAAGGGAATGATCGGCAAGGCCGAGATCGCGCGGATGAAGAAGGGGGGTTACCTGATCAACAACGCGCGGGGGAGCGTGGTGGATGTGCACGCGGCGGCGGCGGCGCTCAAGAGCGGGCATCTGGCGGGGGCGGCGCTGGACGTCTTTCCGGATGAGCCCTCGGGGAAGGGTGATCGGTTCGAGAGCCCGCTGCAGAACATGCCGAATGTGCTGCTGACGCCTCACGTGGGCGGGAGCACGGAGGAAGCGCAGGAGGCGATCGCGGAGGACGTGTGCGACAAGTTGATCAAGTTTGTCAATATCGGATCGACCGGCGGGGCGGTGAACGTGCCGGAGGTGGAGTTGCCGGAGCAGATGCACGCGGACGGAGCGCGAACGGGTCGGCCGCACCGGATCCTGCACTTTCACAAGAACGTGCCGGGCGTCCTGAGCAAGATGCACACGCTGATCGCGGGGATGAACGCGAACATCAGCGCCGAATATCTGCGGACGAATGAAGAGGTGGGCTACGTGGTGCTGGATGTGGAGCCGAGCGACGGGGAGGCGATCCGGAAGAAACTGGCGGAGATTCCGGAGACGATTCGCGTGCGGATGCTGTGGTAGGCGTGAAAGTCGGTTTCACCACAGAGTGCACAGAGAGCACGGAGAAGGACAATTGAGTCGTTTGGCCTTTGAGAAGCGGTGCGACATTTGTTGACATGTCGCTGACCCGCTTACTTCGTTCGGGGCTCGTCATGCATGTGGGTCGCGGGGATGAATGCGGCCGGACGGCGCTGCTGATCGAGCAGGGTTTCGAATGCGATGCCGAAGAGCGGTTCGAGGTGCTGCCTGGTAAGGACATCGCGCACGGGGCCGGCGGCAGCGAGTGTGCCGCCGGAGGTGAGGAGGATGGCGTTGTCGGCGAAGCGGAGGGCGAGGGAGAGATCGTGCAGGACGACGACGACGCCCACTCCGCCCGTCGTACTTCCCCCGCTGCTCGCGAGCGAGCGGAGGAGAGTCATGGCTTCGATGGCGTGGCGGGGGTCCATGGCGCTGACGGGCTCGTCGGCGAGCAGAAAACGGGGCTTGGCGTCCGTGTTCGGGCCAAGTTGAGCGAGGGCGCGGGCGAGAGTGACTCGCTGCTGCTGGCCGGCGCTCAGGGTTGAGAAGGGATCATCGGCGCGTTCGGAGAGTCCGACCTCGGCCAGAGCGATCTGGACGGGTTCGCGGCCCGAGGCGTGTCCGTGGGCGTAGAGGCCCATGGCGACGACCTCAAACGCGGTGTAGTCGAAAGCGACGGTGGATTGCTGGGGGAGGTAGACGAGGCGGGCGGCACGTTCGGCTCGCGGGATGGAAAGGAGGGCGGTGGCGTCGAGCGTCACGGAGCCCTCGGTCGGTTCACGCAGGGCGGCGAGGAGACGGAGGAGTGTGGACTTTCCGGCGCCGTTGGGGCCGATGATGGCGGTAAGGCGTGCGGGCTCAAAAGAGGCGTTGACGGCGCGAAGCACCGGAGACTTGGGGGAGTAGCCAAATGAAACCTGGCGCAGATCGAGCGTCACGGGACAAGGGTACGAGGCCGCACTAGGTGAACTCGCGGAGGAGCGTGCGCCACTCGGCGTATTGGTACTGAATTGCTTCGCGGTCGTGGAGGGCGCGGATCTGGCGGATGGCGGCTTCGGTGAGATCGTGCTGCCACGCCTGGGCGGAGCGGTCGCAGAAATAGGTGCGGCAGGCGCTGGGCTTGATGAGGTGAACGCCGCAGATGTTGGCGGTTTGGAAGGGGCACCCGCCGGCGCTCTCGGCTTGGTCGATATCGGTCGCTGCAAGGGCTTTGGGGAGTCGTTGGACGCAGTACGCGGCCTCCAGGCCGGTGGTGTAGAGGCGGTGATCGGAGGCTGCAAAATTGCAGCACCGGCCGCTGGCCCAGCAGGAAGGGCCGCGGGCGGTGATCTGATCGGCGATGAGTGCGTATACGGCTTCCAGTGCATCGGCGACGCGGGGGCGGGCGATCGCGTCGAGCCATGCTTGTGAGACCGGCGTGGGCACGGGGATAGCGTATCGGCGGGAAGTTGTGGAGCGGGGCTTGCAAAGCAAGGCACTTGGGTGTTCAATGACATGTCTGGGGAGAAGCCTCGGGCGGGGGCGGGAGAAAACGACATGAACATGAGAAATCGGCTGGCGGCGGTGATCTCGGTGTGCGGCGCTGCGGCGTCTGAATGCCTGGCGTTACCGATCGAGCCGGATTCGGTTCAAGGCCTCCCGGCGCTAAAGCACGCGGGACTCCGGGAGGGAAACGGCTGCATTGTGAAGACGGATATCCCGCCGATGCCGCGGGAGGAGCAGCACGCGATCCGGAAGATTCCGGCGGACGTGGTGCGGCTGAACGATCGCTGGGAGGCGTTGCCGTTCGGCGATCGCGGGCTTGCGAACAACCGGCTGAATCTGGTGGTGATCGGCGACGGTTATCTTTCGACGCAGCAGACGACGTTCAACACGCACACGACGAACACGCTCAACACGTTTTTCGCGTACGAGCCTTACAAGACCTACAAGAACTACTTCCAGGTTTTTCGGGTAACCGTGAACAGCAACGTGTCGGGCGTCTCGGGGGATCCGACGTCGAACATCAACAAGAACACGCCGCTGCACATGAATTTCTGGTGCGCCGGGATCGAGCGATTGCTGTGCATCAACATCAACTCGGCGTATCAGTACGCGGCGAACTCGCCGCAGCCGTTCGACGAGATCCTGGCGTTGGCGAACTCGACGAAGTACGGCGGGGCGGGATATCCGGGGAACGAGGTGGGGACGGCGTCGGGGGGAAACTCTCAGGCGGCGCTGATCGCGATTCATGAGATGGGGCATTCGCTGGGCGACCTGGAGGACGAGTACGACTACGGGGACGGGACGGTGTACGGCGGGGGCGAGCCGTTCGGCGCGAACGCGTCGATCAAGGCCTCGTCGCAGATGGCCGCGGCTCAGACCAAGTGGTGGCGCTGGCTGGGGGATTCGACATCGGGCTTTGACGGGCCGGTCTCCACGTACGAGGGCGCGGTGTACGCGGTGTTCGGGGTGTATCGGCCGAGCCCGAACTCGATGATGCGGTCGCTCGGACCGAACTTCAATCTGCCGTCGTGCGAGGCGCTGATTTCACGCATTTACGGGTTGGTGCGTCCGATCGACGGGCCGCCGAACCCCGCGACCTCAACGGTGCTGGGGCCGACGTCGGCGGTGAGCATCCTGCTGATGCAAACGGTCAACAACCCGCTGAGCGTGCAGTGGGTGCTGGACGGCGCCGCGATTCCGGGCGCGACTTCGGCGAATTTCAACGTTGGTTCACTGAATCTGAGGAAGGGCGCTTCGTCGCTTTCGGTGCGGGTGGTGGACAACACGCCGATGGTGCGCGATCCGGCGATTCGGAACTCGCTGCTGACACAAACGCTGACGTGGCAATTGCCGGTGGCGCCGTGCATCGCGGATTTGAGCGGGGATCGGCTTGTGGATGATGCGGATTTTCCGGCGTTCGTGATTCAGTACGACGCGCTGGCGTGCGCCGGCCCGGACATGCCGCTGGGATGTTCGGCGGATTTCAACAACGATGGATTCGTGGATGATGCGGACTTTTCGATACTGGCCGGGCTGTACGACGCGTTGATTTGTCCCTAGCGAGAGATAGCGATGCCCGGCAGGAACGACGCTCGCGGGGACATTTCTGCGGACGGCTGGCCGAGACTACGGGCAGAGCAAAGCGTCGTACGCGCTGGCGAAGATCACAAAGTCGCTGTCGTCCGTGAGCAAATCGGCGTTGAGATCGCCCACGAGATCGGTGAGGTTGTTGTATGCCGTGGCGAAGATCACAAAGTCAGAGTCGTCGACCGCGCCGTCGCCGTTCAGATCGGCCGGGCAAGCGAGACTCGGGCCTCGGCAATTGCTCGCTATCGTGATCCGGGCCGTCCTATGGGCGTCGCGAGTATTGCGGGCGCCGAAGCGGGTGTCGTGGAAATGTGCCTGGCCCATCGTGATTGCGAGGTAATAGGTTCCGGCGGGCAGCGCGGCCCCGTTCTGGTTCGCGAGCGGAATCCCGTAGTCGGTCTGCCCGCTGTCGAGGGGGGCTGGGCCTCTTGAAGGTGCTATGCCGTAGGACAATTGGGCAAACGAACCGCCGCACGTCCAGGGGCCGTCACCGCCCAAGTAGTTGCCGTTGTAGCCAACCCCCGCGCGGCTGATGCTGTTTGCGTTGAAAAGGTGACCGGATTCGTTGTAGAGGGCGAGGTTCCATTGTCCGTCGATCGCTGAGCCCGGCTGGCTGATGTCGAGGTAGGTCACGTCGCTCAGCGGGGAAGAGTCAGCCGGGCTGACCTGTCCGACGGTTGGGATGGGATTGGTGATCGTGAACCGGAGCCATCCGACGGTGGTAAACGTCACTTCGATCGGTCCGGAGGTGTGAGCCCCGGAGAGGATCCCCAAGTCTCCGTCCGGAGCAAGAGACGGAGTTAAAGTGGGCGGTTCGTCGGACCTCGGCCGGTATTCATCATTGCTGTTGAAATTCAGGCTATATGCGATGTGGAATCCGGTTGCCGCGGTAACCGCCCAGCCTCCGGAAAACACGGAACCTTCGGGCGCCACTGCAATCCAGTAGGTTCCAGCGGCGAGGTCTCCTTCTTGTCCCCAGCAAGCTTCGCCGTTGCCAACAGCGGGGCGGCCGGGAACACCGAATGAGACCTGATAGTTATTTCCGGGGCTGGGCTTCGGAAGAAATGGTCCGTCGCCGCGCGGCACACCGAGTATCACGGGCGCGGAGGTTCCGTCGTAAACGGCAAATGCAGAAGGCGAGGCTGAACCTTCCGTATCAATATCCAGGAATGTGTTGCTCGCGAACGAAAACCCGTTCGCGGCGGTAAACCTGTACCATCGAACGGGCGATGCCGGAGTCAGAACCCCTTGGTAGGACGCGACCCCGGTCGTTCGATCGGCCATGACGGCATCGATGTCGACCGCGTTCGGCGGGGGCGGAGCCGGAAGCTGACCGTTGAGAGCGAACACAAATCCGAGCGGAGAGAGGGCCGTTCCGACGAGTTGCACTTCGTCCGTATTGATCAGAACCTGTCCGGTGAAGATCCCGTCAAAGTTGATGTCCGCACCGATCGCGGATGCGGTGAACCCCAATCCTGCGGGGTTGGCGCCTTGCGTGTTGGTTCCGAATGCGAACTGAACCAGGCTGTTGGCCTGAGCGCTGGTTTGCAGAAGATTGGCGCTGGTCAAGGGTGCAGACACCGGCGTGCCCGGCACCAGGAACGCGGCATCAACCCACACGCCGCTAACGCCTGAGGGGAGATCGATGTGGTTCTGCAACTCGATTGTCCGAAAGGTCAGGACCCCGGGGCACGCGGTTCCCGGCGTGAAGCCGGTGACCTGAACCACGGCGATCGGCACGGCGTTCGGGTTGATCATCGCGGTTCCCGGTCCGGAAAACCCCGAAAATGTCGCATCGGATGGGCTGTAGAACGTGAACCGCGTGTCCCAGGTGCCCGATTGCGTCGGAACCTTGTATGCGAAACGGAACGAAGAGATATCCCTCTCACCGGCGTACGCAGGACCGTACGGGCCGCCCGAGAATGAAATGTCCTCCAGGATGTGTGAGGTGTTCGCGAGTTGCATGTATCCGGAGGCAGTCTGGTATGCCGCGCAGTCGTACACATTGGCCGAATATGTGTTGCCGATGAACGATTCCGCAGAACCCAACTCGGACGCCGCGGGCGGCGTGACTACCTGTCGCTCCGAGGGTGAACCGGCGGGGCAGAAACGCGTGTAGGCGAACAGTGAAGCGCCCGACGCGAGCGCGAGTACCCACCAACTGCCGGTGAAGAAACGCATGAGTCCACCTCCCGCACCCCTCGAACTGCGGGTGCGATGCTCTCGCAAGCCTACCAGAGACCGGGCTTTTCGCAATGGTCCAGTTTCGGGCGGGTTAGATTTCGAGGACCGCGCGACGGCGCCGAATCTCTTCGGGAGAAAAGAGCGCGCCCTTCTCGATGCCCGGGCACATCCGCTTCGCGAGTTCCCACTTCTTGCGGCTGACGAGGAGGCTCTTCCAGAAGGGCCAGGTGCGGCATTGCCTGGGGCGGATCAGGTAGACGGAGCAGAGGGCCTTGCCGGGCATGGTGTCGCGGTCGAGGAAGACGCAGTCCTGACCGAACGAGGAGAGCTTTTCGGTGAGCGAGCGGCCGGCGGGTGTGTTTCTTGTGTAGCGGTCGAGGAAATCGGCGACGGTCAGATTCAGATGCGATGCCATGGCCGCGGCTTCGGCGTCATCGACGAGGACATAGCCCTCGGGGCCGGAGCAGCAATTGCCGCACATGGTGCATTCGAAGCGGAGGCCTGTCTCGCCGGTCGAAGGATCGGGGTTGTCGAACCATTCGAGTTGGGGGAGGGGGTAGGACACTCGAAAGCGTACGGCTCGCGGCCATTCCGATTGAACACGAAAGCAACGCCCTTCCCCAACCCGTTCCCTCAGGGAGGGGCTTGGGAAAAAGGCAATCAGACCTCGCTGCGAACCGGCGGGTAGAGGCAGCGGTCGGGACCGACGTACTGCAGCGCGACCAAGGTCTGGTCGTCGGCGCGGGTGCGGGCTTTGGTGTGCTCGAAAAGCGATTTGTGGATGTCCTCGATGATCGTGTCGGGGCGGCCGTCGCTGGCGAGGATGGCGGCGTCGAGGCGTTCGACCCCGAACATGTCGTTGGCCCCGGGCTTGGCGCCCGCGCCGAAGGCTTCGGTGATGCCGTCGGTGTAGAGGACGACGGAATCGCCGGGGGAGAGCTGGAGATTCTCGCTCCAGATATCCATGTCCTCGGCGATTCCGAGCGGAAGGCCGGCGCCGTCTTCTATGCCGCGGATCTCGCGGGTGGCGGCGTTCAAGAAACGCGGCGGGTTGTGACCTGCGGAGGCGTAGTTGAGTTGGGCGGTGGCGGGGTCGAAGACGCCGAAGAAGGCGGTGACAAAGTTGCCTTCGAGGCGGGAGGCGACGAGGCGGTGATTGGCGAAGCGGAGGACGGCGGCGGCGCTGCCGTCGCCCCCGGAATAGCAGTGCAGGATGGCGCGGAGCATGGCCATGATGGTGGCGGCGCCGGCGCCGTGACCCGAGACGTCCGCGACGAGGATGCCGAGTCTGCCGTCGGGCATGGGGAGAAAGTCGTAGTAGTCGCCGCCCGCCTGATCGCTCGTGAGGTAACTCGTGGCGACCGCGAGGCCCGGAACTTCGGGGAGCTTTTCGGGGAGGAGCGACTGCTGAACGCGGGCGACCTCTTCGAATTGCGCCGTGAGGGCGCGGTTGAGGCGCTCGACTTCTTTGAGCGCGACGAGGTTTCGGGTGATTGAACCGATCAGGTTGCCGAGCATCATCGCGTCTTCGAGCTTGTGCTCGTCGAAGGCGTCCGGGGCGCGGCGGAGCTGGATCGACCAGTTGAGCACCTCGCCCGAGTCGTAGAGGGGCGAGGCGATGGCGGATCGGTATTCGGAAAGGAGCGAGCCAAAGACCGGATCGTCGGTGACGTTCAGATTGGAGAGGATTTTTGGCGTGCCGTCACGGATGCAGTCGGCGACGAAGCCGGTGGTGTGGGTCGGGAGTTGGTGGAAAGAAGCCCACGGATTGGGGTTGACCGTCTCTGGCAATCCGCCCTCGCCGCTGGCGAGGCGTTCCTGGAATTGACGGACGTCGTAGTACCGGGTGATCTTGTAGCTGCCCCTGGGGAGTCCGCGGGTAGAGACAGAAATGAAGAACTCGATGGGCCGGATGCGCCACATGCGGGCGCCGAAGATTTTGAAGACGTCGGACGGCTCGCGGGCGCGGCTGGCATCGCGGACGAGTTCCACGATGATCTTCAGGCGCGGATGTTCGGAGAGGTCGTGGATCTTCACGACGGAGGGTACCACGGTGGATTGGATGCGTGGCCGGCGCGAAAGATGCGGGGGTATAAGAACCGGTCGGCTGAAGCCCGGAGCGAGAAGCCCGTAAGACGGGCTCTGATCTAGGCGCGGAGACGTTGTTCGCACGCGGATCTGAACCGCGGCTGAAGCCGCGGCCTAAGAGCGGGCAACGCCGCTGAAGCGGCGTGATGAGCGGCAAAGCGAGCGCCGGGTAACTGCTTGTTCCTTTGGGGGATCGACCAGGTTGGATATGAGGGCGCGGGCCGGATACAGAGCACGAGACGCCCGTTTGTCCGAACTCTTGCTCCCGCGGGAGGCCGGATCAGCGTCCGCGATCGCGGCGCCAGTTGGGCTTGCCCTTGTCGCGGGTCTTGCTCTTGTTGCTGCGGCGCTGGGAGCCGGTGCGGCCGGGGCCGAGATCGCCAAAGCCGGCGCCCTGGCCCTTCGCGAAGCCGCCGCCGAGGCCGAGCTTGGGGGCGATCTGCTTGGCCTTGCCGGCGGCGCGGCCCTCGCCGGCATCGACAACGAGGTCCATGCGCCGGGTGGCGAGATCGACCGCGACGACCTTGACGCTGACGGAATCGCCCATGTTGTACGAGCGGCCCGAGCGGGCATCGACGAGCGCGCCGGAGCGTGGGTCGATCTTCCAGAAGGGCGTCAGGTTCTCACGCGTGACGTCGCCGGGAAGGTCTTCCTTCTTGACGAAACCCTCGGCGAGGTACTTGTCGATCTGGACGAAGACGCCCTTGGGGCTGACGCCGGTGACGACGCCCTTGAAACTTTCGCCGACGTGCTTTTCGAGGAGTTGCAGAACGAGGAACTGGCGGAGCGAGCGCTCGGCGGATTCGGCGTTCTCTTCGCGGAGCGTGGCGTGGCGCCCGATCTGGACGAGCGTGTCTTCGTCGGGGCACATGTCCGAATCGCGGAGAACGCGCCCGAGGGCTTTGCGGTCGCCGTCGGTGCGCGGGCGGTTGGCGGCGTTGTCGGTCTGGCGGAGGTATTCGGCGAGGGCGCGGTGGACGGTGAGATCGGCGTAGCGCCGGATCGGGCTGGTGAAGTGGGCGTAGGCGGCGCTGGCGAGGGCGAAGTGGCCGATCATCGCCGGCGAATACTCTGCCTTGCTCATCGTGCGGAGAACGGCCATGTGGACGGCGCGGCTGGCGGGCGTGCCGCGGGTGGCGTTGAGGAGGCTCTGAAGTTCCTCTCGCGTCGGGTTCTTGGGGATGCGGAAGCCGGCGACCATGGCGGCCTTGCGGAGATTGTCAACGTCGCCCGGCGTCGGATCGGGGTGCGTACGCCGAAGAAGTGGCACGTCCATGCGCTCGAAGAGGCGGGCGAGGACTTCGTTGGCCTCGACCATGAACATCTCGATGAGCTTGTGGGTGTAGGCCTGGTCCTCGCGCTCGGCGTCGATGACGTGGCCGTTATCGTCGTAGATGAGGACGACCTCGGGCAGTTCGAGGCTGATCATGCCCTGACGCTCGCGCCGGCCTTCGATGGCCTTGGCGCAGGCGTTCATTTCCTGGAGGGTCGCGAGGAGTTCATCGGTGTACTTGGGCGGGGTCTTGGCGTGACGCCGGGCCTCGTTGAAATCGCCGTCGATGAGGGCCTGGGCCTCGAGATAGGTGAGGCGCTTGGCGCTCTTGATGAGCGTGTTCTGCACGCCCTCGGAGCGGCAGACGCCCTGCTTGTCGTATGTCATGAACGCCGACTTGCAGAAGCGGTGCACGCCCTCCTGAAGGGAGCAGATGCCGTTGCTGAGCAATTCGGGGATCATGGGGATGACGCGGCGCGGGAGGTAAACGCTGTTGCAGCGGTCCTTGGCTTCTTCGTCGATCGCCGAGGTTGGGGGGATGAAATAGGCGACGTCGGCGATATGGACGCCGACTTCCCAGCCGCTCTCGGTCCTGCGGATCGAGATGGCGTCGTCGTAGTCCTTGGCATCGGGAGGGTCGATGGTGATGATGAAGTCTTTGGTGAGATCGGCGCGGCCCCCCCACCCTTCGTTGTCGAAGCTCTTGATGCCGACCTTGTGGTACTCGGCCATGCGCCGGTCGTACTCGACAGTGACTTCGCGGGCCTGGTCGTTGCACTCTTCGGGGAATTCGCCGGGGAGGTCGAAGGCGGCAATGACGGCCTCGGTCTCGACGTCGGGCCTGCCGGCCTCGCCGAGCACTTTGGTGATGACGCCCTCGCCAAGGACCTGGCCCTGCGGGTAGACGACCATCTCGATGACGACCTTGGTTCCTTCCGGCGCGTTCTTGGCGGCGGCGTCGCGGACGACGATTGGCTCCGTCACTTCGCGCCCGTCGGGGAAGACGAGCCACTGGCCGCCTCGCCGGACGAGTTCGCCGGTGAAGCAGGCGCGCTTGCGGGTGACGATTTCGACGATCTCGCCGACGAACTGGGGACCGTCGCCGAAGCCGGAGCGTTCACGCCCCTTGTCGCGACGAACGGCGACCTTGACGATGTCGCCGCTGAGGGCGTCCTTGGTGTCTTCGGGCGGGATGAAGATGGAGCCTTCGCGGACGGCCTCGCTTGGCTCGACGAAGCCGAAGCCCTTCATGGCCTTGCGGAACTTGCCGATGACAAACCCGCCGCGGCTGGAGAGCGAGGGAAGGCCGATCGCGCCGGTGGGCGAGGTTTCGACCAGCTTTTCGTTCTTGAGTTCTTCGATGGCCTCGTCGAACTCGGCGTGGTCGGGCTGCTCGATGCCCAGGTCATCGCGGAGTTGAGAGACGCTCCGCGGCGTGTAGTCGTCGTGCTTGAGATGTTCGAGAAGTCGCTTGCGGAACCGGAGACTCATATAGGCAAGGGTAGCGGGCCGGGCGCGGGGGACGGTGAGCGGGCGTTGGGGCGCCGACACGTTCGGCGGCCGAAAAACACGCGCCGCGCGTCAGCGACATCTCGCTCACGCGAGAGTCGCGATCACAGCGACGCCGCGTAGCGGCGGAAGGCGGCGCGGAAGGGAGCGGGCTTGAGGCCGAGGTGGGCGCGGACCTTGCTGGTTTCGGCGGTGCTGTCTTGGCCGCCCATGAGGGCCATGCCGGCGTCGAACGGCAGAAAGGACGAGAGCCCCACAAATTGAGCGGCGGTGGCCGCACCGGCGCCGATGGAAGAGGGAATTCCCCACGGGGTCAATCCGTCGTTGGCGCCGTGGACCTGATCGCGGATTTCCTCGAGCAGTTCGGGCCAGGAGATTGTCTCGGAGCCGACGAGGTTGTAGACCTCGCCGATGGTGGCGGGATTGCCGACGGCGCCGACGAATGCGGCGGCGACATCTTCAACGGCGACCGGCTGAACAGTCGGGATGACCTGGCGGACGCCGCCGAGGGGGACGCCGGTGTCTTCAACGCCCCTGGTGAAGTACGGGAGGAAGAAGTACGGGGGCACCTCGCCCTTGACCCACTTGGTCGCCTCGGCGAGAAACTCGCTGCCGGGCCCGTGGATGAGGCCGGGGCGGAAGATGGTCCAGTCGAGGCCGCTGCGCCGGACGATCTGCTCGGCCTCCCACTTGGTGGTCTGGTACGGGCAGATGCCCTGATCGCTCACGTTGAGGGCGGACATGTGCACAAAGCGGGAGACACGGGCCTCGGTGCACGCCTGGGTCATGATCCGCGTGGCGGCGACGTGCGTGCGGTGGAACGTGACGCCGTTGCGTGCTTCGCGGATGATCCCGATGAGGTGGATGCAGGCTTGCGCACCTTCCAGGAGATCTGTCGGCGCGCGCCCGTCGTGGACATCGCCCTCGATGGTGGAGAGTTTGGCGCTGCCGGAGGAGCGAGGTAGGACGGCGGCCTTGCGCCGGTCGCGGACAAGGGCGCGGACGCTGTAGCCGGCGCGGAGAAGGGCGGCGACGATTTCTCGTCCGACAAAGCCGGTGGAGCCTGTGACTGCAACCGTCTTGATCTCTGCGGGGCTCATGCTGCTTCCTTCCGGGGTGCGACTCTTGGCCAAGAGTAGAGCACGCCGGGGACGCGGGGCTGGGCGCGCCGCTACCCTTTGTGCTCAAGATCATGCGGAACTTTCTGGTCTTTTCCCTGCGGATGACGCGGTATCCGGTGTCGCTCCTGGCGGCGCTGGTTCTCGCGTTTGTCTCCGCGCTCGGGGTGGGGACGGCGATGCTCGCCCTCAACCCGGTGCTGCAGAACGTGTTCAATGCTCAGGGTGAGGGCGAGATTCGGGATCTCCCGGTGCTGGCAACGGAACTCAACGCGCGGATCGTGGCGACGTTGCCCACGAGGATTGCCTCCTCTCTGACGATACCGAAGGGAACCATCGATTCGCTGCCGCGGGGGGCGTACGACACGGCGCTCTGGATTTTCCTGGGGCTGGGCGTCCTGACGATTCTGGGCGCCGCGTCCAGTTTTCTGCACGCGTACCTCTCTCAGACCCTGGTCAACCGCGTTCTCACCAACATCCGGCGCGAGACGTTTCGGCGCGTTCTGAAGAGGCCGCTCCGGGAGGTGATCGCCCACGGTCCGACCGACATGGTGAGCCGCGTCATCAACGACACGGGGAGCATGACCGGGGCGATGCTCAATCTCCTGGGCAAGGGCCTGGCGGAATCAACCAAGGCGCTGGCGGCGGTGATCGTCGCGCTGATCGTGGACTGGCGACTGTCGGTCATTGCGGTGATCGCCGGAGCGGTGATCGGCATCATCATCCGGCAGCTCTCGCGGCGCATCAAGAAGGGCTCACGCGGCGCTCTGGAGCGTCAGAGTGACCTGTATCGCGTAGCGACCGAGTCGTTGCAGGGGCTTCGGGTCGTAAAGGTTCACACGGCGGAGCGGGCGGAGGTCGGCCGGTTCCATCGCGCGAACAAGAAGATGCTGAAGGAACTGAACCGCGTGCGGACGGCGCGGGCGCTGGCGAGCCCATTGGTCGAGGCGGTCGCCGTGATCGCGCTCGGGACGCTGGCGTTGATCGCGATCAAGGCGATGATCGACAAGGCTCTCGATCCGGGGAGTTTCCTCGTGGCCCTCGGCGCGCTCGGCGTGGCTGGCGGGGCGCTCAAGCCGCTGACGGGGATCATCACGGACGTGCAGGTCGGCGCCGCGGCCGCGGACCGGCTCGCGGAACTCATGAACTCAACGCCCGAGCCCGGACACGGATTCAAACTGGCGAGGTTGCCCCGCCACAAGCGTTCGCTTGAATTCAAGGGCGTCTCGCTTTCCTATGCGAACCAGCCGCGCCCGGCGGTGGACGACATCACGCTCAATATCGCGCACGGCGAGACCGTGGCGTTTGTCGGGCCCAACGGGTGCGGAAAGACAAGCCTCCTCTCGCTCGTGCCTCGCCTGTTCGAGGCGGATCGGGGCATGATCCTCATCGATGGATTCAATATCCGCGACTTCTCGGTGCGTTCGCTGCGCGGGCAGATCGGCGTTGTCACGCAGGAAACGGTGATGTTCAGCGGGACGATCCGCCAGAACATCGCCTACGGCGCGACCAACGCGACGGAGGCGGAGATTCTGGAGGCGGCACGCAAGGCTCGCGCGATCGAGTTCATCGAGCGCCTGCCGCTGGGGCTCGACACGACGGTCGCGGAGCAGGGGATGAGTCTCTCCGGCGGTCAACGCCAGCGTCTGGCGATCGCGCGGGCGATCCTGCGCAATCCTGCGATCCTGATCCTCGACGAGGCGACGAGCATGATCGACGCGGAGAGCGAGAGCTACATCGGCGAAGCAATCGCGGACTTCTCGCGCGGCCGGACGTGTCTGATCGTCGCGCATCGCCTCAGCACCGTCGTGCAGGCCGATCGGATCGTGGTCATGGATCAGGGAAAGGTCGTGGACATCGGACGCCACCAGGACCTGCTGGCCCGCTGCGAAATCTACCAGCGGCTGGTGCGGACACAACTGGTCGGCAGTGAATTGGCCCCGACCTGACCCCCACCCGAGCCCGACCCGAGAACCACGCATGCAACGCCCGGGCACCGACGAGACCAATGTTCAGATGTCGGACATCCTCTGCGACTACTGCGGAGGGGTGTGGACCTTGGAGCGCCCGATGGTGGAGGGCCATCGGGGGGCGTGCATTTGCGGCGAGTGCCTGACTCTCGCGTACCGGGCCTTGGCGATCGAGTCGGTGGGGAACGCGCCGGCCGGGTACCTGTGCACGCTGTGCCGCGAGAACCGGGATGAGATCGGATGGATGAGCCCGCGGGAAGCGGGGTTGTGCGCCTGCCGCCGATGTGTGAAGCAGTCGGCGGGCGTCCTCGCCAAAGACCCGGACCTTGGCTGGAAGAAACCAGCGAAATAGCCTGCCCGGCTGCGCCATTTTCGACGCATGGAAGCATGTGGAACTGGGTTTCCGGAGGGGATTCGGCCACCTATTTGGGGAATTGGTGTAGCCCAAAAAGAACGACGGAATCGAATCTTTCGACTCGATCCCGCCGGTGGTGTAGAACAGGCAGATTTGCGGCCACGGTGTAGGGCTCAAGAGCCCCTAGGGCATCCCCGTGACAGGGTGTGGGCGGATCGCCCAACCACCACAACCATGCCACCAAAGCCCGACTTTGCCACTTTTTTTCCCGGACCGGCGGGACTTTGGTATTGACAAGGCCGTTGTTTTTCGCTAACCGACAAATCCAGGTTCGGCAGATGGTTACGCGGACGTTCGATTCACCCTGAAACTCCGTATTTCTCTGGGCGAAAAACGCACATTCCGAACACCCGCATGCTCCTTCGGATTCCGCTTTGAGCGGTCTCGCGACGACTAGAATCGCGCGCATTTAGCACCGCGTTGGCGCGGACAGATGCCTTTCTTGTTCGGTTTTTATACGGAGTCTTCAGATGGTTACTGCCGCGACCCCTTCGGTGAATGTGCGCGAGGTGCTGGGCAATGAAGCGGCGGGCCTTCTGAGCTATGAGTCCAAGACGGTCTCAAAGAGCCAGCTCCATCTTCCGGGGCCGGACTTTGTGGATCGCGTCTTCAGCCAGAGCGATCGAAACGTCGCCACCCTCCGCAACTTCCAGACGATCCTCAACACCGGCCGCCTCGCCGGTACCGGCTACGTCAGCATCCTCCCCGTCGACCAGGGTGTCGAGCACTCGGCCGGCGCGTCCTTCGCCCCGAATCCCCAGTTCTTCGACCCCGAAAACATCGTCAAGCTCGCCATCGAGGGCGGCTGCAACGCCGTCGCCTCGACCCTCGGCGTCCTGGGCTCGGTCGCCCGCAAGTACGCCCACAAGATCCCGTTCCTCGTCAAGTTCAACCACAACGAGATGTTGACCTACCCCAACATCTTCAAAGAGTCCTACTTCGGCAGCGTCCGTCAGTGTTACGAGATGGGCGCCGTCGCCGTCGGTGCGACGATCTACTTCGGCAACGACTCCAGCCGCGAAGAGATCGCGTACGTCTCTGACATGTTCGAAGAGGCCCATTCCTACGGCCTCGTGACCGTCCTCTGGTGCTACACCCGCAACTCACACTTCAAGGTCACCGGCGCGGATGGGAAGAGCGTTGATTACCACGCCTCCGCGGACCTCACCGGCCAGGCAAACCACCTCGGCGCGACCATCAAGGCCGACATCATCAAGCAGAAGCTCCCCACCAACAACGGCGGTTACGCGGCACTCAACACCGGCGGTTCGTCCTACGGCAAGTGGGACAAGCGCGTCTACACGAACCTCTGCGGCAGCGACGAAACCGGCAAGGGCGGCAACCCGATCGACCTCTGCCGCTACCAGATCCTCAACAACTACATGGGCCGCATCCCGCTCATCAACTCGGGCGGCGAATCGAAGGGCGCGGCCGACCTGCAGGACGCCGTCCACACGGCGGTCGTCAACAAGCGTGCCGGCGGCATGGGCCTGATCTCGGGCCGCAAGGCGTTCCAGAAGCCGATGGCCGATGGCGTGAAGCTGCTGAACGCAGTGCAGGACGTGTATTTGGACAAGAGCGTGACGGTGGCGTAAGACCGCACGTCGATTCGCGCCTATTGTTTTCCCGCAAGAAAGTTCCAAACGAATCACCTATGCAGATCATCGCGACCAAACAGGGCAAATCGAAAAGGCTGAAAAGGCCGGCGAATGCCCTTGCGCGTGGTTGATCGAGACTGAATCAACAACACTCCATCGGGCTCGCCGGCAACGGCGAGCCCGCTGTGCTTTTGGCACGAGCTGGCCCGGATCGGCCGCGAGCGTTCCCCCCTCCCCCCACACCTCCGTCAATCAAACACCGTTCCGATCAGTCACCACCTCACCTCCGAAAGCCCTGCCATGACCACCCAGATCACCGCCACCCAGATCAAGCCGTTTTCCATCATCGATTCGACCCTCCGCGAGGGCGAGCAGTTCGTCAACGCGTTTTTCACCACCGAGCAGAAGATCCAGCTCGCGACGCTGCTGGATGAGTTCGGAGTTGAGTACCTGGAACTGACAAATCCGATGGCGTCGCCGCAGAGCCGGGAGGATTGCGCCACCATCGCTTCGCTCGATCTGCACGCCAAGATCCTGACGCACACGCGCTGTCACCTCGATGATGCGCGGGTCGCGGTCGAGACGGGGGTGGACGGTGTTGACGTCGTGATCGGCACGTCGTCGCAGCTCCGCAAGTTCAGCCACGGGCGGACGATCGACGAGATCATCGGCATCGCCCGGGAGGTGATCCCGTTCCTGCGGGATTCGGGCGTGGAGGTGCGGTTCAGCACGGAGGATTCGCTGCGTTCGACCCCGGAGGATCTCTTCCGCGTGTACGAGGCGGTGGATGAGCTGGGCGTTGATCGTGTGGGCGTTGCCGACACCGTGGGCGTCGGCTCGCCCCGCCAGATCTACGAACTGGTCTCGGAGCTTCGCCGGCGCGTCAAGGCGGACATCGAGTTCCACGGCCACAACGACTCTGGCTGCGCCATCGCCAACGCGTACTGTGCCCTCGAGGCGGGGGCGACCCACATCGACACCACCGTGCTCGGGATCGGCGAGCGCAACGGCATTACTTCGTTGGGCGGCCTCGTCGCCCGCCTGGCCGTGGTCGATCCGCAGTCGGTCCGCAAGTACAACCTGCCGCTGCTCCGCGAACTCGACCAGACGGTCGCGTCGATGGTCGATATCGAAGTCCCGTTCAACAACTACATCACCGGCTTCTGCGCCTTTACCCACAAGGCCGGGATCCACGCCAAGGCGGTGCTCAACGACCCGTCCACGTACGAAGCGTTGAAGCCCGAAGACTTCGGGCTCACGCGATACGTTCACATCGCACACCGGCTGACGGGGTGGAACGCGGTGCGCGGCCGCGCCGAACAGCTTGGGCTTGCGCTCACGGACGCTCAGTGCAAGGACCTAACCAATCGGATCAAGTCGCTGGCGGACGCGCACGCGTTGACGCTGGAGCAGGTGGATCTGCTGCTGCGGTCGGAGCATGAGCGAGTGACGGCTTCAAAGGTGGGTGCGGCGGTTTGAGTGGCTTGGAAATAAGACCCATTTGTCCCAAGGGACCCATAGGTCTCATGAAAGCGCCGCATGAGACTGCAATGCGTTGGAGCGCAACTCCGCGCCGTTCGGCGCCGCCCCCCACCACTTCCGTCTTGCCGCACCGACAAACAGCCCGCACTCGCACAATGTCCACACACCCATCAGCGGCAACAACCACCAGCCGTACGGATCCATCGCCCGGGCAATCTGCTTGACCGCCTCCGGCACGTTGCCCTTGTACACGCCCTTGCCGAACCCCAGCAGCCAGTGCGGGCGTGTGAGAACACGCGCGGCCGGGCTGGCAAGGAATCTCGCACCCGCCGGTCCTTTCCGTGCCGCCGCTAGCACGACGTCGTCGGTGGCCCGAAGTCCGGCTGCGGCGACCGCTGCCTCCCCGCGCACGAAAGCAGCCCCTTCGCGCCCCGTGATCAGCAATGCCGCGCCGCCCCTCGCGCCGTTGCGTTCTGCAAAGGAGGCGAGCTTGGCGAGCTCTGCTTCATTCTCGGCGAATCGCATGATCCGGATGGCGCCGGCGGGAGAGGCCTTCGATGCGAGCTTGGTCACATCACCGAACGCGCCGGCGAGCGCCTCGGTCCTCCGCAACTTGACTCCCCGCACGAAGAAATCCTTGAGGCCTTCCGTGACGGCTCCGGCCTTACGGGCAACCTTCAGCAGGGCTGGCGCCCAATCGATCTCGGGCGCGACCGTGAGAACGATTCCGACGGCGGAGAGAGAAACGATCAGCGGGTCGGCCTCACCGCCGCTGGCCCATGTGCCGCCCTGGATAACCAGATCGCGAATATCCCCGACAACAAACATGTCCGCGGCAATCGCCCCGACCAATTGTTCAAGGCTCTCGCCCTTGCCGCTGAGGGCCCCCCAACCGACGTCCTTCGCGCGCCGCAACCAGCTCGATTGCTCATCGACGGTGAGTTGACGCTGGCGCTCGATCTCGGCTCGCTTGGGGCCGCTACCGGGACCATCGGTCCATGCCAGCCCGGCGTCGGCAATGACGATCGCCTCGGCAAACCGTCCCTCCGCTCGCAGCGATGCGACTTCCGCGGCATAGTCCATCTCCGGCAATGCCGCGAGTGTGAGTCGTGCAAGCCGGGCCGGAGTATCAACGGCCAAGATCGCGAGCAGCGAGAACGCGATCACAAGGCGCGTGATGTTCCACCGCCGCGACCAGAGAAATGGAATCACCCGAAGGAACCGCATAGTGAATTCTGTTTGCCCTGCTGTTCGCTCTGCTCTACGCCTCTACTGCCCCGCCGCCACTGTTGTTCTCCACAACTCCTCGTCCTCAAACGAGACCCGAACCGCGGCGGACTCGCCCACAATCCGCCGGACAAGCGCGGCAATCTCTTCCCGGGCGTTCTCCCGCACCTTCCGCGTTTCGGGCTCCGAAAGGCGCATCCGGAGGGCCTGCTCGTGCAGGCGCGCCCGGGCCAATCCCAATTGCGCTTCGCCGGAGAGAGACCGGAACCGCAGGCCCGCGAGCGCCACATCTGTCTTTTCCTGCCCCGTGAAGACCTCCGTCGCGATCCGCTTCGGCGCCGGCACGCGCAGCGAGTAGACGCTCCCGATCGGGCTGAAATTGACGCCGCTGGATTCGAGTTTGGAGAGGTCGACGCCGTAGCTCAGGCGCGCCGGAGCCTCAACGGTCGCCACCACACTCCCGAACCAGTTGTCGTCGTTGGTCTGCGCTCGAACGAGCGTCTCGATCCTGCTGGTGATTAACTGGCTCTCCCGCAGGTGGCGGGCGACGCTGGCAAGGCTTGTCGGGGGCTGGGTTGCGCCCGCGACGAGCGCCGTCGCCTCACGCACGGCCGCTTCCTGCTGATAGTGCAACGCCGCGGCCACGATCGCGCCCAACGCGATCACGGGCAGGGCGAACTTCCCCCTGCGAAGCCAGCGCCGTCCCGGGGAGGCGGATTCGGCGCGCGGATTCTCCGTTGCGGGTGCCATACCTGTTCTTTGGAATCGACCATCCGCGGGTTCGGGCGAAAGAATCGCCCGGGAAGAACCCTCAGAAACGGCTAGAGTGCCCCCATGCCCGCCAACGTCCGCCTTCGCGCCCTCCACGGCACACCCCTCGATGACTTCAAGACCAGGGAAATCGTCGAGGCCACGGCCCGTGCGATCGCCGACCGCGAGGGTGTCGCCCTGACCGCGATCAAGCTCTCGCCAACCGACATCACCGTCACGCTCGAGTGCGACCGCATCGTCGGAGTCGGGTTCGCCGCGGAACTCCGGCGTGTGACCAACAAGTGGTACGAAGAGAAGTACCGCGATGGGCCCCTCTGGGGCACGCCGGCGCCGGGAACAGAATTCCAATTCGACTGATTTCCCGCGGCCTTTCGCTACAGTCTGCCGATGCCGCCCCCCACCCTTCCCCCCAAGCCGCTGCGCCTGCTGGTGGTTTGCCCATCGTGGCTGGGTGACTGCGTGATGGCGACGCCCACGCTCAAGCGGCTCAGGGAAGGCCTTCCCGGCGCGTTCATCGGTGGTCTTGTTCGACCCGGCATGGACGAATTGCTGGCAGGCCTGCCCTACTTCGATGAAGTCCACGTCGCCCGGGCCTCCGGCGTCATGGGTCCAAAGTTTGTCGCGGCAAAGGTCCGCCCGCGCCGCTACGACTCGGCGGTTCTGCTGACGAATTCGTTTTCTACTGCCCTGACAGTCCGCATCGCCGGAATCCCTCGCCGGATCGGATACGACCGCGACGCCCGAGGCCTGCTCCTGACCGACCGGCTGAAAGCCCCGACACGACCGGATGGCCGCTTTTCACCCGTCCCCGCCGTCTCCTATTACCTCGCGCTCGCGGCACGAACGCTCGGCCAGACGGAAACGCCCGCCGCCGATCGACTCTTTCTGACCACAACGCCAAAGGACGAGCAACTGGCGTCCGAGATCCTGGCCAAGGCTGGGGTTTCTCCAGATGCTCCGCGGGCCATCCTCAACCCCGGGGGCAACAACGTCGCCAAACGCTGGCCCGCCGACCGGTTTGCCGCGGTCGCCCGTCATTTGCACGAGCGTCACGGACTCGCCGTGTTCCTCAACGGATCCCCCGGCGAGGCCGAACTCATCGACGAAATCAGCGCGGCAGCCGGCGTGCCCTGTGTTCGCCTCCCACGCCTTGGAATCACGATCGGGGCACTCAAGGCGATCATCCGTGGTTCGCGCCTGATGGTGACCAACGACACGGGACCGAGGCACATCGCGGCGGCGTTCTACGTGCCCTTGGTTTCGCTCTTCGGCCCCACCGATCCGCGCTGGACGACAATCCCGGCCCCTGCCGGCGAAACGCTTCTGGTCGCCGACCCGACATTGCCAGAAACCGAAGTCGCGGACGACCATCGCGAACGCTGCCGGATCGACCGGATCTCGCTGGAAAGCGTCCTCGAGGCTGCCGAGGAGGCCCTGAAGCACGGAAAAAGCCCGAATCCGGCATCGGCCGGAGCTTCTTGATTCACGGGGGCTTGGAACTACCATCTTGGCCCCGTTCCGGCGGCTTTGTGCCGCCAAACCGGGTTACAACCGAAGACCGGTCGCCCTCGGGCCGACAAACGACGAACCAAGAGTCTTTCTGGACTCATCAAGGGGGCGTAGCTCAGTTTTGGTAGAGCGCTTCCATGGCATGGAAGAGGTCACGAGTTCGAGTCTCGTCGCCTCCACTTGAAGAAGACCCCGCTCCCGCGAGCGGGGTTTTTCATTGGCTCTGCGGCCCCCCCACCTCCTGCAGGCATTCTCGGATGACGACCGATACACCC
>JBGAPK010000057.1:0-11408 GCA_044221315.1 Phycisphaerales bacterium | reverse complement strand
CTTCGGACGCGTCGGCATCATGCTCTGCAACATGCTGGCGCTGCTGGTCGTTACCCCCTTCTTCCTGAAGCGCGAGCCGACGAACATGATCCTCGAAGCGATCAAGGCCGCGCCTCTCGCGGTTGTCGGCGTGATGGGGGGCGTTCTGGGCGCCTCGGCATCCATCCCCGGGCTGCCGGCGGAGATCGGCGTCTTCGTCCCCGCGCTCGTGCTCCTGCCCCTGGCGATCGCCGCGGTGAGCAGCGTGAGAACTTGAAGAAAGGTGTCGAGGTGTCGAGGTTTCAAGGTGTCTGGTGCGCCGGACACGATGTTGGGCTCATTCGGTGCTTTCCCTTGACACCTCGACACCTCGGCACCTCGACACCTCTCACCAGTTACAATCGACCGTTCGCGCTGGAGCTTCACCATGGCCTCCGTCATCTTCTACTTCCAGGTCCACCAGCCCTTCCGGCTCCGGCGTTACAGCGTCTTTGATTCCGATCCGTTCTATTTCGACGACAGCAAGAACGCCGAGATCTGCCGCAAGGTCGCCGGGAAGTGCTACCTGCCGACCACCCGTCTGATCCTCGACTTGGTCCGGCGCCACAAGGGCAATTTCAAAGTCTCCTACTCGATCAGCGGCGTGGCGCTCGACCAGTTCGAGGCCTACTGCCCGGAAGTGCTCGATCTCTTCAAGGAACTCGCGCAGACCGGCTGCTGCGAATTCATCGGCGAGACCTATTACCACTCGCTCTCGTTCCTGTACTCGCGCGACGAATTCCGCGAGCAGGTCGACCTGCACACGAAGAAGATCCAGTCGCTCTTCCGCCAGACCCCGACGGTCTTCCGCAACACCGAACTGATCTACGCCAATCAGTTGGCCCAGGAACTGTCGCTCATCACCGACGCCAACGGCGAAAAGCGGTTCTACGGGTCGATCTGCGAGGGGACGGACTTTCACCTGGGCTACCGCAAGCCCACGTACGTGTACAAGCCGCCGAAATCGCAGGGGCACGACCTCATCGGCCGGGGCAACAAGCCCTTCGGACTTCTGCTGAAGAACTACCGGCTGAGCGACGACATCGCCTTCCGCTTCAGCAACCGGGGATGGGCCGAGTGGCCCCTGACATCCGAGAAATTCGCCGGGTGGGTGAACGGGATCAACGGCGACGGCTACCTGTGCAACCTGTTCATGGACTATGAGACGTTCGGCGAGCACCAGTGGGCCGACACCGGGATCTTCCAGTTCCTGGATTCGCTCCCGGAAAAGGTGTTCGATATCGCCCCCGGCCGGAACCACTTCATGACGCCCAGCGAGGCGTTCCGCCAGTTCACGCCGGTGGGCGAATACGACGTCCACGACTTCATCAGCTGGGCCGATACCGAGCGGGATCTCTCGGCCTGGCGAGGCAACGCCATGCAGACCAACGCCCTCGACGAGATCTTCCGGCTCGAGAAACCGATCAAAGAGAAACTCGCGAAAGTGCAGATCGAGGCCAAGGGGACCGATGCGAACGCGAAGAAGCGGGCCGAACTCGCCGGAATCCTGCTGGCCGACTGGCGGAAACTGACCACCAGCGATCACTTCTACTACATGTGCACCAAGTACTTCGCCGACGGCGACGTTCACAAGTACTTCAACCCGTACGACTCGCCCTACGACTCCTACATCAACTTCATGAACGCCCTCGACAACGTGCGCACTCGCCTGGCGCAGTGAGCTCCGTCCGCAAGGGCAGAACACGCACCGCCAAACACCGATTCACGCGCCGGCGATTTTCTCCGTGCCTCGGCTTTGCGGGGCGATGACCGAGGGGGTTTCCGGATGTCACCGGTCCCCGCTCTGGGCCACGGTCTCTCAACTTCCGGGCAGAATCCAATTGAGACCCGGTCTGCATTCCGCGCCTCCCTTGCGGAAAACCGCTATTTTCCGGATTTCCCCGCAATCCGCGTCCCCCGGCGGCGTGAGACTTCCAACGAGTGTGGAGGTCCAACCGATGAACGTCCAGAACCGTCCAGCCGGGATGCGGTCACAAACCATCCGTCACGCGTTTCAAGTCGCCATGCTCGGCTCGCTTGTGAACGCGTCCCTCGCGGCGCTCCCGCCCGTGCCCGTCCCGCCGGAAAACCCGATCACCGAGAGCAAGCGCGTTCTGGGCAAGATCCTCTTCTTCGAAGAGCAGATGTCAACCTCCAGCGTCGTTTCCTGCGCGACGTGCCATGTCCCCGCCAACGGCGGCGCCGATCCGCGCCGTGCCGTGCATCCCGGGCTCGATGGCATTCTCAATACCGCCGACGACATCCAGGGCTCGCCGGGCATCGTGAAGGCCGATTCGGACAACTCATTCCAGTTCGATGCGCTCTTCGGCCTTCGCCCCCAGGTCACGAACCGCGCCGCCAACCCGAACATCAACGCCGCCTACGCCCCCGATCTCTTCTGGGACGGCCGCGCCCGCAGCACCTTCGTCGATCCCGGCACCGGCCAGACCGCCATCCTCAACGGCGGCGCGCTCGAGAGCCAGTGCGTCAATCCGCCCGTCAGCGGCGTCGAGATGGCCCACGCCGGAATGGACTGGTCGGGCATCATCAGGCGCCTCGAACGCGTCAAGGCCCTCAACCTCTCCATAAATATCCCCGCCGACGTTCAGGCCGTGCTCAACACGACCCGCTCCTACCGCCAGCTCTTCGCCAACGCCTACGGCGATGCCGAGATCACCTCCAAGCGCATCGCCTTCGCGCTCGCCACCTATCAGCGCACGCTGATCGCCGACCAAACCCCATGGGACGCCTTCCAGGCGGGCAACAACGGCGCGCTCACCCCGCCCCAGCAGCAGGGCCTCCAGGCATTTCTCGCCACAGGTCCCAACGCCTCCAACTGCACCACCTGTCATGTGCCGCCCCTGTTCACCAACCAGTCCTTCCGCAATCTCGGCCTTCGCCCCATCGCCGAAGACTCGGGGCGCCAGGCCGTGACCAACGACTTCAACGACCGTGGCAAGTTCAAGGTCCCGGGCCTGCGCAACGTGGGCCTCAAGACCTCCTTCATGCACAACGGTCAGTTCGCGAATCTCAATCAGGTGCTGGGCTTCTACGCCGGCGCCCGGGCCAACAACCCCAACCCGGACAACCGCGACCCGGCGATGAACACCATCGTCCTGCCGCCGCCCCCGGCGCCGGTGCAGGCGCAGATCGTGGATTTTCTCGCCAACGGCCTGACCGATCCGCGCGTGCGTGATCAGACCTTCCCCTTCGATCGCCCCGCCCTCTTCCAGAGCCCCGCCCGCGCCGCCAACCAGGTGAACAACATCGCCGGCACCGGCCCTCAGCCCGGCAACCCGCCACGCATCATCGTGCAGTCCGCCCCCATGGTCGGCAATCGCGATTTCAAAGTCGGCCTTGACGGCGCCGCATCCGGCGCGACCGTACGCCTCGGCGTCTCCACCGCCGCCCCGATCAACGGCCGCATCACTCCGCAATTCTTCTTCGCCGACCTCCACGCCGGCACCGGCGACAACGCCGGCGTCGCCACCCAGTTCTGGCCCCTCCTCGCCGGCAAGGTCAGCGCCGGTCAGGTCCTCTTCGCCCAGTGGTTTATCGACGGCGCCCCCCTCGGCCAGGACGCGACCGCCGTCATCCGCATCCCGATCTTCTGCGGCAGCGCCGGCTGCCCCTCGGTCTGCTCCATGTCCGATTTCAACGGCGACGGGCTTGTGGACGACGCCGACTTTGTAATCTTCGCCGGCGCTTACAACGAACTCACCGTGCCGCAGGCCGACGTCTTGGCCGACCTCAACGCCGACAGTCTGGTAAACGACGGTGATTTCGGATCGTTTTCCATCGCGTACGACACGCTGCTCTGCCTGTAAATATTGAGCCGCCTTCGACACCGGCGAAGACAGCTCGCGGGTTGCGCCGCGGGCTGTCGCCCCATCGGGAGGGCTCCGTTCGTAATCCAGCGGGGCGCTGTAGGCATGCCGATCCCAATTTCGGTGCCGCCCGGCAAACTCGCATGGGGTGTTCGATTCATTTTTCTTAATTGTGACGGTTATCTGCCACTTTCTTGGTCCGAGAGCCTGTCGGGAGGCATGGTTTGGATTACCGGTCCAGCGATCGGCTGCGGGGCTGCGCGGACCGGGGGGTTTTTATCGGCGGGAGAAGAAAAATGAGCGTTCGGACCAAGATTCTCGTCGTTGCCGCGTCCTCGGCGTGCTGCGCGACAGCCATGGCCGGCCCTGCGTACCAGGCGTTGAAAGCCTGCCTTCAGAACTGCATCAACACAACGCCGCGCTGGTCGGTCGCGAGGGCGTTGTGCGGCGCCGATTGCCTGGCGGACTATGCCGACAGCAAGATCAGCCTGAGCACGAACATCGATCCATCGAGCTCGGGCTATTTCGCGTTCGGCGGGGTGCCGACGCTGGATTGGACCGCCGGCGGCCTGGTTTCGGTCGTGATGAACGTGATCCAGACGCCCTTGCAGGCGCCGATCGACCGCATCGACTTCCGGCTGTTCAACGAGGAATTCAACACCAACACACCGTTCGGACAATTCCTCACCAGCGCCAACGGAGACGGGCAGTCGGCGGGCCAGTTTGTCGGCACGTTCGACTCCACACCTTTCAAGGCGATGGACGGATGGGTGATCGCGGAGATTCACTACGTCGGCGCCGGTGACGAGGTGGATGACGTGGCAGGGATCTACATGATCCCGACGCCTTCTTCCCTGGCACTTGCCGGCCTCGGCGCCCTCGCGGTCGCCCGTCGGCGTCGGTAAATCGTGCGGGAAGTGCCAGTGAGTGCAGATCAGGGGTTGCCCCGGCGAATCGCGCCGGGGCAACCCGTCTTGTTGGAAACTCCAATGAAGACGAATATTCCAAGGCAAGCGCGGGCTCTGGTCGGCGTCGGGATTGCCTGCGCGTTGCTCGGTTCGGCGCACGGCGCCATCGGCGGCAGGGCCGACGTTGTTGTCTCCCCCGGCCCGGCCGGGCTGCATCATTACGAGGTCACGATCCGAAATGTCGGCACGACGGTGATCGGAACGCTCTGGTTCGCGTGGATTCCCAACGCGGATTTCCTGCGGTCCAAACCCGTCAACGTCTCATTCCCGCCCGGCTGGCACATGTTCGTCACCGGGTACGAGGGGATGGGCTACGGAATCAAGTGGGTCGCCTGGACTTCGCAGGGCGCCCACGTCCAACCGGGCACTTCGCTCGCCGGCTTCAGCTTCGACAGCCCCGACGGGCCCGAACTCCTTCGTGCCGACGCGTTCAATCTGCCCGGGTTTCGAACCACCACGTCCTTCATCTACTCCGGCACCCCGTTCAGCGACGGCGGCTATTCGTTCGTCGCGCCCGTTCGTTCGGCGTGCGTCGGCGATCTCAACATCGACACGCTGGTCGATGATGCGGATTTCAGCAGGTTCGTTGCCGCGTACGACGTGCTCAATTGCGGCGATTGGACCATGCCCGACGCGTGCGCCGCCGACCTCAACTCCGACGGCATGGTGGACGACGCCGATTTCTCGATCTTCGTCGCCGGGTACGACGCGCTGATCTGCGGCGCGTGAGACCGTACGGGAAAGAAGTACGCGGGCCAGATTCAACAGGGCCGCCGATCATGGCGGCCCCATTCATTGGGGGATTGAGTTTGGCATCACACAGCCAGCGGCATGCCGCGCCCGAAAAGGCAGAGGAATGCCCGGCCGTTCGTTCGATTCTGTTGTTTTCGGACCCAAGCCTGCGCCACCGAAGGAACAGAGATAGCCACATTGCGAATGGTGTGGCATCTCGCACGAAGCAATCCGGTCTTGGAGGCGGCAGCCGTCTGCGCGCGGTATGCTCTGCGAGTTGTATGGCTCTGGTGCGCGAAAGCGTGCGCCGGAGCGCCGCGGGGGCGGGAGTCTCAGGGTCATGCGAATCAACGAATCGAGTTGGATCGTCTCGGGCGTGTGCGCGATTGGCCTGACGTGCGCCGCCGCGATGGCGGCGGAGCCGGATTGCTCCGGGCGATGGCTGCCTGGCTTCAGTTTGCCAAGCACCAACGGCCCTGTGAGCGCCATGACCGTGTGGGATCCGGACGACGCCGGGCCGCTGCCCCCCATGCTCGTGATCGGCGGGACATTCACCATCGTGGCCGATACCGCCGCAAACAACATCGCGGCCTTTGACGGTCAGCACTGGACGGCGCTGGGGAGCGGCACAAACGGCGCGGTCAAAGCGCTGGCTTCGTACCAGGGCAAGCTCTATGCCGGCGGAACGTTTACCCAGGCCGGCGGCAACCCATCGGGAGCCGTTGCAAGCTGGGACGGAGCATCGTGGCAAAGCACCGGGATCGAGCCGAGCTCAATCAACGCGCTCACGGTGTATCAGGACAAACTCGTCGCCGGAGGCAATTTCTCCATCAATGGCGGCGGCGCCAACATCGCGGAGTGGAACGGCACTTCCTGGGGTTTCCTTGGAATTCTGTCCGGCGTGTCCGGCGAGGTCAACGCACTCACTGTCTACGACGGGAAGCTGATCGCGGGTGGCGGCTTCACCAAAGCCGGCGTGACGACGGTCAACGGCATCGCGCAGTGGGACGGTGCCTGGTCCGCGCTCGGGAGCGGCATTCAGACAAACAAGACAGTGAAATCGCTCGGCGTGTACGGGAACTACTTATTTGTCGGCGGCAATTTCACGACCGCAGGCGACGTGGAATCTCGCTACCTCGCCAGATGGACCGGCGGCCAGTGGGAGCCATCCGGCGCCCCTTTCAGTTTGGATTCCTCGGCCTCGGTGAACGCGATCGCCACATTTAACGGCAGCCTTGTGGTGGGCGCGAGCACGGTTCTCGATAAGCCGCTGACCTGGGACGGGCAATCCTGGAATCAGATGAATGGCGGAATTGGTGGGACTCAGGCTCTCGCCGTCTTTAACGGGAGTCTCTACGCCGGCAACTCTGCGACGAATGCGGGCCTGCTTGCCTTTGAGTCTGGCGCCTGGAGGTATCTTGCCGACGGATTCGATCGTTCCGTCGATCAGATGGCCGTGCACGCGGACGACGTGGCCATAGGAACGATGCTCTCGTCGGCATCCGGCAACAACCTCCGCAGCACGGTGCGTTGGAACGGCTATTCCTGGTCGGAGTACGGACCGTTCCCGAGTTCCGCATTCTCACTGGCGGCATTGGGGGACGTGAACGGATCGCTCTACGCCGGCGCCACCTTTGCGAACTCTGCCGGTGGCATGCTGGCGCGTTGGACCGGAAGCACTTGGACGTCGTTCGATCCCGCGATTCCCGTCTCTGCCACGTTTTCGTCCGTTCGATGGCTCGATCAGTATCAGGGCCATTTGCTGGCCGCCGGGTCTCTGCGTCCGATTGGCCAAACCACCCGGAACGCGGTCTGGATCTTTGATGGATCGCAGTGGCAGAGTCTCGGTGCAGTCTTTACTTCAACCGGACCCGTGACAGCGTCCGCTGTGTATCACGGTGATCTTTATTTGGCGGGGGCCAGCCTGTCGCTGGCGGCGTCTCCGTCATCGGGTTCGGTCTTCCGCTATGACGGGGCGACCTGGAGCAAAGTCGGCCCCTCCGGCCTCAAAAGCGGAGGCTCTCTTCGCCCGATAGTGCTTCAAGTCTTCCAGGACAGGCTCATCGTCGCTTCTTCCCAAATTCAGACAGGAGTCGGCGGCTTCAGTTACGGACCCGTCGCCAGTTGGGACGGAACCACGGTCTCATCCATTGCCGCGCCCGGTGTGCAGTCGATCGGCGCGCTGGGCGAGTATCACGGCGACCTGGTCTTTGGTGGCATCATGACCGACGCCTTTGGCGTCGGCGCAAACGGCGTCGCGCGATGGAACGGAACGACATTCTCCGCCTTCGGTCAGGGTTTGACCGGTGGTTCGGTCAACCAACTCCAAACCTCGCATGATGAACTCATCGCCGGAGGCGATTTTGTGGTCGTCGGGAGCGGCGCGGCACGCTTCGCCCGCTGGACCGACACCCCCAAGCCTTGGGTTGCGCTCAAGCCGCAATCTCACCCGGTGAATAAGGGCCTCACGCTCACACTGACCGCCGCGCCCGCGAGCGGCTATTCCGATGTGACTTTCAAGTGGCAGCACAACGGCGCGGATATCTCCGATGGCCCGGGCGGCGCCTCGCCCGGCGGCGGCACGGTCTCCGGTTCCTCCGGCACGCTCGCTTCGCCGACCGACGGCACAATCCTCACGCTCACCATCACCGGCGTTCAGCCCTCCGACGCCGGCCTGTACGGCGCGGTCTTCACCAGCCCCTGCGGCCAGACAGCCAGCGGGCGTGCCTCGATCGATGTGAACGCCTGCCCCGGCGATCTCAACGGCGACTCGATCGTCGATGACGCCGACTTCGCGATCTTCGGCCCCGCGTACGACACCATGCTCTGCACGGAGCCCGCGATGCCGCTCGGATGCCTCTCGGATCTGAACGGCGATGGCGTCGTCGATGACACCGACTTCCAGATCTTCGTGCTGGCGTATGCCGCGATGGTGTGTGAATAGATCGCAAGCCTTGCTCCGGGCGGGCATTCTCTGGCAAAGAAGCGGGACGAGGTGGAGGAGCGGGTTTTGGGGAATTTGCTGAGGATGAATGGGGAAAGGAAGTAGGGGCTCAGCCCGGTAATTGGCTTCAAAACGACGTTTTTGCCCGATTATGCAAACCGAGCTCGAATTTTATGCGTAGTTGTTGTATGATCGAGCCGAAGGCAATGTCGGCTGCCGCTCGAGGAGTGGTTCCTTGGCGAAAAAGCAAGTCAAGACCGGTCTAAAGCTCGGCGGGGGTCCCCCTCCCGGCTTCGCGTCGAACGTCGAGATCTTTGACGTGGCGTTCGAAGAGGCCATGGGAATTCTGGACGAATCTCAGTACGCGCATGTTGCAGACCAAGTGCGGGCGCTGGCCTCCGAACCGGACCCAACACGTGCACAGACCGTGCGAGTGGAAGCTGTGGAGGATTTTTACGAGCTCAAGGAAAAAGGAGGGCCGCTTGGAAAGATCAACCTGCGAGTCTTCTTTGGGGTGGTGAACAGGAAGGGAAGAACGATTGTGATCCTCGGGGTGATCAAGAAAGAGAACGAGGATCAAACTCCGCCTGCGGTCAAACGATTGATGACGCGGAGGCTGGCGAAATACCAAACTTCCCAGTTGTCGCTGGGGGGCTGAGTGTCGGAAGCACTCGGGGAGTGTGAAGCATGATGTCGAAGGAACTGGCGAATCTGAAAGAGCTGCCGCAGGAGTTGGTTTCATTCCTGCTCGCGGTGAATGTTGTCGCGGATCGGATGCGGAGGCTCCCCGCGCCGGACGCCGACTTGATTTACAAGATGATGCAGGATTACGCGACAGCGAAGGCAGAAGAGGACCGGTCGGCGACGATCGGCGCCATTCTGGAGGTCTTGGATCAGCGCCCGTTGGACGTGCGCCCGTTCGATCTCGAACAAAGCGGAAACCGTCCGGAGGGGCTTCAGAAGTGGGTGGTGTGGGTGAGCAAGCAGATCAAGGAAGCCCGCGAGGAAAAGAATCTCAGCCAGCAGGAATTGGCCGACAAGAGTGGGCTGCCGCAGAGCCACATTTCGCGGATCGAAAATGCGAAGCACAGCCCATCGCGGACGACGCTGGAGAAGATCGCGAAGGCTTTGAAGGTTCCGATCTCGCGGTTTGATCCGTCCGCGGATGACAAGGCGGCGTAATTGCCGGTCGTGCGGAGAAGCGCATGGGTCATGCATCAGACGCCGCGGGCATTCCAGACGACTTCCGGATCGGCATTCAGGCACGCATCGAGGATGCCGGAGTGCTCGCAGACAATGGGCGCCTTGAAGGCGCGTTATTGCTGTTGCTCGTCGCCGTCGCCGCGACCTCTCGCAAGAGGTATCCCGCAAAGCCAAGAAAGAACAAACCAAAGCCAAGCAAGCCCGGGCAGCCCTTGACAGACAGGGAGGCATTCACGAAGTTCTTGAAAGACGAACCCGAGCGCTGGCACCTGACCAAAGGACAGGACACTTTCGTGTCGTTTCGTGGATCGGCACACCCGATCGAAGAGTTCTTGTACGAGTATCTCCCGTGCAACCTCGTTCACGAGGGGGATTGCCGGTGGATCTGCACCCCGCCCGGCCCGAAGACGTTCTGACGATCGAGACTGACGACGGAGGGGTTTTCGGCGTCTCCAGCCTCCTTCTCGCCAGACTCAACGACGTGGTCTGGAAGGCAAAGGAAAACTCTTACGGCGCGGCGCTTCCGAAAATGACCCAGGCCTTCATGAGAATTCAGCGATTGAGCAAGCGAAAATCGCACTGACTATCGAACGACATCCGGGCGGTGTGTGTTGCATGGCGTTTCAAACGTCCGCCCCAAGGCATCGCCACAAGGTCACGGTGCCAGTTCAACGGAAGGCGGTAGCCTTTCGCGAACCGCTTTTTGCAGCGGCTTCCGAGCGACCGATCGCGCCGTCTTTCGATTTCGCCAGAAAATCGCGTCCGACTGTCGTCGTAATGGCTTGTAAATACTTGTGTTACAAGAAATTTCAAAATACCGCACAAAAACCTATCGACGAGCCAGAATTTGTGTTAGTATTGTGTTCGCTTGTCCGCCCACCCTTCCAACCCCAACCCCCAAACCGCCTTCCCTCGCCTCTCCAAAGGCCACGAAATCCCCGCGCCCCCGCAGCACGACACCTCAATTCCCTCTCCGCGAATCTCCGCCAACTCCGACCCCGTAGCTCACCCGCCCGGGCGGGCTTTCTCTCCCGCCCCGTCCTCTCCGTCACCAAATCCAGAACTCCCCCTTCGTGACCTTCGTGCTCTTCGTGGTTCAACCGACGAATCCCTCCCTTCCTTTTCCGCCTGGCTCGAACACGAATTCCAAGACCCCACCCGCGCACATCTCCTCGCCCACGCCAGCGCCCGCTCCAACCCCTCCGACCTCGAACTCGAACGCAAGCACGAACGCGAATTCTCCTACCGCGACCGCGGCACGCCCCCGCCCCGCGCCAATCTCCCCCTCTTCGATCCACCGCCAGAAGAGACCGAGGTCATCCTCCGCGAGATCGCCGATCCAAGCCTCACCTACTCCGACATCGCCGGCCGCCACAGCACCACCTTCGACGCCCTCTGCCTCTGGCTCGCCCGCCCCGACATCGCCGAGCGTTTCCGCGCCATGCGCTCAGCCGCGGCACGCCGCGCCCACTTCGTCGTCGCCGACAACCTCGCCAACATCGCCCAGATCCTCGTCAACACGCTCCGCTCCTCGTCCGACGCCCACGAGCACAGCGGCTACCTCCCCAAAACCACCCGCGGCTTCATCGCCCACCTCCGCTCCCGCGATGACATCCGCAAATCCGCCAACCTCCTCCTCCGCATCGCGCGCTTCGATTTCGCCTCTCAAGCCCCTCTCTTGAGGGAAGGGATTGGGGGAAGGGAGAATTCCGAAAC
>JBGAPK010000056.1:0-11717 GCA_044221315.1 Phycisphaerales bacterium | reverse complement strand
CGCTCTTGAAGTACGCCGCGCCTCCGAAGCCCCTTCCCTGAGGGAAGGGGTTGGGGGAAGGGAGGAATCAGAAACCCACTCTCGGATCGAAGCGACGGTTGGGGGTGGCCCCTCCGAAGCCCCCTCCCTGAGGGAGGGGGTTGGGGGTGGGTGCGATGACGCGTCCGATCCTCCCTTCGCGCCAATTGTCGAAACGGATTTCGTTCCTCACCCCAACCGTCCCGAACGAGCCCGGAACGAAGTGACGGGTGCAGTTGCGCCCGAGCCTCCCGACGCTCTTGAAGTACGCCGCGCCTCCGAAGCCCCTTCCCTGAGGGAAGGGGTTGGGGGAAGGGAGGATTCCCCAACCTCTCAATCAGCGCCGAGATTCGTCTCGAACCCCGATCATCCCGTATCCGCCCCAGCCCCTCCCGTCGCGCCGGTAATCACCTCTCCCGAACCCATCTCCCCCACAAACGCAAGCGCACAAAACAGCGCTCTCGTTTCCACGCAACCCCACGCATCAGCCCCCAACACCGGCTAGCGGACATTCCTTCTCCCGCCTCTTCTTGCACCGGGGTTTTCCTCACATGCGAGTCAATCTCATCATGCACGCACGCCGTTCGCGCCGCAAGGTCGCGTCGCCAATTCCACATAACATCGGCATGCCCACCTCCATATTCCCACCTCTGCCGCCGTACAACGGGTTGCACCCGCTTGTCGTTCACTTTCCAATCGCGCTGCTGCTGGTCGTGCCGCTGTTCATCGCCATCGCGGCGGTCTGGAAGGCGCAGAGCCGCGCCATGCTTCTTTCCGCGATGATTCTGTGCGTGCTCGGCACGGCATCTGCCTTCCTCGCCACAAGCACGGGAGGTGCCGCGGAGGATCTCGCGGAGAAAGTTCAGGGGGCGAAGGCCACGCTGCACGAGCACGAGGAACGGGCCGAACTGGCGCGCAACCTGTTCATCGCCGTGACTGTAATGCTCGCCCTCGTGACCGTCGCGTACTTCCACTTTTACGCCAAGGTGGGCGCGGCCCTGCGCATCGGGAGCGCGATTGTCATCCTCGCGATCTGTGCCGCGCCGGCCCTGGTGCTTGCCAACGCGGCGCATCTCGGTGGCGAACTTGTGCATGTTTACGGCGTGAAGGCGCCTCTAGGGGCTGATCCGTTCGCCGGCGTCGGCCCCGGGGCGGCACCGGCCGGATCGGAGTACAAGCCGGAAAAGGTCCGGAAGAAGGACGACTGATCCTGCCGCGGACATTCTCGGACTCGCGGCGTTTCTGAGCTTCGGGATTGGAAATGCCCGGCAATCGCGAGAGTCGGTGGTAACGTTGAAGGTAGTACGTCGCCCTTTTCCAAGGACTCACCCATGCCCCGCCTCATGCCTCGTCACGGTTTCGTATCCGGCGCACTTCTTTGCGTGCTCGTCTCCACGCCGGCCGCGATTCCCTCCAACGCGCAGGCAGCCTCGAATCTCATCAACAATCCCGGCGCCGACGCCGGCCCGGTGGGCAGCGTCATCCCCGGCTGGAACACCACCGGCACGTTCGAGGTCGTTTCCTATTCAGCCGGCGGCGGCTTCCCCACACTCGCCGACCCGGGCTCGCCAAACCGCGCGGAGAAGTTCTTCTCCGGCGGACAGGGAAGCCCCGTCGCCAGCGCCTACCAGGGCATCATCCTGGACGCGTTCGCCGCCGCGATCGACACCGGCGCCCAGGGATTCACGCTCTCGGGCTGGATCGGTGGCTACGCATCGCAGAACGATCACTGCGATGTCATCGCGTCGTTCTATGATGAACTCGACAACCTTCTCACGCAGGTCTCGATCGGCGGCGTGCGTGCCGCGGAACGATCAAGCCATACGGGCATGCTCTTCCGCTCAACCTCGGGGTTCGTGCCGGTCGGCACGCACCAGGTCCTCATCGAGATCCGAATGACCCGCGAAGCGGGCTCGTACAACGACGGCTACGCCGACGATCTATCGCTCACGCTCGGTGCCGCCTGCCCGTGCGATCTCAACGGCGACGGCATCGTCGAGGATGCCGATTTCTCGATCTTCGTCGTCGCGTACAACATCCTCGACTGCGCCGACCCGTCGATGCCGGCAAATTGCCCCGCCGATTTCAATCATGACGGCGCGGTGGAAGATTCCGACTTTGTGATCTTCGTGCAGGCGTACAACGAACTGGTGTGCCCCTGACGGTGTGCCCGGGCGGTCGGACTGTGGAACGCGACGCGTGAATCCGAAGATCGTGAAGGTGCGTTCCAAGGAACCGATCGAAGTTTTGTTAGAACGGCCCTGGATTGAGGAAAAACCCCGAGTGGGACACCGCCGGGCGCTTTGAATCAACGGATTGTGAAAGACCACAGGAAAGCCGGAACAATTAGGAACCCGATCGGGCCGGCGGGGCGAAATCCTCATTATGCGGCTGCGGATCCTGCCTCCTCTGGCAGGATGATTCGGCGGGTGAATTCAGGTCTCGTGAGCGCAGAGGGAGTCTCGCCATGCGAATGTTCGCGAACGTGATCGGCGCTGGTATTGCCCTGCTTCTGGCCGGCGGCGCGTGGGCGGGCACTTTGGCGTGGAAGTCGCGCTTGCCCCAGCAGCGCATCAACGCGGCAATGGTCTACGACTCCTCGCGCCACGCGGCGGTCATGTTCGGCGGCCAGGTTCCGTCGGGACTGGGCTACGCGTACCTGGCAGATACCTGGGTCTGGACCACCAGCACATGGACCCCGCGCCAGGTGGCCGGTCCGTCGGCACGTTCCGCGCACGCCATGGCCTACGACTCGGCGCGAGGCGTCACCGTCCTCTTCGGCGGCAAGAACGCCAGCGTCAGCAACGCCGAAACCTGGGAATGGAACGGGGCTTCCTGGACGCAGCGCAACATTCCCGGCCCCTCCGCACGCTACGGCGCCAAGATGTGCTTCGACTCCGCACGCAACGTGATAGTGCTCTTCGGCGGGTTCGGCGGGCCCGGAGCGACCTACCTCGGCGATACGTGGGAATACGACGGCGTGGCGTGGACACAGCGCGTCGTCTCCGGACCTGTGGCGCGAACCGGCTTTGCCTTCGCCTTCGACAGCGTGCGCGGCAAGGCGGTCCTCTACGGCGGGCTGAGGTCCAACCTCCCGAGCAGCAATCCGATCCTGTCCAACGAAACATGGACGTGGGACGGCACGACTTGGACGCAAGTGGCCGTCACGGGCCCGCAGGCGATCCAGGATACCGCGGCGGCCTTTGACTCGGCGCGCGGAGTCGTTGTGCTCAATGGCGGAACGACCTCCACGATCACGACCAAGCAGACGTGGGAGTGGAACGGCGTGTCCTGGACCAAGCGCATTGATGGAAGCGCCCGCGCGGGTCACGCGATGGCCTACGTCCCCGAGAACGGGGGCGTGCTGGTTTACGGCGGATGGCCCACATCCGGCAACAACATCCCGCTCGGCGATATCCGGCGATGGAACGGCACCAATTGGGCCGACGTCTCGCTGGCGCCCATGCCGCGCACCAGCGCGGTCGCGGCGTATCACACGGGTCGCCAGAAGACAATCATGGCTTTGGGTTACACCTTCTCGAGCGGCATGGACGTTCCCGTCAACGACGGATTTGAATGGAACGGCAACGTGTGGTCGAGCGCCGGCCCCATCGGGGCTCAAGCCTTCGCCGGCGGAATCGCCTACGACTCCGCGCGCGGCAAGGTCGTCTTTTTCAGCGGCGCGATCACCGCGCAGCAGTTCTCGAACTGGACGCACGAATGGAACGGCCCCGGAACGTGGACCCCCCGCACCGACGCCGGGCCCATCGCCCGCGTCTGGCCGTCCATGATCTACGACTCGGTGCGGAATCAGACCGTCGTCTTCGGCGGCGCGTACGACGCGTACCCGCATCCGCTGTGGGATATGTGGCAGTGGGACGGAACAACCTGGACGGAGCTCTTCGTGCCCAGTCCTTCCCCGCGCTACGGAGCCGCGGCATGCTTCGACTCCGCACGCGGCGTGATGGTCATCTTCGGCGGGTGCGACGGCCAGGTCTTCTTCGACGAGACTTGGGAATGGGACGGCACATCATGGACGCAGCGAATGGTCACCGGACCCTCGCCGCGGTCCAACGCCGCAATGGTGTATGACGCGGCGCGCGGAAAGTGCGTGCTCTACGGCGGAATTCCCGACGAGGTGTCGGACACGTGGGAATGGGACGGAACGGCCTGGACCGAGCTCCCGATCACCGGTCCTCTCTACACCTCGGAGGTCGCAATGGCCTACGACTCGGACCGCCAGGTGACCGTGCTCTTCGGGGGCAGCCCGCCCTACCCGTCTGTGCAGTACGGCTCCGAGACCTGGGAACTCGCCGTCGTCTGCCCCGCCGATCTCAACGCCGATCACGTGGTGGACGATTCCGACTTTGTCCTCTTCGCCGTCGCCTACGACATCCTGGATTGTGCCGACCCGGCCATGTCGCTCGGCTGTCCGGCCGACCTCAACGCCGACCTCGTCGTGGACGACAGCGACTTCGTGCTCTTCGCCGGCGCCTACGACGCCCTGCTGTGCTGGTAGCGTGCACGCAGGAACACTCAGGCTCTCTTGATTTCGCTAGACCTGCACGGTCTCAAAGTTGATCTTCCCGTCCACCAGCCTCGCGAAGTAGGCGTCGATCGCGTCAAGGCCTGTCACCCGCGCCACATACGCCGCGGCACGCACCAGATCAGCCCGCTGCACCAGTTCCAGCCTCGGCTCCTTGAGATCCAGCCTCGACGAATAGAACGCGCACCCCTGATGAGCGATCAGCACCACACGCTTGAGCTTGTGCACCTGCACAAGAAACTGAAGTTCATCGACAATGCCCTGCTCCTCGAGAAGCGCCTGCGGATGTCCGGCAAGGCACGCCGGGCCGCCCGGCAGGCAGAGCCGGTCGTACCGGGGAAGGTTGAGGCCGTTCTGAAGGAAATCATCGAAGTGCTCGCCGATACGGCCGTCCGAGCAGTAGAGCGCCGCGGCATGGATTCGCGAATGTTCGTACCGGAGCGAGCTTGAGTACTTCATCGGGGGCATTCTTGGGGGGAGGCGGTTGCAAAGCGGGCAGTGAGGTTTGGCTGGCCGGGCGGGCGCTCATTTTGTCGCTATTTGCTTGGGGGGGGGCGGGGGGCATATTTCGGAACTTCGGTGATCGCCGAAGCGAATCGGACAATCAGTCGCGACCGGAGGGGCGGCCGCCGGCAGTGTCTTTGGCCCGAAGCGCGGAGTATTCGGGCGGATCAAAGGGCGGTATGGGCGGAGGAGGCTTGCATGCGTCTTGCGGGTATCGCATCGGCGTGGATCGGCGGAATGTTGATGATCGCCGTCTGCGGTTGGAGCACGCCGGCGCCGGGTCAAGAGGCCGCTTGGAATTCGCAGCCAACATCCGGTGGCCCTTCGGTGCGGGCCGGCCATGCGATGGCGTACGACTCGTCCCGGGGCGTGACCGTGCTCTTTGGAGGCAACAGCGGCCTCAGCGCCAAAACGTGGGAGTGGAACGGAAGTGTCTGGACCAAACTCGCGATCAGCGGTCCCACGTCCCGGTCGTACCACGCGATGGCGTACGACTCGGCCCGCAAGCAAACGGTTCTTTTCGGGGGAGAGCGAATCAGCCCCGTCTTGTTTTACGGGGACACTCAAACGTACGGCGCGGTCTCCTGTCCGGCCGACCTCAACGGCGACAGGCTTGTTGATGATGCGGATTTCCAGGCTTTCGTTGTTGCCTACAACATTCTCGATTGCGCCGATCCGGCCATGCCGACCGGGTGTCCGGCGGATCTGAATGGCGACAACATGGTCGACGATGCCGACTTCAGCCAGTTCGTCTTGGCGTACGACGCGATGGTCTGCGGGTAAGAGTCGTTCGCTCGCGCCCTACTCCAGCCGCGCGCGCCGCAGCAGCAGACTGTTCAGCACCACCGACACGCTCGAGAACGCCATCGCCCCGCTTGCGATGACGGGGGAGAGGAGCCAGCCGGTCCACGGATACAGCACTCCCGCGGCGAGCGGGATCATGAGGGCGTTGTAGACGAAGGCCCAGAAGAGGTTCTGGCGGATGGTGCGCATCGTGGCACGCGAGAGCGAGATCGCGTCGGCGACGGAGGTGAGGTTGCCTCCGACGAGGGTGATGTCGGCGGATTCGATGGCGACGTCGGTGCCGGTGCCGATCGCGAAGCCGACATCGGCCTGCGCGAGCGCGGGGGCATCGTTGATGCCGTCACCGACCATGCCGACCACGAGCCCCTCGGATTGAAGACGCGAGACGTGCGAAGCCTTGTCGGTGGGGAGGACCTCGGCAAAGACGAGTTCTGGCGCGATGCCGACTTCACTCGCAACCGCCCGGGCGGTGGCGGCATTGTCTCCGGTGATCATCGCGACGCGAAGGCCCATCGCCTGAAGTCGCACGATCGCGGCCTTGGATTCGGGCTTGACCTGATCGGCGATGGCAAAAAGACCGGCCGGGGCGCCGTCGATCGCGGTGTAAAGCACAGTCTTGCCTTCGAGGCCTTGCGAAAGGGCATCGAGGACGGCGGTGGAGATGCCGCGCGATTCGAGCAGAGATCGGCGACCAACCAGCACGGCGCGCCCGTCCACGGTTGCTTCGACGCCGAGGCCAACCGAGGTTCTGAACGCTGCGGGATCGGAAAGTGAAAGGCCTTGCGCGCGTGCCGCGTTCACGACGGCGCCGGCGAGCGGGTGCTCGCTGCGGCTTTCGGCCGAGGCGACGAGGCGGAGGAGATCGGCCTCGGAGAATCCGGGGAGCGGGCGGGTGTCGGTGAGAGCGGGCTTGCTGCGGGTGATGGTGCCGGTCTTGTCGAGGATGATGGCGTTGAGTTTGTGCGCTGTTTCGAGGGCGCTGCCGCTCTTGATGAGGATGCCGCGTTCGGCGCCGCGCCCGGTGCCGACCATGATGGCCGTGGGTGTGGCAAGCCCGAGCGCGCACGGGCAGGCGATGATGAGGACGGAGACGGAGGCGATGAGCGCCATGCTCAGGCGTTGTTCGGCGGGCGCGACGAAGAACCAGACGGCGAAGGTGATCAGGGCGATAAAGAGCACGGCGGGCGTGAAGTAGCCGCTGACGGTGTCGGCGAGTCGGGCGATCGGGGCCTTGGTGCCCTGAGCCTCGCGGACGAGGCGGACGATCTGCTGGAGGGCGGTGTCGGTGCCGACCTTGGTGGCGCGAACGGTGAGGGCGCCGGTGGTGTTGATGGTGCTGCCGAAGACAGAATCGCCGGGGGCTTTCTCAACAGGGATGCTCTCGCCGGTGAGCATCGATTCGTCGATGGCGGATGTGCCGCGCTCGACGGTACCGTCCACCGGCACTTTCTCGCCCGGGCGGACGATGAGGCGGTCACCGACGGCGACGCTTTCGACCGGGATGTCGATCTCGCGTCCCTCGCGCAGGACGCGGGCGGTCTTGGGCTGGAGATCGAGCAGGCGGCGGATCGCGGCGGTCGTGCTTCCGGTGGCGCGGGCCTCGAGCAGGCGACCGAGCAGCACGAGGACGATGATCATCGCCGCGGCCTCGAAGTAGACGGGGGGCATGTTGCCGCGGGAGGCGAGCGAGCCCGCAAACGCGGCAGGCCAGATCGTCGCGGCAGCCGAGTAGACAAACGCAGCGCCGGTGCCGAGCGCGACAAGCGAGTCCATGTTGGCCCGCGCGTGCTTCAGACCCTTCCACGCGGCACGGAAAAAACCCGAGCCGCACCAGAAGACCACGGGTGTTGTGAGCGCAAACTGAAGCCATGGAGTCCAGGGCTGGTTGAAGATCGCGATCGCGCCGTGCGACATCGCGATGACGAACACGGGAAGCGACAGAACCGCGCCGATGATGAGCTTGAGCCGAAGCGCGGATTCGTGCGAAGTGTGCGAGGCGTGTTCATCGTGCTCAGAAGGTGCGGCAGCAGCGTGAATCACCGCCGCGTCGTATCCGGCGTCGCGTACCACTCCGATCAGAGTTTCGGGCGAGGTTGCATCGGGCGCGAAACGGACGGTCGCAGTCTTGGTCGCAAAGTTGACGCCGGCCTTCGAAACTCCGGGAGCCCGCGCGAGCGCCTTCTCGATCGAGCCGGCGCACGCCGCGCAGCTCATGCCTTCAAGAGCGAGATCAACGCGCGTGCCGTGGTCGTGAAGCGGGTGCGGTGAATGCATCGTGGCGGTCACGTGGTCAGATCCTAACGGCGCCGGGCGCGGCGGAAGGTGCGGAAGTCGGCTTGGTATTCCGGAAGCAGGTGCGGCCGAGCCAGAGTGAAACGCTGACAAGACAGATGAGCATCGGGACTTCGATGAGCGGGCCGATGACGGTGGCGAAGGCGGTGCCTGATGTGATCCCGAAGATGGAGATCGCGACGGCGATGGCGAGCTCGAAGTTGTTGCCGCTGGCGGTGAACGCGAGCGTCGCCGAGCGTTCGTACTCCGCGCCGGCCCGCCGGGCAAGGAAGAACGAGGCGAAAAACATGATGACGAAGTAGAGCGCGAGCGGTAGGGCGATGCGGAGGATGTCGAAGGGCGCGGCGATGATGCGGTCGCCCTTCAGGCTAAACATGATGACGATGGTGAAGAGCAGCGCGATGAGCGTGATAGGCGCGATGCGTGGGATGAACTTCCTGGAGTACCACTCCGCGCCCATGAGCGGGCGGAGGATGAAGCGGGTGAGCATGCCGCCGAAGAACGGGATGCCCAAGTAGATGAGCACGCTCTGGAAGATGCTCCACATGCCGACATCGACGACGACACCCTTGAGGCCGATGAGGGGAGGCAGCCAGGTCATGAAGACCCACGCGTAGACGCCGAAGAAAAGAACCTGGAAGATGCTGTTGAACGCGACCAAGCCCGCGGCATATTCGGCGCTGCCCTTCGCAAGATCGTTCCAGACCAGCACCATGGCGATGCAGCGGGCAAGGCCGCCGAGGGTGAGGCCGAGCATGTACTCGGGCTTGTCGTGCAGAAAGACCGCGGCGAGCGCGAACATAAGCACGGGGCCGATGATCCAGTTCTGGATGAGCGAGATGGAGAGGAGTTTCCAATCGCGGAAGATCGTGGGGAGTTCTTCGTAGCGCACTTTGGCCAGCGGCGGGTACATCATGAGGATGAGGCCGATGGCGATGGGGATGTTGGTCGTGCCGATAGAGACGCTGTCGATGGCATCACGCACGCCCGGGACAAGGCGGCCGAGGGCAACGCCCCCGGCCATGGCGAGGAAGATCCAGAGCGTGAGGAAACGATCGAGGAATGACAGCCTGCCCGAGCGGCGGAGCGCGGCCGGATCGCACGCGAGGATCGCAGGAACGGGAGTGGGGGTGCCGGACATGCTGTGAATTCCCTCGGGCGTTCAGCGGGCCCTGCGTGCGGAGATATCGAGGCTGGTGATGAATTCGCTCGGCTTGGTGCCCTTGGGGAGCTTGGCGATGATGGCCTTGTAGAGCGGATCCTGCCAATCGGTCATGGCGTCGATGTATTGGGGTTTGGGGGCGAGCACGATGTCGGTCAGGCCCGCCGCGGCGGCGTGTGCGCGAGTTTCTTCGACGAGGACCGCGCCGGCAACGCAGCCCACGAGGGCTTCGATGTCGGATTTCACCGAGTCGGGGAGCGGGCGGAGCAGCGCGAGGTCAGAAACGGCGACCCTGCCTCCCGGCTTGAGAACGCGGGCGATCTCGCGCCAGACGCGTGGCTTGTCGGGGCTGAGGTTCAGAACGCAGTTGGAGATGACAACATCGACGGAGGCATCGGCCGCGGGCAGGTTCTCGATTTCGCCGAGGCGAAACTCGACGTTATCGAGGCCGGACTGCGAGCGATAGACGGCGGCGTTAGCGCGGGCCTTGGAGATCATGTCGGCGGTCATGTCAACGCCGATGACGCGGCCCTTGGCGCCGACTTTGGGGCCGGCGACAAAGCAGTCGAAGCCGCCGCCGGAGCCGAGGTCGAGGACGACTTCACCGGGCTTGAGCGAGGCGATTGCGGTCGGGTTGCCGCAGGAGAGGCCCATGTTGGCCTCGGCGGGAGAAGCGGAGAGGTCGGAGGCGGAGTAGCCGATCGCCGCGGCGAGTTGTTCCGGTGAGAATGTGGCGGGGCCGCAGCAGCCACCGGCCGGGGAACAGCAGGACTTCTCTGGCGAAGAGGTTGCGTTCGCCTCGGCGATCATCGAGGCACCCTGCGCGGCCGACCAGCCGCCGGCGGTGGCGATCTTCGAGTAGCCGGCGCGGACGTGGTCGCGCACGGCGTCGGCGGAGAGAGTGGAAGACCCGGATTCCGCCCCGGGCTTGTCGGAGCAGCAGTCGGGGCCGCAGCAGGGCTTGGGGGAGGGGTTGCTCGCGTTCATGAAGTTTGTTCCTTTGCGGTGAGCGATGGGAGTTGATTGCGGAGTGCGACGACGAAAGCGCGGATCTGATCCCGCACACGCCGGTAGTGGGGGAGTGCCTCGTCGTCCGTCCGAGCGCCCGCGGCAAGACGCGGCGGGTCTTCGAACGGCGCGTGGAGAATGCGTGCGCCGGGAATCACCGGGCAGGATTCGCGCGCAGAATCGCAGACGGTGATGACGAGATCGGGGCCGGGCAGGTCGGTGAGAGACTTTGAGGTGTGGCGAGAGATGTCGATGCCGACTTCGGACATGGCGCGGACGGCGAGCGGATTGAGCCCGTGCGGGTGCGTGCCGGCGGAGAAGGGCTCGATGATGTCGGAGAGGATCGCCCGTGCGAATCCCTCGGCCATCTGGCTGCGGCAGGAGTTGCCGGTGCAGAGGAAGACAACCCGGGCTTTGGGCCGGGATGGGATTCGAGACTCAGCCGGCGTCACAGCAGCCTCCTTTCTTCGGATCGCACGCGACGCCGGAGGGACAGCACTGGTCGAAGGCGTCGGCGAGTGAGCGGAGCATGCCGGCGAGGTGCGCGTACCGGACGGAGTAGGACACCACGCGCCCCTTTTTGGAGGCGTCGAGTACCTGGGCCCGTTCCAGAAGGGCCAGGTGTCGGGAGACCACAGAAAAGTCAACCGAACAGCACTCGGCGATCTCGGTGACCGAGCACGGGCGCGAGCATTTCGCAAGACAGGCGAGCAGGCGCAGTCGCGTCGGGTCGCTCAGTGCCTTGAAGAGATCGGCCGAGAGGAACTGATCGATGGGGCGCCGGTGGGCCGCGGCCGTCTTGGGCGAGCGGGGGCGACGTGTGTTTAGTTGCGTCATTATGCAAATATAGGCGCGGCGGAGGTCCGAACAAGCGGGGATTGGAATTGGGTGGCGCCTTTTGTCCGCACGCCCGCCGCCGGGGCGGGGCGGCGTCGATGTTTGGAGTATGATCGGGCGGATGCACAAGTCCCGGCGAGAATCGAGGGGTCGAGCTCCGGCTATCATTCCCCCCTTCATTCCGGCCCGCGCGGGATGAGGGCGTCGGCGAGTTGTTGCCCCTGAGCTTGGGCAGCGTCGGCGTGTCTACACGCCACCGTAGCTCAGTGGTAGAGCACTCCCTTGGTAAGGGAGAGGTCAAGGGTTCAAGTCCCTTTGGTGGCTTTGGCGGCAGAGGCCCGGAAGGGCGTGTGCCGGATTCGTACCGGGTCGCGTCAATTGGGAGATCTTTGCTCGCGGGAGCCAAGGTCGGCGCGGCTTGGTGAGATCGTGTGCGTGATGTGCGTCGTCTGACGTTCGCCTTGGCTCAGGGCCTCGGCTGGAGAGCGTTCGACATCGGCGACGGAATCACGCGGACGAGGTTCCCCGGCGGGCGGGCATGGGCCG
>JBGAPK010000021.1:0-72911 GCA_044221315.1 Phycisphaerales bacterium | reverse complement strand
GGGCCTTCCGTCCCGGCGGCGGTTTAGTGCGATTGGAGTGATGGCGTGCTGAAGACTCTTACAGACGGAATGACGGCCACTCTCGCCGAGGGCACGGGCTTCACGTGGAACTGGTTCTTCCAGAACTACGGCGCCAACATCAACGCGATCGACACCGACAAGCTGTACATGCAGATCTGGTGGATCAGTGTCGGCTGGTTTGTCTTCCTGATGGCGATCATGATCTACTTCGTGGTCCGCTACCGCCGGCGCCCGGGCGTTCCGGCTCCATATAGCCCGTCGCACAACACGGTCCTTGAACTGACCTGGACCATCATCCCCTGCCTCTTCCTGATCTACATCTTTCTCGGCGGCTTCCACGTCTACATCGACAAGCTCATCTCCCCCGGCGATGCGCTCCAGATGAACCTGACCGCCAAGAAGTGGAACTGGACGATCACCTATCCGAACGGTGCGGAGAGCCCCGAGCAGACGCTGATTGGTGCGGCAAGCACCACCTTCGGCGGCCAGAACGGCTCACCGGGCGCGCGCCCCGTTCCGATCTTCTACATGCCCGCCGAGGCCCCGGTGAGGCTGAAGATGACGAGCCAGGATGTGATCCACAGCTTCTGGGTGCCCGATTTCCGCATCAAGCTCGACGTGATCCCCAACCGCTATGTGACCTACTGGTTCCAGGCCGCCAAGCCCGACGCAAACGCTCCCTATCTGAAGGACAGCACCGGCAAGGACATCACGACCGCGCAGGGCGAGAAGATTCAGTACGTCGATCACTTCATCTTCTGCGCCGAGTACTGCGGCGACCAGCACTCGGAGATGCTCGGCATTCTCCGCATCGTCCCGATGGCTTACTACCTCGCGAAGACCGAGGAATGGAACATCGAGGGCAAGACGCCCGAGGAGATCGGCAAGCTCGTGTACCAGTCGCAGGGCTGTGCCGCATGCCACACGGTGGACGGCAGCAAGGGCGCGGCGCCCACGTGGAAAGATTTGTACATGAGCCAGCAGCCGACAAACGCCGGCGTCTTCACGGCAGACGAGAACTACATCCGCGAGTCGATCTACTCGCCGATGGCGAAGATCGTGGACGGTTACCCGTCCAATATGCCGGTCTTCACGACGGCACAGATCGACGAGCGCCGGCTCCAGGGCCTCATCGCCTACATGCGAAGCATCAGCGTTCACAAGGGAGGGAGCGAAAAGGCCCCCGAGAAGACGGCAGACAAGGCGCGCGAAAAGGCCCCAGAAAAGAAGTAACCGAGCGGATCAGATTTGAGGCAACACCATGACCACTCTTGATAAATCCCGGGCAGGCGACCTTGGTGGGCACGGAGCGCACGGCGCTCACGGCCACCACGAGGGCAGCTACCTCCAGCCCAAGGGCGGCTTCATCGAAACGATCTGGGACTGGGCTACCACTGTCGATCACAAAAAGATCGGCGTGATGTACCTCTTCGCCGTGCTCTTCATGTTCTTCGTGGGGGGCATGGCCGCCATCGCAGTCCGCACGGAACTGCTCGATCCCGTCCGCACCAAGGAAGTGCCGGCGCTGACCGCCGACGGCAAGCCCCTGCTCGACGCCGACGGCAAGCAGGTCATGAAGACCGAGATCACCGGCCAGTGGCTGCCCAAGATCATCCCGCCCAAGGGTGAACTCTCGAGCATGGACTACGGCAATCAGTTGTACAACCGCATGTTCACGCTGCACGGGGCGATCATGGTTTTCATGGTCATCATCCCGAGCATCCCGGCGTCGTTGGGAAATTTCTTCATACCGCTCATGCTCGGGGCCAAGGACGTTGCGTTCCCGAGGCTGAACCTGGTCAGTTGGTACATCTACGTCACGGGGTCGATCTTCGCCGTTTGCTCGATCCTCATCGGCGGCGTTGACACGGGCTGGACCTTCTACACGCCGTATTCCACCACAACCGACGCCGAGCACGCCAACGTCGTGCTCATGGTGCTGGGGGCGTTCATCCTGGGCTTCAGTTCGATCCTGACGGGCCTGAACTTCATCGTCACCGTCCACAAGCTCCGCGCCCCCGGCATGGGCTGGTTCGATATGCCCCTGTTCATCTGGGCGATGTACTCCACCAGCATCATCCAGGTCCTGGCGACGCCGGTCATCGGGATCACGCTCCTGCTGCTCACCTTCGAGCGCATGTTCCGGATTGGCATCTTCGATCCGGCGCTCGGCGGAGACCCGGTCCTCTACCAGCACTTCTTCTGGTTCTACAGCCACCCGGTGGTCTACGTCATGATCCTGCCGGCCTTCGGCATCATCAGCGAGATCATCCCGGTCCACTGCCACAAGAAGATCTTCGGCTACCGGGCCGTCGCCTTCGCGTCGCTGGGCGTTGCGCTCGTCAGCTTCCTGGTCTGGGGGCACCACATGTTCGCCAGTTCTGGCGAGATGGGCGCCACGGTCTTTTCCGCACTCACATTCCTGGTAGCCATACCGACGGCCGTAAAGGTCTTCAACTGGATCGCCACGCTCTACAAGGGCTCCATCGCTCTCACCACGCCGATGCTCTATGCCCTGATGTTCCTCTTCCTCTTCTCCATCGGCGGCCTGACCGGCCTGCCGCTGGGGGCCCTGGCGACCGACCTGCACCTCACCGATTCCTATTTCGTCGTTGCCCACTTCCATTACGTCATGATGGGCGGCACCATCATCACCTTCGTCGCGGGCATCCATCACTGGTGGCCCAAGATGTTCGGCAAGATGTACAACCAGTTCTGGGCCAATGTCGGCGCCTGGACGGTCTTCATCGGGTTCAACGTCACTTTCTTCACCCAGTTCTTCCTGGGAACGCAGGGCATGCCCCGGCGCTACGCGAGCTACGTGGACGAGTACCAGCTCTTGCACGTCATCTCGACGGTGGGAAGCTACATCCTCCTTCTGGGCTTCTTGATCCACCTCTTCGTCTTCATTCACTCTCTGGTTGCCGGGCGCAAGGCGCCGGCCAACCCCTGGGGCGGCCTGACTCTGGAGTGGGAGGCCGCGAGCCCGCCCATCGAGCACAACTTCGAGCATGAGCCGATCGTGAACCACGGCCCGTACGACTACGAGACCACCGTGCCGCCGCACTGGAGCGCCAAGGACTATCCGCTCCCGGCAATTCCCGCCAACGCCCACCACTGATCCCACTGATTCACGCGACCGAGATCAACGCATGACCACTATCGATACCAGGTCCAATCCGCTGGGCGCCGACGTGCAGAACGGCTCGACGCCGGGCTGGAAGCGCTACCTGCCCGGGCATCATTGGCGCAGCGCCGAAGAGGAATTCGACGCCTGCACCCTGGGCTTCTGGCTGTTCCTTGCCACGGAAGTCCTGCTCTTCGCCGGGCTCTTCTGCGGCTACACCATTCTCCGGTTCAAGTACCCGGAGGCCTTCCTGAACGGCTCTTCCTACCTCGATTGGCGGTGGGGGGCGCTCAACACCGTTGTCCTGCTTGTCTCGAGCTACACGATGGCCGCGGCCATCCGCGCCTTCCAGCTGGACCGCCAAAAGGCGGGCAAGATCCTCCTGGCCACGACCTTCATCTGCGGCCTGGCCTTCGTCGCAATCAAGTTCACGTTCGAATACACACCAAAGCTTTCGGGATGGTTCATCTCGTTCGACCCGGCCTTGCCGCACTACGCAAATCTGATCGACAAGGAGGCCCTCGGAGGCCTGTTCAAGCACGTCGAGGGCTACGGCGGCAAGGCACCGGGCCAGTTCTTCTCCTACGCCTTCTCCGACAACGCGTGGGAGCCGCTCTGGTGGAGCATCTACTACTGCGCAACCGGCATCCACGCCCTTCACGTCCTCATCGGCATGACCCTAATCGCCTGGTGCTTCCGGCGCGCCGTGAAGTACAGCGCCTATGGACCCGGTCACTACACGATGGTTGAGAACACCGGACTCTATTGGCACCTGGTTGACCTTATCTGGATCTTCCTGTTCCCACTTCTGTACCTGATCAACTAGCCCCCGGCAAAGAGGCTCCAACGACTCGCCCGTCCACACACGAGCAACCCTCATGAGCACACCTCACGCTGCAACCCCCGAAGTCTTCGACGAGCTTGACCCGCACGGCTTCGGCGGCACAACCAAGCACTCGCACCACATCGTCTCGGGCATGACGCTCAAGTCGATCCTGGGAATCCTGCTTTTCTTCACCGTGGTGACGGTGGCGGCCTCACAGGCGGAAAAGTGGTTCGAGGTCTCGTTCGCGTACGCGCTTCCGCGATGGGTCAACGTCGCGGTTGCGATGAGCATCGCGACGATCAAGGCCACGCTGGTCCTGATGTACTTCATGTTGCTCCGCTACAGCAACCCGATCAACACCATCGTCTTCCTGTTCTGTCTGCTCGCCTTTTCCCTCTTCCTGTTCTTTACTCTGCTCGACCTGGGCACCCGCGGCGCGATCGACCCGATGAAGGCCCACGCGATCGAGGCGGGGGGAACCGGGAACTACACATACGCTTGGACGGAAAATCCGGCGGTGATCGTGGACAAGCCTGCCGTCGTCTACTGGCGCGAAAAAAAGATCGCGGCGGTCGGCCAGGCACGATACGACGAGCTGAAGCACGTGCTCGCCCACGGCCATGGCGGTCTGCATTTCAAGGCTCCAACCGTCTCGTCCGGCAACGCCTCTATCAACCGTCCGGGCCTCACCCCAGGCCTCTTTGACGCGACGGCCCCTGTTGCTCACGAAGAAGGCCACTCGGAGCATGCTCCCGCGGCACACGACCCCGCGGCAAAGCCCGAGGCGCCCGCCAAGGCCGAGCCTGCCGGCAAGCATTAGCCTCGAAAGGAGCCTTGCCCGTGAACATGGCGCGCCGGATTGCGCTGGCCGTCGCCATCGTTTCCGTGCTAGGGCTGCTCGCCAGCGTCGCCACGATGGCCCGGCGGGTCAGCGAGCACAACCGCGCCGAACGGAAAGTCTACTACTTCAAAGAGATCGTCAAACGCGATTTCGAGTTTGCCGGGCGTCCGATCCACATCGCCGACGAGGAGGCCGGTACCCCGCGCTGGGCGTTGGACATCACCTACGGCCCCGAATCACTCCGCCTTCCGGTCGCCATCCCCGGCAATCCACGCCTCCCTGACCTCGTCGCCCACAACGACTGGCTCCGCGTCCTGGTCTTTGCCGAAGCCAGAAAGATGACCGGCGCCGTGCTTGAACAGAAGGTGACCTCCGGCGAGGTTCCCGCGCGCCTCGCAATTGTCACCCGCACGCCAATTCAGGGCGCCGAGAAGGGCAAGTGGCAGGACGTCTGGAAGTCCGGATGGGCGTACGACTTCTACGAGTTCCTGCCCGACGGCACGATCAGGCACGAGCGGTACACATATCCTCGCGGTCCGGACTACGCGCTCAAGCCGGGGCAGTTGCCTCCGGATTCGTGGCAGCTCCAGGCCGCGTCGGCAGTGACACCCCAGGCCCAGCGTCCGTCCAATCGCTTCACGATGGACGCCCTCAACGCGGCAGGTTGGACCCTGCCCGGCGCGGCATGGTGCACGATGATGCTCGTCGGCTCGCTCGCGTGGCTGCTCGCTCCGCGCCGCGTGCGCCCTGCTACCTGAACACGCTGGTATTGCCTTTGTAGATGATCTGGCCGACGTCGTTGCCCACTTTGGCCATCACCAGCCCCAGAAGAATAATCGCGAGGAAGCTCGCCACGAAGGCCTCCGTTGTCGCGCGGCCCACACCTTCGGCCCCTTGGCGGCAGTTGAAGCCCTTGTAGCACGCGATCAGCCCCATCGCGGCGCCGAAAAATAGGCTTTTCACAAGACCCTGTGTGATCTCGTACCAGTTCACAAGTTGCTGGCTGTAGTAGAAATACTGCTCCCTATCCGCGCCATAAAAATAAATGGTGATGAGCAGACCGCCCAGTACGCCGCACAGGTTAGAGACGACCGTCAGGACAGGGATCATCACCACGCAGGAAACCACCCGCGGAACGACAAGAACGCGTATCGGATCGCTGGCCATCGCCCGCATGGCGTCAAGTTGCTCGGTAACTTTCATCGAACCGAGTTCGGCCGCCAGCGAGCACCCGACTCGTCCCGCGAGCATGACGCCCGCCAGAACGGGCCCGAGTTGCTTGACGACGGAAATGTTGATGACACCGCCCAAACGGCCTTCCTGTCCGATGGCCCGGAATTGCGGGTAGCCCTCGAATGCAAGCGTCATACCGATGAAACCGCCGGTGAGAGCAAGCACCGGTATGGAAGTCGTCCCGACGAAGTAGAGCTCGGGCATGATCCTGTCGCGCCGGCACCAGGTTCGAACGTGCGGCAGCCCGGCCACGACCGCGCCGCAGAATCGGGTGAAGTCGGCAGCACCCAAGACCATGGAAAACAAACCCCGGCGGCAATATGCGAGTACATCGCGAACCGCCTTGCCGAGTGAGACGATCATCCCCGGCAGCCCGCCAAGGTTTTCTCGCGAAATCGAAGCTGTTTCCGTCATTGCCTCAAGCGTAGCGGGCCGCGCTCGCGACGAACTCGCGCGGCAGGTCCGGATCGTGCCGCCCAATGAAAAACGCCCCGCGATTGCAGGGCGTTGATTGACGATTCCTCAGGTTCGCAAATCGACTTGGATCACTTCGTGATATCGGGTGCCCGCGCCGGAGCAGTGGTGCGTTCCGGCGTCGCCTTAGTCGGCCCGGATTCGTCTGCCGGCTGGTTCATGGTCGAGATGTCGGCCGGGTTCTTGGGGATCATCAGGTAGATCTCGACGCGTCGGTTGGCGGGTGTGTTGCCGCCCGGGTTGTTCGGGACGGCCGGGCGGTATTCGCCCCAGCCCGCGACCTCCATCTTGCCGGGGAGAACGCCGTCGCCCACGAGCGCGGCACGAACGCTGATTGCGCGGGCCGCGGAGAGGTGGACGTTGGTCGGGAAGCGCTTCGCCGTGTTGGCGCTGATCTTCTGGGCATCCGTGTGGCCAACCACGATGACCTCATACTTGGCCGTGACCGGATTCTTCAGGATCGTGGCCAATGCCTGAATGGCAGCCTGGGCCTGCGACTGGATCGCGTCCGAACCCGAGGCGAAGGTCAGGTCCGACGCGAAGCGGAGCATGCCGCGAGCCTCGTCGTACTTGAGGAGGTCCGGGTATTGGGAGGCCAGTTCCTTGAGCAGGGCATCGGTGTCCGCGTCGAGCATGGTGACCGAAAGGCCCTTCAGGCGGGCCTCAAGGTCGGCCAGAGAGAGGCCGGACTCGCGGAGGCGACGCATGAGTTCGTCGTTCTGGGCCCGCAGTTCGGCGAGGGCCTGCTCGGTCTTGGCGAGCTGCTGGCGGGTCATGTCGCGGGCGGCGAGGGCATCGTCGCGCTCGCGCTGGAGAACGGCGTTGCGGTCGGTCAGGCCGCGGTTGGTCTCGTAGAGGCGGTCGTACTCGCCCTGGTTGACGCACCCGGTCATGCCGAGGGTGAGGCAGGCAAGTCCGAGAAGGGTTGAGAGAATCCCGCGATGATGACGGCCCAGAAGTGACATGAGGCAAACTCCGTGTGGGATGCGCCCGGCGATCTTCCGCCGATTCGTGCTTCCGCGCGATCGTATCCTGACCCGGCCCGCGCGGTGCGTGTTTGCCACGCAATTCCGCACAAGCGCGGCATCCAGTATCGGAGACCCGCTGCCAGTCTCATGAATCCCGCGGGCACCCCAACTCGTCTTGGCACCGGCACCTACCGCATCGATGCGGCGGCTGTGCTGGACGCCTCGATGGCGCCGGTTGCATTCGCGCCGGGGGCCCTCCTGATCGAGGTCTCGGGCGGGCGGTGCTGTGTTCTGGCGGTCGGCCGGCCCGCCGAAGTCGACCGACATCCGGGTTCTCCGGGCGCGGTCCGGATCGACCGGACCGGGCACATCCTGACCCCAGCCTTCGTCAACGCCCACACCCACCTCGACCTGACCCACATCGGCCCACAGCTTCCGAGCAGCTTCCCCGACTTCGTGAGCCTCGTCCGTTCTCGGAGGCACTCGGACCCTGCGGCAATCCGGGAATCCGTGATTGAGGGTGCTCGGCTGAGCCTCGCGGGAGGCGTTGCGGCGGTGGGAGACATTGGAGGGGCGGTGCGCGGGGGTGCTTCCATCGAGCCTTTTCTGGCACTCCGGGACTCTCCGCTCGCCGGCGTCTCGTTCCTGGAATTCTTTGCGGTGGGGGGGCCGATTCCGCGGGCTCTTGAATTGATGAATTCAGTGACCGACCGGGCAATCGGGCTGGAGCCGTGCGCCGTGCGATTTGGGCTCCAGCCTCACGCACCATACTCGGTCGCGCCGGCGGGGTATCGACAGGCGTTCGGGCGGGCGGCCCGTGACGGTCTGCCTTTGGCGACCCATCTGGCGGAGTCGCCGGAGGAGCGGGAGTTCATCGCGTTCGCGTCCGGGCCTCAGAGGATGCTTCTGGAGTCGTTGGGGCTCTGGAGCGAGGCGCTGCTGGGTGAGTACGGGCAGGGCAGATCGTCCGTCGCCCACATGGCGCCGGTTCTCCGGGATAGGGCGGCGGGACAGCCAATCCTGCTCGTTCACCTGAACGATCTTTCTGATGCCGACGTCGATCTTCTGGCCGCGATGAATGAGGCGTCTCCGATTCATGCCGCGTACTGCCCGCGGGCTTCGGAGTTCTTCCATGCTCCGGAAGCCTTTGGCCCGCACCGATACCGCAAACTTCTCGCGGCAGGAATCAACGTCTGCCTGGGCACGGACTCGATCGTCAATCTGCCGCCGGAGCATGCGACGGGAGAGGCTGCGCGGATTTCGCCTCTGGACGACGCGAGGATGCTCTTCCTCCGTGATGGGACCGATCCGGGAGTTCTCCTTGAAATGCTCACAGTTCGCGGCGCGAAGGCGCTCGGACTCGATCCGGCAGCGTTCTCGTTTGCTCCTCGCAGCACACCGATCGGTGTGTGTGCGATCGATATCCCACCGGCGAGGCCTCTCGATGCCCGGTCGCTCTGGAAACTGGTGCTGGACTCGTCCGCAAGGCCCTCGCTGCACCAGTTTGGCTAGGCATTCCGGCCGAAATGATGGCCGAAATCGCACAAATGCGCGGCTCGAAACCTAAAGTCATTAGCCGTGGGGCTGCCCGCGGCAAAGGGCATTCATGAGCGCAAAGTGGCGTCGCAGCCTTGCATGGGATGATCGGTTTTTTCCCCGCTGGGCATGGCCCTTCAAGGTGGTACTCCGCGCGCTTTCCTCGATCCCGCTGGCTGTTTTTCTGCTTTCGCTGGTCGTGCTGTACGGCATCCTGGCCAGTGTGCCGGTCGGCGTGCTGGTGCTCGGACTGACGCCGTTGTTCTATGGGCTGACGCTGGTCATCGTGATCGCGATCATCGCGGTGGCGACGCTCGTTCCTGCGCGCCTGATTGCGCAAGCCGGCGCCGCTCGGTTCCTGCTTTCGCTGGTCGCGGTGCTCGTGGCGATCGGCGCCGGGGTGTTCCTTTGGCACCGGTATCTCTGGCCCATGCTTCGTTACGATCCGGCGACGAAATCGGGTGTGCGGTTTTTCGCCTCGTTCATCGAAGCGAACAAAGCCATCACGCTCAGGCGGCTGCCGGGGATGGAGATGTCGGAACTCGAGTTCTACAGCTGGTGGCCGTTGCGGCTGATTCTGGTTCTCTTCGTCACCAATATGGTGATTGCGACGCTCCGGCGGATCGAGTTCAACTTCAGAAATCTCGGTGTACTGACCGTGCACACGGGCATTGTGCTCATCGCTCTGGGCAGCATTTATTACAACGGGCTTAAGCGTGAGGGAGACACGCTGCTGCTTGCCGGCCAATCCCAAACCGGCGAGAACCAGCCGGGCCCGGCCGTCAATTCGTTCTACGACTCCACCCGCGTTTCTCTGTACGTGCAGCAGATCAAGCAGGGAGCGCCGAACGGTCTCGAGCAGCGGCCGCTGACGGGAATTCCGAGATACAACGACTACAACCTCTCGGCGTTTGGCGGCAAGTCGATCCTTGAGGTATCCGGTCGCCGTCGGCCATGGCAGGTGGCTCCACAGGAGCCCATCCTCAATATCGCGGTGCCGGACGCCCCCTCACCGTCCGTTTACGTTGATCCGGATCTCAAATTCCGAGTCGTCGGCTACGCCTCGTACGCCGAACCTCTGGACGATTGGCGGGAGGTCGATCCAGCGTCGCTGAAATCGATCCGGGAGGGTTTTTGGCTCAATCCGCTCCGCTCGGCGTTTCTGCTCAGCGATCTGCCTGATGAGAAGGGCGTCGTCAGCGATAAGCCGGTCTTTGCGTTTTCATTTCTGCCTGGTATTCCCGCCCGTCGCGTCGCCGCCAACAGCATTTTGGGGATCGAGTACACCCTCGGGCCGTTCAAGGGCATGACGGACGAGCGCTGGCGCGATCTTTCGGTTGAGTTGCCGCCGGACACCGAGCAGGCGATGATCGTCGAGATTCCAAGCGCGTCGAGCGTCACGCCGGTTCGCAAGGTGGTGCCGATCAGCCCCGGCACAAGTGCGGACGTGGGAGGGTACAAGCTCACGGTCGAGCAGATCACGCCGGAGCCTCCCTTCCCGATTGTCACGGAAACCCACAAGGGTGCGACGAGCAGCGTCGCGGTGGTCAAGGTCGTGCCGCCGGGCGGCAAGGAGGCCTTCACCCGCTACGTGTACCACCGCTTTCCGGAACTCAACCAGGACATTCTGGATACGCCCAAGTCCGACGGGCGGATGAACCGGCGCGATGCGGACCCGTCGATCCGGATTGCGTATATCGACGCGGGCGTGGCGCAGGTTTACCTGGACGAGACGGCCGGCCCGACGCCCGACTCGGTTCGCACGCGGGCGATCGTGCGCCAGCGCGGCGGCGCTGTGCGGGTGATCGACGAACTTCCCGCGTCCGGCCTGCTTTCGGAGTTCTTCCCCAAGCTCAGTCTTAAGATCGATCAGCGCTGGGCGCACGCGCAGCGGGTCCAGCGTCCATCGCCGGTCCCCGCGGAAGACCGGGACAATCGCTCCGTCGGCACGCACGAAAAGGCGATGCTGGCGGTCGAGATCAGCAGCCAGCCGGTTACGGCGGCGGGGGCGCCGACCGCTGCGTGGTCCACCATTGTCTGGCTTCCTTTCGAGAAGTACCTGGGCACGCAGAAGGATGCGAAGCAAAGGATCGATTTGCCCGACGGTCGCGTTATCGATCTGACGTTCGGACGCTCCCGGCATGTCTTCCGCGATTTCGCGATACGCCTCGTCGATTTCAAGATGATCGCGTACGACCATCGGGGCAGCCCACGCGACTTTGAATCGGTCATACGAGTGGAGCCCGCCGGGAATTCGGCGGCAGCGTTTCAGCCGTACCAGCACCCGTGCAGCCTGAACGAGCCTCTGACGGCCCCGTTCCTGTGGAGCGATTCTCGCCCGTGGCCGGCGAACGCGTTCCTGCGGCTTTCGAGCGGGCTCAATCCGAATCAGTTCAAGATGAGCCAGGCGGCGTGGGACCAGGAAGGTTGGCGCGAGAGCCAGAAACTCGCCGATGCGGGGGTCATCCCCGCGCCGCGGGCGCGGTTCACAATTCTTCAGGTGGGCAACAACCCCGGCATTCACGTCATTGCCCTGGGTGGCATTCTGATGGGACTGGGAATCCCCTGGGCGTTCTACTTGAAGCCCTGGCTGGTCCGGCGCGAGAAACGCCAGATTCAGGAACTGATCGCGAAGGGCGAATATGTCGCCCCCGGCCGTAAGGTAAGCCCATCCGTCGTCGTTGTGCGCAAGCAGCCCACGGCGCCCGAGCCGGTTTCCATGCCGTAGACCGGAGGCCACCCCTATGAGCGCTCATTCATTTCCGTCCGATGCTCGATCATCACGCAGGTCCACAGGGCTTGCGCGAGCGTCATCTTTCCGTTTGTCCCTTTGCCGATTTGCGGCGTACCGGCTCTTCTCTGCTGTTCTGCTGCTCTGCTGCTCTGCAACTCTCTCTCTCGCCCAGACGGCCCCCGACGGAAACGCCCAGCCGGCGCGCCAGCTGATCCAGCGCGATTCCATGGAACGACCGAACCCGTTCGGAGAAATCCAGCCGCTCGGTCACGCGTCATCCATTGCAGAGAAGCATGCGTTCGCATCCCAACTCAACCTTGAGCCGCTCCGGGCGCTGGCCGTCTGGCATGACGGGCGTGTCAAGATCCTCGACACGCTCGCGCGCGAGACCACGCTCAAGCTCACCGGCCGCCGGAACTACTTCGATGTCGTACCAACCGACGGCGCCAAGCCGGATGCCTTTGGGTTGCCCATCGGTGCGGGCAGGAAGCTTTTGTACGACCCTCTTTTCACGCTGCTCGATCTGATCATTGATCCGGCGTACTACTACGAAAAGCCGATTCTGGCCGTTGACTACCGGCCGCTGCGCCAGGACTTTCTGGAAGCGACGTTTCCGAAAGACAACGCCGCGGTTGAGCGTTGGCTGCGTCTGCAGCGAGTCACGCCGCGCATGGTCAACGAATTCGGGCAGAAAATCGCCGACGCGAGCGGATCGCTGGCGCCGTATCGCGATGCGCTCGGTAAGTTGGATCAGCAACTCGAAATGTGGCGGTTGAGCAAGGCGAACATGATGCTCGCGGCACCGGCGTCGGCCGATCAGCCCTGGCAGCACCTGACCGAACTTCCCGAGACCGGCCCGGCGCGGGTTGCGGCGCTTGAACTCGGCAAGGCTTGGCGTGCGAGAGATGCCGCCAAGGCCAACGCCGCGATTGCGGCACTCGCGTCGGCTCTCCCCGCGGTCAATACCGCTCAGTATCCGTCATCCCGCCGCTCGCTCGAATTGGCGTACAACCAGTCGGGGGCGTTCGAGTGGGGTATGTGGGCGTACTCCGTCACGTTTCTCGCTCTTGTTCTGGGCTTCGGTACGGGCCGGCGCTGGCTGCTCAACTTTGGTGTCGGGGCGCTGGTTCTTGCGATCGGCCTGCACGCCTTCGGGTTCATCATCCGCTGCTTTATCGCGGAGCGGTTCGCCATTCAGAATCAGTTCGAGTCGATGACGGGGTTGTCGCTGTTCGCCGCGATCGTCGGGCTGATCATTCTGGTCTTGAAGCGGCAGTATCTGTTTGGTGCGGCCGCCGCGGGGGTTGGATTCCTGGTGCTTATCACGGCGACCCAGACCGCGATTCCGGGGCAGGTCATCGAGCGGGAGGCCGCGATCCTGAATACCAGCATCCTGCTCAAATACCACGTCACGACGGTGCTGGTCAGTTACGGACTGATTTCGCTGGGGTTCATCATTAGCGCGTTCTATTTGGTGACGCACTACGCGGCGAAGTTCCGTGCCGCGGCCGGCGCGACGGCGGTTGCCCAAGTCGCGCTGGCGGGCGCGGGCGCCCCGACCGTGACCGTCACCGAATCTGCCGGGCCCGAGTTTTCCCCGGCGCGGCAGAAGACGCTCGACGAGCTCGATACGGCGCAGATGACGGTGCTCCAACTCGCGTTTTGGACGTTGGGTGTCGGCATTCTGCTGGGCGCTTGGTGGGCCGATCACTCGTGGGGTCGCTGGTGGGCGTTTGACCCGAAGGAAACATGGGCGCTGATCACATGGATCATCTACCTTGTCGTCATTCACCTGCGCGTGACCATGGGCAAGAACAAGGCCCTGATCACCGCGTGGCTGAGTGTTGTTGGATTCCTGGTCATGCTTTGGACGTACTTCGGCGTCAATCTTTTGCTGCCGGGATTGCACGCGTATGCCTGAGGACGCTTTCGTACCGACGCCTTGATCGACCCCGCGGTGAATCCAAGTGGCACGTCTCCCCCGAAACTTCTTTGCCGCACAATCCGTCGATCTTGCCCCCTCCCTGATCGGCACCCGGCTTATCCGTCGATTTGACGATGGCACGCTGCTCTCGGGAATAGTCGTCGAGGTCGAGGCGTACATCGGCCCCGAGGATCGCGCCAGCCATGCGTACGGCGGCAGGCGCACGCCCCGCAATGAAGCCATGTACGCCAGGCCCGGCACCGCGTATGTCTATTTCACCTACGGCATGCACTTCTGCATGAACGTCGTGTGTGCCGCGGAGGGAGTGCCGCAGGCGGTGCTGATACGGGCGCTCGAACCAGATCCGCATTCGCTTGAAAGGATGAGGAGTCTTCGGGGCGTCGAGGCCGCAAGGTTGCTCTGTTCTGGTCCGGGACGCCTTTGCCAGGCTCTTTCGATTGACCGCTCGCTGAATGGAGCGGATCTCTGCACCGACAATCGCCTATTGCTGGAGCCGGCGACCGGGCCGGTGCGCCGTCGGATTCGAACCCCTCGCATCGGGATCGACTCGGCGGGGTCGTGGGCCAGGCGCCTGCTTCGCTGGCTGGATCCGGCCAGCATTCACGTCAGCAAGCCTGTGGCCGGAAAACGTTCGGGTATTTCCCGTCGCAGACCATTAAAGAATCGCAAGCCCACATAGAGTTTGCCGAATCAATTGAGCCGCGATGACCTCGAAGGTCAGGCGCCCGGAGCTCCATTTGGCAAAGTCATCCCACAACGCACCGAAAGAGCCCGAACTGCCCACGGTCAACTGGCGGCAGCTCCAGAGCCTGGCGCCCTATCCGGCCGAGGCGTTCCAGTTTGTCAGTGACGGGCTTTCGCACACCGTGCAGACCATTCATGGCCACCGGGACGATGTCGGCGAATTGGCTCCGACCGACACCAGCCGCCACATCAGCGGCAAGCAGCTCTGCCTGGGGCTTCGCACCTATGCGCTCCAGCGCTACGGCCTCCTGGCCCGCACCGTGCTGCACCGCTGGAACATCAAGGGGACGGAGGACTTCGGGAAGATCGTGTTCGCCATGGTCGATGCGAAACTGATGCGCAAGACCGAGGAAGACACGATGGAAGACTTCGAGCAGGTTTTCGACTTCCACGAGGCGTTTCCGGTGGTTTACGAGGTCGCCCGGGATTGACCGGCGCGTTCCTCCGCCGATCCGCTAATCTCTAACGGTGACCACGCCGCGGGATCACAAAGCCGATCACAAGCCCGAGTCGAAGGCCGACCAGCGCCTCGACTGGAAGACGCTGCGCCTGTGGCAGATCCAGCCGGTGCGGGACATCCTGATTGTTCTGCTGATCTTCGGCGTCGTATATCTCGGATATCTCGCGAGTATCGTCACCGTGCCGATTCTGCTGGCGCTGCTCCTCGCCTACCTGTTCGAACCGCTTGTGAGTTGGCTGGTGACCCGGCGGATCGCTTCCCGGCGCGGGAGCGCCTTGGGCATCATCCTGTTTGCGGCGATCGTGTTTGTTGTGCCGGCGGTGCTGGGCGGGACGTTCGCCGTTGTGCAGGGTGTCCGCTTTGTCGAGACCACAGCCCGAAACATCGATCTTCTTGCACGATCGGTGGAGAAGCCCGAGGACGAACAGCTGAGAGCGCGCATAGCGCACGAAGGATGGGGTCGCATCCGCGACTACATGGTGCGCGAGAACCAGCGGCGTCAGGAACTAATGAAAGGGGCGGGTGACAGCGGTCATGAGGCCGAAAGTCAAAGCCTCTATCAGTCCATCCTGAACTGGGCGCGCGACAACGCCAGGGACATCGGAAAACAGGCGGTTCTGACCGGCGCCGGCGCGTTCAGCGTCGCGGCCGGAGCGCTCAAATCGGTCGTTTTTCTCGTCTTCGGGGCCGCACTCACCGGTTTCTTCTTCTACTTCTTCTGCACCGGCTGGGGGCGGGTGCTTGCCTTCTGGGAGAGCCTGATCCCGGAAAAGCGCAAGTGGCGAGTGATCGATCTGGTACAGCAGATGGATCACGTCATCGCGGGGTTTGTCCGCGGCAGAATCATCATCTGCGCCATCATCGGCGTCTACGCCTCGTTTGCCTATTGGCTCGCCGGCGCTCCGGCGCCTTTGGTCTTCGGCCCGCTGGTCGGCGCTCTGTTCATCGTTCCCTACGTGCACGCGCTCATGATCCCGATCGTCATGATCGCAATGGCGATCGATCCGAGCTCGATCGATTGGCAGGCCACGTGGTGGTGGATTCTCCTCGCGCCTATGGCCGTCTACATGACGTGCCAGATGCTCGACGACTACCTGCTTACTCCCACGATTCAGGGCAACACCACCGGTATGGATACACCCACAATCGTCTTCGCCTCCTTCGCCGGAGGCGCGCTCATGGGTATCTACGGGCTGCTGATCGCGATCCCGCTCGCCGCCTGCATCAAGATCCTGCTGCGGGAGCTCTTCTGGCCTCGCTTCAAGGCCTGGGCTGAGGGGCGCGCACGCGACTTCCTGCCGATCGAAGACAAGCGCTAGCGCAGCCAGATCGTCGGCACATCACCCCCGGTCGCGAAGACGCGGGAGCGAATCCCGCCGCGCCCGCGCCAGTCGGTCCGGACGAGGATCCAGTCGGGGTTCATTAGGTGGACCAGATCATCCCGAATGCGGTTGGTGACGGCTTCGTAGTAGATTCCTTCGTTGCGGAAGGACTGGTAGTACAGCTTGAGGCTCTTGAGTTCAACGCAGGTGCCGCCGGCTTTGGCGCCGCGGGGTTGGTAGATCAGGGTGACAGTCCCGAAGTCCGGATGGCCTGTCACCGGGCACACGCTCGTGAACTCCTCGTTCACGTGCTCGATCACGAAGGGAGTCTCGGCCGGGGTCGGGAAGGCCTCCAAATGCTTGGATTCGGGCATAAACACAGCGTAGCGATGCAGGACGGGGCTTGGCGCGGGGGCGTCGAGCGGTAGACTGGGATCAGAGACAAGGCCGGCTCCGCCCCGGCAATAGGAGGGGATCCCATGAACCGTCGATTCTTCGGCTGCGTGGTCGCGTTGCTGATCTCGGGCGCTGCGATTGCGGCGCCCTCATTCTCGAGCCTGACCATTTTCGGTGACAGCCTGTCGGACAACGGGAATGTCTTTGATTTTACGACGAAGATCAAGTATGACCCGCGCCCCACGCTGCCTTTCTATACGCAGGACCGGTGGACGGACGGATCGGACAACACCAAGATCAAGGAAGTCAAGACGCAGCAGTCCAAGTACGACGGCGTCTGGCACGAGCAACTTGCCCGTCGTTTGAAGACCGATCTCAAGATGAACATCGCGCCCGCGACGGCCTCGCTGCGCGGCGGAACCAACTACTCCTACGGCGGGGCGGAAACGAAAAGCCCGTTCATCGGTGTCCCGGGGACCGACGTGCAGCTCAAGACCTTTCTGAAGGCCAGCCCGGTTGCGAAGAACGACTCGCTCTACGTGTTCTGGGCCGGGGGAAATGATATTTTCGGCGCGGTGAAGGAAAAGAACGCGACAGCAGCCTCGGTGAAAAAGGCCGCGACAGACGCGGTGACCAATCTCAACACGCAGATCCGAACGTTGATCTCCAAGGCGGAGAACGGCAAGCCGCTCTCGATTCTCTGGGCTGATGTTCCGTCGCTCGATCGGACGCCGTTCGCCAAGTCGCTGAAGCAGGATCTGGTAACGGCGCTCGGCGACGCTTCAAAAGCATTCCGGAATGCCTGGACCGACGCGATAAAGGCGATCCTCAAGGATGCTCCCGGCACGACGATATACGGGCTCGATATCTACACGCTGATGAACAATCTGCTCGACGGCAAGATGGCGTTCAAGCCGGCGAACACAACCGACAACATCATTACCACCGGGACGAATTTTTCCGGGAAGACCTTTGCACCCAGCCGCAACGGCGCCGTGAAGGACGGCATCGACCCGGACACGTTTGTCTTCTGGGATGAGATCCATCCGACCAGCAAGATCCACAGCCTGATCGGCGACGCCGCGTTCGAGCTCATTCCGGCGCCGGGGGCGGCATCGCTCTTTGCGGTTGTGTTCTTTGCGGCACCGCGTCGGCGCCGGGTGCTCAGCGGTACTTGTTGATCAGGTCGATCACATACGACTGGCGCGGGTCGAGCTGAACGCTTGTGCGCAGGTGCTGCAGGCCCTCCACGCGGAACTCGTCGTTGGTGCGCTTGGTGAACTCATATTCGTTGAGCAGGCAGACGCCGACGCCGGTCTGGCCGGGTGCGTAATTCGGATCGATCTCGATCGACGTGCGGAAGCACTTGAGCGCTTCGTCGTACTTGTAGAGCTTGAACTCGGCGAAGCCCATGCGCTCGTACGCCGCGGCCGATGGCTGGATCTTGATCACCTGATTCAGCGTGTTGATCATCTCCTCGAAGCGCTGGATCTTGCCGAGGCTGTTTGCAAGATTCAGCAGCAGCGGGGGAGACAACTCAACCTGCTCCAGCGCCTGGCGGTACTCGTTGACGGCCTCCTGGTGCTTACCGAGGGCGGCATAAATCGAGCCGAGATTGGCGTGTGCCGGGCCGCTCTTGGGGTTGATCTGTACGGCGCGCTGTCCGTAGGGCAGGGCGCTGGCGGGTTCCTCAAGTTCGAGGTAGGCGGTGGCAATGTTCAGATTCGCGTCGAAATCGCTCGGCTTGATCTCGAGCGCCTTCAGATATGCACGCACCGCTTCCTTGATGCGGTGCTGCAATTGCAGCATCAGCCCCTGCGAGTAGCGCGGCTCGAAATCCTGCGGCAACAGGTCCGCCGCCTGTCCATAACGCACGGCGGCGGACTCGTAGTCGCCGCTCTTGCGGTAGAGTTCCGCCGCCCCGATGTATGCCTGAGGCAGCGATGGATTGTTTTCGATGGCACGCTCAAACTCAATGAGCGCCGGACGTGTCATTCCCTTGCTTGCGTACTCGTGCGCCTTGGCCAGAGCGTTCTGTGCGATCGCATCTCTGGTCTTGGGCGATGCTTCGGGAACGTCGTTGACCGCCTTCGGGGTTGACGCATTCGACGTGTCGGCTCCGGTCGAGGTTGAACTGGCGCTGCCTCCCGCGCAGCCGGAGAGGGCCGCCCCGACAAGGATGGCGAGCGAAAGAGAAGTACGACGTGTGTAGCGGTAAAAGTTGCCGGTCGTCATGGCTTCCTTGAATCGGCTGTTTTTGGGGTGTTTCTGGACCTCGATTTGACGGACTTTGTTCGTATTGTCAATTTGCCTTCGTTGCGGGGCCGCGTTCGGGAGGCGCCGGGTCGAATGGGGGCCGGTTTCGCGCTGCCTTCGCGTAAGCATCGCAGCAGGCTCAAGTTGATCGCATCCCACGAACGACCCTTCTCATCCTCTCCTTTGGGGGTTTCGAGGATCATGGGTACGCGGGCGAGCCGAGGGTGGTTCACGAAAGCAGCGAATCCCGAGCGAGCGAGCCCCGCCGGAGTGGGATTGCCGCCGATCGTGCCTCTCCCCAGGTGCTCGTGCCGGTCGAGACGGGAACCGTGCTCTCCCTTGGAGTCGTTCAGATGCACGGCCCTGAGGTTGGCGAGGCCGCACAGACGGTCGAACTCCTTGATCACGGCGATGGCGCTCTCTCGAGTGGACATGTCATACCCGGCGGCGTGCATGTGGCAGGTATCAAGGCAGTAGCCGATGCGATCGGGCGCTCCGCTGGCTTGTATGGCCCGTTCCCGGATCAGGGCCAACTCTTCGAAAGTTCCCCCGAGCTGAGACCCCGCTCCGACGGTGCCCTCGAGACAGACGACCGTTCGCATTCCCTTGGTGCGGGACATGAGCTCGGCGTAGGCGGTGGCGATACGCTCGATTCCTTCCTTGGCGCTCGAGGTGGTGTAGGCGCCGGGGTGGTGCACCAGAATGGGGATGGAAAGTGCCTCGCAGCGCTCGATCTCGATCGTCATCAGATCGATGCTCTTCTTCCACAGTTCATCGTCGGGGGTGCCCAGGTTGGACAGGTACCCCGCGTGGCTGATCACGCGGTCCTGCCAGCCGAGGCGATTGAGCTCCGTCAACCAGTCGCGAACCGCCGGCTCTTCAAGCGGCCTGGTTTTCCATTGTTGCTGGTTCTTGGTGAAGACTTGGACGGTATCCATGCCGAACGACTCGGCCTCGATCAAGGCCTGGTGCATGGATCCGGCGATGGAGAGATGAGAGCCGAACATACCTTGCGCAGAGCCGCAAGGCTAGACAGGCGCCTCCGCCCGCGGCAGAAGATCTGCGCAAGTTCCGGACTCTTGGTTACTGGGCTTCGACGATTTCAATCACTTTGCCCGCCGGAGCAACCCTGACCAATTGACTCTTGCCGTTCGGCCAGCGCACTTCAATTTCATCAGCGGAGGCGGCGTCACCGAGCCCGAAGTGCTGGACGAGATCTCCCTGGCTTCGCATGCCGCTCCCGGCGTTCACCTCGCGCATCTGACTGGTTTTCTTCCCTCCGATGGTCGCGCGGGCCGTGACGCGCGCGCCGATCCCCGACCGATTGCAGGTCGTGCCGCGGAGTTTGACCTTGATCCAGCGCCCCGCGTTCGGGCTGTCATTGTGGTAGAGCTTGGTCAGCTCGTTGTCGCCGGGATGGAGGGGCCACTGCCCGATCAGAACATCGATCTTGCCGTCGTTGTCATAATCCGACAGAGCGCACGAGCTCGCGTTGTAGGCCTGATCGGTGAGACCGGGGACAGAGAGGCGCTTGAATTCGCCGTTCCCCTGGTTCATGTAAAGGAACGAGCCGACACCCCAATTGGGAACGAAGCAATCGATGTTGCCATCGTTGTCGAAGTCGGCCCACTGAAGCAGAGCTGCATTCGTGCTAAAGAGATGCGAGTCGCCCAGCGGGGCGCGTTCGAGATTCCCCGAACCGATGTTCCTAAAGAGCAGGATGGTGCCGCCCTGGTAGCAGGCGACAGATAGGTCGAGCAGGCCGTCGTTGTTGTAGTCCACCCAGGCCGATCCGGAAGTTGGAAAGGGATTGAGCTCGAGTCCGCCAACGGCCGCGGGCGTGAATTTCCAGTCGCCCTCATTGCGATAGAAGGCGGGTCTTCCGCTGTTGTTCGGCATGAAGAGGTCGGGGCGGCCATCACCGTCCGCATCGCCGAAGTATGCGCCGCCGGTTGATGACTTGCGTTCGGTGATTGCTCCGGTCATGCGGGTGAAGCCGCCCTTGCCGTCGCCCTTATAGAAATGGCTGACGTTGGGCGAGGCGTAAGCGTTGTTGCAGAGCATCAGGTCAAGAAAACCATCGGAATCGATGTCGGCGAACACGGAAGAGAATGCGTTGCCCTTGTCCGAATGGACCGGCGAATTCTCAACGATTTCGAAGCGTCGGTTTCCAAGGCCACGCGCAACAACCGATCCGAAATTGAGCTGGCAAGCGACCACAACGTCCAGAATTCCGTCGTTGTCGAAGTCTCCCCACGTGCTGCCCGAGCCGAACGTGATGCCGTTCGTGAGCACATTGTTCTCGTCCAGCGTGAAGTTGCCCCTCCCGTCGCCCCAGTACAACCGGCTGGGCTGACGCTCGGGCTCTTTGGAAACGTCGTACCCGGCGGTGACAAGAACGTCAACGTTTCCGTCGCCGTCGAAATCGAGCATGCTCACGCCGCCGTTGCTCTTGTGATCAGACGTGAGGTGGCCCGCATTGACTGGCGAGAAGGCCACCTGCGCGGGCGCGGCAGCGAAGCCGATGGACAAGCCGGCGACGACAAGACAGACTGGGTGCATGAGATTCTCCTGGAGTTACGAAAGGCAAGCGACGTTTGAGATTGCCTTGCGTATTGCTTATGGCTCGGTGATGACGTGGACCTGATTTGCTTTCAAGTTTTCGAGGGTCTGGGTCTTTCCGGACGGCCAGCGGATTTCGATGTGAGCGGCCTTCGGGGCTTCGGCGAGCCCGAAATGGAGGCGGAGGTCGCCTTGGCTTCGGAATCCGTTCCCGGCGTCGACTTCCCGGGTTTGCGTGCTCGGCTTTCCGCCGAGGTCGGCTGTGAGTCTTACGCGGGCGCCGATCGCCGCTTTGTTGGAATTGGTGCCATGCAGGTCAAGCTTGATCCAGTTGGACTTTCCTGGAGCGGTCCGGCTCTCGTTGTGGAACAACCATGTCAACTCTCCCGTGCCCGTCCGAAGCGGCCACTGGCCGAACACCATGTCGATGCGCCCGTCGTTGTCATAGTCGGCAAGCGCGCACGAGCTGATATTGAATACCCGATCGGTGAAGCCCGGAACGTCGATCCGTCGGAATGATCCGTCGCCGTTGTTCGAATAGACAAACGAACCCGCACCCCAGTTGGGAACGACGCAATCCAGGTGACCGTCGTTGTTGAGATCGGCCCAGTGGATGAGTTCCGTGTTGGTGGAAAAGAGATGGGAATCGCCCAGCGAGACACGCTCGAAGGCGGAGCCGGTATTCCGAAAGAGCAGGGCCGGGCCGCCGGTGCCGCATGCGATGGACAGATCCATGCGTCCGTCGCCTTCATAATCGACCCACGAGCAGCCCGAGGAGTGAAAGGGATTGGTGTCGAGCGCCGGGAGCGGAACGTGCAACAACTTCATGTTGCCGTCGTTGTGCAGGAGCCACGGTTTTCCCGAGTTGTTGGGAGCGAAGAGGTCCGGGAGTCCGTCGTCGTCATAGTCGCAGAAGTAGGCCCCTCCCGTCGATGCCTTGCGATCGACGAAATCGTTGCCGGTGACACGGACGAAGCCGCCCTTGCCGTTGCCCCGATAGAGAAAGGGCACGTCCGGGCCGGCGAATGCGTTGTTGCAGAGGAGAAGATCGAGAATGCCATCGCGGTCGATATCAGACCAGGCGCAGGAAAACGTGTTGCCTTTGTCGGTGTGCGGAGCGGCGTTGTCGAGGATCTCGAACTTGCGACCGCCGAGGCCGCGGGCCAAGACACCGCCCGCGTCGAGCTGGCAGGAGACAAAGCAATCGAGAATGCCGTCGTTGTCGAAATCTCCCCACGTGCTGCCCGAGCCGAACGCGATCGCTTCTGTCAGCGCATTGTGCTCATCGAGCGTGAAATGGGCATTGCCGTCTCCCCAATAGAGGCGGCTGGGCTGGCTCTCCGGCTGCTTCGAGACGTCGTAGCCCGCGGTGATGAGAATGTCCACGTTGCCGTCGCCGTCGAAGTCGAGCATGGTGACGCCGCCACAGCTCTTGCGGTCGTTCGTCAGATGTCCCGCATCGACGGGGGCGAAGGCGATCTGGGCAACGGCCGTCGCAGGGATTCCCGCGAGCGGAGCCAACAGGGCAAAAAAGATCGAACGTGAACGGACAGTGCGCATGAGGAACGGCTCCGGTCGTTGTGCACGAAAGGAATGTTGCCGGAGATCGAGGCGCCCGGCGTGAGACTGTCCGCACTATTAGACCGGCCAAACCCACACCGGTTTCGCACTGTTTCCCGCTACCATCGGGAATGTCCCAGTTGCTGAAAAATCGGATCGCGGTCGTCACGGGCGCCTCGGCGGGGATCGGCGAGGCGATCGTGCGTGAATTGGTTGCATCGGACTGCGCTGTGGTGATGAACGCGCGCCGTGCCGAAAAGCTCGAGTCACTGCGCCTCGAGCTTGGCGACGAAGACGTCGCAATCGTACCGGGCGACTGCGCGGATGAGCAGATCGTCGAACGCGTGCTCGACACCGCACGCGGGCAATTCGGGGCCTTGGGCGACGGGGTTGGATATCGCGAGGCGGACCTGGTTGTGATAAACGCCGGAAGGGGCTTGGGGGGCACGGCCCTCACCTCGGATCACAAGCAGTGGGACGCCATGATCCGCACCAACATCATCGGCGCGTCGCTCTTGATCCGTGCTGCGGGGAAGCGGATGCTCGCGGCGGTACCCGAAAGCCAACTCGGGCACACCGGGGCCTGGCTGAAGACGCCGCGGGATATCGTGATTCTCGGCTCCGTGGTCGGTCGCCACGTCTCGCCTTTTTCCAGTTTCTATTCAGCCACCAAGGCTGCGGTCCAGACGCTCGCCGAAGGAACGCGCCGGGAACTGGGCCCCAAAGGCATCCGCGTGACGCTCATCGAGCCGGCGTTCGTGACCAGCGAATTCCAGGCGGTGGCCGGATACACACCCGAGTGGTATCGGCAGATGGTGGAGAAATTCGGCCCGATGCTCAGTCCGGCCGACGTGGCAAGGACGATCGTTTACATCGTGAGCCAGCCCGCGCACGTGCATGTGAGCGACGTGCTGGTTCGCCCGACGAGGCAGGAATATCCGTAGCGGCGCGCGGTCCAAGCCATTCTGCGTGTCAATTCCCGCGAATGGCATTTGTCCAGATGCGTGCATTCGGAGACTGTGGATCGATTCGGCCGATTTGTGACTCGCAGAACGGAAGCCACTGCCATACCTCGGGTCCGACAAAACCCAGCGGCGCCCATCGTGAGAGCAGGTCGCCAAAGTTGTCCGCAATCCGCTGGCCGTGAGCGCTCCCCGGGAATTTGCCTTCGTGGTTCAGGTAGATGATTGGCGGGTCATCGGAGGGAGTAGAAAAATCAAAGGCGATCAGATCGCCGTTGGGACTGTGAATGAATGCGGTTGAGTTGTGCCAGCATGCATTGTCCGGAATTGACGGATCGGAAAAGACCGAATCAATCCAACCCACCCGGTGCTCTTCAAGTGTGAGCATGCTTTCAAGGGAGAATTCAAGCATGCCGCCGGTTGCCTCCCGGACTTCCGTTGGCAGGTTTGCGCCCGATGGCAATTGCCAATGAACTTCGAGCGAAGCGGTTGCTTCGGTGACAAATGCACGGAAGGAGCGTGGCAAGGCTCTGCCGAGTTCTAATTCAATTTGGCGAGCAGCTTCTGAGCTTGCTGGACGACCAATCTTGATTTGTTCCCTCGTACCGCCGAGTCGAACGCACGCGTCAGCAACATCGTCTACTCCGCTGATCCACGCGTCGAGTTGTGGAATTCCAGTTGGCTCATGCCGCAGGGACTTTGGCTTCTTCCGGAACGGCCACATAAACGCAAACTATCACTTTGCCACGAAAATGTCAATTTTGCACATCGGCTGCAATTCTCCGAATAGTTCCAGCGAGCCCGTCGACCACCCGCGCCAGCCGCTCAAAGTCCACCGTCTCAACCGTATCCGTCGCCCGGTGGTAATTGGGGTTCCGGAAGTTCGCAGTATCGGTGACCATCAATGCCGGGTACTCCTCCTTCCAGAACGCCGAATGATCCGACCGTCCAATGTCGCGGATCGCTTCGGGCAACGCCGCGCCTTCGCTCGGAAACTTTGCCGCATCGCGGAACGCACCGACGCACCGCTTCACCAGCCCCCGATCCTGAAAACGCGAAACGAAAGCAACGAAGTTTCCAGTGCTCGGGTACAGGCTCGAGAGCGGCGGCGGATACTTCTGCGAATCGGGCGCATCGGTGTAGTAGCCGATTGTCTCGAGGCTGAGCATCGCGACGATTCGGTCGCCGTCCGCGCGGCATTTCTTCGCGTAGATCCAGCTTCCCATCTCCGGCGTGCCGCCGGTCGGGAGTTCTTCATTGGGAAAGAGCACGAACCGAATCGTGCGGGCCTGCGGCGAGCCCGCAAATTGCTTCGCAAGGGCCAGCACCGCCGCGCACCCGCTGGCGTTGTCGTCCGCGCCGGGCGATCGCTGCGTCGTGTCGTAGTGGGCGCCAACCACCACGATCTCACCGCCAAGGGTGGACGATGTGCCCTTGAGCGTCACTTCAAGATTGGGTGTCAGGCTGCCTCGAGTCGGGAACGAATGCTCATTGACTTCATATCCGTACGAACCGACTTGTTCCTTCAGATAGAGCGCTGCCCGCGCGAGTTCCTTTGGGTGATAAATACTCCTCAGCCCGATACCGCTCGCCAGGTGCTCAACGTGCGATCGCAGCTCGTCCTTGAGCTGATTCTGGCCCTCTGTGAGCGTCGGCAGCGGTCCCGAGTGGCTCGTACCGGGCATGTTGACCATCATTTGCCATGCGAGCAGGCCGGCAAAGCCGAGTCCCGTCGCCAGCGCTGCGGAAAAGACCACCAGGATCCGAAGCAGTCGGCGTAGCCCTTTGGAATTCGGAAGCGTCATCCGGCGAGCATACTCGGCGGGTTTCGAAAGCCGTAAGTGCCGCAAAACGCCGGTGAACGTACCAATTTCACTCAGTTCGAAGCCCGATACCTCACGGATTCCAACCACTGCTTAGCGCGGTCTTAGCGTGCCGCTCGTACAGGTTTTCATTGACGGATCGAAAGAAAGGAGTAACGTGAAAGGCGACGGGATCTTTCATCCACCCGCCCCCACCCCAAACCCGCGTCCCGCCCAAAAGGGCCTGACGCGGGTTTTTCGTTCGGGCGAGTCGACGGCGCCGTCCCGAGCCGCACCTGCGACCCCGATCGATTGCAGGACCACCTGATCCGCCGAGCCCTTTGTTCACACCGATGCACGACGCCTGCGGCACGCGATCAGTCCGAGTCCGCCGAGAGCAAGAGCGCCCGGCGCCGGGACGGGGTTGATCTGCACACGCCAGTTATCGATGCCGCAGTCCGTCTGGATGTTCTGGTTCGCCGAATTCCCGCGCCAGAAGCCGAACTGCATCACGCCGCCGGAGGTGCTGAAGTCGGGGTTGTTGCCCGAGATGAGGTTGAGTGTGTTGGTGACTTCCCAGAAATCGCTGGCAACGCGTCCGGGGGCGGGGTTGGGTTGCCAGGTGTTGAACGTGGCGAAGGGCATGACGAGAATCGGGATGCGCTGGATGTAGTACTTGCCGCTCTGGAAGATCACGAGGCCCGAGCCCTGGCCGTTGCCGCCCTGATTGACGAAGTTGATGGAGTCTTCGCTGTAGTCAATAGTGGAAATCGCGCCGCCGGCGGGGTTGTAGGAGAAGTTGACGTTCATGTGCAGACCGATGACCCCGGCGTTTGGTCCACCGGCGAGGAGGTTGTTGCGGACGCGCCGGTACTGGAGCGGGTTGCCGCCGACGGGGATCTGCAGGCCTTGGGCGATGCTCCCGGCTCCTGCCGCGTTGGTGTACGTGGTCAATGTCCAGTCGGCGTTGTTGAACACGCCGTCGAAGAAAACGACCGCCTGAGCCGAGCCGGAAAGTGCGACCAGACCGATAGCGCCGAACGTGAGTGCGGGACGAAGCATTCGGAATCTCCTCGAAAAGACGCCGCGAGGAAGACCCCCGGCCAACGGCTGAGAATCTGCGGCAACAGGACTTGTCGGCGGATTCGGGAATCTTGCATCGATTCGGACGTTTTCGTGGCCGGAAGCGGAAAACGTGTGATCAGCGCGGAGGCGGTGTCAGAAAAAGGCAGCCCCGGCTCGTTGGCGGGAAGGACATTGCGTGGCGAGATCCCATCCGTTAGAGTGGTCGGCGAGTTCGGGAGCTTGAGGGTGGCGGGCGAACTGAAGGAGAAGCGAATGAACAGGTTTTTTCAATTTTCGGCCGCGACCGCGATGCTGCTTGGCCTCGCACTCGGAGCTGGGTCCGCCCACGCCCAACTGGCGCTCGGCACGAGTTTTTCGTACCAGGGACAAATCAAGAATGGCGGTGTGAATGTCAGCGGGATCGTGAGCGTCGAGCTCCAGCTCTTTGATGCACCAACGCTCGGAACCCAGATCGGTATCACACAGCACTTCCCCGGGGTTACAGCGCTCAACGGGATCTTCACGGTGCGCCCGGATTTCGGGGTGAATGCGTTCGACGGCAACAAACGCTGGGTGCAGGTGACCGTGAACGGCACGACGCTCGATCCGCGCCAGGAGTTGACCGCGACTCCCTATGCGCTCTTTGCACTTTCGGGCAACTCGGGGCCGCAAGGAGCGACCGGGCCAACAGGAGCTGCCGGACCCATGGGTGTGGCCGGAGCAACCGGCCCCACCGGGCCCGCGGGTGCGGCCGGGCCCGCGGGCTCAACTGGTCCGCAGGGGGCGCCGGGAGTTCCAGGCGCGACCGGACCGCAGGGGCCGGCCGGCGCCACAGGTCCCCAAGGGCCCGCAGGTGTGATTTCGACAACCTCGGTCAACGGGCAGGTCGCGACAAACCTCGCCGCTTCGAACAACGGCATCTGGGCCTTTGCCGGAACCACGGCCAATATTGTCGTTGGCGCGGGCCAGACACTTCATGTGAACGGAGGTGCGATGATCGGGATTGCCACCGGCGGCACGTCGAAGACTTTCCGATACAACGTCGGTTTCAGAGTCGCCGGTACGACGAATGCGCCCGTGGAGTTGGCCAATCTGTCCTACTTCGAAGTCGTTCTGCTGCCGGGGTTGCGATTGCCCCTTAGCGCCAGCTACAGCCGCTCGGGCCTCGCGGCCGGGACGTATCAGGTCGGCGTGATCGTCTGGACGACCGGGTCGGACGGCACCGCGCTGAATTTCAACGATTGGTCGATGGTGCACGCCTGGGTGAGTCAGCCGTAGGTCGCGTGGATCGTCCTTGACAGTTGAAGGTGGAAGCCAAAGAAAAACCCACAGGGTCGGACCCTGTGGGTCTGGGATTGTCCGGGAACACACCTTTGAGCTTACGGGAAGATCCCGCGCGCTGCGTACGCCTGGTTCAGGCGTTCCAGCGCCGCGATGTACGCCGCCGAACGCAGATCGCAGTTGTACTTGCGCCGGGCATCCCGGGTCTTGCCCGCGGCTTTCACCATGTGCTTGTTCAGCTCGCGGTCCACATGCTCGAGATCCCAGGACTGATAGGTCTTGTTCTGCACCCACTCGAAGTAGGAAACCGTGACGCCGCCGGCGTTGCACAGAATCGCCGGAAGGACTTCGATACCGCGCTCGATGAGAATGCGCTCCCCGGCCGGCGTCGTCGGAGCGTTGGCCCCCTCGGCGATGACCGTTGCGTTGATCATCTTGGCCTCGGACTCCTGGATCATCTGTTCCAGTGCGGCGGGGATGAAGACATCGACCTTGGTCTTGTAGAACTCTTCCTTGGTGACTGCGGTGGCCTTGGAATAACCCGCAACGCCTCCCTTGCTCGACACGTATGTCGCGAGGTCGTGGGCGTCGATTCCTTTGTCGTTCCTGATGAAGCCGCTGTGATCAGCGACCGCAATCATCTTCGCGCCCTTGTCCTGGAAGATCTTGCCCGACCACGAGCCGACATTGCCGAATCCCAGCACGCTGAACGTGCACTGATCGGGCTTGAGGCCAATCTCCGGGAGCATCTCCACCAGCGTGTCGACCACGCCCTGCCCTGTGGCCTTCTCACGTCCGACCGACCCGCCGTACTCAACCGGCTTGCCCGTGATGACCGCGGTCGGATCCTTGCCCCCGACGTCCGCCAGGAACGAATAGGTGTCGGCGATCCAGGCCATGTGCTGGGCGTTCGAGCCGACGTCGGGCGCGGGGATGTCGTAATCCGGCCCGATGCCGTGCGCGATCGCCGTGGTGAAGCGACGGACGATGCGTTCCATCTCTCCGTTGGAGTGCTTGCGCGGATCAACCTTGACGCCGCCCTTGCCGCCGCCGAAGGGAATACCGACGAGCGAGCACTTCATCGTCATCAGGAACGCGAGCGACTTCACGTCGTCGAGGTGCACGTCCTGGTGGAATCGCAACCCGCCCTTATATGGGCCGAGCGCGTTGTTGTGCTGAACGCGATAGCCCTTGAAGAGCCGGTAATGGCCGTCGTCCATCTTCACGGGGAAGTGGACCATGATCTCGGTCTTTGGCTGGGCGAGAATGATCTGAACACGGTGGGGGAGGCCCATCAGTTCCGACGCGTAGAGCATCGAACCCACGGTCTGTCTGTACAGGTTGTTCGCGTCGGTCGGGAAGCCAAGCTCGTCGAAGATGGGCGAGTTGTAGCTCGCGGGCGGAACGTTTTTTGGCTTCTGCATCGGCGACGGAGGCTTGGCGAGGGTGGTCATAGGTATATCCGGGAACGTTTCCGGCGGAGAACAAACGGCGGGCTGTACAAGGGCGCCCAGCCGTCCCGCGGCGTCCGCTTGGCCGGGCCTGAATGGTAGATGGGGAAGGGGCGGAGGGGCAAAGCGACTGAGTCGCAAGAACCCCGCCGAATAGCGCGTAGGACCACCCCGGGCACCCGGCTCGCGACCCCGCTGGCGGGCCCCGTGTATCTTGGGGGCATGCTCCTCTACCTCGCCGCCGATCTGATTTGGGCCAGCAAGATCAAGGCTACGGCAGACGCGCTCGGAATCCCCTGCCGCCCGGTCCGCACTATGGAGATGCTCGAGGCCCGCCTGGCCGACAGCGACGTTCGTGCTCTCATCGTCGATCTCGATGTGCCGGAGATGGCGATGACGATGATCGGGCGCGTGAGGCAGGAACAACGGAGGAAGATCCGCGTTCTGGCGTTCGGGCCGCACGTCGCGAGGGAAGAACTGCATGCCGCCAAAGAGGCGGGAGCGGACGACGTGCTCACCCGGGGAGCGTTCGATCGGGGAATGCCGGAGGTGCTGGCGGGTCTTGGCGGGGGCAACGGGTGAAAAGGTCGCTGCGAAGTCCGCTTGATCGGTTCGCTCCGTTCCTGGTGCTGTTGATGGGCGTTGGCGTGGCCGGTCTGGTCTGGTATAGCGAGGGGTATCGGGGCAGCGAAGAAGTCATCTGGGGGCTGTGCGGCGGTGCGGTTGTTCTTGCGGTCGTGGTATGGGCGCTTTCGCTGGTGAGCGTGAGTTCGAGGCTGCGGGTGTGCGACCGCTGCGGCGCAAGCGCACCGGTATCGGTAACCACGCCCCAGAAGTGCGCCAAGTGTGGGACAAGCTTGGCCTGGTGGTCAACGCGACCGATCCCCGTTCCCCGTGAATCCCCGATTCCCGCTCTCCGGAAAATGGCGCGGAAATCAAACGGATGGATGGCGTTGGTGCCGGTCGCCGTGGTATTTCTTGTGCTCCTCAGATGGCCCGTGTTTCTCCCTCTGTTCATCATCGGGGCCGTCTTCGCCGCAACCCCGATTCTCGTCCTGATGAATTGGCGGAAATTCAAGGACCTGCGGGCAAAACTCGAATCATCGGGCGGACGCCTGTGCACGGTCTGCCTGTATCCGCGGAACGACGGAGCGGATCGATGCCCGGAGTGCGGGCTGTTCGAGACCGAGCGGGATGTGCGGGCGATGTGGGAGCGGTCGGGGATGTGGGGAGGGAACGAGGTCACGCCGCGCGGCGAGCCGGCAATTGATTTGCCGCCCATCCCATAACGGCGCCGAAGACGAGATGCGCCGTCAGCGTGACCGCGACGAAAGTCCCCGTCAGCGCGATCCCGAAGAAACTCGTGTACGGACTGAACAGCATCCCCGCCTCCAGGGCGGTTGCCATCACGATTCCGGCCACGACCGTAAACGCCATCCCCCGCCGCGACGCATCGCCCATCATCGCCAGAAACATGATTCCAAAGGTCATCCCATTCGAGAAGTGATACGCCCAGCCGAGCAAGTGCGTCCCCAACGAATAGGACCCCTGCTCCAGCGGCTGGTTCAGCAGCATCGCGCCGAACCGCGGGAAGACCTTGAACAGGTTCATCTGCGGCACAACGCCTTCAAGTCCCCAAGCCTTCGAGAAAACAAACGGCAGCCGGAAGACGTCATACGCAACCGCCGCGATGAACCCCGCCGCCGCTCCGATCAGCAATGCACGCGTAAGCATCGCGGGCCGGTGGCTCCTCCAGTCCGTAATCCCGAGCACGATCAACGCGGCCGTCGCCGGGATCGGTGTCCATCGCGTTATCGCCGGAAGTCCCTGAGTCATGACCAGAATGTACTCGGAATTCCAATGTTCGGTTTGCGCAAGGAAGCGGTTTTCAAGTCCGGATCGCGCCTAAACTTCCGCCCTGTCGGTGGGTCGACCGACGCCGGGTTTTCCGCGACGTTCGCGGAGCCGGATTGTTCAGCAGGACGCCGAACGCCCCCGTTCCTCTCCGATAGAGAGGGGGCAGACCCAGGTCCGAAGCGGCGCAGCAGCGACGCGATGGATCGAGGTTTCGGTGCCGACGCGTGCGCCTCCGACCGGGCGCGGCGCGTGGCGCTCGAGGAACCAGAGAAAAACATGATTGATGAAAACCTGATCGCATCGCTCAAAGTGGCCGATTCGGAGGCCGAAGCCCTCTTCCGCGAGGCCTACGGCGCCAAGAGCCCCGTCGGACAGGCCGGCTACATGGACGAGTTCCTGAGCGACCAGATCGAAGGCCTTGCCGCGGGCAAGGTCATCAAGGGCAAGGTGATCGGCTTCGCCGGCGACGACGTCGTGATGGAAGTCGGCCTCAAGTCCGAAGGCCTCATTCCCAAGATGGAGTTCGAGAACCTCGAGACCGTCAAGATCGGCGACGTTTACAACGTGCTCCTCGAGAACCTCGAGGGTGAGGGCGGGCTGATCGAACTCTCCAAGCGCAAGGCCGATCGCATGATGGCCTGGCAGAAGCTCCTCGACACCACCAAGGAAGGCGATGTCGTCGAGGGCCTCGTCACCCGCAAGATCAAGGGCGGCCTGCTCGTCGATATCGGCGGCGTGAACGTCTTCCTCCCCGCCTCCCAGGTCGATGTCCGCCGCCCCGGCGACGTCGGCGACTACATCGGCCGCAAGGTCCGCGCCAGCATCCTCAAGATCGATACCGAGCGGCGCAACATCGTCATCAGCCGTCGCAAACTCATCGAAGAGGAACGCGACCAGGCCAAGAAGCGCCTGATGGACACGCTCAAGGAAGGCGACATCGTCAACGGCGAGGTCAAGAACATCGCCGACTTCGGCGCCTTCGTCGACCTCGGCGGCATCGACGGCCTGCTCCACATCACCGACATGTCCTGGGGCCGCATCAATCATCCGAGCGAGATGGTCAAGGTCGGCCAGAAGGTCGACGTCAAAATCCTCAATATCGACCGGGAGAAAGAGAAGATCGCGCTCGGCATGAAGCAGCGCGAGGCCTCCCCCTGGGAAGAGATCGAGAAGAAATACCCGGTCAACAGCCGCATCAAGGGCGCCGTCGTCAACCTCATGTCGTACGGCGCGTTCGTGCGGCTCGAGGACGGTATCGAGGGCCTCGTCCACATCTCCGAGATGTCCTGGACCCGACGCATCAATCACCCGTCCGAGATCGTGGCCCCCAACCAGGAAGTCGAGGTCGTTGTCCTTGAGATCAACAAGGACAAGCAGGAGATCAGCCTCGGCATGAAGCAGACCGAGGTCAACCCCTGGGAGCTCGTCGGTGAGAAGTACCCCGCCGGCACCATCATCGAGGGCAAGGTCCGCAACCTGGCAAACTACGGCGCGTTCGTCGAGATCGAGCCCGGCATCGACGGCCTGCTCCACATCAGCGACATGTCCTGGACCAAGAAGGTCACGCACCCCAACGAGGTCCTCAAGAAGGGCGATACCGTCAAGTGCGTCGTCCTCGAAGTGGACCGCGAGAAGCAGCGCGTGGGCCTGGGCATGAAGCAGCTCACCGAGGACCCGTGGCTCACCGCCATCCCCGAGCATTACAAGCCCGGCATGGTCGTCCGCGGCAAGGTCACCAAGATCACCAACTTCGGTGTCTTTGTCGAGCTCGAGGCCGACCTCGAGGGCCTGCTCCACATCAGCGAACTCGCCGACCACAAGGTCGAGAACCCGCAGGACGTGGTCAAGGCCAACGACGAGGTGGACGTCAAGATCCTCCGCGTCGACAAGGCCGACCGCAAGATCGGGCTTTCCCTCAAGCGCGCTCAGTGGGGCGATACCACCGGCGGAGGCACCGAAGAGGAAGGCGCCAAGAAGAGCAGCAAGAAGGACTCACCGACCCGAGGCGGCATGGACAGCCACGACGCCATGGGCACCGACAAGATCCGCTTCCAGTAAGCCGACCCGCCCTTCAGGGTCCGCCCATTCGGGGCGACTCAGGCAAAAACCTCAAGCCCCGGTCAAAGGACCGGGGCTTTTCTCTTTGTCGCACAGCGGGGAAGGGCGGAACCGGGCAGCGTGCGACGGAGGTAAAGTCATGAGCGGCAAGGGGCTGCCGCCCTGTTCTGCGGAAGGAGCGGACGCGGGCTCAGCACATCGCAAGGAAGCTGAGAATGAAGAGAAGCGAGACCTTGCGGCGGCTGTCGGTCATGGAAAGAAGAAGTTTCATGTCTTGGATTTCCGGCTGGTCTTTGAATGTACGGACAACGCCAAGGCGGCGCCTGATGCACTCGTTGCAACGCCTGTGCCGATTCGGTGCCAAAGACCCGTACGCTCTTCGGGCAGGCGCCGGGGGCGGTATTCTCGGAATCGTGGAGTTTTCGGGCGTGGAACGCGCCGGTGTGTTGCGTCGTTGCCACGCAGCGTGTCTGTTGATGGCGACGTGCTTCCTCTGGGGATCCACAATCGCCCTGGCGCAGCCGGACCCGGAGCGTCCCCGCGATCGAAAAGTGGCCGAAGTCGCATCGGTCCTCCAGCCGCCCGAGCCAGAGAAGGTGCTCGGCGCGTTCAAGGATGTGCGTAGCTGGGTGGAAGGCTGGGAGGTCAAGTCCGGCGAGCGTGCCGCGGCGGCCGGCGATCTGAGCGGCGCCGTCTGCGTCACGCTGCGCTTCGGCGGCCGGATGGTCGGCCGGGGCGTCGAACTCGGCGGCCCGGGCGCTCTTGCGCGTGCGACGAAGAGCGCGCTCCGCGACGCGAGCGCTTTTTTCGGGGAGAAGGGCAAACCAAAGAACGCCGCAAGGGTGACGATCGAGCTCGAACTGGCCGGCGCTCTCGTGCCCTACCCGCCTTCCAGCTACGAGGACGCCGATCTGGAGATCCCGATCGGGATCGACGGCGTTGGCGCGCGGGCCGGAGAAGGCGCGGACGAGAAGATTCGTGTCGTCTTCCCCTCCATGATGCTGACGATGGGGGCCGAACGCTCCCTCAGCGCGGGCGGCCAATCTCCCGGCGATGCCCTCGCCGCGTGCGCCGCTTTCGTTCTTGACGATGCCACCGCCGGGCTCCGCGATGATCCCGCAAATCACCCCCTGCGGTTGACAAAGGACCGCAAGGTCACGTTCTACCGCTTCAACGTCTCGCAGACGGCCCAGATCGCCCCGGGCGAGGAGCCCGTATTCCTCTATCGCCAGGGACGCGTTTTTCCCGAGCGCGAGGTTTCCGCGGCCGCTCTGAAGCAGTGGGCCGAAGGCCTGGCCGGCCACCTTCTCGCGAGGGTCAGGACGCAGGAAGGAAAGACGATCGTCGGCGGGCTGTACTCGCCCTTGTCCGGAGCGTCGGTTCCGCGCGCGGAGATCGGCGAGGAGGCATTGATCGGGTGGGCGTTGGCGCGTGCCGCCGACAGCGGCGCGGTCGGGCCAGACACTGCCAAACGCTGCGGCGATGCCGCCCGCGCAATCGCACGCGACCTCGCCGATCGCAGCGACGAGAAACGCAGAATCGAATCCTCCCCCGTGGCGAGCGCCGCGTTCCTGATGACCGAACGGGCGCTCGCAATCGAAGATTGGCCCGAGTCCAGGATCGCCGGCCAGCGCGCGATCGCCAAAGTGCTGGAAGAGCCGGTGCGCTCGGCGTCAATCTCCGCCCTCGCGGCATGTGCCGCGGCCGGTGAGACCGGGACGCTCGACGATGCGGGACGGGCCGCCCTCCCCTCGATCTACAAGGCCGTCGGAGTAAGCAAGCTCGCCTCGGCAATGCCCTGGGTCGTGCTCGCGGCACGCACCCAGGAGGGCGAGATCGGCTCGACCGCCATCCTCGGCGAATGGCGCGACGTGGTCTACAAGTTCATCATGTCTCCGCAGGACGCCGGCCCGGACGGCGAAGACCTCGTCGGCGGAGTCGTGTTCACCGGCACCAAGGCGCCGCTCCCATCCGCGCAGAGCGTGCGGGCCATCGCGGGTCTCGCCGCCATGCTCAACGACGCGCGACTGACGCCCAAGGACGTGCGCGCAAAGGAAATCGCCCGAATCATCCCCTGCCTCCGTTTCCTGCGCCAACTCATGGCCGACGAGTACTGCGGCACGATGTACGTGGACCCCCTCGCAGCGCAGTGGGGCGTGCGGAACTCGCTCTGGGATCAGAGAATGGCCGGCGAGGCGGGCGCGCTCGCGCTTGTTGCCCTGTGCGAAGCCGTGGAAGGCGTCGAGCGGAAGTAGAGAAAAAATCCTGCTCAACGCGCGGTTTTCCGGGGTTCGCGGAAACTTGAAAAATAGATCGCAAAGACTCGCCCGAAGTGCCTGTTTTTCAGGCGCTTTTGCACCGCGATTCCCCGCGACTTTTGCTTTGTTTTTGACTAGAATACCCGTTGGGTTTTGGCCTCTATTTTGTGGTGGGTTTTCACGGACGACCGACGAGTGTTTGACAGGGCCCCGCGGCCCTGGAGGTACGGATGACCGACGACATGAACGCAGCACGCGGACCCGATGGTGAACCGATCGGTGCGGGTGGTCTGGGTGGTGGGGGCGGTGGTGAAGATGACCCGTCGGCCCCGGCAGTCGTCGTCGGCGGATATCAGCGCGGCTTCCAGGATTCCTGACTACCGCCATGAGCACGATCATGGACCAGGCCCTGCCCGACGTCCGCGAGCTCAAGCCCTCGCAGCAGGCATTCTCGTCGCGATGAACGATCTGAAATTGCGCCCCGGGCGCAAGCATCTCAAGTGCGCCAAGATCGCCGGCAACACCTCGGGCGATTATCACCCGCACGGCGAAGCGGTGGTCTATCCCACGCTTGTCGGCATGGCCCAGCGCTGGCGCATGCGCGTCCCGCTCATCGATCCGCAGGGCAACTTCGGCTCGATCAACGGTGATCCGCCCGCGGCGATGCGATACACCGAAGCCCGCATGATGCACGCCGCCGTGGACATGCTGGCCGACATCGACTTCGACACCGTCGACTTCCAGCCCAACTACGACGACCGTCTCCTCGAGCCGATGGTCCTGCCCGGAAAGTTCCCGCAGTTGCTCATCAACGGCGGCATCGGCATTGCCGTCGGCATGGCCACCAGCCTCCCGCCCCAGAATCCGCTCGAGGTCTTCGATTCGATCATCCGCGTTCTGGAAAACCCGAACATCACCCTGCTGGAACTGATGCAGGACGTGACCGGGCCCGACGGCAAGGTCGCACGCGTCGGAATCAAGGGCCCGGATTTCCCGACCGGCGGCACCATCCTCGGCCGCCGCGGCATCGTCGAGGCCTACGCCACCGGGCGCGGCCGCATCACCGTCCGCGGCACCTGCCGCTCCGAACTGATGAGCGGCGCCGAGGGCAAGTCCGAACGCTACCAACTCGTCATCGACGAGATCCCGTACAACAGCTCCCAGGAACTGCTGCTCAAGAAGATCGTCGAGGCAGTGGAAGAAGAGAAGATCAAGGACGTCTCCGATGTCCGCGACGAGTCAGGACGCGAGGCGGCCACCCGCATCGTGATCGAGCTCAAGCGCGGCGCCGACCCGCGCGTCGTCGAGAAGCAGCTCTACGAGTTCACGAGCCTGCAGGACACCTTCAGCATCATGAATATTGCGCTGGTCAACCGCCAGCCGCGCACGCTGAGCCTCCGCGAACTGCTTGACCTCTACATCGAGCACCGCCGAGATGTGATCCGCCGCCGGACCAACTTCCTGCTCAGGAAGGCCAAGCGCGAAGCCCACGAGAAGGAAGGCCTGATCTACGCCGTCTGCGATATCGACGAGGTCATCAGGATCATCCGCGCCAGCCGCACCCGGGAAGAAGCGATCCAGAAATTGATGGATCGCCGCTTCCAGATCCCCGCGACCCACCCCTACGCCCCGAAACTCCCCGAGCGATTGAAGCGGATGCTCAAGGCCGCCGACTCGGCCGGCGGCGTTCTTCTCTCCCGCGCCCAGGCCGATGCCATCGGCGCGCTCCGACTCATCCAGCTCGTCGGCCTCGAAATCGAAAAACTCGTCAACGAGTACAACGACCTCGTCAGGCAGATCGAGGAATACGAGGCGATCCTCGCCAGCGAGACCCGCGTCCGCGCCATGATCAAGGAAGACTGCGAGGAAATGCGTTCCCGCTATGGCATGGGCCCGCTCGCCGCACGCCGCACCACGATCGACGATACCGAAGTCGATATCACCATCGCCGAACTCATCCCTCAGGAAGACGTCGCCGTCACCATCAGCCACCAGGGCTACGTGAAGCGAGTCCCCCTCGATACCTACCGCACCCAGGGGCGTGGCGGCAAAGGAATCCGCGCCGGCGACGCCAAGGACGAAGACTTCATCGAGCACGTCTTCGTCGCCGGAACGCACGACGACCTGCTCTGCTTCACCGACAGCGGCCGCATCTTCAAGATGAAGGTCTACGAAGTCCCCGAGATGAGCCGCACCAGCAAGGGCCGGGCGATCATCAACCTCCTCGAACTCAAGGAAGGCGAGAAGACCCGCGCCTACCTCGCAATCAAGGACTTCGAGTCCGGCAGCAACTTCCTCACCTTCTGCTCCAAGGGCGGCATCGTCAAACGCACCGCCCTCAAGGACTACCAGAACGTCAACCGCAGCGGCATCATCGCCGTCGGTCTGAAGGAAGGCGATTCCCTCCTCGACGTCGTCCTCACCGGCGGCACCGACGACATCATGCTCGTCACCGCCAGCGGCAGCGCCATCCGCTTCGCCGAAGAAGACGCCCGCCTCATGGGCCGCTCCGCCGCCGGCGTCAAGGGCATCGAACTCGAGGAAGGCGATGAAGTGGTGGGGGTCATCGGCATCCCCATGAAGAAGGACGCCGACGGCGACCCCGTCACGGTCGATCCCGCCATCTCTCTCTTGACCATCACCGAAAACGGCTACGGCAAGCGCACCCTCGTTGACGAGTACCGCGTCCAGCCCGAGACCGGCAAGGCCCGCAGCCAGTCCCGCGGCGGCAAGGGCCGCGCCGACATCAAGACCAGCGAGCGCAACGGCAAGTCCGTTTCCGCGCTCGGCGTCAAGGACGGCGACGACGTCGTTGTCGTCTCCAAGGGCGGCCAGCTCGTCCGCATCAAGTGCGGGACGATCAGCCAGATCGGACGCGGTACCCAGGGCGTCCGTGTCGTCAGCCTCCACGAGGGCGACAAGGTCATCTCCGCCGCCCGAATCGACGAGAGTGTCGCCGGCGAAGGCACGTCCGAAGGCGAACCCGCACCGACCGATGCGCCCGGGAAGTGAACCCCGCGTCTATGGGTTCCCCAACTTGGGTGGCCCGCTTCTCCGAAGCGGATTCTATGTGCTTCCGAGCACGCACCTCCCATCGTGCCCGTGGCCTCCGTTGCCCGCCCGCGTGCTTTGGCCGCGCTCCTCCCCCATTGCCAATGGGGGAGGTGTCCGAGCGAGTCTTCGAGCAAGGACGGTGGGGGTGCCGGACGGCCCTGCGCCACGATCGCACCACGGCCCTGCAATTCGCAAGTGCACGTCGCTTCCATCCCGCCCCGCGTTCCTTCTTCGCGCCTCCGCGTGAAACTCTCCCCGCCCCGGACAAAGCCGCACGCCGATTTGCTAGACTAACCCCATGCCGAACGATTGGTCCGAATCGATCGTAATCGCCGAGTTGGCCGACGAGCCCGCGCTCTCGGAAGAACTCTCGGCCATCGCCGAGCGCCTGAGCGCCCGCGGCGCCGTTGTTCCCAACGTCGTGCTGAATTTCTCCGGCGTGACCTACGTCAACAGCTCCAACCTCGCGGCCCTGCTCAAGATCCGAAAACTCCTGGTGGAGAAAAAACGCGGGCTCCGCCTCTGCTCCCTCTCCGACGACGTCCAGTCCGTCATGAGCGTCACCGGCCTCGACAAGATCTTCCGCTTCGCCCCCGATCCGATGACCGCCCTCGCCGCCCTCCAGATCGAAGACTCGAACCGGGCCGCGGAATAAGGGGCCGCCGCGTCCATCGCGGCCCTCGCGTCGAAAGATCAGGTGATTGACACCCGCCGTGCGTGAGAATTGTCCTCGCGCAGCCCGCAGATTCCCGGTACTTCGCGGCGATCTCTGCGACTCGGCGGTGAATGATCCTGTACACCCACCGGAGGACGTGATTGAGCGGGGCAAACGGGCACATCTCGGGCACGGCAGCCGGCAACGGGGCTCTCGCGCCCTCCGAGGTCGTGCTTTCCCCCGGCGTCGCCCCTCCCCCCATCGCCGAACTCAAGGCCCTCAAGAAAATCTACTACAAGCCCGACGGCAGCATCATGGTCGAGGCCCTGCGCGGGATCGACGTCACCATCCGCAAAGGCGAATACGTCGCGATCATGGGCGCCTCGGGCTCGGGCAAAAGCACCCTCATGAACATCCTGGGCTGCCTCGACCGCCCGACCGAAGGCCAGTACCTGCTCGACGGACGCGACATCGGCACGATGAGCGACGAGGAACTCTCCATCTTCCGCGGCCGAAAGATCGGCTTTGTCTTCCAGGCATTCAACCTGATCCCCCAGTTGACCGTCGAAGCCAACGTCGAGGTGCCGCTCTTCTACCAGGGCGTGCCGCCAAAGGAGCGGAAGAAGGCCGCCCACGCCGCGCTCGAACTCGTCTCGCTCTCCGACCGCTTCGACCACCGCCCCCGCGAACTCTCCGGCGGCCAGCAGCAGCGCGCCGCCATCGCCCGCGCCCTCGTCACCAAGCCCGCCGTCCTCATGGCCGACGAACCCACCGGCAACCTCGACAGCAAGACCGGCCAGGCAATCCTCAAGACCTTCGAGGATCTGCACAAGATCGGCATGACCATCATCATGGTCACCCATGACGACAGCGTCGCCAAACGCTGCAAACGCGTGATCCGTCTCGCCGACGGGCTCGTCTGCGAGGACCGGCTGGTCGTGCCGGACGCGGTCTGACCGCCTCGCGGCCAACGCCGGACGCCCCCGCCTACTCGCACAAGAGGTTGTTGTACGCAACCACGAAAAGTACGAAATCCGCATCATCCACGAGACCGTCGCGGTTGAGGTCGGCAGGACAGCCCGGCGGCATGGACGGATCGTCGCAAACCAGCGTGTTGTACTCGCCCACGAAGACCACAAAGTCGGAGTCCTCGACGATTCCGTCGCACGTGAAGTCCGCGGCACAGAACGTCACAACCGCCGGCCAACTCCACGTCGAGCCGATGCCGCTCGTGGCCACGCACACGAACGAAACCGCGTCCTCCCGCTGAAAGTTTTCGATCGTCAGCGTCGGGGTGAAGGCCCCTGAAATCACCGAGCCGTTCCCCGTCGGGCCGTCTCCGATCCATTCGTCACCCGCGCGCCAGCGATACGAGAGCGCCTCTCCCATGACGCCCGCCGCAAGAACGACAGTGCTCCCGAGGCACGCCTGCCCCGAGGGCGGCTCGGTCGTGAAGATTGGCGGGAAATCGACGGTGTGCAGTCCGAACGACGCATCGACCTGGCCCCATTGCCGATCCCAGTCGCCGACGAACGACCACCAGTTCGACATCGATCCGACGCCGATGTCGTGGGGGATTCCGCTGTCGAGGCCGGGGAGCGACTGCATCCAGAAGATGTACCAGTTGTGCTCGATCAATCCCGCGGGCGGGTTGCCCGAGGGCCAGGCGTATTGCAGTTGGCCCCAGGTATCGGCGTTTAAGTCGGTCGTCGGTCCGCCGGCGGGCGTCCACGCGAAGATGTCGCTGGGCACGACGTCGTAGTTTTCATAGTCGTAGTGATTGATCGTATTCGGGGGCATGTGCGTCCAGCCGCAGCGACCGGTGATGAAATTGCCGCCGTCGTCCTGCCCGACGAAGCGTTTCCAGAAGAGATCGGTGTTCATGTCCTGCAGGTTGCAGATCGCCGAGAGCAGCGCCTCGATCTGGTGGCCGTGGTCGTGCACTGCCTCGTTGGATGAACGCGTCCAGTTGTAGTTGTACAGCGTGTAGGTATGGCTGAAGATGGGCAGGTCATCCGGAAATCGGTTGCTGTTGGAAATGTCCCCGGTGAGGGCGCTCGCCATGTTGGATTCAACCGGCGCGATCTCGCCGTTGTGGTAGCCCCACAGCCAGACCTCGCGCACGCCCTGGTTCTCGACAAGGTCCTGAAGTCCGAGCCGGGCGAGAATGCTGTTGTAGTCGGGGAAGTACACGCCCTCGCTGCCCGTGCGATGGTCGTCGTTGCGGTCGGGCGGGATGGGTTCGAAGATGTTGATCGTGCGCACTACGCGATAGCCGATGCTCGGGCGTGCGCCGGGGTTGGCGTAGCCGCGGAAGCGGCCGCCCTCCTCCAGCATGAACTTGGTCTCGACTTCGATGGTGTTGATCCAGTCGATCACATCGCTCACGTTGCCGGCATACCCGGCGCGGGCCTCATCGACCGTGAATCCGTCGTTGGTCGGCACGAATCGGATCGACAGCACGGGCAATTCGTACACGGCCCCGATCGCCGGTTCGGTCAGGAACGGCTGTGCGGGCGGCTCCTCCGGCGCGCGGGCAGGCTCCGCCACCGTGAGATCCATGGTCGCGGTCTTTCCCGCAAACGTCGCGGTAATCGTCGCCGTTCCGGGCGCGATCGCCCGTGGCACGCCGCCCGGCTCGATGGCCACCACCGACGGGTCTGATGATTCCCACTGCGCAGAAGCATTCAGGATGAGCACCGTGCTCAACTGCGTCTGGCCGTACAGCCGAGGCCACGCCTGCCAGGAGGGGTAGATGGTGTCCGAAGCGGGAAGAATGGAGATCGACTGGATCTGCAGGTCGTACGTCATGTCCTGCGCGATCTGCGAATCTGTGCGCGCGAACGGATAGACGCGAAGTTCGTCCATCGTTCCGGCCAGCGGCGATCCGGTGCCGTCGCGCCCGACCGAAAAGTTGGCGGTGGCGATCGACGGTAGATTCTGGGTCAGCGTGCGCTCGTCCCGCAGCTGGCCGTCGACGAACAGAGCCACGCGCTGGCCTGTGTTGCTCCAGGTGTACGCGAGGTGATGCCACTGGTCGTTGACCCAGTCGCCGACACCCGCGGCAACTCCCACCTCGGGAATTCCGCCGCTCCCGTACCTTGAAAAGATCCCGCGGAGATTGGACGCCGCGTCCTTGGCGAAGAGCATCCCGCCGCCGCTGCCCCAGGAGAGAAAAGTCCGGTTCGCGCCGTCGTTCCCGTTCCAGGAGGGTTTGACCCAGAATTCAATCGTTCCCTCATCCGACCGGATGTTGCCCGCCGCACCGTACGAAAGCTGCGTCGGCGAAAGGAGCTGCACACCCCGTCCGACGGCTCCGGTGCCGTAGGTGATCCCGAACTGTGCCGTGGGCGACTCGCTGTCCTCCCCGATCAGCGAATCCTCGAACGAGAGCGCGAGGGAGGGGTGGAGCGTCAGATCGGCGGCGTAGTCGGCGCCGATCTGTGAGGCCGAGCGGGCCGTGTCATAAATCCGATATTCATCGAGAACCGACCGGCTCTCGTTGCCACCCCAGCCGCTGCCCACGCGAAACGACGTGTCTCCGATGAGCGGCAGGTCAGCCGTTAGTGATGCCTGATTCTTCTGGACGCCGTCGATGGAGAGCCGCAGCTCGTGCGCCGCAGTGCTCCAGGTGATCGCCACGTGATGCCAGCGGTTGGCGGCCCACGAGTTGATGTTGTAGCCCACGCCCATTTCCGGCTTGCCGCCGGGGCCGTATTGGTTGAAGATGCCGCGGAGGTTGTTCGCGCCGTCCTTGAGCACGATCATCCCGCCCGAAGATGCTCCCCAGTGGAGGAACGCGTGCCCGGTGCCGTCAGCGCCGTTCCAGGACGGCTTTACCCAGAACTCCAGCGTTCCCTCGGTGGCGAGGATGTTGCCCGCCGCGTCGTACCTGAGATTGGTGGAATCGCCAAAACTGCCCCCGAACTCGATGGCCCCGCGAGCGAACTTCACCCCGTCGGTGGATATCGCGATTTCACCGTCCTGCCCGGCAAACGAGTGCTCGAATGGGAGATGGAGCGTCGGCGACTGGGCCAGAACCGCTGCGGACGCAACCAACGCGAGCGCGACGCCGCTTCGCAGAGTGTGACGAACCGAATTCATGGATCACCTCCTGGCCGCCGGGTGGAGGGAACGGGTAGAAGGGTGCGTCTCCGTCACCCTGCGGCACTTGGACTCCGGCCGATCATAACTGAGGCACACCGCAAGTCATGCGGCTTTGGCTCCGTGCAGCAGAACAGGGAAAGTTCCCCGCGCCGCCCGAATTTGCAGCGATCGGTGTCAGGTGACGGGGAAATCCCGCAGCGCCATCTAGCGCAGCTCGACCGACCAGTACGCGTTGTCGAGGAACGTCTTCCACGACGCGTACTTCTCGTGCCCCAGCCGCAGCGCGATCAGCGGGTTGCGCTTCGGCCGCTCGGGCTTGCGCACCAGTTTCATGCTCGCCTGCTCAGGCGTCCGCCCGCCCTTGCGAGCATTGCACTTGATGCACGCGCACACCAGATTGTCCCAAGAGTCCGACCCGCCCTGCGTCCGCGGCATGACGTGATCGAGCGACAGGTCCGCCGTCGGGAAGTGCCGCCCGCAGTACTGGCACGTATTGCGGTCGCGTGCGAACAGATTGCGCCGGTTCAGTTTCACCGTCTGCTCCGGCAGCCGGTCGTACCCCAGCAGCCGGATGATCCGCGGCACCGCGATCTCGAACCGCACGGTCCGCACCCAATCGTGCTGATTCCGCTCGAACCGCGTCCGCAGCGCCGCCACATCCGTCCAGTCCTCAAAGTCGTAGTTGATGTACTTCGGCCCGTCGCTCCCCGTCTCGACGTGGATGACCTCCGCTATGTTCCGCGTCAGCAGGCAGAACGCCCGCCGCGCCGAGACGACGCGCACCGCCACGTACAGCTTGTTGAGGACCAGCACCTTGGCGTTCAGCCCCTCGCTCGAAAGCGCCCCGGCACCGCCTACCGCGCCCAGGTTGAACCGGCCCCCGGCCGAGGCCAAGGCCGCAAGGTCAATGTCACCCTCCACATCAAGGATCGGAGCCTGCTCATCCGAGTCGCCACCGGATGAACCCTGCGGAGCCGGCGCACGCTGCGGCCTAGACCCGCCAGAGCTTTTCCTGCGATCGTCCTTGGAGTGGTGGTGTGGCATCCGTTCCCGCCTCGAGCCACCGGCGGTTACACCACCGGGCATCGGCCGGCTCGGGTCCCCGGATTGCCCGGAGGCAGGAGTTGCCGACGCCCCATTGTACGGTGCGGAGGATTACGCGGATCGCCGTGCTTATTTGGACCCTCCCATCACCCCTTCCGGCGCTTCGAAGCGACGGAAGGCGATGGTGGGGCCGCCGGCGGGGCAAACGGCGCGAACAACTGGTCGCACCGCTTGGCCAGTTCAAAGTCCTTGACCGTGATGCCCCCGGCATCGTGGGTGCTCAAAGTCAGCGTCACCTTGCTATAGCGGATCAGAATGTCCGGATGGTGCTGGCTCGCCTCGGCCGACTTTGCGACTTGGTCCACAAACGCCATCGCCTTCAGGAAATCCGAGAACTGGTACGTCCGCTGAATGGCGTCGCCCGATTCGCCCCATTCCGGAACGGAAGCAAGGGCCGCCTGAATCTGCGCCTCATTGAGCTTGGGCATCGGGCTCTCCACGCAACCCGCAATCCTTCGCGGGGGATCGGAGGAGTGTACCGTGAACCCGTGGATGCGAATTCCGACCCAAATTCCCGGGCAAAGAGAACGGCAGCGAGTGGCGCCGTCGCGTCCGGAGCCGCCGCGCATCCCTTGCTTCGAACGAGACTTGCGCCATCACCAACCGGGGCCCTTCACCTGGGCAACGCCCGCACCTTTCTCATCAACTGGGCCATGGCGCGTCGGCGGGGCTGGAAGATCCTCCTGCGAATCGAGGACCTCGATACGCCCCGCGTCAAGCCAGGCACGATCGATGGCGTGATGCGGACGCTGGAAGCCCTCGGCCTCGATTGGGACGAAGGACCGGTCATCCAGAGCCACGATCTGGCCCCGTACCGCGAAGCCATGCACAGACTCGCGCGGTCGGGTCATGTCTACCCATCAAGTGAAACACGCGGAGAAGTGGACGCCGCCGCCCAGGCCGCCGCATCCGCGCCGCAGGAAGGCACGCACGAAATCGCCTTCGGCGCACACCGAAGACCAGAATCGTGGCCACACGAGTTTTCAGAAGCCGGAGAACCCGTGAACTGGCGATTTACAACTCCGGATATTGATGTGGAATTGAAGGACGGATTCGCCGGCGCGAAGAAACTCCGGCCCGCGGCCACGGTGGGGGACTTCGTCGTCTGGACCAAACGCGGCCAGCCCTCGTACCAACTGGCGGTCGTGGTGGATGACGCACGCCAGGGGGTGACTCACATCGTCCGGGGTGATGACCTGCTGGATTCCGCGGCCAGGCAGGCGTTGCTGATGGAAGCATTGGGATTGAAGTCCAGGCCGGAATATTTCCACCTGCCCCTGGTGCGGGGGGAGGACGGAAAACGCCTGGCCAAGCGGCATGGGGACACCCGGGTGGATTCGTACCTGGCCAAGGGTGTACCGGCGGAGCGGATCATCGCGCTCCTGGCGCGGTGGTCGGGGATTGAGGGGGTGGGGGACCGGTTCAGTGCGACCGAGTTCCGGGATGCGTTTGATCTGGGTAGGCTTCCGCACGAAGACGTCGTGTTCACGCTGAGAGACGATCGGTGGCTGACTGGAGTACGGTCATGATGCGGGTGATGAGCGGTTTGGTGCTGTTTGGTGCTCTGGCGGGTGCGGCGGTGCTGGCTGGCTGCGAAGAAGATTTCCGGACCACCGACAAGACGACGCGCGTCAGGCTGGGAGGCAAACCGTTCACGCTGGATCTGGCCTTGGACTCGGAGACTCGGATCAAGGGGCTGTCCGGCCGGGCGTCGATTCCGGAGGATGGCGGAATGCTCTTCGTATTTCCGGACTCGCAGGTGCAGCGTCAGGAATTCGTGATGCGGGATTGCCCGACGACGATCGACATCATCTTCCTGGATCGATCACGCCGGGTAACGGCCTCCCACGCCATGCTCGTGGAGGCTCCTCGCAAGCCGGAAGAGGACCTGCGCCAGTATGAGGACCGGCTGAAGCGCTATTCCAGCCGGTTCGATGCCCAGTACGCGATCGAACTCAAGGGTGGGACGCTGGAGAAGCTCACCGTGAAGCCGGGGGAACTGATCGAGGTTGATCCGGGGCTGGTCGCGCGGGCGAAGTAGGCGGAAGAACGGGCGAATCCGAGCATTCGGTGCGGTCGGGCGGGGCCGAATCAAGGCGAGAGCGGGGCCGGTCGATAGCACAGCACCGGGCGCGGTGGGACCGCGCCGGCGGGATTGTCGAACATCGATCGGGGCCGGCAGAGTGGGCGTGGCGAAGATCTTATTTTGCGCCGGACCGGACGCGGATTCTGCCGCGGCGAAGTGGCTTGCGCCGGTGCTTGCGGCGTGGCCGTCGCGCGAAGTGGCCCGGGCTCAGCGTGTGGATCTGGTCCGGCTGCTGGGGCGGGCCGAGCAAGGGCTCATCGGGCCCGAGGACTTGAGCCTGCACGAAGGGGCGACGGTCTGTCTGCTCATGGTGCTGGACGGGAGCGAGGATCCCTCGCGCCTGGCGAAGTTGTTTGATGCCGTGCAGGGAATGATGCAGCCGGCGGTGGTCGTCGCGCCCCACGAGGACGCGGTGCGGGCGATCGTGCAGCAGCACGGCGTCATCGCGGTGGGGGACCGGACGACGAGCACCGAGATCGCGGCGATGGTGTTTGCCCTGTGCGAGAGGCAGCCCCTGGTGGACCAGTTGGGGCGCGAGGTGCGGACGGGCACGGGAATGGAGAAGGGCATCCGTGGCGAGATGAACCGGCTGCACGAAGAACTGCACCTCGCGGCGACCGTTCAGCGGGAACTGCTTCCGCACCGATTGCCCGAGGACGAATTCGTTGAGTTCGCGTCGATGTATCTCCCGGCGACATACGTGAGCGGCGACCTGTTCGACGCGCGGGCGATCGACGAAAACCGCATTGTGTTCTTCATCGCCGATGCGGTGGGGCACGGGGTGCCGGCGGCGCTGATCACGATGATGCTCTCGCGGGGGCTTCTGAATCAATTTGCGCACGGAGCGAGAGGCGACATCAGCCCGGCCGACTGCCTGCGGGGTCTGAACTGCGAACTGTGCCATCACGCCTCGGGAAATTATCGATTTGCGACGGCCGTGTGCGGCGTGCTCGACAAGCGGGATTTCTCGGTGAAACTGGCCGGCGCGGGACACCCGCCGACCTTGCTCTTGCACCGGGGCAAGATGACGTCGATCGAGAGTCAGGGCCCGCTGCTGGGTGTCTTTGCGGAGGCCGAGTACTCCGACGATACCGTGATGCTCGAGCCCGGCGCCACGCTGCTGCTGTACACCGACGGGTTTGAATTGGCGTTCCCCGCGCCGGGCGAGGAGATCAAGGATCGACGGGTGGCCCCGCGGGAATACCTCAATCACATGAACCTGCTCGACGCTTCGGAGAACGCCTGCAGCGTGCGCGAGGGGATGGACCGGCTGGCGCGAGCGATGGCGGGTCAGGAAGGATCGCTGCATCAGCGCGACGATGTGACGGCGCTGGCGATGCGGCGGCTTGAGGCGGTGGAGATGCGGAGGGCGGCTTAGAAGAGCGGCAGATTTGCAGAGCAGCAAATAATGGCAGCAAAGCAGCAAAGCGGCAAAGCGGCAAACCGTGGATCACTTCAGAGCTGACTCGATTTTCGAATAGAGCCTCAACTTGTCGTCGCCCATTGCGGCCGCCGCTTCATACACCGAATTCAACGCGAAATCCGCGGCATTGCCTCCGGCAAATGCAACTGCTGCGACGGCTCGTGCTTTAACGAAGGCGAATTTGCACCCTTCGGGGTCCGCTTCATTTGTTTCGGCAGCTTCCTGAAGCCTGAAGTACTCATCGTCCAATTCGGACACGATTCTGTCAACGGCCTGCAGTTGCTGAAGAGGTGGGCAGTTCCCGTTCCGCAATGCCCTAATCACTTGATGAACAGGAATCCGATCGACCTTTGCAGCCGCGAGCGCGATTTCGCACGCCGCGATGCATGCCTCGCGTTGCTTCTGTGGCGATGCCGCTCTCAGCCGAGCCACCAGGTCTACAGGTAATGAACCGAACCGACTCATTCGCGAAGCATTGCCTTCTGTTCATCGAAACGCAGGATTTGAACCCGCGACGGTCAAGGCAGGTCTGTCGTATCTGATTCAATGCCTGAAATGGCGAAGCCCGGTGGTCAGGCAGGTGACGCCGCGCTTGTCGCAGAGATCAAACGTCTCCTGATCGCGCTTGCTGCCGCCGGGGTGGACGATGGTGCCGACGCCGGCGTCGATCAGGATTTGCGGGCCGTCGGGGAAGGGGAAGAAGGCGTCGCTGAAGGCGACGGCGCCCTTGACGAGTGGGCCGGCCTTCTGGACGGCGAGGCGGCAGGATGTCAGGCGATCCATCTGGCCGGCGCCGGCGCCGAAGAGGCGGGTGACCTTGGTCGTGGGGTCGATGCCGCCGATCGCCACGGCGTTGCTGGTGATGGAACGGGTGACGACTTCCATGAATTGAGCGACGCGCACGACCTCGGCACGCGGCTCGGGGCCGGCCTTGCGAACGAACTGGCTGGGAGCGGCGAGGAGTGAATCTCGGGTCTGGACGAGAAGCCCACCGGGAATCGAACGCTGATCGAAGCCCGCGGCGGAGGGCTGGTCGATCGGGCCGACTTCCAATATCCGCATGTTGAACCAGCGGGCGCGAAGCGCATCCAGTGCCGCGGGTTCGAAGGAGGGAGCGATCAACGCTTCGGCGAAGGTGTCGTCGCGGCAGAGTCGGTTGGCGCAGGCGAGGTCAACGGGACGGGAGAGGGCGATGATGCCGCCGTACGCGGCGAGGGGGTCGCCGGCAATTGCGTTGTCGAGCGCTTCGAGCGCCGAGTTGGCGATGGCGCAGCCGCAGGGGTTGGCGTGCTTGATGACGGCGGCGCCCGCCATTCCCGGGGCGATGATCGAGAGAGCACGAACGAGTTCGAGGGCGCTCGCCCCGTCGGCGATGTTGTTGTAGCCGAGTTCCTTGCCGTGGAGTTGCTTGGCGCGGGTGATCGACGCGGCCGGACCCGCGGGCGTCGCATAGAGCGCGGCGGACTGGTGGGGGTTCTCGCCGTAGCGGAGTTCCTGCACGAGACCGAATTCCTGCCTGAGCGTCTGTGGGAATTGAACGGGGGCCGGCTTGCTGTCGGCCGTGAGGTATTCGGCGATGGCCGTGTCGTACGCGCCGGTGCGCTTGAACGCGGCGGCGGCGAGTTCACGCCGGAGCGAGAGGCTGGTCTTGCCGGAGAGCGATTCAAGATCGCGGAGCACGGCCTCGTACTGATCGGGGGCAACGACGACCGTCACCCAGTCGTGGTTCTTCGCGGCGGAGCGGATCATCGAGGGTCCGCCGATATCGATCTGCTCGATAGCCTCGTCGCGCTCTGTGCCGGGGGCGGCGATGGTCTTCTCGAACGGGTAGAGATTGACGCAGACGAGGTCGATCGGTGCGATCTCGTGCAGCGCGAGCGCCGCCTGATGTTCGGGATCGTCGCGGACGGCCAGGAGGGCGCCGTGGACCTTGGGGTGAAGCGTCTTGACCCGGCCGTCCATGATCTCCGGAAAACCGGTGACGCTGTCGATGGGGGTGACGGAGATGCCGGCCTTGGCGAGCGCTGCGGCCGTGCCGCCGGTCGAGATGATCTCGATGTCGCGCCGGGCCAGGGCCCGCGCGAACTCGATGAGGCCCGACTTGTCGGAGACGGAGAGAATCGCGCGGCGGATGGTGACCAGATCGTTCATGGCGGTCCTCCGCGCGGGGTACAGAATCGGAGTCGCTCTAGGAGCGGGGAACGAAGCGTACGACCACGCCGTTGTCGCTGACGGCGTAGAGATTGCCGTCCTCGAATTTGTCGGTCACGAGCATGGCGGTCTGGGGGATCACGTAGGAACGGATGATGTCGCCGCGGTCTTTGTCGAGGAGCAGCGCGAGCGAGCCGTTCCAGACGAGCAGGTGGCCGGCCCGGATGCCGATGACGGTGCCCTCGACCACGCGGTTGGACCACAGGATCTTGCCGTTTGTCGCGTCCACGGCGCAAAGACCTTCGGTGCCCAACTGCGCCCAGACGGTTCTCCCGTCGGACGACGGCTGCACGCTGAGGGGCCGATCGCAGCGGAGACGCCAGGCGACTTCTCCGTTGGTCCGAAGGCCCCAGAGCGACTGATCGCGCCCCGCGACGACCATGAGGCCCTCGGCGGCGACCGGGTCGGTGTCGATGCCGGCAAATATCTCGCCGCGGCCCAGGGGACGTCCGGTACGGGCGCTCAGGAAAGCAAATTGCCCGGATTGGGCGACCGCGCCGATTGCCGCGTCGTCGTCCCCGATGGGGCCGACGTTTACCGGCTTGTGGTCGATTCCGCCCCGGAGCAGGAATGTCCACTTGGAGATTCCCAAGTCGGTCCGATGGGCGAGGACGAATCCGGTCGTGGTGCCGTAGATGCACAGCCCGCCGAACAGGATCGGGGCGGTATTGACAACCTTCGCGTACGTCTGGCGGGCGATGGTGTCGCCGTTGGTCGAGTTGAGAATCAGCAGTTCGCTGTCGGTCGAGACGAGGATCTTCTCGCCCATCCGGGAGAGTCCGACGAATCGGGTGAGGGGGGTGGCGACCTCGTTGGCCCAGCGGATGGCTCCGTTCGAGGATTCAAGGGCGGTGACCGTGGAGCCTGTTTCCTGCGTCACCACCAGATCGCCGGACGGGCAAATCTGCTGGAGCTTTTCCTTCTGGCGAACAAACGGGAAGGCCGTCCAGTCGCGCCGATAGCCGAGTTCGAGGAAATTGGAGTCGTTGAGGGAGTAGCCGCCCAGGACAAGGGGGCTGGCGGGCTTTCCAACCGTCGAGGCATCGGAGGGCTTGTCCGTGTTCTTTTTGGCGCACGCGGGCAGGGCGAGGGCGAGACCGGCGAGAAGAAGGGGGATGGAGCGGGAAAGGGGAAGATTCGCCATGGCGGGTCTTTCGGGTGGAACGAGAGGCCTTTCTTCTACCAGATTCAGAGGGGGAGCGTGGCGGGTGCCCCGCCTTGGCGAATCGCGGAGGACGCGCCGGGGGTGGGGGCCATTGTTGGACCGCTGGCGGAAGGGTGTCGAGCCGGGCGCCCCGTGACTGCCGGAATCATTCCGCATGAAAAGTGCCCGGGTTGCGTTTGTCGGCTCGGCAGCGGACACTTGGGGCATGTTCACGGGAATCGTGCAGGCGGTTGGCGAGGTGGCGCAGATTCGGCCCGGCGCCGGGAGCGTGCGACTCTGCGTGTCGCCGGGCAAATGGGGCTTTGTTCCGCGGGCGGGGGATTCCATCAGCGTGGACGGCTGCTGCCTGACCGTTGTTGAGATCGGTGCCGGGATCTGGGCGTTCGATGCGGTCCCGGAGACCCTTGCGAAGACGACGATTGGATCGTGGAAGGCCGGGAAGCGCGTGAATCTTGAACATGCCGCGACGGCGGGGACTTTTCTGGGGGGGCACGTCGTTCAGGGGCACGTTGATGGGGTGGGAGAGGTTGTCGGGGTAACCAAGGACTGGCGGGTGCGGGTGAGGCCGGGGCGGGAGTTGATGGAGTACATGGTTCCGAAGGGGTCGGTGAGCCTGTCGGGAGTATCGCTGACGCTGGCGGAGGTTTCGGCGAAGGAGGGGTGGATCGAAGTAGCGCTGATTCCGGCGACCCTGGAGAAGACGAACCTGAACGAACTGACTGTCGGCGATCGGGTGAATGTGGAGGCGGACTGCATGGCAAAGACGATGATCCACTGGATGAAGAACTACCGTGCGTGAGTGCGGGCGGGTGCTTTGAGGGAGCATGGATGCGGATTGTCGGGATCGATCCTGGGCTGCGGGTCACCGGCTATGGGTGCATCGATGTCGTCGAGTCGGAATTGACGCTGGTGGAGGCGGGGGTGTTCCGGCTGGGGCGTGCGTTGAGGGCGATCGAGCGGGACGAGGTGGAGTTTCGGATCGGCGACGCGGCGAGCATCTCGTCGCGCCTGACCGAACTGGATCGCGACTTTCGAGTCCTGCTCGATCGGTTGCGGCCGGATGTGGTGGCCGTCGAGGCGCTCTTCGCGCACTACAAGCACCCGGCGACGGCGATCGTGATGGGACACTCGCGGGGCGTGCTGCTGCTGGCGATCCGGCAGATGGGGATGAACCTGCTGGAGTTCAAGCCGACGATGGTGAAGAAGTCGGTGACTGGGAACGGGCTGGCGAAGAAGTCTCAGGTGCAGAACGCGGTGCGGGCGCTTCTGGGGCTGGCGGAAATCCCGGAGCCGGCGGACATGGCCGATGCGCTGGCGGTGGCGATCTGTGCGTCGCGCCGGGCGGCGGCTGTTCTCGTTCGGTGAACTCTTGCCGGCTTCCCGCTGATAGAGTTTGGGCATGGCGGATCAACGGCTTGCAGCGCAGGTGCTGATTGTGGAGGATGAGGCAGACCACGCGGATGTGATGGCGGACGCGTTGCGCAAGCCGGGGCACGTGTGCACGATCGTGAACGACGTTGGCAGGGCTCTCGACGAACTCAAGGGTGGGGCGTTTGATGTGATCGTGACGGATCTGCGGATGCCGGCGTCGGGGGGGAAGAACGGGGTTGCGCCGGACGGGGCGGATGCGGGGCTGCGCGTTCTGGAGTCGGCGAGGAAACTGCAACCGTCCGCCGAGACGATCATGGTGACGGCGCACGGGGACGTGCCCACGGCGCGCGCGGCGTTCAAGCAGGGGGCGTACGACTTCATCCAGAAGCCGCTCGACCTCGAGGTCTTCCGCAATCTCGTCAACCGGGCGGCGGAGACGGTCTTGCTCCGTCACCAGAACGATGAACTCAAGCTCCAGGCCGAGAGCGCGGGGTTCGAGGGGTTTGTTGCAACCAGCGAACCGATGCGCCGCGTTCTGCGGACGATCCGGACGGTGGCTCCGAGCAACATCCCCGTGCTGATCACGGGCGAGAGCGGCACCGGCAAGGAGCTGATCGCGCTCGCGGTGCACAAGCTCAGCAAACGCGCCGGGAGCGCCGGGGAAGGCGGGGGATTCCTTGGAGGGGGCGCGTCCGGCGGGCGCTACGTCGCGTTCAACTGCGCGGGGCAGAGCGAGAGCCTGCTTGAGGATCAGCTCTTCGGGCATGTGAAGGGGGCGTTCACCGGCGCGGACAAGGAACGGCCGGGGGTCTTCGAATACGCGGACGGGGGCACGCTCTTTCTCGATGAGATCGGGGACATGCCGCTGAGCATGCAGGCGAAGTTGCTTCGCGTGCTGGAGAGCGGCGAGGTCGTGAGGCTCGGATCGAACGAGACGCGCCACGCCGACGTCCGGTTCGTGAGTGCGACAAACAAAGACCTGCGCGAGATGGCGAAGGCGGGAACGTTCCGGGAAGATCTGTTCTTCCGGATCAACGGGTCGCACGTGCACCTGCCGCCGCTGCGGGAGAGGCGTGAGGACATCCCGCCGCTGGTTCGGGCGTTTGTGGACCGGTACATGCAGGAATTGGCGCCGGGGAAGCCTTCGCCGAAGGTGTCGGATGCGGCGATGATGCGGCTGACCAGCTACGACTGGCCGGGAAATGTGCGGCAACTCCTGAACGTGGTGCAGAACATGGTCGTGACGGCGCTCGGGGAGGACGTCGCGCCCGGCGGTGAGCTCGTGCTCGACGTTCGTCACATTCCCGACGAGGTGCGCGTGGGCGATAGCGCGGACGCCGACAGCGCCGAGAGCGGCGCGATGGGCTCCTTGGCCGGAACCAGTCTCGAGGCGATCGAAAAACGGGCGATCCGCGAGACGCTTCGCCTGACGCAGGGGAACCGCGAGCAAGCGGCGAAACTGCTTGGGATTGGGGAACGGACGCTGTACAGGAAGTTGAAGGAGTATGGGTTGCGCTAGAGACTGTTTCAGAAAGGCGAAATGCCAACCCTTCCCCCAACCCCTTCCCTCCCCCACCCACAGGGAAGGGGCTTCTGAAACAGCCTCTGAGACGGGAGGCGGGCGATGAGAGCGATCCGCGTGCATCAGTTCGGCGATCCGTCGGTGATGAAGCTGGAAACGCTGCCCGACCCGGTGGCGGGGCCGGGGCAGGTTGTGGTGCGACTGCGGGCCATCGGCGTGAATCCGGTGGATACGTACATCCGCAGCGGGTGGTACGGGCCGCAAAAGTTTCCGTACACGCCGGGGTACGACGGCGCGGGTGTTGTGGAACAGATCGGCGCAGGCGTGGCGGGCGTGAAGGCCGGCGACCGTGTGATGGTCTACCGCCCCGCGTCGGGCACCTACACCGATCTGGCGCTGTGCGAGCAGAAGAATGTGCTCCCGCTGCCGCCGAATCTTTCCTTTGAGCAGGGGGCGAGCTTGGGGATTTCGTACTTCACCGCGTATGTCGCGCTCTTTGATCGCGGGCGCGCGAAGAAAGGAGAGACGGTGCTGGTGCACGGCGCCACCGGGGGAGTGGGGACGGCGTGCGTGCAGTTGGCGCATGCCGCGGGGTTGCGGGTGATCGGGACTGGAAGCACGGAGGCTGGGCGGGCGATGGCCGAAGCGCAGGGCGCCGAAGAGGTCTTCGACCATTCGAAGCCGGGGTACCTCGACGAAATCCGCGCGGCGACGGGCGGGCACGGGCCGAATTTGATCATCGAGATGCTGGCGAACGTGAACCTGGAGCACGATCTGGGCCTGGCGGCGGCGAAGGGACGAATTGTGATCGTGGGGAGCCGGGGGAAGATCGAGATCACGCCACGATTGACGATGCGGGGGAATCTGGATGTGCTGGGGATGAGCTTGCACAACGCGACGGATGAGGAGTTGGGCGCCGCGTGGGTGCAAATCAGCGCGGGGATCGCCTCGGGGAGACTGAAGCCGGTGGTGGGGGAGACAATGAAATTGGAAGAGGCTGCGGCGGCGCATGAGCGGATCATGGCGCCGGGTGCGAGCGGGAAGATCGTGCTGGTTCCGTGAGCATTACCAGTCGAGCGGCGACAGCCAGGCCTGCGCTAGTTGCTCGACGGGCGTGTTCAGGTTGCCGCGGGACCAGGTCAGAACGCCGGAGGCGTTCAGCGTGCCGATGACGTGGGCGGAAAGTCCTACGGCGGCGAAGTGAGCCAGGACGCGATCTGTGTTGTTCGGTGAGATCTCGAGCACGTAGCGGCTGGGAGATTCGGAGTATACCGCCGCGATGGGATCTGCTTTGACGGAGGCGAGATCGATCGAGGCTCCGATCGGCGTGCGATCTGTGGAACCGGCGATGAGCATCTCGGCGACGGCGCAGAGCAGGCCTCCGTCGGAAACGTCGTGGGCGGACCGCACGATCCCGGACTGGATGAGCGAAGCGACGGCGTTTGCGGTGCGCGGGCCGACGACGAGATCGGTGCGCGGGATGGACGCGTCGAGCGCTGAATCGCGGAAGAGTTGCTGGAAGTGTGAGCCGCCGAGCGCGGGAGAGGTCTCACCGACGAGGACGAGGGCATTGCCGGGCGATTTGGCGTCCATCGTGACGCAGCGGCCAACATCGGGCACGACCGCAAGCCCGGTGATAAGCAGAGTCGGCGGAATCTCGATCAGTTTCTGCTCGCCCGTCTTCGGGTCGGTGTAGCGGAGTTGGTTGTTGAGCGAGTCTTTTCCGGAGACAAAGGGGGTGCGGTAGGCCTTGGCCCCGTCGTAGCAGGCTTCGGCGGCGCGGACGAGCGAGGCGAGGTTCTTGGGGTCGGCGCAGGAGGGCCAGCAGAAGTTGTCGAGGATGGCGATTCGCTCGGGATCGGCGCCGACACAGACGAGGTTGCGGACGCATTCGTCGATCGCGGCGAGGGTCATGAGGTACGGGTCGCCTGCGTTGTCGGGATGACCCACGCCGGTCTGGAGGCCGCAGGAGATTGCGATGCCTCGCGAATGGGTGTGGACTGGCTGAAGGACTGCGGCATCCATCGGCCCGCGGGCGCGCGGCCCGCCGAGAGGTTTGACAATCGTGTTGCCCTGCACCTCATGGTCGTATTGCCGGATGATCCAGTGCTTGCTGGCAATGTTCGGATGCGAAAGGAGCGCGAGCAGAGAATCGGAAAGCTCGTTTCGCCCGATCGGTCGGGAAGCGCGTGTGGGCCTGTGAATGGCGGGCGGCTGCCAGACGGCTTCGCGCGTCGGCGTCGGAATCCCGTCGTGAAGGAACGCCATCGGCAGGCGGCCGACCTCGAGATCGTGATAGCGGAGGATGAGCTCGGCGTCGGGCGTGCCGAATTCGCCGAGATCCGCGAGTTCGACGGATTCCTCATCGCAGATCTTCTTTAGCGCGGCGATTCGCTGTGGCGGCACGGCGAGGACCATCCGTTCCTGGGCTTCGCTGATCCAGATTTCGGTGTACGAAAGGCCGGCGTACTTGAGCGGGGCGCGGTCGAGTTGGACGGTCGCGCCGATCTTGCCGCCCATCTCGCCGACGGCGGAGGAGAATCCGCCGGCGCCGCAGTCGGTCATGCCGTGGTAGAGCGGGCCTCCGGCGGCATCGCGGGCGCGGAGGATCGCGTCGAGCGTGCGTTTTTCTTCGATGGCGTTGCCGATCTGGACGGCGTGGGAGAATTCGTCGGCGTGGGTGTGTTCCATCTCGGCGCTGGAGAAGGTGGCGCCGTGGATGCCGTCGCGCCCGGTGCGGCCGCCGAGGGCGATGATGCGATCGCCGGGTTGGGCCTGGCCATGGACGAACTTGCGAGGAATGAGCCCGACGCAGCCGGCGAAGACGAGCGGGTTTCCGATGTAGCGATTATCGAAGGCGACGGCGCCGGAGACGGTGGGGATGCCCATCCGATTGCCGTAGTCGCGGATGCCGCGGACGACTTCGGAGAGGGTGCGGCGAGGGTCGATGCAGCCGGGGGGCAATGACGAATTGTCGGGGAAGGCCACGCAGAACACGTCGGTGCTCGCGATGGGCTTGGCGCCGAGGCCGGTTCCGATCACATCGCGGATGCACCCGCCGATGCCGGTGGCGCTGCCGCCGTAGGGCTCGATGGCGGAGGGGTGATTGTGCGTCTCGACTTTGATGCACACACCGAAATCATCGTCGAACGCGATGACGCCGGAGTTGTCCTTGAAGACGCTGAGCGTCCAGTCGACGCCGTCGGCGATGAGTTCGTGCGTGGCGGCGGCGACGGTGGACTTGAGGAGGTTGTCGATCGTCACAGTTCCGTCGGCGTCGACGGTGTGCCCGGGGCGCCCACGGAAATTCAAATGATCGGGAATCTCGCTCCCTTTGCCCCTTTGCCCCTCTGCCCCTCCGCCACTTCTGTACCTGATGCGGCTCTTGAGCGTCTTGTGAACGCAGTGTTCCGACCAGGTCTGCGCGATCGTCTCGAGTTCGATGTCCGTCGGATCGCGTTCAAGCGAGCGGTACTCGTCGCGGACGGCCCGCATCTCGTCGAGGCTCAGGAAGAGGTGTGCCTCGCGGGACATTTTTTCGAGGCCGCTGTCGGAGAGATCGCGGATGGGGATGTGGCGAAGGTGCGGGGTGTAGGCGTGGCCGGTCGGAAGCGCGGTCGGAGTGAACGGCTCGAAGTGGACGGCCTGGATCGCGGGGTTGAAGAGGAAGCGGCGGGCGAGCAGTTCGGCCAGAGGGCGGGCGCGGTCGGCGGGCAGGCCGAGCAGATCAAATCGAGAGCCGGTGGAGACCCGGAGGGTGCGGGAGGAATCAAGGCTGAGGAATTCCCGTGCCGCGAGCTCGACGGATTGGGCCGCGGGGTCCATCACGCCCGGGAGCGGATGGACCTCCACAATCTGGGCACCGGGGACTGACCCCTGAGCTCCGATGTGAAAACTCTGGGTCACCGGATCGGCGAGGAGGCGGCGGGCGACTTCGTCGATGCGATCCGGCGCGACGTCCGACTCGATGAGGAAGACCTGAGTGGTCGGAGCGGAAGCGAGGGCAATTCCGACCGAGGAAGCGGTCCGAACGATCGAGGCGGAGCGGGCATCCAGGGAATGATGGCGTGCCCGTACCTCGATGCGGTGGACCCGCACCCTTGCGGGAGGCGAAAGTTGCGCGTGAGAGGCGGCGGCGTGGCTCACGCGCGATGGTAGCAAACGCGGTGTGCCGGATTGGTGCACGGTGCGCGAAGATTGGCATTGGCTAGACTCAGCCCGCCATGGCTGAGGCGGGATCAACGACGGTTGCGACGCACGAGGAGGGCGATGTTTCTCGCCAGAGCGAGGGCGCGTACCTCTTTGAGATCGCGTGGGAGGTCTGCAATCAGCTGGGCGGGATCTATCAGGTGATCCGCTCGAAGGTGCCGCTGATGATGGAGCGGTGGGGGGACCGGTACACGCTCATCGGGCCGTACAACGAGCAGAAGGCGGCGGTGGAGTTTGAGCCGACGACGCCGGGGGGCTGGATCGGGCGGGCGATCGAGCAATTGGCGGCGCGGGGGCTGAAGGTGCATCATGGGCGATGGCTGGTGCCGGGGCGGCCGCGGGTGCTCTTGCTGGAGCACTGGGTGCCGCCGTGGAAATTGGGGGAGATCAAGTATGTTCTGTGGGAGCACCACGGCATCGAGACGCCGGCGAGCGACTGGCTGATTGATGGCGTGGTGACGTTTGCGGACGCGGTGCGCCGGGTGATGGAGGCGTTGTGCGAGCAGCGGGCGGCGGCGGGGGGATCGACGCGCGGGGCGAAGACGGCGCCGCGGGTGCTGGTGGGTCATTTTCACGAGTGGATGGCCGGGCTGGCCATTCCGATGATCCGGCGCCAGGCGCTGCCGGTGGCGAGTGTGTTCACGACGCACGCGACGCTGCTCGGGCGGTTCATGGCGATGGGGATGGATGATTTCTATGAGAAACTGCGGAGCGTGAACGACGCGGAGGCCGCGAAGAAGTACAACATCGTCACGCAGCACAAGATCGAGCGGGCGTGTGCGCACGGGGCGCACGTTTTTACGACGGTTTCGGCGGTGACGGCGGAGGAGTGCGCGGCCCTTTTGGGCAGGCCGGTGGACATCGTGCTGCCGAACGGGCTGAACGTGGCGAGGTACAACATCGCGCACGAGCAGCAGCAGCAGCACGCGACGTTCAAGGAACGAATCCACCAGTTCACGATGGGGCACTTCTTCCCGAGCTACTCGTTTGACCTCGATAAGACGCTGTACTTCTTTACGTCGGGCCGGTACGAGCCGAAAAACAAGGGTTTCGATCTTTGCCTGGAGGCGCTGGCGCGACTGAACGCGGAGATGAAGGCGCACCGGATCGACAAGACGATCGTCTTCTTCATTGTGACGAGCAAGGCGACCCGCAGCCTGAACCCGCTGGCGCTCGAAAAGCGCGGCGTGATGAATGAACTGCGAACGGTCTGCCAGAACATCACCGAGGGAGTGGCCAGCAAGCTCTATTCGAGGGCGGCGGCGGGGGAGAAGCTGCGGCTCGACGATCTGATCGACGAGTACTGGACGATCCGGTATCGGCGGACGCAGCAGGCGATGAAGCAACATTGCCTGCCGATGGTGGTGACGCACATTCTGGAGAACGACGGCGACGATCCGGTGCTGAACCAGATTCGGCAGCTCGGGCTGGTCAATCGGCCGGAAGACCCGGTGAAGATCGTGTACCACCCGGAGTTCATCAGCCCGGCGAATCCGCTCTGGGGAATCGAGTACGACCAGTTCGTCCGCGGATGCCACATGGGGCTCTTCCCGAGCAGTTACGAGCCGTGGGGGTACACGCCGCTCGAGTGCATAGCGATGGGCGTGCCGAGCGTGACAAGCGATCTGGCCGGCTTCGGGCGGTACGTCGCGGAGCATCACCTGGGGCACGACGAGTGGGGCCTGACCGTCCTGCGCCGGCGTGGTCGCCCGTACCACGAGACGGCGGCGGACCTGTGCGCGAAGCTGCTTGATTTCTGCCGCATGGACCGGCGCGAGCGGATCGCGCTGCGCAACGCCGTGGATCGGAGAAGCTGGGATTTCGACTGGGCACACCTGGGGCCGGCGTATCACGAAGCGCACGATGTGGCGGTGGAGCGGCTTCTCGCGGAGGGCGCGGGAGGACTGGGAAATCTGCTGGGTGGTGGTGGGGCATGACCGGGGCCCGCAAGAAGCCGGAAGCGGCGGCCCAGGGGCGGGCGAGTGTCGAGCTGTACACGGATGGCGCGTGCTCGGGGAATCCCGGGCCCGGTGGCTGGGCCTACATCCTGAGACACCCGGCGACCGGCAAGGAAAAGGAAGAGGCCGGGGCCGAACTCGAGACCACGAACAACCGCATGGAACTGATCGCGGTGATCCGTGGACTGGAGGCTCTGAAAGAACCCGCGGAGGTCGAGATCTTCAGCGATTCGCAGTACGTCCTGAACGGGCTGAAAGAATGGATGGAATCGTGGAAGAAGCGGGGGTGGCGGACAGCGGACAAGAAGCCGGTCAAGAACCGTGAATTGTGGGAAGAGCTCGACGCGCTCAAAGCAAAGCACACGCTGCATTTCCATTGGATCCGTGGGCACAACGAGCATCCCGAGAATGAACGGTGCGATCAGTTGGCGGTCGCGGCGCGAGAGGCGATTGTCGGTACGTGAGGGTGGAAAGGGACTCATGCAATGGTCTTTATCCCGCACCCAAGTCGGAACCGGCGGAGGCGCCCGCGTCGGCTCCTTGTGGTTGGGCTCGCCTTCCTCATCGCGGCATTGCTCGGGGGCGAGCTGGTGGCGCGATACGCGATCGGGCTGGGGGATCCGCCCCTGCTCGTGTTTTCCGCGGGAAAAGACAAACCCGACCGAGCTGCGGGTTCTGGTGATCGGCGACAGCGTGGTGTTCGGGGGGGCCTTGCTCAACGACTCTGAAACATCCACCGCGCTTCTCGCGGCCGATCTTTCGGTCACCACCGGCCGCCCGGTCTTCGTGGGGAACGTGGCGGCCGGCAGTTGGGGTCCGCAGAACGAGCTTTCGTACCTCGAGCGGTTCGGAGCGTTCGATGCCGACGCGATCGTCGTCGTGTGGAGCAGCCATGACGCGTGGGATGTACCGTCGTTCGGGCCGCTCGGTGCCGAGCAGCCCACGGAGGCTCCGCGCTCGGCCCTGGTCGAGCTGATCACAAGGTACGTGTGGCCCCGGATAACCAGTTCGGGCAATGGCGCGGTTGCGCTCGCCCCGACCCAGCAGCAGATCGAAGAGGGCCTCGCGTCCGCGGGGGCATTGCTGAATTGGATCAGGTCACGGGGAATCCCCGTGGCGGTGGTGCTTCACAAGACGCGGAGCGAATTGGGCAATCCGAAGGTGAAGCACTACGAGTCGCTGCGCGCCGTGGCGGAGCAGGCCGGAGTCCCGGTGTACGAAAGCGAGTCGGTCCTTGGGCCGGCCGTCGCGAGGGGCGAGGGAGTCTTCACCGACGACATCCATCCGAGCGCCGCGGGGCAGGTCCTGATTGCCGAGTTGTACGCGAGAATTGTTTCGGACCTGCTGGGGGGCGCCGGCCGGGATTCAAGGGGCGAAGGCCCCGGCGGGCGCTGAGACGATCGGGGACTTCGGCGTTCGGTTTATTCCGTCTGGTGGGCGGGCAGGGGATTCATGGACAAAGAGGGCCCGCCGGAGGGGGCCGGCGGCAAAGCGGGGCCGCGTGCGGACCGATCTTGGACGGTCGCGGCGTGTGTACGCGCGTGGGGTCGGCAAGAGGCGCGGGAGGCAACCGGTGGATCTGAACACGATTCTCAAGACGGCGTTCGAGGCGGATGCGTCCGACGTGCACCTGATCGCGGGCCAGCCGCCGATGTGCCGTATCCATCAGGTGATGACCAAGATGGACTTCCCCGTGATCTCGCCCGAGAACGCGGAGAAGTTCTTCAGGCAGATGGCGTCGAAGGAAGCGCAGGTCACGTTCGAGAAGGTGAAGGACGCCGACTTTTCCTACCTCGTCGAAGGGCTGAGTCGCTACCGCGTGAACGCCCACATGCAGCGGGGCGTGATCGGCCTGGCGATGCGTTCGATCAAGACGAAGGTGCCGGCGCTGGTCAAGCTGAATCTGCCGGAGGTGATCGCGCGCCTGACGTATCTTCCGCGCGGGCTCGTGCTGGTGACCGGCGACACAGGCTCGGGCAAGTCCACCACGCTTGCTGCGATGATCGAGGCGATGAACCAGCGTTACAAGAAGCACATCATCACGCTCGAAGACCCGGTGGAATACCAGTTCGAGAGCAAGCAGTGCGTGATCGAGCAGCGCGAGCTCGGGCAGGACATGCCCTCGTTCGGCAGCGGCCTCAAGCACTGCCTGCGTCAGGACCCGGACATCATTCTCGTCGGCGAAATGCGGGACCTGGAGACCACTTCACTGGCCATCTCCGCGGCCGAAACCGGCCACCTGGTCCTCAGCACGCTGCACACGGTCAACGCGTCGCAGACGGTGGAGCGAATCATCGACATGTACCCGGCCGGCCAGCAGAACCAGATCCGCTCGATGCTCTCCAACACGCTGCAGGCGGTGGTGAGCCAGACGCTGTTCAGTCGCACCGATTCCGCGGGCATGGTCCCGGCGGTCGAGGTGCTGCTCTGCACGCCGGCGGTGCGGAACCTGATCCGCGAGGCGCGCACGTTCGAGATCCCCAACGTCATCGAGACGAACCGGGCGATCGGCATGTGCAGCCTGGATACGGCCATCGCGTCGCTCTACTTCAACGGCATGATCAGCCGCGACGATGCCATCGCGCAGGCGGCGTTCCCGGACAAGCTGGATCGGCAATTGGCGGCATAGCGAGAGACGTTCGGCGCTGGGCGATCGGGCACTAGGAAGACCCGGTCGTCCAGGTTCAAATGGTTGGATTCGGGTCCGGCGCCTAGCGGCCGGCCCCCGTGCCTGCGAGAAACATGCCCAACTACCGATACCAAGTCCGGACGGCCCAGGGGCAGGTGAGCACGGGTGTGGTCGCGGCCGATTCGGCGACCAGTGCCGCGGCGATCCTCCGCAACCAGGGCTCTCAGGTGCTCAGTGTTTCTGCGGCGCTGGGCACGGAGCAGGCGGTCGGGTTCCTCGGCAAGCTCCGCGAGTTGAACGCGGGCAAGCCCACTCAGAAGCACGTGCTCGACTTCACCACACAGCTCGCGGTCATGATCCGCGCCGGCATCAACCTGCGCGCGGCGCTCGAAGGCATCGCGGAGCAGACCGAGCACGCGGGCTTCAAGAAGGTGATCGTCACGCTCAAGAACGACGTTGAGGCGGGCAAGCAGTTCTCCGAGGCGATCGCCAAGCACCCGAAACTGTTCAATCCGCTCTACATCAACATGACGCGGGCGTCGGAGATGTCGGGCTCGTTCTCGAAGATGCTCGACCGGATCGCGGGCTATATCGGCCAGCAGATCGAGACGCGGAAAATGGTCGTCGGCGCCGCGATCTACCCGGCGGTGATCGGTACGCTGGCGGTGGCGGTCACGATCTTCCTGCTCGCGTTCGTGCTGCCGAAGTTCTACGCCGTGTTCGAGGGCAAAGAAGAAGTCCTGCCCTGGGCGACGACGTTCCTCATGGGTCTCTCGAAGTTCATGGTGGCGAACTGGCCGTACCTGCTTGCGGGCGGCGTGGTGGCGGCGGGCGGCGGCTACGCGTTCACGCTGACCGAGATCGGGCGTTTCTGGGTCGACAAGCTGAAGCTGACCATCCCGATCGTCAGGACGATGTTCCGCTCGCTCTACATCAGCCGCAGCCTGCAGACGATGGGACAATTGATCAACGCCGGCGTGCCGATGCTCGACACCCTGGCGATCACCGGCGAGATCAGCGGCAACCAGCTCTACCACGGGATGTGGAAGAAGGTGTACGCGAACGTCAAGCAGGGCAAGAAGATCACCGGCACGCTGACCAAGGACCCGCTGCTGCCCCGCGCGGTGAGCCAGATGATCGCGGCGGGCGAAGAGTCCGGTAAGCTCGGCGAGGTGCTGGACGAGATCAGCGCGTACTACTCCAAGGCGCTCAAGGACAACATCAAGGCGGTCACAAGCCTTATCGAACCCATCATGATCCTCTGCATGGGCGTTGTAGTCGGCTTCATCGCCATGGCGATCATCCTTCCGATCTTCAAGATGAGCCAGATCGTGAAGTGAATATCCGATAGTTCATGGTGGATGCCGCACGCACGGCGCGCGTGCGGCGGCGGGGAGGCTTTGGGGGAGCAGCACCGTGATGCGCCGAGTTCGCACAATCAAAGGGTCGGGTGGCGGAGTCCTCCGGAAACGGCGCGGCTTCACGCTCCTCGAAACGAGCCTGGCACTCGTGGTAATCGGCGTCGGCGTGCTGGCGTTCATCGACGCCCAGAAAGCGTTCATCGAGCAGAACAACTGGTCCAGCCGGTCGGCCACCGGTGCGCTCCTGGCCAACGAGGTGCGTGAACTCACGCGCCGGCTGCCCCGGTTTGATCCGGTGCTCGGGCTCTCCATCGACACGAACAAGAACGTGATCGGGTGGGGCTCCGGATCGGAAAAGGTCGTGGTGCGCGACTTCAACTGCCTGACCGACTATGACGGGAAGATCTTCGGGCGCGACGGCAACATGCCCGGGCCGGTCTCGGCATCGGGAACCGTGGTTCCGATGACCGACGCGGACGGAATCGTGATGCTGGGGAGCGACGGCAACCCAAGGGCGCTCGATGGATGGGCGCAGAGCGTCACCGTTGAAAAGGTCGACCCGCTGAATTTCGCGACGGTGCGGGCCAAGGGGTACTCCGTTGCGCCGTCGGGTAATGACCCGGGAATCGCGATCGATCAGTTCCCGTTGCGCGTGACGGTGGTGGTGACGTACCAGGGCCCTTACGACACTCAGCCCGCGGAAGTGACCCGGCTGGTGTGGATCACTCCGTGACGAACCGCAGGACGCAACGCGCATGAAACTCAAGGCTATCGGCAATCTGTGGAAGGATCGCGGGGCGAGGAAGGCTCGCCGCTCGAGCGCGCGCGAGCGCGGGGTGGCCTCGATCCTGGCGATGATGTTCCTGATCCTGTTCGGGTCGCTCGCGGCGGCGATGGCCATCGCGAGCAAGGGAAATATCCGCACGGCCTCGACGCACGTGCACGTCGTGCGGGCGCTCGGCGCCGCGGAGACCGGGCTGGCGATCGCGAGCTCCCGCCTGCAGGAAGCGGCGCAGCGGTTCATCATCAGCAAGAGCGATATCACGGCGGGCCTGGCGACGGACCTCTGGAACGGGAATACGGGAACCGCCGGCACGGTCACGGTCCAGAACCCGCTGAGTTCGTACCCGGAATCGACCACGCCCGCGGGGCTGGCCGATGCGCTCGCGCACCGTCACGCGGCGGACCAGAACGTCATTACCGGCACGGGCGTCTCTCAGCCGACGCTCGGGAACGCGATCAGCGGCGCCGACCTGACGCAGTACGCCAAAACCGGCTGGCTCTACACGCCGGTGGTGGGTGTGGACCCGACCCCGACCGGCGAGAAGACGCCCACGCTCGGTTTCTCCGTGACATACGCCCCGCTGGCGGACGGGCGGACGGTGCGGGCGATCGTCACGGGATTCGACTTCGCGTACACGCGATCGGGCCAGCCACTGTCGCGGACGATCATGCAGGACTTTGAACTGAGCAAGCGGGTGAAGCAGGCGATCGTGAGCCCGTGCCGCGTGATGATCGGAAAGAACGTGATGATCAGCGGCGACCTGGGGTGCCGGTTCACGCAGGTGACCAAGCCCAACGGCGAGCCGCTCCTGATGCGTTCGGATTTTCTCGGCATCGATTCGATACTGGACCAGAAGATCAAGGATTTTCTGCAGGGGGTGGCGCAGTACGACACGGATGGCGACAATCGCCTTCGCGTAAACCACCCGATCGAATCGCTCGGCATCCCCGCCAACAGCAAGGACTACGAGGGATCGGGCAAGCCGAGCAACGCATTCACCGACGTCCTGGACGACGGGTACATCGATGATTTCTCGATCTTCATCAAGCACTTCGACAAGAACGGCGATGGGCGTGTGGCGCTCTCCAAGACGCTCACCGACGGAACCTCCGCGCAGAACGAGGCTGCCGAATTCGCCCTCGACGACGACCTCGCCCTTCTGATCGATTCCGCCAATCCGGACAGAAACCAGAATGGGGTATACGGCTACAACGACACAAACCTGAACGGGAAGTGGGACAAGGGCGAGACAATCGTGGACGAGGACGACGTCACCCTCGGTTGGCGCGACGGGTACATCGATAAGAAGGACCAATACGCCAAGGTCGCGGGCCGGCTCATGTACAAGGTGGACCAGAGTTCCTGGACGTCGGCCCGCGGCGCCGTGGCGAACGACGTCAGAGGAACGATCACGCCGGGCTCGGGCAAGGCGGCACAGACGTTCGGCGCCTCCGACAGCGTGATCCCCGACGTGACGACCAGCATGTTCAGCGGCGCGCAGGCGACGCTGGCGGCTCTCGCCGACGGCTCGGCGTTCGCGACGCAGGTGGCGACCAACCTGGGAATCAGCGCTGGGTCGCTGGCCACCTACAGCGAGTCCAAGCCCCGCACGTCCACCCAGCCGCGCTACGAGCGGCTCGACCCGGACAACAACAACGACGGACGCCCGGACAACTACACGACCGCGTACTGGGAGAAGATGCCCTTCAACTCTCCGAACTACACCGATGTGTATTACCGGCCCGTTTACCAGAACATGATCTTCAAGAGCCCGGTGATCCCGGCCGGCACCAACGCGCTCTTCGTCAACTGCACGTTCATAGGCGTGACGCTGGTCAAGACGACCATCGACAACACACACCCGCTCTGGTCGAGTTACGGGCTCATGAAAGTCCAGGCGGACGGCTACCCGGGCTGGTCGCCCTCGCGTGCCGCCTACGCCGGGACCAAGTACCCGACGATGCTGCCGAGCACCGCGGTGCCTCCAAACCAGGCGATTCTCATCGCCGCCACGCCGCTCGACAAGGCGGATATTCCCTCGGACCAGGTTGCACTGACGACCGGTTACTCGGCCCTCGCCGACCCGCTCGTGATCGGCGGCAATCGCGTGGTCGATACCAAGGCCTACAGCAACAACGTCCGCTTCCACGACTGCATGATCGTGGGCTCGGTGGTGAGCGACAACCCGACGGTGTTCACCAACATCCGCAACAAGGTCCAGTTCACGGGCAAGACCAAGTTCACCACCAAGAACCCGGATCACCCGGACGACGCCAATTACAACCCGACGGACGCGGCGATGCAGGAGATCCTCAAGAGCAGCATGATGCTGCCCAACTACTCCGTGGACGTGGGTAACTTCAACGCGCCGCCCGATCAGGACATTCACCTGCAGGGCGCCGTCATCGCGGGACTGATGGACCTCAAGGGCAACGTCACCGTGGACGGAGCGCTGCTCATGACCTTCAACCCGACCCTCGGCGCGAAGCCGATGGTGGACGTCGGCGGCAACCCGGTCGGCAACCCCGCCGACTTCAACCTGAGCGTCGGCTATTTCGGAGGCGCCGACGGCGAGCAGGAAGGCCTCGATCCCGAGACGCTTCCGATCGTGAACGGGACGAAGATCGTCGGATGGGACCTCGACGGCGACGGACTGCCCGATCTGGGCCCCTCGCAGACCCCGACCCAGGCCCAAATAAACGCGGGCGCCAAGACAGTCCCGTTCTACGGCTACGGTCGGGTCCAATTGCGACTCAACCCGCAGATGACGCTCCCCGACGGGATCATGCTGCCGCTGCAGTTCTCGCCGCTGCCGCTCACGTACAGGGAGGGCAAGCCATGAGGAATCGCAACACGAACCGCCGGGCGTTCAGCCTGATCGAAATGCTGATCGCCCTGACGATCACCAGCACCCTCCTGGCCGCCACCATGACGGCGTTGCACGCGTCGTTCCGCGCGTACAAGTTCACGACCGATGCCGCTTCGACCCACGTGGTCTCGCGGATCGTGATGCACAGGCTGCTGACGATGATCCGCACGGGTGATCAGTTCGGTCCCTACCCGGCGGACGTACTGGCAAGCAGCCAGAACCCGATGGACAGCACCTTCATCGAGTTCATCTCCTTCTACGACGACGCAACCAAGACCAAGCACATCGCAAAGGTCGAGCGGCGGACGGCCCTCTCCGATGAGCAGGGCCCGTACGTGCTCTACTACGTCGAGAAGGTGTACGTGAACGAAACGCTCACAAGCACCAACGAGCAGCCGCTGCTGCAGGGTGTCAAGGACGCGAAATTCACCCTGGAATACGACATAGGCCCGAGGCTCAAGCGGGCGACGGTGGATTTGACGGTGCAGCCGGGCGACACGAAGAACACGTCCGTGTACACCGAGCTCGCGGCACCGACGATTCGCCTGGTGTCGAGCGTCATGCCGCGCCGGCTCGAACTGGCAAACTGACCCGAGGCTACCCACGCAGTGAATCGATCACGCCCGGAAGCAGGGCCGCGAGCTCCGTCGCGATCAGGCCCGCCTCGCCGTGCGCCCTGGCCCAGTTCTCCCCCGCGAGAGCATGGGAAAGCACGCCGATACGAGCGACGTCGTACAACGAGAGCGGTGCGCGGGTGCCCGCCCGGGAAAACTGGGCCAACAGCCCCGCGAGCAGCCCAGTCAACACGTCCCCCGTTCCGGCAGTGGCAAGGCAGGAGTGTCCCCGAGCGCAGATCCAGGTGCGCTGCCCGTCGCTCACAATCGTTCCCGCTCCCTTGAGCACGACAACGCACCCGACACGACGGGCCAGCGCCTCGCATGCGATACGACGGGATCCGTCGTCCGGCCCGGCTTTCGGAAGCGAAAGCGCCCCGGCCAGCCTCGCGTATTCCCCCGGATGGGGCGTCAGAATCGCGTGCGCGCGGAAATCACGGGCAAAGTCCGGAGTCGCGGCGAGGGCGTTAAGAGCATCGGCGTCCACGACAATCGGCGCTTCCGAATGCAGGATCGCCCGGAGCACGATCGCCCGGGTGCCCTCTGCAAGCGCATCGCCCGGGTCGTTGGTCCATCCCAGGCCGGGACCTATCGCGATCGCGTCGGCACCGGAGGCGTGGGCATCGAAGACTGCCGCTGCCTCATGTGGGATTAGGGCTCCCGAGGGAGTGGTGGGCAGTGCGATGCCCGTCGCGGATGGAGTGATCGTGATCGCCTCGTTCAGGATGGGGGCCGGCACGAGGATCCGCGCGAGTCCGGCGCCCGCCCGCAGAGCGGCCAGCGCGACTATGGCTGGCGCGCCGATCATGCGGAGCCGGGGATCGGCGCAGCCGGCGATCACCGCGACGGTTCCGAACGTTCCCTTGTGCCCGTGAGAATCCCGGGGTGGCAGGCGGGGTAGATCGGTCGCATCGGGCGGGTTGGTCATGACGGGAGTCTAGTTCTTCCTACGCTGTGCGCGTGATCGATACCCATTGCCATCTGACATTCCCGGACTTTGAGGGACGGGTCGAAGCGGTGCTGAAAAAGGCCGCGGAATGCGGTGTGACCGGGTGTATCACGATCTCGACGACGACGCGGGATTGCCTGAATGCTCTGGCGATCGCGGAGAAGTTTGCAAACGTGTGGTGCACTTCGGGGGTGCACCCCTTGTACAGCGACAAGGGGCCGCATGAGTGGTTGAATCTGAAGCGTGTCGCGGCTTCGCCGCGCTGCGTCGCGTGGGGAGAACTGGGGCTGGACAATCACTACGACCGCCCGGCGCGGGCGAATCAGCACGAGGTGCTGGAGGAGCAGCTTGCTCACCTTTCGGAGTGGAAGGCCGCGGGCATCGACAAGCCGATCGTGCTGCACTGCCGCGAGGCGTTCGATGACCTGATCCCGGTTCTGAAGAGGCAGGCGTTTGATCCTGCCCGGTTTGTCTTTCACTGTTTCACGGGCGGCCCGGACGACATGCGCAAGGTGCTCGATTTCGGCGCGATGGTCTCGTTCACCGGCGTCGCGACCTATCGCAATGCCGAAGAAGTTCGCCGGGCGATCCGCCTCGTGCCCGAAGACCGGATCATGATCGAGACGGATGCTCCGTTTCTCTCGCCCGATCCGCACCGCGGCATTCGCCCTTGCGAGCCGTGGATGTCGAGCGTGACGGCGCGATCCGTCGCCGCGACGCGGGGCGTCGAGTGGGATGTGTTCCATGCGCAGATCAACGTGAATACCCGGCGCTTCTACGGCATCGGCGCGTAGCCTTCGCTACACTGCCGCCCGATGCTTGTCCTGGCCTCCTGGCTGCACGATCTGAGCCCGTTCGCCGTGAAATTCACGGAAGGTTTCGGCCTGCGCTGGTACGGGCTGAGCTACGCGGCGGGCTTTGTCGTGGCGTATCTCATGATGCGCTGGCTTGCCGGGCGCGATCTGATCCGGATTCCCAAGGACCGCGTGGCGGACGCGATGACGTGGCTCATACTCGGGGTTGTTGTCGGCGGGCGCCTGGGGTACGCCCTGTTTTACGAGCCATCTCTTTTCGTTGCATTCTCGAAAGAATTTCCCTTCTGGGGCATGCTGGCCCTCAACCGCGGCGGGATGGCGAGCCACGGCGGGATGATCGGGGTGATCATTGCGTGCTGGTGGATCTCGCGCGGGTTCAAGGATGAATCGGGGCGCGTGGTCGGGAAGTCGTCGATGCTGCACATCATGGACGTGATGGCGATCGCGGCACCGCCCGGGCTGTTCTTTGGACGCATCGCCAACTTTGTCAATGGGGAATTGCTGGGCAAGATCGCGACGATGCCCGGCGAGGACGGTCCCTGGTGGGCTGTGAAGTTTCCGCAGGAGGTCTTGTCGAAGCCGATGAGCGAGGGAGGTCATGCCCCGGCGCTTTCCGAGTCCCAGCGGTCGGCACTGGCGGGCCTGGTGCGCCGGGCATCTCTGCAGGGCGATTCGTTTGAGCAGGGATTCCAGCGGGTGCTCGACGGATTACAGCGCGGCAGTGCTGAAACGAGCAAGCGGATGGCGGGTGAGCTTTCGCCCCTGATCTCGTCGCGGCACCCCTCGCAGTTGTACCAGGCGCTCGCGGAGGGAGTCTTCCTTTGGGTTGTGCTCTTCCTGATCTGGCGACGGCCCCGGACACCCGGGGTCATCGCGTCGTGGTTTCTTATTGTTTACGGCGTGATGCGGGTGATGACCGAGTTCTGGAGATTGCCCGACGCGCAGTTGGCCGTGCAACGGATATTCGGGCTATCGCGCGGTCAATGGTTGAGCGTGTTGATGGTGGTGGCGGGGGCCGCGCTGCTGGCCTGGTCGTTGAACGCGGCCAGACGGCGCGCGGGCGGGCCGGAAATGCTCGGCGGATGGGGGGCGCGGCGGGCGTGAACCGCGGGACGACGATGCCAACGAACAGGAAGGTGAACCTGTGAAGGTCTTGGTTACGGGAGGGGCCGGGTACATCGGTTCGCACGCGTGCGATGCGCTGCTCAGCGCGGGGCACGCCGTGGTGATCCTCGACAACCTCTCGCGGGGGCACGAACGCGCGGTCGAGATTCTGAACGGGCGCCACCCCGGGAAGTTGGAGTTCGTGCGTGGCGATATCGGCGACGTGGCGGTGCTGGATCGCGCGTTCGCGGGCGGCGTGGAGGCGGTCATGCACTTCGCGGCCCTGGCCAATGTCGGCGAGTCGTCGGCGGATCCTGCGCTCTATTACCGGAACAACGTTTCGGCGATGGTGCCGTTGCTCGGGGCGATTGAACGACACAGCGTCTCGCGCGTGGTGTATTCGTCCAGTTGTTCGATCTACGGGCAGCCGTCGGAGCATGCGATCCCGCTGGTGGAAGGCGCACCGCTTGGTCCGATCAGCCCGTACGGGCGGACGAAATTAATCGGGGAATGGATGCTCCGGGACATGGCCGAGGCCATCCGGTCGCGGGGTGGCAGGATCGCGCTCACGTGCCTTCGCTATTTCAACGTCGCCGGGTGTGAGGCGAAGGGTGAACTCGGCGAAGACCACGATCCCGAGTTGCATCTTCTGCCGCTGGTTCTTCGGACGGCGATGGGGCAGCAGAAATCGCTGAAGCTCTACGGGGATGATTACCCGACGCCGGACGGGACGTGCGTGCGGGATTACGTCCATGTGAGCGATATCGCGGACGCGCACGTCAGGGCACTGGAGAGGATTTCTCCGGGCGAATGCGTCGCTCTCAACCTCGGGCTCGGGCACGGGGTTTCCAACCGCGAGATTATCGATGCGGCGCGGCGGGTGACGGGCAAGCCGATCGCCGTCGAGGTGGGGGCGCACCGGCCGGGGGATCCCGCGCGGCTCTACGCGCGGGCGGGCGCCGCTCGCGAACGCCTGGGCTGGAGCCCGCGATTCACGCGACTTGAAGAAATCGTCGAGACGGCGTGGAAATGGTTCGAGTCTCATCCGCGCGGCTATCGCGCCTGATCCACACCGAACGATACGTGCCGATTCGCCGGGCAGTTCTGCGGAAAACACGCGAGTTTTCCGCTGACGGGGTCGAAGACTGTGGTGCGCCTGCGTTGAATGGGTTGAGATGAACG
>JBGAPK010000020.1:0-73002 GCA_044221315.1 Phycisphaerales bacterium | reverse complement strand
ACCTCGCCATGAGTTTCTCCAGCATCAAGCTTTCCCGCGATGAGCTTTACAAGAAGGTCTGGGAGCAGCCCGTATCGGTGCTCGCCAAGGGGTACGGCATCTCCGACGTTGGCCTAGCCAAGATGTGCCGGCGGCTGGACATTCCGCTGCCGGGATTGGGCTATTGGGCGAAAAAACAGCATGGCAAGCGGGTGAAACAGACGCCGCTGCCAGCGCCGCCGGCGGACATGAAACTTGAGGTGACGATCATCTCATACCGCAAGGTCGCCGCAGACCCTGAACAACTCCAGATGGCTACGTACATCATCGATGCCGAAGAGCTTGAGGCCAACGCGGTGCTCGTTCCAGAGGTGCTCGCTGATCCGCACCCGACCGTCGTTCGTTCTTTGAAGCTCCTCGACAAGAAGAAGCCCGGCGCAGATGGACTCGTGCAGGTGTCCGACGCCGCATGCCTGCCGATCGCTGTGTCCTCGGCACAATTGGATCGCGCGCTTCGCATCATGGACACGCTGCTGAAGGCTTTCGCGGCAAGGGGCTATGCGTTCGCAATCGAAGGCGGGCTGCTGCGGGTCGAAGTGGCAGGTGAGCCGATCAATTGCTTCTTGCGCGAGGACCTGGACAAGATGCTCAAACCGATGACTCCGCGGCAGCAGGAAGAATTCAACACATTCGGTTGGAGGTCTCGGCCCGACTATTACTATTCGCCATCGGGAACCATTGCGCTGCACGCCGCTGTGACGGTTCACAACGGTTTGCGGCGACGATGGTCGGACAATTCCAGGCGACCACTGGAGCGAGTGCTGAACTCGTTCCTCGCAGGAATCGTCAAACTGGCGGTTGCCGTGCGAGCGGATCGTCTCGATCGTGAACGTCGCGATCGACAGTGGAAGGACATCGAGCGGCGGCGAGAAGAATTGCGTGCTGCACAGCAACGCGAAAAGGAACGCCTAACACTGCTCGACCGCGAAGTCGTCGCCTGGAACAAAGCAGAGGAGATCCGAGCCTACGTGGACAGGGTGCGCCAGCTCGCTCTAAAGAAATACGAGCACATTGAACCCGGCAGTGACATAGATAATTGGATCACCTGGGCTTCTGGTCAGGCTGATCGACACGATCCCCTAGTCAAGAGCCCGCCGTCTGTCCTCGATGAGGAATTGCCGCCGTACACGATTTGAGCACAGCCCCTTCGACATGAGTCCGCCGGCAATCGTCAATGACTTGGGTTTTGATGTCGAGCTCAACGCACTGACGGGAACAGCTTGGGGAAACGCCGAACCTTCGCTTCCCACCTCTCCCGTTCCGGCGCCTGCAGTTTTTCGAGCGCGTCAACAGCCTGACGCCACTCCAAGTCGAGGGGGTCCGGCTCCCCCCACGGGGGCGTCACCGGAGGATTGCGAAGCATGCGGGTTCGATCCATCGCGAAAGCGGTGTGCTCGAGCCCTCGCTCCACGAGGTACCGAATCACCGCCCGAAACTCGTCCATGTACCACTCAGGACGGCGCTTTCCCGGCGTCCTCTGCATGTCTTCAAGCTCGTCGAAGTCCATGCGTTGACTTGGGTGCTTGCGCCGGTAGCGTGCCGCCGGCGGCCGCTTCATGAGGCTTGGGTACGGATCGTGGCAGCTACCGGGCGTCCATCCTCGGTCAATCCACTCCTGATAGGTCACCGCGATCATGCCGATCGGCACACCCTCCTGCACGCGGGTCTCCGCAAGGAAGACTTCACGGTCCATGTCCCAGACCACCTCTGAGAGACGCAGCCCCATCGGCTTTGGGCAGTTGTCCATGTCCTTGGCAAAGATCGCAAGCCCCTCGTGAGGAGGGAACGGCAACTTGAGTGCGCGAGTCAGGCAGACGGGAGCGCCGTCGCCGACCATCGGGATCAAGCCCAGTTTGAGGTCGAGTTCGAGCGTGTACATGCCGAACGATACCCGCAATGAGCACTACCCTCGGCCGATGGCACGCACTCGGCACAAGGTCCAAGCGTTCGATGTCATTGGCAAGCGGTTCGCGGGCGAGTTCTTGATTCTGTCGTCTCTGAGTGGGCCGCTGACGGTTGGGACGCTTCGTCAGAGCAACATGAAGGGCGAGCGCGGACTTGAACTCCACGAGTTCGAGATCGTGAGCGAACGAACGGTGAAGTGGGTGCGGTTCGTGGCGATGGTGCCGGAGACGCCGTTACACAAGACAGAGAGCGGGCCGGTACGTCCATAGCGATTCGGTAGCATGCCCGCGTGAGACGCCAAGCGAAACGAGGATCTGTCCGGTCGGAGCCCGCGCACCGGCAAACTCTGCATCCTCTCCAGGTGCTCGAAAGGCTCCTCGTTTCCCAAATCCGCGCCCTGCAGAAGTACGCGAAGCGAGAGAAGGCAGCGAATCCATCGTTTGGGTTTGTCCCGAAGTTCCGCATCCTGTCGGTGGGCGAAACCCCCCACTCTCCAAGAATTGGCCGGGCCAAGAAAGGCCGTCCCTCGACGCGCCCCGACACCAAACGCGTCTACACCGAGCGCCGCTTGACGAAGCGCGACGCGATCCTGGCGCTGTTCGTGCGATCCGATCAGCCGGTAACCATTGAGGAACTGAAGCGCGTCTACAAGGCCGCCGGAGGCAGACCCAAGAGCCTTGGTGCGTTGCTGTCGCGGATGCAGATTCAGGGCATGGTGCGGCGAGGGCGGCGGAAAGGGCTGTGGGTTCGAGGGCCGGTGCTCCGGAAATAGGCTTCACTCTCAGCGCGGCCCAAAGGCTCCGAGCGACAAAATTCGTTGCGACTTAATTGAGATGGTTCAAGGCTTTATCGCCCCGCCCAATCGCAGATCGTGGCGCCTTCTTTAAATTTTTTCACCCACACAAGTGCGCTGTCACATTCGCGCCCGAGATGTTCGCGCCACATCTTTGTGGAATTGAGATTGCGTATTCCACGGCTTTGTGGACGTCTGTTGTGTGGATATGTGCAGAACCACTAACGCGTCGCTTCTCTCGCTTGACGGGCGCATTCGCCACTGATAAACGTGCGGGCTCAGTCGGTTTGCGGAGCACGCTTCGCTGTCGCACACCGGTCGGTGGGCAGCGAATCAACGGAGAGTACCCGATGCATCCTCTTGATCGACGGTCTTTCAATGCACTGCAACTTCTGTGCGGATTCCGATCATCGCGATCAGGCGCTGGCGGCGCACGAATTGACAGACGTCCATGGAACCGTCTCATGCGCGCGGGGCTCGCCGTATCTGTCGTGGCGGCCGCCATAAACCCGGCGACTGCGTTCGCACAAAGTCGCCTGAAGTATGAGGCGCTCATGCGGGAAGTGCAGGCGAAGCGCGCTTATGTCACGAACAACTTCATAAAGTGGCCTGCAGGTCCCGGTGGGTGTATCGCGCCGCTGTTCCCGCCGGACGGCTTTTACGGCGATAGCTTGACCACGGCTCAGAAGTTGGCGTTGGCTCAGGCGCTCTACGACGTGCACAGCCACGACGCCTACCCGACTGTCTGGTATCAACCGTATTTGAGCGAGAAAGCATACACCCTTACATGCCTTGACCCTCTCACGCTGTACGTGACCTCCGAAGTTGAGTTCGACCCCTGCCAGTGGGGCGACGGCCTGTCCGGTCCTTACACGAGCAGTCCAACCGGAGATGGATCATCCTGGTGCATTCAACTTGAGAAGTATCTGTCGCACGTTTCTGCCTTCAAGACCACACCTCGAGTGTCGGATGGACAGTCATGCTTCTTTGTGGGTCCGGACTATCCCGATGACAATTGCCACGACCTGGGGTCGGACGCAGCTTTCTCGGCAGGCGTGGATGCCGACCCCGAACAGCCACGGTGTCAGCGCTGGGGCGGACGGATTCGATTCGATCTCGCTGCCCATCCGGACATTTCTGGCGAGGTGTTCGGCAACGTCATTGACAACGAGTGGTACCTGGACACTCACTATTGCATGCCCGAGATCCCCACTTGCTATGCAGACGCCTCCGGCAGCATGGGAGCGGGTTTCGCGAGTCTCGGCTTTTCAGTGCATGGTGGGTCGTCGATCACGAATGCGACTCTCTATGCCGGCCCTGGTTGCTGCGGGGGTGACGCGAATTGGCAGTTCCAAGCATGGGGGATTCTCACGCCCGATTGGACGAGTCGGTCAAAGCCTTCGCCATCATCCTGCAGTTCCTGTTCGGGCGGTGATGGGCCGCTCCAAGTTCAGTCTGAGTGCTTGGGTGACGCCGTCGTTGTCAATCTGGGGTCGGGCGAGAATGGGCACGGGGGGGCCAGAGTAGTGGTCGCCACACGGCCGTATGCCACCCCGCATGCAAGTACGCTGAAGCCCATTTCCTATGAGATTCAATACGAGGGTTCCGATTGGAGTGCTTCATCCAACATCATCACCTTGCCCTACCAAAAGGGGTGGGTGAAATGCAGCACCTCCGGCGATAGCAGCGCGACGATTGAACTGTTTCCATCTGGTTACTCAGGAAGTCTACCACTCCGGAGCGTGGTGATAACGAGAACAATCGGGTCAACACCCGACTTCTTGGACGGGGGTGCCAGCGCGTCAGGTATGCACATAGAGATTGCAGAGTGGAGGCGAAATACCGCGGGGACCGCGCTGGAGCAATTCCGGAGCCAAGCCGCCGATTCCGTTGGGGGTCACTACGGCAGTACCGTGGGAAGCAGCGCGGACGGATCGACGCACAGGCAGTGGACGACCACGGCGTTTGAGGGAACTACGCAGATCAGCTCGGAGTTCACAAGCGGAAACGACCCGACGGCCCTCGCCTCCAAGATCACCACCAAGCTTGAGCGAGTTGCCGGCGCTCCGCGTACGACGGCGCGAAGCGTCTACGCGGACCCGTCGGCAAGTCCGACCAATACTGCCGACAAAGACAAGATACTGACAACGACGTGGACGTACTACGACGATCCAAGCCAGCTGTCATACGCGAAAGTCAAGCACGAAAGCCGCCCCGATGGCGGATGGACGCACTTCGAGTACGACAGCGCGACGGGCCTTGTTTCAAAGACAGTCGAGGGGTTCCTCGATCATGTGTACGACCCTGCGCATGTCACGGACTCCGAAGCCCAGAACATTGTGACGACGTACGAGTATCCGAGTTTGACATCGCTGTCGATCGGTACCAGCGACAACTGGTGGGGTCTGCCGCACTCTTCCGGCACGGCCACGGTGGGCGCTGTCAAACGCACGATCGTCATGTACCCAAAATTCGATTCCAGCACTTCGACATGGTCGGGTGCCGTCGTCCGGTGTTCGTACGACCTCGTCCTAGTGGAAAGCAGTTCCGTTCACGTTTCCTGGCATATCGACTGCGCAGATCCTGCCGCTGCCGCAACCGCAACTCCGGCGACGTTCTTCGCGGGCTCTAGCGGTGTTTTGACCTCTAACGGCAAAGTTCCCTACCTCGGCGACAACATCGTGTCGGTCACGCAATCCACCAACTCGGGTGGCGTTTGGCGAACGACCCTGTCGTTGAGCAGTGACGGGAGGTTGAGCCGCTACACTGAAAACGGCAGCCAAGTCACGACACTCTCCGGATGGCCCGCCGAAACCGGCAGCCAAACCAACAAACTATGGGATTTGAACAAGTACTACAAGCACGTCACGACGTTTGGCAGTGACGGCATGCGCACGGAGACCGATTATGAGGTGATCAGCAGCGTAGAGCGCACCGTCGCTCGTTCGATCGAGTCCTATCCGGATGCGTTCGGTCGTGCCACGCGAATCGATTATCTGGACGGCACGACCGAATCCATGTCCTACGACTGCTGCGGTCTGGCTACCCGCACGGACCGGGACGGCAACACGACGAATTACACGCACGATTCGCTCGGTCGCGTTGTGACCGAATTTCGCACGCTGCAGAACGGTCACGGCCTGACCACGCTCTACACGTACGACGCCGAAGGACGCACCACCAAGGTCACGCGACAATCCGATCAGTCGGGAGTGCCCGAAGCGATTACGGACATCACCACCTATGACCTTGCCGGCCGCGTTACCGACACCACGAGCAACGGGGTGCGGACGACCTATGCCTATTCGCACGATTGGACTACATCGGGCACGCTGCGGGTTCTTTCGTCAAAGGTGACGACAATGAACCCGAACTATTCGACAACCAACGCCGTCTGGCAATCGACCTATCCCGATGGGCGGGCGAAGGAGACAGGGGACGACGTGTCCTGTCGTACGCGTCAGGAATACCGCATAGCAACGGTGAGTTCGGCGGATCGCTTCATCGCGCGGAGCATCAAGCTTGGCGGGAGCGGCGAGACGACCGAGTGGGTAGAAAGCGTGCAGGACCCGCTCGGCCGCACCGAACGGACGCGAGTTCCCTTCGGCACAGAGGAAACCGATTTCTACGAATCGCGCAACTACTACGGCGGCCGCGGCAAGCTGGTGAAGCAGGTCGACATGGACGGCGTCGTTACGCTCTTTGCCGATGGCTGGGACAACACAAATCACGTCGAGTATTCAACGACCGCCATCGACCTGGATTCAAATATCACCAACGGCACGGACAACCGAAACGACACAATTGACGTCGGTTCTAGCGGTTCTGGCAACGAGGCCTACGACCGCGTCACTCGCACCGAGCGTTCTGTCGTGGACCTCGGGTCTGGCGTCTACGCCCATCGGACCACTACCAAGCAATTGAGCGACAGCGCCGGAACGTGGCAACCACTATCAACCACCGATGTGATTATCGCCACCGGCACGACCCTCAACCCCGCGCCGGAAAAGACGGTCGAGTACCGCGGCGACTCTTCAAGCACCCTCAAAGTCACCACAACCATTACCCACAAGGCCGACGGCGTGAGCGGCAGGTCCCGCACCGTGATCATCAACCCGGACACCACCAGTACTGAAACCACCAGTCTCTACGGCGTGGTGAAAACCGAACGCACTCTCGACAGCACGACACCAACCGCGGTTGAAATGCTCAAGCGCGAATACACCTACGACGATCACGGGCGCCTCTCGACAGTCACAGACCTCGACCCCGCCGGCGGCACCAATAATCCTGTTACCACCTACACCTACGAGGATTTTGCGACGGGTGACAACCCCTCCGCCGACCGGATCGCTTCGATCACGCAAACGTCGGGCTCCGGTTCACCCACATCTCTCATCGCCGGCTTTGAGTACGACGAACTCGGAAGGCGCAAGGTCGTTCACCTTCCGGATTACCCAACCGATTCGACGAAGAAAGTCACCACGACCTATGACGCCGCCGGGCGCGTCGCCACCATCCGCGGCGCCCGCACCTACCCGGTCGACTACACGTACGACAGCCAGGGGCGGATGCTAACACTGACGACCTACCAGACCGAGTCGGGCACGACGGTCGGCAATCCAGCGACGACCAAGTGGAAGTACAACCCATACCGCGGCTGGCTCGATGAAAAGCAGTACACCACGCCTGGCAGCACCACGGGCAACGCGGAAGCCGACACCGGGCCGAGCTACACCTACACCCACGGCGGCAAGCTCGCCACCCGTGCATGGCGCCGTTCAATTCCATCCAGTAGTACCACCCGTGCCACGACCACGTACACCTACAACGAAGCCGGAGATCTCTCGAAAATAGAGTACAACGACGGGATCACCCCCACCGTCGGCTTCGACTACGACCGCCGAGGCCGCACCAATCGCATCACCGACCAGGCGGGAACGCGCAACTTCACCTTCGACGCGTTCGACCGTGTCACGAAGGAAGAGTTTCCTGACGGCCTGTTCATCCACCTCCGTCAGGATCTCACATACTCCAGTATTGGCCAGCGGACCAGCCTCGATTACCGCCAGCAGTCGGGCTCGACAACCACTGAACTCTCCAATCGCGGGTTTGGCTACGACTCGCTTGGACGGCTCAGCCGATTCTGGATGATGGCCAACGTCAGCGGCACGTGGAAATCCCAGTTCGACGCGAACTACGCGTTTGAAACTAAGGGCACCCGCGTCTCATCTCACACCATCCGTAACCTGGGCGCGATCTCGATCACCGGCGGCCATGATGGCATTCCGCCCACGACATCGTCGAGCGATGTCGCTGCGGGAGTTCGCTCGTACGACGGCCTCGGGCGGCTGACCGGCCTCCAGTGGACGGCGAGCGTGGGCACCGCCTCTGGCCATGACCTTGAGAATTACTCCTACGCCTACAACACGGCCAATCAGCGGACCTCCCAGACCGTGACGTCCTACCAAGCCTCGACCGCGAGCTGGAACCGGCCCGACTACCGCTGGGACTTTGCGTACGACGCCTACGGCCAGTTGACGGGGGCGAACAAGGTCTGGACCGATCCGAATCCCGACATGGACGTTCTTGGCCAGAACTTCGGCTATGCGTTCGACGCGATCGGCAACCGCACAAGCGCCACAATGGGCGGCTCGAGCCCGTACGCGACGTGGACGTACACGCGGGACCGGTTGAACCGGTATAGCCAGCGGACGGTGCCACGGACTTTCGACTTCGAGGGGTTCTCGACGAGCAATCCGGCGTATGTGAAGATTGCGAGTGATGGGTCAGGTTCCGGCGTTGCTGGCGATCGTCAGCCGGTCACGAGCGGCACCGGCGCCGGGCCCTACTTCCACCGCATCGTCAACCCTTTCCCCGACGGCGACAACGCGGGGACCGCCTCCGGAGCAGCATCCATCCCATACTTTGTCCCATCGTCGCCGGAGTACTACTCCTACGACCTCGACGGCAACCTGACCAGCGATGGCCGATCCATCTACACCTATGACGGTGAGAACCGGCTGATCCAGGTCGATCTCCAGGGCAGCCTTTACGGAATGAGTCCCCTGACGTTCGACGGCTCCTGGCGCTATGAGTACGATTACATGGGCCGCCGCATCCGCAAATACCGCCAGACCATGTCGGGCGGAGAGAGCATGATGATGTCGAGCAGCGAATCGACCTCGACCACATCGAGCCTAACCGAGGGCGGGAGCGAATCCGACGGCATCGTTGACGAGACCAAGTTCATGTACGACGGATGGCTCCTGACGCTGGAGTTGAACGCGAACTCCGTCGTGCAGCGGAGCTATTTCTACGGCCTTGATCTGTCGGGCTCGATGCAGGGCGCCGGCGGCATCGGCGGCCTGCTCTTCCAAGGTTCGAGCGGCACCCCAACCACGAGCAACACGCGATGGTTCAGCCACGACCCGCAAGGAAACGTGACCAACCTGCGCAGCCTGAGCGACGACAGCCGGTGGGTGAGCATCGAGTACGGCCCCTTCGGAGAGCGGCTCACGGCGTCGTCCACCAACCTCGATCAATTCAAGCTGCGGTTCAGCGGGAAGTACTTCGATGAGGAGACCGGGCTGAGTTACTTTGGGTATCGGTACTACAGCGCGAATACGGGTAGATGGCTGAGCAGAGACCGTGCAGCAGAATCGTGTAGCCAAAACCTTACTGCATATGTTTCCAATATTCCCAATGTTCTCGTCGATCCGCACGGACTATGGGAAGTTGAAGGCACCTTTACCGCAAGCCATGCTTTTGTCAAGGCCACGTGCGGCGATTCATTTTCGGATTTGGCGTTTCTGCTCACCGGACATAGGAGCGCAGCGGCCGACAAGATGCCGTACATTTCCGAGCGAGGGTCTGCCGGCGACTTGATCAATGTCGCTCCTTTGCTCGCGGTTTTGGAAGATCGAATTCGCGAAAAGGTCCTAAAAGCCGCAGACAACTGGACGGGTTTATATCCGAATGGTAGCACAACTGGAAGCCGGGCTCAAGAGCACGCGATTGCGTATCCCGTGAATGCAATCGATATGCCGCCAGAGGCAATTGCATCATATTTTGACCGCTCGCCAAATATGTTTGCCTACTGCACAGCAGCATCGCTTCTAGTACTAAATAAAGGGCTCATTGATGCCACGGATAATAGTGATATAGGAAACTATGCATATATTTTTGGAACTACTCAATCGTCTAATCAGTTCATTAAACGAAGAGATGTTATGGACGAAGGCGCATTGAAACCCGGAGACAGAACACATTTCAAGCCGGGAATGGCATCGCTTGACGCAAGTCGCCCCGACCTCAATGGGGAATGGACTATTTATCGTGGCAATTCGAGATATTTTGGGCACGGTGTGGGGGCGGACGTGTCGCGAACGGAGGTTTTTGATACGCTCGACAAATGGACTGAAAGCAAGGGGGCCTATCAAGCTCTGACTGCCGACGGTGCGCAGTTTTTTGATATTCCCAAATTAGGACAAAGAATTTTGGAAAAGCGGCTTAAGTACCGCGAAGTCTCCATTAATATTAACTCAAATTTCAATAGACGCTAATGGATATACGTTCCTCACTCAAATCACATCCGGCCAAATGGTGTGCCATTCTCTTGGCTTGCGCGATCATCATCCTTGTCGCAGCCCGATTGTTCGGCGTCCCAAATTCAGAAGATCAAATTATCGCCCTGGCAGCGCGCTGGGAACTAGAATATACGTCTCGAGGGGCAAGGCTTGTGCCTTCGTCGGTCGACGCGGTTGCTCGATATTGCACGGATAGATCCGCAAACGACTTGCGAGCAATATTGGTGTTGCTTCCAAAGCTCGAAGGTCGAAAAATTGGCAGCCTGAAGTTTGCATCTGCTAATGATAAATATTTTCGCATCCGCCTATCTGATGAGATAGCGATTCAGGCAATAACACGAAAAGACGAATCGCTGATGCATCAGTGGCTGATGACTTCTCCGAAAAGCGCTTTGATGAGCCTTCCGTTGGAATTCGTACTCGTGACTCAATGGAATCCTTCCGATCCTTATGAGGGCCTTAGGCTCCTGAATGACGTGGCCCGAATCCCCTACAGTGCTTCGACTGCCCACTTTAAATCGATTTGCGATCTGTGTCTCTTTCGGGCATTTGCCGGACTTATATCTTCATTCCCGAATCGATTCGAAAGACTGTCAGATTCTAATATTGATGATATTCGCAATTGGTTTTCACAATGTAAATCTGCCCGCATTAATGAATCGTATCCAATTCGAGTAAGTGAATGGGATTTGCTTGCACGCCCAACATTCGCTCTGTTTGAGTGCAGATAATTGCAATCGCTGCCTGGTGCAGGCGGGGGCACGGATAGTCCCGTCCCGGTCAAATACTCAAGCGGCCAGCCGGACATAGTGCTTGAGCACGCCACCGAATCTTTCTCGGCACCGAACGCTGTCGGATTGTCGAGAGGAATTGTGCAAGCCCAACAGCGGGCCCGTCGGCGTGCGGAACCCCAGCGACGAGTGCGGCCGCTCCCCGTTGTAGTACTCGGCGAACTCACGGACGAGGGGGTCGATGGCGGTTCCCCAGCAGGATGAACCGGTCCAGGCACTCCATCTTCGGACCGCGGACAGGTGCGGAGCCCCCTTACAGCGGCTCGAGGCGTGCGCTCTTTGTTTTACAACTTGTTTCCAAATGACGCTCTGGCGCTCTAAAAACAGCGGCTGGGCGCTCTCGACGACCCTCTGGTTAACAGCGAAGGGCGCTCGCGCGCGGAGAGAGCGCGGTTTGAAACCGTCCGGATCGGGGAGCTTCCCGGCCCCGGAGAAATCCGGGGCCGTGTTTGTTTCGCGGTGCGGGGGGTATTGGGTCGGACGGGGTGGTCTCGCGGGAGTCGCGAGGAAGTACGCGGTTCTTGACGCAGGATGCGCGAATCCAGCATGTCTTCCACCGTGAAGTAAGCGCGGCTCGGCTGGGCGTGCGTGTGAGTCTTCTTCTCAATCACGACCCAGTTCCCAAACGACCGCCCCGCAAGGTGGCAGTTCAAGGGGAACTACCGCGCGATCAAACCTGCCGCGCTGTCCGCCGAGAATCTCACGGCCCTCCAGGGGGACCGGTCCGCCGCACAGTTGAGACAAGTCACACGTCACGCACTGACGCGCGTGGATGTCAAAGTTGCACGCGACGAGGAATCCGCCGGGTCGGTCGGGGTGGCGCCGGAATGCCGCGATGATCGCGGCGTGGTCGTTATCCACAAACTCGCAGTTGTCGCCGCAACGAAACGCCGCGTTGCTCGCGAGGAGTTGATTGACCGTCCGGATGAGGCCGGCGAATCTGGCCTCGCCAACGGGAGCGCGACGCTCCTTGAGTCCGATGAAGTCGATCCGCTCCGGCGCTCCCCATTCCACACCCTGCGGCATCCCGGTGCTGCCTGTTCCGAGCAGGGCACTGACAACGTACCTCGGCACCGTGGATTCAGGATGGCCGAACTCCTGCGCCGGCGAGCCGGCGTCGTGCGACGTGATGGGCATGAAGTAGCGGATGTGCTCGGACAAGCGATGGATGTACCGCAGGTACGCGCGCAATTCGGGCACGAATTTCTTGCCCCAAGGCAACGCGAGGACCAGAGAGAGTCCCCACTCGGGGACGGTGTTGAGCAGCGAGACATCGTCGGTGAAGTACTCCGCGAGTATTCCGAGATTCGGGTGCGCGTGCGCGAGCGACTGGGCGACGGAGCGCACGAACTCCTGGTTGCTGCTGTGCAGATTGTCGAAGCGGACCAGGCCGCCCGTGGACGCGGCGTAGCCACCCCAGAACAGCGCGTACCGCGTCATGTACTCCCATATCTCGGCCCGGATCTGATCGTTGGAGTGTTCGAAGTTGATCAGGACAAGGTCGTCCCACGTTCGCCACTGTCCCTCGAACCAATATCGTGCTCGCCGGTTCCCGTCCGGGCTGTTCTGGTCGGGGACGATCCAAGCCGGAGCGCGACGGGCCATGGTGCTCTGGACCCCCACGTGGTTCATCACGAGGTCGAAGCACAGGGCCAGCCCGAGTTCCTTCGCCCGCTCAACGAAGGCCTCGAGTTGCTCCAGACCATCGGAATCGGACGAGCCCATCAGGTAGGCGTGATCAACATCGAATAGATCGCGGGCCGCGTAGGGGCTCTGCGATGCATCCAATCGAGTCACCGGCAGAAGATGGACCGCGTTAAAGCCCAGACCCTTGATGCGCTCCAAGTCGGACGTCCAGTCTGCGATAGTCCCGGATGCGGTTGGGAGCAGGGTGTACATTCGCAGGCCGTCGATCTGCGGGGGATCGACCATGACCCACGCCATCGGCACGGGGTCATGGATCCACGTCGCTCCGCCGTCGATTGAGGCCCGGGCCCGGAACGCGAAGAACCCCGGCGCCGAGGGGATGATCCGGCAACGGAAGGCGTGATCACCGACCTGTTCGAAGGGCACCGAGACCCACTCTCCCGGGGCGGGTGCGTTCAGCGTTGTATCGAGAGATACCCGAACGCCGTCGCGAGTGGGTCCGTCCATCGTCAGCAATACTTCGAATGTGCGTCCTGCATACGCCCGCGAGAAGTGCTGCCGGCCAACGTGATAGGACCGTTTTACCGCCACACCCGGACCTGCACCGCGGGGCCGCTCCGGGAGATCGGGGATCGCAGGGCGGGGCGATGGCGCGGTTGCGCGCACTCCGGGGGCGCGTATGACCCCGCACGGCGTCGGGGGGGCGGTCTCTGTCGGGTCGCGCACGCGTCTTTCCCGTTCGGCAGGATTCATGGCTCCTCCCCGAGCGGACGCTCAATGACGAGTCGAAGGGCGTCGGCAGCGCGCTTTGCATCGGCACCCTCGGCGGTAATCTCGAGTTCGGCTCCCTTGCCTGCGCCCAACATCAGGAGTTGGATGATGCTCTTGCCGTCCGCGATGCGGCCGTCGTGCCGAACTTGGACCGATGCGTCGAAGGCGCTGGCCACCTCCGTAAAGCCCAGCGCGACTCGTGCGTGGAGCCCCAGAACCCCCACGATGAGTACACGCACGCTCGCGCGCATCGGCGCCACCTGTCTTGACGCGCCGGACTGAGCCTGCTCGATGCCAACTGATTGCACTAAGTCCACGGCAATCCTCCTCAGCAGTCGGCTAACCCCAAGAGGTCGCCCTCACAAAGGCCGGGCACGCGGAGCGCGATGTTCATGGTGCCGTACGTGTTGCGCACATGACCGGGCCGACCGTCAAACGCTGAATCCCGGCCGTCCGCGCAGCACCAACGGCCGTCCACGATGAACTTGTACTCGTAGGATCCTGGCAGGAGATCGAGGACGGCCGCCCACCGGCCGTCTCGTCGCCGTCGCATCGGGGTGGCACGAGGGTCCCAGTTGTTGAAGTTGCCGGCGACGTGAACTCGCGCGGCATCGGGCGCGGCGATCGACACCTGCACGCCATCGGCCATTTCGATCGACTTGCGGCTCATCGAATGCTTCCTTTCGCTTGCGGTGCCGCCGCGAGCGGCACACGGTTTCAGAATCGCGTCGCCAACCACGGCTTACTTCTCCCTGCCCGCCTGCAGTCCGCTCAGAATCAGGTCAAGCCCCGCCTCGAACTGTCGGTCTGGGTTCGGCGCGAAGATGAGACTCGCTGCCGCGGCCGTGCGGGGATATGGGGCTGTCAGGCGCGCGAACTCGGCCGGTTCGCCGGCGCGATTCGCGCGAAGCTCCTCGATCTCCCAAAGGCAGTAGGCTCGCACGTAAAGACGCATCGTGTGGTAGGCGACGGCCTGCGCTGCGGGGGAGAGCCCCGCCTCGGCGAAGGCTGACAGGGCCCATTCGATTTGAGGCAACGCAGATTCGGGCGGGACACGCCGGTACATCGCCACGCAAAAGACGTTTGGATACTGCAGCGCCATGCTTCTGATGCCATGGCAGAGCGCCTTGATCCGGCTCTTCCACGGTCCCTTTGCGGGCGGCAGAGGAACGCGGGCCAACGCCAGATTCGCGACCGCGTCGAGAATAGCTTCCTTGTCCGGAAAGTGGTTGTATAGGGCCATCGCCTTAACGCCGAGCACCTCCCCGAGGCGACGCATGGTCAGTGCCTGTTCGCCTTCGGCGACGATCAAGTTAAAGGCCGCTTCGGCCACCTCTAGAGGGGTGAGTGATTCGCCCGCCGCGGGCCGGCCGGGTCCGCTCTGCGGCTTCCTAGTCCTGCTCTGCGAGACGGGGTTCTGGTAGTTCATGAGTGGGTCGCTCTTTGTGCGGCAGGGCGTTTACTGGTCCGGAGGCGCCGCGATTCCTCTAGTTCAGTTTAGCCTGTAAATGTACGCCGTCAATATTTTTTATGTACAATGGTAATATTTTTCTTGACGTCGTATATTTACGACGTATCGTTTGATCATGATCACGATCCGCCACGCCAATCTGAGCCCGGCAACGCCCGACGCCGGGCGTCGCGTCCGGCCGCTCCTGCTCGCCGCGGCATGCTCGTCGCTGGGCGGGTGCATGGTCGGCCCGAACTACACGCCGCCCTCCCCGACCATGCCGGCCGCATTCGGCGAACTTGCCGGTACATCCGCCGCGGCGCCCGACCGCGCGAGCGAGGGCGAAATCGCGTGGTGGCTTCGCTTCGACGACGCAGAACTGGTCTCGCTCATCGAGCGGGCCGTGCCCGCGAACAACAACGTCAAAGTGGCCGAGGCCAGAGTCCTGCAGGCCCGCTCGGTGCGGGAGGTGGCGCGATCACTGCTTTACCCGCGTGTGGCGGTGGGCGCATCGGCGCTCACTTTCCGCGCCAGCGAGGCGGTGATCGGAATTCCGGGCGCGGACCTTACCGGCAACCTCTTTCAGGTCGGATTCGACGCCGAGTGGACCGTCGACCTGTTTGGAGGAACGCGACGGCTGGTTGAGTCCGCCGCGGCGGAGGAGCAGAGCGCGGAATCAAGGCGGCGAGCGGTGGTGGTCCTGGTCGCGGCCGAAACAGCCCGCGCGTATGTGGAACTCCGCGGCGCTCAGCGTGAGCTGGAGGTCGCCAAAGCCTCGCGCCACGACCAGCGCCAGACCCTCCGTGTGACGGAGGAACGGTATGCCAAGGGTCTGGCGCCCAACCTGGAAGTCGTGCGGGCAAGAACAGAGGTGGAGGGGACCGAGGCCGAGATCCCCCCCATCGAGCACGCGATCCGGGAGTATGTCCACGTGCTCTCGACGCTCTTGGCTCTCGAGCCGACGGCTCTCAGCGATGAGCTCACCTCTCCATCCAGCATTCCAGCGGTGCCGGAGCGCATCGCGGTAGGCGTTCCCTCCGATCTGCTCCGACGCAGGCCGGACATCCAGGCGGCCGAGCGCCATATTGCAAGCGCAACGGCGATGGTGGGCGTGGCAACGGCGCAGCTCTTCCCGCAGATGGTGCTCGGCGCTTCCGCCGGGTTCGCGAGCCGCCAGACCGACCAGCTCTTCAACGGCAATACATCCACCAACCCGAGCACCTACTACCTGGCCGGCCCCTCCATCAACTGGACGATCTTCGACGCGGGACGGCGCCAAGCGACCATCAGGATGTCGGAGGCCGAGGTCGATGCGGCCAAGGCGCTGTACGAGGAAACCGTCCTGACGGCCTTCCGCGAGGTCGAGAGTGCGCTGGTCGCCGTTGATCGGGGGCGGGCCCGCGTCGCCGATCTCGAACGCCTTTCCGCCAGCGCACGCGACGCCCTGAAGATCGCCCAGGACGATTACCGTAACGGCTTGCTCGATCAACTCACGGTCCTGGATGCGCAGCGCCAGTCCGATCGGGCCGACATGCTTCTGGCCGAGGGCCGGGTCGCGCTCGCGGTGCACGCGGTACGGCTCTATAAGTCCCTCGGCGGCGGATGGGAGTTCTGGGAGTCGCCGGCGGCTCAGCCCGCGCCTCAGGCGCTGGTCGTTGCAAAGGAGAATTCATGACCCTTGTCACGCTCAATTCGGGTGACCGCCCCAGCGCGTGGACCCTGCGTCTGCTCGGAAACGGATTCCACGCCCGGGCATCGCTTCTGATCGCCCTTCTCTGCGCGGTGGCCGGGACCCTCCCCGGTTGCGAGAAGCACCGCACGGCGCCCCCGCCCGTCCCGGTCGTGGTTAAGGTGCTGACCCCCGAGAAGATCGCCGCCTCACGAAGATTCAGCGGCTCGATCGAACCGCTCCAGACCACTTCGCTGGCGTTCAAGCTCTCCGGGACGGTGCAGAGCCTCTACCGACCCCCGGGCATGGATCGGGACGTCCAGGTCGGGGACACGCTCGCGAAAGGAACGGTCATTGCCGAACTGGACGAAGGCGACCTGCGCCGCGCCAAGGCCGGGGCGGAGGCACGCGTCGCACAGCTCGAAGCGCGGGTCCAGACGGCCGGGGAAACACTGACGATCGCGATGCGAAACTTCCAGCGCTTCGAACAAGCCGCCGGCTCGGTCTCCAAGGTCGCACGCGACGAAGCCGAAGCCAGGCGCGTGGCCGCCGCCGGCGAGCTCGAATCCGCCGAGCACGCTCTCGCCGACGCCCGCGTGCAGCTCGATCAGGCCAACGACAATTACGAGAACCGAAGACTCATCGTCCCGTTCGAGAACGCAACCGTCGCCGAAAAGAACATCGAACCCGGCGAGCGCAAGGCCTCGCAAGAGGTCGCCTTCCGCCTGATCGACATCTCCACCCTGCACGTGAACTTTGGCGTGCCGGACACGATGATCGGGGCCCCCGCGATTGACCCCTCACCCGCCGAGCGAGTCTTCCTCGGTCAGGAGTTGGTGATCACAGCCGACGCGTTCGAGGGTCGCGATCTCAAGGGAACGGTCACCAAGATCGCGCCCGAAGCCGACCCCACAACCCGGACGTTTCTGACGCAACTGACGCTTGCCAACCCGGAGCTGGAGTCGGGCCAGCGCCTTCTGCGCCCGGGCATGATCGTCTCCGTGGTCGTCGGCGCCAGGCTTGATCAAACAGTAATGCTGTTGCCCATGACCGCCATCCACCAGGGCACGTCCCCCGATGATCTCGTCGTGTACGAGGTCGTGTCCGAAAGCGAGCGCGACGTTGTCAGAACGCGGAAGGTCTCCCTCGGCGGCGTGTACAACAACCAGGTCGAGGTCCTTCCTCAGGGGAGCGACGTGCGGCCCGGCGCCAGGATCGCCATATCGACCAGCGAGCGCCTGACCGACGGAACGTTGGTTCGCGTGATCCCCGAGAGCACCGACTCGGCGACGGCCCTGCCCCACGACCCGGAGGCCAAATGAACATTTCACAGTTCTTCGTGAACAAGAGGCCCATCGCTTGGACGGCGATGTTCGCTGTCCTCGCCTGGGGTATCTACGCCTACACGGCGATGCCGCAGCGGCAGGACCCGATCATCCCGGTGGTCACGGGCGTCATCATCACGCCGTACCCGGGAGCGGAGGCCGAAAAGGTCGAGCAGGAAGTCACCCGGAAGATCGAGCGAAAGGTGGCGGAGAACCCGGCCGTCGAACACGTCAAGTCGATCAGCCGGCCGGGCATTTCGATCGTCTACGTCGAACTGTTCGAGACCGAACGCCACGCCGAATTGGTCTGGCAGGACATCCGCGGCAAGCTGAGCGAACTGAAGGACCTGCCCCAAGCGGCGGGACGCCCGACACAGTCGCTCCTGAACAAGGACTTCGGCGACTCGGTGGCGGTGATGCTCACCATCAGTTCGCCGCCGGTCACGGACATGGAGATCCGCCTGCGTGCCAAGAGCATCCGCGAAGCGATCGAGTCGCACCGGCGACAGACGCCCGAGACTGATCCGTCCGATCGTTGGACCGGCGTGCTGGTGTACCCGAGCACCGTGGCCCGCTCACATGTCATCCGGAGCGGCCGCACGCTGGCCCAGCGGCTGACAGAGTCCGGCGTCGCCCTGCAGGCGGCGCTCGTCGATGCGCCCGGCGCTGGGATGCTGGACATCACGCTCGTCCCGGGCAAGACCGAGGCCGACGTGCGAGCGACCACGGCGCGGTGGGAGCGGGAGGCGGGCGGCCCGGACCAGTTCCAACCCGACATCTGGCGGCCGTTCTGGATCCGCGACTTGGAAAATCTGGAAGAGGCGCTCCGTGCCAGCGCGCAAGACAAGTACACCTACCGCGAACTTAGGAGTTTCGCCGATCAAATCCGCGACCGCCTGAAGCAATCGCCGTTCATCGCGCAGATCGACATGGTGGGAGTGCAGGACGAGCGCGTGTGGCTGTCGTACTCGGGGCAGCGCCTGAACCAGTTCGGGGTCGCGCCGCAGACCATCGTGGACCGCGTCCACGACAGGAACATCAACATGCCCGGCGGAACCGTTGAGCTGCCCGACCAACGGGTCGTGGTCCGGCCCACCGGCGCGTACACGTCCGCCTCGGAGATTGGCGGCACGGTCCTGACCGTCTCGCCGGGCGGCTATCCGCTCTACCTCCGCGACCTCGTCGAAGTGACGCGCGGGTACGTGGACCCGCCCGACGTGCTGAACTTCCGGACCTTCAAGGTCCCGCGAGGCACCGGGTCCGGCGAGGGGTCGGGTAGCGCAAGTGCCTCGGAGCCCGAATACGCCCCGCGGGGCGCTACGGAACTCCAGACCGACCGCGCCATCACGATATCAGTCCGGCAGGTCAAGGGCACGCACATCGCGGACTACGACCGCGACATCACCGCCGCCCTTGAAGACCTGAAACTCCGGCTGCCGCCGGACCTCCGAGTGGAACGGACGAGCAACGAACCGGAAGAGGTCCGACACAAGATCAAGTCATTCAACAAGAACCTGATCGAGGCTGTTGTGATCGTGGTCCTTGTTGCGCTCGTATTCATGGAGTGGCGGAGCGCACTGTTGATCGCGATTTCGATCCCGATCACCGTCGCAATGACCCTGGGTCTTTCCCAACTCGTCGGGATCGACCTTCAGCAGGTTTCGATCGCCGCGCTCATCATCGCCCTGGGCCTCTTGGTCGACGCCCCGGTCGTGGCGTCCGACGCCATCAACCGCGAGTTGGCGCACGGGGAACCTCGGGCAAGGGCCGCGTGGCTCGGACCCCAGCGGCTCGCTCGCGCGGTCTTCTACGCGACGCTCACCAATGTTGTGGCCTTCCTGCCGCTGCTGCTGGTCAAGGGGAAGACTGGCGACTTCATCTACTCTCTTCCGATCGTCGTCTCGTTCTCGCTGCTCGCATCGATGATTGTCGCGTGGACGTTCGCGCCCCTCCTGGGCTTCTACATGCTGAAAGGGCAGAAGGGCTTCGAGGGCTCCCACGACGCGCCGGCGAAAGGCTTTCCCCGCCTGTACAAGGCCCTGGTCGAATGGTGCATCGCCCACCGGTTCCGTTCCACCGCCGTCGCCTTGACCATCCTCGCGGCGGGGGTGCTGCTGTGCGGTTCCATCGGTACCTCCTTCTTCCCGAAGGACCTGCACAACGTGTTCACGGTCAACCTTGATCTCCCCGAGGGTTCGCCAATCCGTGAGACTCGCGATATCGCGATGCAGACGATCCGCGATATCGACGCCCTTGAAGGAGATCACATCGCCAGCTACACGACCTTCGTCGGCGCCGGCGGGCCGCGGTTCTGGCTCTCCATCGAGCCCGAACAGCGGGCCGACAACTACGCTCAGATCCTGGTGCACACCACGTCCACGGAAGAGACGGCGACCATCGCCGCGCGGCTCAAGGAACAGCTCCCGCTCCGCATCGCGCGGGCCCGCGTGCGCTGCCAGCAGCTCGAAACCGGCCCTCCGATCGGCGTGCCCGTGCAGCTTCGGATCTATGGGCCGGACACGAGCACGCTCCGCCGGGTTGCCTCGGAGGTCAAAGCGCGCCTGCGCTCAATCCCCGGGACAATCGACATCCACGACGACTGGGGCGACCCGGTCTTCCAGATGAGCCTGAACATCGACGCCGACCGCACCGCGATGAGCGGCCTGACGCACCAGGACGTCGCCACGGCGGTTGATGCCGGTCTCTCCGGCTATTCGGTCGGACAGATCCGCGAGCGGGACAAGCTCATCGACATCATGCTGCGGCTGCGGCCTCAGGAGCGCACACGCCTCGATGATCTGTTCAGCCTGACCGCCGTGAACACAACGTCCGGCGTACGCATGCCGCTGCAGCAACTCGCCAAGTTCGTGCCGCAGATCGTGACTCCGAAGATTCGCCGGCGCGACCACGAGCGGTGCATCACCGTTCGTTGCGACACGGTCTCCGGCGTGCTGCCCAGCCAAGTGGTCGATCAACTCCAGCACGTGCTTCCGTCGGCGCCGGGCCCCGGCGCGTCGTCGGCCGACGTCGTCGCGTTTCCTCCCGGCTACCGCTGGGAGTTTGGCGGCGAGAAATTCGAGCAGGAAAAGGGGTTCAAGTCCTTGACGCTCGCTCTCGTCGTCTCGTTCCTTGCGATCTACCTGGCGCTGGTGCTGCAGTTCAACTCGGCCACCCAGCCGCTGCTGGTGTACGCCGCCGTGCCCTTCGGGATCGTCGGCGGGCTTATCGGCCTGCTCATCTTCCGGTCGTCCTTCGGCTTCATGGCCTTCCTGGGTGTGGCCTCACTGGCGGGCCTCATCATCTCCCACGTCATCGTTCTCTTCGACTTCATCGACGAGATGCGTCACAAGGGAGAGCCGCTCCGCCGGGCCGTGGTCGACGCGGGTCTGGCCCGCCTTCGCCCGGTGCTGGTCACGGTGCTGGCCACCGTCGGCGGCCTCATCCCGCTGGCACTGGAGGGCGGGCCCCTGTGGGAGCCCATGTGCTACGTCCAGATCGCGGGGATGCTGGTCGCCACCCTGGTCACACTTGTACTCGTCCCGGTGCTCTACGTTGTGTTCGTCGAGGACCTGCACCTGGTCAGATGGGAGCAGGAAGCCGAGGATCCCGCCCACTCCAGCGAATCAGGCCAGATGGCGGGCGCGATCGCCAAACCGGTCCTTGCCGATTGAGATCCTGCTCACCTTCAGAACCCAATTCGCGGAGAAACACCTTTGTTGGACACAACACTCATCACTGCAGCCGCCGCAGGCCTGGGCTCGATGCTCGGCGCCGCGGCGTCCATCATCACGACGTGGATCGGACACCGCACGCAAACCGTTCGGGCGCATGCGGATTGGAGGCGGCGCGAGCGCGAGGCGCTGTTCAAGGAGTTCATCACCGAAGCTTCCTGCCTGGTCGTTGATGCAGTGGTGCATTCGATGGAACGCCCAGATCCGATTATCAAGCTGTACGGGGTACTGAGCTGCATCCGACTCGTGTCCGGGCAGCGAGTGGTGCAGGAGGGGGAAGCGTGCTGCCGCCGCATCATCGAGATGTACGGGCAGCCGAACTTGACCACAGACGAGTTGCGGATGGCGGTGGCGGCCGATCGGTTTGATGAACTCGATCCGCTCAGGTCGTTCAGCAACGCGTGTCGCAGCGAACTGCTTGGAATCGGAGCGTGATGACTCCCGAACCGCGTGCCCTTCGATCAATTGTTTGGGGAATGGCGATCCATGTGGGACATTGACTGAACAGTCAAACTGCTTCGGGACAAGAGTACCGTCAAGAAGCCGCACGAATGACTCGGTTGACCTTTGACGAGGATCGCGAGCCAAACGAACCCATCGATCGGAGCAAGCACCATTACGCCACCTGCGGACGGACGCTGGTGTGTCGGGTGGAGTTTGATGATCGGGGGTACGTTGGTCGGGTTCGAGAGGCGTTTCGCGATTCCGTGTGACCCTCCCCACTCCCCGTCACACTAAACTGATTCACTGGATGATGATGCAATAGCTTTGGATTTCCATGAGTTGGATCACCTTTATCTGGACGATGACCGCTGGCATCTGCCTGACCCTCGGGGCGGTGCATTTTGTCATTTGGACCCGCCGTCGCACCGAATGGGCGAATCTGGTGTTTTCGGTAACCGCGGTCGCCGCCGCGGGCTATGCCGTCCTCGACATGATCGCGCTGCATGTTCATGACCCGGCTGAGTATGGGCGGTTGTGGCGATGGGCGCTCTCGCTTGGCTTGATAGAAGGAGTCTTGATCGCCTGGTTCATCCGCCTGCACCTGCGGGCAGGGCGCCTGTGGCTGTTGTGGCTGATCTGCGGTTTGCGAGCGCTAATGCTGGCGCTCAATTTCGCGCCCGGGGCCAATTTCTATTTTCGCGAAATCACCGGCCTGCAGCAGGTGCCGTTCCTGGGAGAGATGATCTCGCGCCCGCAGGGGGTCTTGCACCCCTGGACCATTCTGATGCTGCCGAGCCTGGTGTTGATCATCATCTTTGCGGTCGACGCCGCCCACACCGCAGCCAAGCGGAGTGGACGACGTCGGGCTTGGGTGCTGGGCGGCGTGGCGGCAGCAGGGTTTTCGCTGGCCATTCTGAGTTACGCGCTTTATGCGAGGGCGATTTTGCCGAGCACGTTCTCCAGTCAGATTTTCCTGTTGCTCGTGCTGCTGATGGGCTATGAGTTGAGTCTGGATGTGCTGCGGGCCGGCCAACTCGCAACTGAGCTTCTCGATAGCCAGCAGCGCATGCGGCTTGCCGCCATCGCCGCCGACCTCAGCCTATGGGAGTGGGATATTGCTCGCGACGAAATCTGGGTGACCGAGAAGGGCCGCGAGCGCGCCGGAGTGGGCCCATCCGAGCGGATCACTTTCGACAGTTTTCTTGGATCGATTCATCCCGATGACGGTGAACGGACTCGGCAGGCCGTGCTGCGTTCGCTTGAAGGCGGCGGCGAGTTCAGGGCTGAGTACCGCCTGCCTTCCCTGAACGGCGTGACCCGCTGGGTTGCGACCCGTGGACAAGTGGAGCGTGACTCCAACGGCAAGGCCCTCCGGATGCGAGGCGTTTCCCTGGACATCACCGAACGCAAACACAGTGAGGCCGAGGCTCAGAGGCATCGGGCGGAATTGGCGCACGTGACCCGGGTCTCGACGATGGGGCAATTGGCGGCCTCGCTCGCGCACGAACTGAACCAGCCGCTCGGCGCCATCCTCCGCAACGCCGAGGCCGGAGCAATGCTGCTGGATCATCAATCGCCCGACCTTGAAGAAATCCGCGCCATTCTCGCCGACATCTGCAAGGACGAGCAGCGTGCCGGCGCGGTGATCGAACGTACCCGGACAATGGTGGAGCGGCGGCCCCTCGTATCCTCCACATTTCCTGCCGACGACCTGGTGCGTGAGGTCGAGGCGCTCACTCATGCCGACGCCGTAAGCCGTCGGGTTCATGTCCAGATCGAATCGGAGCCGGGTCTGCCACCACTGCGTGGCGACCGGGTGCAACTACAACAGGTGCTGCTCAATCTGATGATCAACGGCATGGACGCGATGAGCGATGTGCCGATCAAAGAGCGGCGGCTCGTTGTGCGATCGCGCCGGGGCGAGGACTCAACCGTCGAGATTGCGGTGAGCGACAATGGACCGGGGATTCCCGAGGACCAGTTGACCAGGATCTTCCAGCCCTTCTTTACAACCAAGTCCAAGGGCCTTGGCATGGGTCTGTCCATCTCGCGCACGATCATCGAGGCCCATGGCGGCCGTCTCTGGGCGGTCAACAATTCCGACCGCGGTGCTACGGTTCGAATGAGTCTGGCCGTCGCGAAGGAAGGGATGGCGCCTTGAACTCCGCCCAGCCGGTGGTGCATCTCGTAGACGACGACGCCTCGTTTCTGAGCGCCATGTCCCGCTTCCTTCGTGCGGCGGGACTCCAGGTTCGGACCTACCCATCTCCGGCAGAGTTTCTCGCGAATCACCCGCGCGACACTCCTGGGTGCGCGGTCATCGATTTTGAAATGCCCGGATTGAACGGGCTGGAGCTGCAGCAGCAACTGGCAACGGCCGAGGAGCCGATTCCGATCGTGTTTCTCAGCGGCCATGGAGACATCCCGATCAGCGTTCGCGCCATGCGGCAGGGGGCGGAAGACTTCCTGACCAAAGGCACGCCCAAGGCGGACCTGCTCGCCGCCATCCAGCGGGCGATTTCCCACGATGCCGCTCTTCGTTCGCAGCGGGCCCGCGTGCGGGAACTGCGTGCGCCCTTCGACTCGCTCACTCCTCGCGAACGGGAAGTGCTCGCCCATGTTCTGACGGGCCGCCTGAACAAGCACATCGCCTCCGATCTTGGGGTTGACGAACGGTCGGTCAAGAGGCACCGGACAAGCCTCATGTGCAAACTGCGGGTGGAGTCGGTCGCGGCGCTGGCCCATCTGGTTCACGAGGCCGGGTTGACAATTGGCCCGCCGGCTTCAACCTCGTCCGGGGCCTGATTGGTCCAATTTCCTTGCCACCCGTCCCGAAAGGGACTCTTGAGAATCAATGGGCCGGCTCTACGGTGACCGTGATGCCGATGAGCGGTCCTGCCCATACCTACGTGGCCGTCGTGGACGACGACGAGGCTCTCCGCCGCTCGCTGAGCCGCCTGCTGCGCGCGGCAGGATTTCAGCCGATCGTCTACGCATCCGGTGAAGCCTTCCTCGGCGATCGGAATCAGCCTCGTTTCGACTGCCTCTTGCTCGATGTCCGGATGGGCGGCATGTCCGGAATTGAACTGCAGAAGCGCCTCGCCGATGCCAAGTCGCAAACGCCCATCATCTTCATCACCGCACACGATGATCCCAAAGTGCGGGAGGAAGCGATCGGGGCCGGGTGCGCTGGCTTCTTCAGCAAGAACGACAGCGGAGACTCGATTCTCAGCGCCATCCGGACCGCGATGGAGGAGAAACACGCGCCACCCTAGCCGGCCCATCAGTCTGTGAGTCTCCTTCTGCGATCGCCTCAGCCAGTCAGACGGAAAGCATGTCACCTACGGAATCATCTTCACGAGAACGCCCGGGTGCAGAAGCCCGACTTGAACGGCAGGGTGGCTCCGCACGGCTCAACGTGAGCGGACGACTTGACGCGACCACTCTGCCCTCGGTCTGGGCCCAGGCCGTCGATCCTTTGCGGAATTCCGCGCCATCTGAACTCGTGGTCGATGTTTCCGGCGTGACGTATTGCGACGGCGCGGGCATCGGCCTGCTCGTCGAGATTGATCGCCAAGTACGCGGGCGCGGTGGACAGATCCGCTTCGAGCACATCGCGACCGAGCAACAGAGGATTTTGAACGTTGCGCTGCTCAAGAACCCCGCGGCAACTCTGGCGACCCCGCCCCGCTCTGACAACCTCGTGATTCGAATCGGCAAGTCTTCCGCCGCTGTGCTTGAGGACATTGTCTCGATCATCGAATTCACCGGTGAACTTACGGTCGTGCTCCTCTGGGCCATCACGCACCCCCACCGCGTCCGATGGGGGGACGCCCTGCTCGCGGCGGAAAAGACCGGAACGAATGCCGTCCCGGTCGTCTGTTTGCTCGGCTTCCTCGTGGGGCTCATCATCGCCTTTCAGACCGCCGGCCCGATGCGCACGTTCGGCGCCGAAGCGCTGGTACCGACCGTTGTGGCGATCGCGATCATCAGCGAGCTGGGTCCGTTGATGGCGGCCATCATTCTCGCGGGGCGGTCCGGTTCGGCGTTCGCGGCAGAAATCGGGACGATGAAGGTCACCGAAGAGATCAACGCGCTCCGGACGTTTGGCCTCAGCCCCACCAAGTTCCTGGTTGTACCCCGGGTTCTTGCTTCACTCGCGGTCACTCCGCTGCTCGGCGTGTTCTCCTCTTTGATGGGTGTTGTCGGCGGGTACGTGGTGATGGCCTCGCTCGGGTATTCGCTCTCGTTCTACGTCGATCAGGTCATCAAAGCGGTGGACTACATCGATTTCCTGGAGGGCGTGTTCAAGTCGTTTGTGTTCGCGTTGCTCGTCGCCGGGATCGGCTGCCTGAGCGGGCTCAAGACGCAGAGCGGCCCGGGGGCTGTGGGAGACAGCACCACCAAGGCCGTCGTGGCCGGCATCGTGCTGATCGTGCTGGCCGACGCCGTGATGGGAACGTGCTTCTACTACATCAATCTGGATCTTTGACGCAAATGGAAGACCTCACGCTCGAAAACGCCAGACAGGGTGACCCGATCATCCGGGTCCGTGACTTCCATGCCGCTTACGGACCCAAGACGATCGTGAAGGACGTCAGCTTCGACGTTTACCCGGGCGAAGTGTTCTTTGTCGGGGGAGGCTCGGGCTGCGGAAAGAGCACGCTTCTCAAGCACCTCATCGGGCTCTATCCGCCGGTGAGCGGCCAGATGCTGATCGACGGCGACGACATGGCAATCGCCGACGATCGCGCCAAGGCCAAGATTCTTCGAAAGATCGGCGTTGCCTATCAGGGCGGCGCGCTCTTCGGCTCGATGAGCTGCCTCCAGAACGTGCGGCTTCCGCTCGAGGAGTTCACAGATCTCTCCAAAGATGCGATCAGTGCGGTCGCGCTCGCCAAGCTCAAGATGGTCGATCTCGAACACGCGGCCCACCTGCTCCCGTCTGAGATATCGGGTGGCATGCAAAAGCGGGTCGCCATGGCCCGGGCGATGGCGCTCGACCCCAAGATCATGTTCCTCGACGAGCCCTCCGCCGGGCTCGACCCGATCACTTCGGCGGACCTTGATGCGCTGATCAAATCGTTCTCGAGCCTCTTCAAGACGACTTTTGTGATCGTCTCGCACGAACTGCCGAGCATCTTCTCCATCGCAAACCGGGTCCTGGTACTCGACGCCGCCGTCAAGACGATGGTGGCGCTCGGCGACCCGGTTTCACTTCGCGACCGCAGCACCAACCCATGGGTGCGCCAGTTTTTCAGCCGTACCGGCACGGACGAGGCAACTCAGTCATCACCCCAGTCAGGGAGAAACCCATGAGCGCGCAGGCCAACTACTTCAAGCTGGGGCTCTTTGTCATCGTGGGCACCACCCTTCTCTGCGGCGGCGTCATCGCTCTCGGAGGGGCCAAGATCTTCGAGCGGACGTTCACAGTCGAGACGTACATGACCGAGTCCGTGGAAGGGATCGCCAAGGGCAGCGCGGTCAAGTACCAGGGAATCGAACTTGGGCAAGTTGCGAACGTAATGGTGGCGGCTCGCAAGTACGACCCCGACATCATGAAAGAAGGCCGCATCGGCAGCACGGTGCTCGTCGACCTTGCCATCCGCGCCAGTGCGCTCAATGACCCGTCGGGGGCCGTGCTCAAGCCCTGGCTCCAGAAAGCGGTGGCCAAGGGGCTCCGAGCGAGAACGGCTTCGTCCGGCCTTACGGGTCCGGCATTTATTGAATTGGTCTACGTCGACCCGTCCGAGTTTCCGCCGCCGCCGCTGACATGGAAGCCGCCCGAGTTGTACATCCCTTCGGCCCCCAGCACCATGCAGGTGCTAATCAGTTCGGTAAAGGTCATCCTCAAGAAGATCGAGAAGCTTGATCTCGACACTGTGATCAAGGATGCGGATTCGCTCCTCAAGAACGCCGATGGCAAGATCGCCGATCTCGACATGAAGCGGATCAGCGACGAGGCGGTCGCCTTCCTCTCCGAAGTGCGCAAGTCCAACGACCGGCTCCAGCAGATCCTGAACAACCCCGCCATCGACCCGGCGATCGACGATCTCCGCGCCACGCTCGAAAACGCAAAGAAGGCAACAGACCGGATCAACCAGATTCTCCACGACCCTCGCGTCGAGAACCTGCTGGCCAACCTCGACAAAGCCGGCGACCAGCTTCCGCCGGCGATTCAGGACTTCCGGCGTGCCATCCGTCGCATCGATCGCCTGATCGAGACCCAGCAAAGCACGATCGAAAGTGCGCTGATGGAACTCAACGAAGCGCTCAAGAACGTCAAGGACCTCACCGGCGACGCGAAGGAGAACCCCTCCAGGATTCTCTTCGGCGAGCCTCCGCCCCGTGTCACACCAGGAGCCAAGAAATGAACACGATTTCCGGAGTCTTTCTGAGCAGCGGCCTGCTCCTGGCGATCGCGATGGGTCCGGGCGCGTGCGGCCTGTCCAAGCCCTACCCCCCCAAGCAGCTCTACGCCATCGATGTTGGGGCGCCGACTCCGGTCGCCGCGCTGACCTCGGGCACGACGCTGCGGGTTCTTCCCGTGAGTGTTTCGGATCCGTTCTCCAGCCGCGAATTTCAGTATCAGATCGCGCCCAATCAGTTCCAGCAGGATTACTACGCGAACTTCGTCACAGATCCCGACAGGCTGCTGACGGCGGATCTCATCGCGTGGATGTCCGCATCGGGCCTTTATGCGAACGTGGTGGACGCTTCGAGTTCGGTCAAGACGGATCAAGCGCTCCAGTGCGTCGTCTCGCAGTTGTACGGCGATATGTCCGACGCGGCCGTCTCGCCCAGGGCTGTTGTCCAGGCCCGGTTCTTTCTTCTCGACGAGTCGGATGTGGAAGCAAAGGTGCTTTTCAACCGCGAATACCGGCAGGCCGAACCGGTCAGCGGGAACGGGACCGACAAGCTGACCCAAGCATGGGGGCGGGCCATGAGGAAGATTCTCGAACAGGTGACGACCGACCTGCGGGCTGCCCAAACAGCCGGCACGCCGAAGTGAATTGAGATTGCCGTTCACGGGCTTCGTGGCCTGACACCGAGGCAAGCCCGTGAGGAGCGCGTTCCAGGACATGCCGCGGCGACCACGCGAGCGCCCCGGATGAAGAAGCAGGTCTCGCGTATTCAGAAGGAGTCCAGATGAGCTGTCTTCCCATTTCATTCCGACCACCATTGCTGGTGCGGCTCTTTCGACCGATCACGACCGCCTTCGTCGCTTTGTCGGCCTGCGTACTCGCGGTTCCTGCCGCGCACGCGCAGCCGGCCGCCGGCAAGCCGCCCAACATCATCGTCATCTGGGGCGACGACATCGGACAATCTAACGTCAGCGCCTATTCGATGGGCCTGATGGGATACAAGACCCCCAACATCGACCGCGTCGCGAAGGAAGGGGTGCTGTTTACCGACATCTATGCCGAGCAGAGCTGCACGGCGGGGCGATCATCGTTCATCACGGGCCAATGCGGTTTCCGCACGGGTCTCACCAAGGTCGGGATGCCCGGCGCGGCGCAAGGCCTTCAGCATCGCGATGTAACCATGGCCCAGTTGCTCAAGGCCCAGGGCTACGCAACCGGCCAGTTCGGCAAGAACCATCTCGGCGACCGCAACGAGCATCTCCCCACGGTCCATGGCTTCGATGAGTTCTACGGCCAGCTCTACCACCTGAACGCCCAAGAGGAGCCGGAGCAGCCGGACTATCCGAAGGAGGCGGATTTCCCGAACTTTCTCAAGAACTTTGGCCCGCGCGGCGTGCTGGACTGCAAGGCGACCGACAAGGACGACGAAACCGTCGATCCGCGCTTCGGCAGGGTCGGCAAGCAGACCATCAAGGACACCGGCCCGCTGACCAAGAAGCGGATGGAGACCTGCGATGACGACTTCGCCGAGCGTTCGGTGGACTTCCTCAAGCGCCAGCACGCGGCCGGCAAGCCGGTGTTCCTCTGGGTGAACTTCACCCACATGCACCTCCGCACGCACACCAAGCCCGAGAGCATCGGGCAGGCCGGTCGCTGGCAGAGCCCCTATCACGACACCATGATCGACCACGACAAAAACGTCGGCACGGTGCTCAAGGCGCTGGATGATCTGGGCATGGCGGAAAACACGATCGTCATCTACTCCACCGATAACGGCCCGCACATGAACTCATGGCCGGATGGCGCCATGACGCCCTTCCGCAACGAGAAGAACTCGAACTGGGAAGGCGCCTACCGCGTGCCCTGCATGATCAAGTGGCCTGGCCACATCAAGCCCGGCACCGTTGAGAACGGTATTGTGTCGCATCTCGACTGGATGCCCACGCTCCTCGCGGCCGCGGGTGTTCCCGACGTGAAAGAACAGCTCCTCAAGGGCATGAAGGTCGGCGATACAACTTTCAAGGTGCATCTCGACGGCTACAACCTGCTGCCGCTCCTGACCGGCCAGACGACGAAGAGTCCACGCGAGGAGTTCTTCTACTTCAATGACGACTCCGAATTGGTAGCCTTGCGGTACGACAACTGGAAGTTTGTCTTTTCCGAACAGCGCGCCACGGGGACGCTGCGGATCTGGGGTGAACCGTTCACCACACTGCGGTTCCCGAAGCTCTTCAATCTGCGGATGGACCCTTACGAGCGGGCCGACATCACGTCGAACACCTACTACGACTGGTGGCTCGACCATGCCTTTATCTGCGTGCCGGCGCAGCAGGTCGTGGGGCAGTTCCTCGCCACGTTCAAGGAGTTCCCGCCGAGCCAAAGGGCAGGGAGCTTCAGTGTTGACCAGGTTCTGGAACAGCTGCGTCAAGGCGTGAACAGCAAGTAGCCCGCCCGTGCTCGAGCGGGCCGGGTCCGTCCCGGCATCTCAAATGTCCCCGTCCCACCGCCCGAACGCGGCGGGGCGGATTGCCCGAGAGCTTGGGCAAGCCACAAGGAGACTCTTCATGATTCGATTGCGTCCGATCCTCACCGCCCTCATCGCCGCGGCCGGCGCGCTGCTGCTTGCAGCACCGGTCCACGCCCAGCCCGCCGCGGCCCCGGCGAAGGCCGCCAAGCCGCCGAATATCCTCATCCTGTGGGGTGACGACATCGGCATCTGGAACATCAGCGCGTACAACATGGGAATGATGGGCTACAAGACGCCCAACATCGACAGCATCGCCAGGAACGGGGCCGTCTTCACCGACTGGTACGGCCAGCAGAGCTGCACCGCGGGGCGGTCTTCGTTCATCACGGGCCAGTGCGGCCTCCGCACCGGCAACCTCAAGGTCGGGCTCCCCGGCGCGAAAGAAGGGCTGCAGGCGCGCGATGTCACCATCGCCCAGTTGCTGAAGGCCCGGGGCTACGCGACCGCGCAGTTCGGCAAGAACCACCTTGGTGACGCCGACGAAACGCTGCCGACGGCCCACGGCTTTGACGAGTTCTACGGCCCGCTCTACCACCTGAACGCGAGCGAAGAGCCCGAGAATCCCGACTACTTCAAGGATCCGGCGCTGATCAAGAAATACGCCCCGCGCGGCGTGCTCCACTCATGGGCCAACGCCGACGGCACTCAGAAAATCGAGGACACCGGCCCGCTCACCAAGAAGCGGATGGAGACCGTGGACGAGGAGTTCACCGCGAAGACGCTTGACTATCTTCAGAAGCGCAAAGACGACGGCAAGCCGTTCTTCGTCTGGTGGAACGCCACCCGCATGCATGTCAACACGCACCTGAAGCCTGAATCGGCTGGCAAGACCGGCCTCGGCGTCTATCCCGATGGAATGGTCGAGCACGATGGGCACGTCGGCCAGATCCTCGCGAAGCTCAAGGAACTCGGCCTCGATGACAACACCATCGTCATGTATTCCACCGACAATGGCGCCGAGAAGTGCTTCTGGCCCGATGGCGGCGCCTCACCCTTCCGCTCCGAGAAAGTCACGCAATGGGAAGGCGGCTTCCGCGTGCCCTGTATGATCACCTGGCCCGGCGTCATCAAGCCCGGCACGGTGCTCAACGACATCTTCGCCCACGAGGACATGCTGCCCACGCTCCTCGCCGCCGCGGGCGATCCGGATGTGAAATCCAAGCTGCTCACCGGCATGAAAGTCGGCGACAAGACCTTCAAGGTCCACCTCGACGGTTACAACTGCATGGACGCGCTCGCCGGCAAGTCACCAAGCCCGCGCCACGAGTTCTTCTACTTCAACGACCGGGGCGACCTGGCCGCGGTCCGCTATGACCAATACAAGATCACCTTCAAGGAACAGCGCCACGAAGGCACGGAAGCGTGGCAGGAGGACTACACGAATCTGAACATGCCCAAACTCTACAACCTCCGGGCTGATCCCTTCGAGGCGGCCGATGAATCCTCCATGTATTGGAGATATCGGGTGGACCACATGTTCATCATGGTGCCAGTGCAAGAGGTCATCGCGGACTTCATGGTCACGTTCAAGGACTACCCGCCGAGCCAGAAGGTTGGCAGTTGGACGAAGTGATGGAGAGACTGTCCGCCGGTGCCCGCGCGCCGCAATCACCGTGAGTTGATCCTTCTCCCGCGCCCGCCGCCGAAACGCGGCGGGGCGGATTGCTTCCGTCCCCCCCGATTCGCACGCCACGCCGCCACAGGAGTATCTCGAATGAACTCGTTGATCCATCCCACCCGAGGGCGGTTCGTCCTCGCCGCTGCGAGCGTAATCGGCGCAGTGCTCGGGCTGCCCGCGGCGGCGCAGTACACGGAGCCGTCACAATCCGAACCCGTTTCTACCCCGCCGACGGAATCGGAACCCGCAACAGGCTCCGACCGCCAACTGGCGTGGGAAGGTGATTTCCGGCTCGGGCAACAGCCCGGCGAGGCCGGGACGCCCGCGCCTTCTCCGCCCACCCCGGGAGGCGCGGACGATGCGCAAGCGCTGGCGAAGAAACTGGCCAACCCGGTGGCCGCCATGATCAGCGTGCCGTTCCAGTTCAACTTCGATCAGGGCTACGGCCCCAACGAGGCCGATCGGATCACCCTCAACATCCAGCCGGTTATTCCATTCTCGATCAGCGAGCACTGGAACATCATCACCCGCACGATCTTGCCGGTCATCTACCAGGATTCGATTGCACCCGGCATCAACAGCGACTTCGGGCTTGGCGATACCACCCAGTCCTTCTTCTTCTCACCTAAAGACCCCGTCGGGGGCTGGATCCTGGGAGCCGGCCCGGTCGCGCTCTGGCCTACCGGAACCTCGCCGCAATTCCGCAGCGAGAGCCTGGGCTTTGGACCGACGTTCGTCGGTCTGAGGCAGGACGGCGGCTGGACGTACGGCGCCCTGATGAATCACATCTGGTCGGTAACCAACAGCGATGATCATCAGCAGGTCAACAACACATTTCTTCAGCCCTTCGTCTCGTACTGCTGGAAGTCCGGCACCACGCTCGCTCTCAACTCCGAATCCACGTACGACTGGAACCAGAAGCAGTGGACAGTTCCGCTCAATCTCATGCTGTCGCAGCTCGTGACCATCGGCGAGCAGCATGTCCAATTCCAGGTCGGCGGCCGCTACTACGCCGTCACCCCGGACCAGGGTCCCAAGTGGGGCTTGCGGTTCACGGTGACGTTCCTGTTCCCGCGCTAAGGGGCGGGACAAAAAGGTCGGCGCCGAAAGACTCCGGCGGCGACTCGAGAGTGACTCGCTCAAAGGAGACCTCATCCATGACTCAAGCTCAGGTTCGAAACTTTTTCGTCGGTCTGTTGCTGTGCATGGCAGCGTTGGTGGCACCTGCGGCCCCTGCCGCGGACCCTTTGCCCTCCTGGAACGAGGGCGAGGCCAAGAAGTCGGTCCTCGCCCTTGTCGAAAGGGTCACCAAGGAGGGCTCTTCCGACTTCGTGCCCATCAATCAACGCATCGCGACGTTCGACAACGACGGGACGCTCTGGTGCGAGAAGCCGTTGCCCGTGCAGTTGTTCTTCGTGCTCGACAGAATAAAGGCCCTGGCGCCGGAGCATCCGGAATGGAAGGAGAAGGAGCCGTACGCCTCCATACTCAAGGGCGACCTGAAGACGGCGGCCGCGGGCGGAGAGCGAGCGCTCGTGGAACTGATCATGGCGACGCACGCCGGCATGACAACCGAAGAGTTCGAGAAGATCGTGAAGGACTGGATCGGCACCGCAAGACATCCCAAGACCGGCAAGCTCTACACAGAGATGGTCTATCAGCCGATGTTGGAATTGCTCACGTACCTGCGTGCCAACGGTTTCAAGACGTACATCGTCTCCGGCGGCGGGATCGAGTTCATGCGAGCTTGGGCGGAACAGACTTACGGAGTCCCGCCCGAGCAAGTCATCGGCAGCAGCATCAAGACCAAGTTTGAGATGCAGGACGGCAAGCCCGTGCTCATGCGCCTGCCGGAAGTGAATTTCAACGACGACAAGGGCGGGAAGCCAGTCGGTATCAACGAGCACATCGGCCGCCGGCCGATTGCGGCGTTCGGAAATTCCGACGGCGACCTCCAGATGCTGCAGTACACCGGCGCCGGCAGCGGCGCGCGGTTCTGCCTCTACGTCCACCACGACGACGCCGAGCGCGAGTACGCCTACGACCGCACCGACCATCTGGCAAAGCTCGACAAGGGTCTCGACGAGGCCGCGGCAAAGGGCTGGACCGTCGTCAGCATGAAGAATGAGTGGAAAACGATCTTCCCGGGCTCGCCGTCCGAGATCACCGCGATCGACATTCTGCTGCGGCCGGACGCAGCGATGCTCAAGCACGCCGAGGCTTGCAACGGCCGGCTGCTGAAGGTGTACCCGAGTGGCTTCGCGCTGGACGCCACACACACCCCGCACATCACGCTGCTGCAGTGCTTCGTTCGAACCGCGGACTTGGACAAGCTTTACACCGCCGAGGAAAGAGTGTTCGCCGCCGCGAACGTGACCGCGATGAACCTTGAAGCGTTCAAGTTCTACTACGCCCCGGCGGACGCGACGACAGGAGTTGCCGGCATCTGCGCCAAGCCCTCGCCGGAAATCGTCAGGCTGCAGGCGGATGTCATCGCCGCTGCCAAGCCGTTCATGCAGAACACCGCCACGGCCGCTGCTTTTACCGCTCCGCACGATGACCCGGCCACCGACGCGGCGTTCATCAAATACATCTCCACGTTCGTGCCCAACATGACCGGCCCCCACTTCAACCCGCACGTCAGCATCGGCGTGGCATCCAAAGACTACCTCGACAACATGTTGTCCGAGCCGTTTGAGTCGTTCATGTTCTCGCCGGCCGGCGCGGCCGTGTATCAACTCGGTCCGTACGGAACGGCCGCGAAGAGGCTGAAGCAATGGGATCTGAATCGCGTGAGCGAACGATCCACGCACTGAAAGGTGACGATAATGAAATGCTTTCTTGGACAGCACCCTCTCGCCATTGCGCTCTTTGTAGCGGCCGGCCTTCTTGTTCCCGCCGCCCTCGCAGACGATCCGCCCACTCCGGCCAACGGCGACGAGGCCGAGAAGGACAAGGCCGCGGACGCCCCAAGTCCGCCGCCCGCGCTGAGTTACTCCGGCGATTTCACGATGCGATCGACCCTGACCGGAGATTGGGGAGGCACACGCAACGAACTGGCCAATAGAGGCCTTACCCTCAATATGTTCCTCACGCAAGTCGGGATGGGCGTGGTCTCCGGGGGTCGGGAGACTGGATGGGGATACCTCGGACGGGGCGAGATAGACCTGAATGCGGACACCGGCAAGATGGGGCTGTGGCAAGGCGGCTTCATCGGCATCGTCGCCGAGGGTCACTACGGCGATTCCATTTCGACCTCGCACGCCGGCTCGCTCCTGCCGGTCGATGTGAACGAGTTCTTTCCTGAATCGGCCAACAGCTTCATACTTCCCGGGGTCACCTACACACAGTTCCTCTCCGAAAAGGTCGCCGTTTTCGGCGGCAAAATTCCCACGATCACGTCGAATAGCGGCGACATGAATGAGTTTGCCCATGGAAAGGGCGACCATCAGTTCCTGAATACCAACTTCAGCCTCAATCCCGTCATCGCGCTGACGGTTCCTTATTCATGCTGGGGCGCCGGAGCGCTCTTCTTGCCGATCAAGGGTCTGGAATTGAAAGCCGTTGTCATCGACTCTCACGGGATCGCGAACAGCGCTCAGTTCGACAGCATGTTCTCGAATGGCGCGACGATCATCGTGGAGGGCCGATACACGACCCACTTCTGGGACAAGACCGGACATCAGCTCCTCGGCGTTACGTACGGCACCGGCAGCTACACGGATTTGGATCAGAGCGTCGCCAACGCGATCATCCCCGGGCTGCCCACCTCGCAGGACGACGGATCCTGGAGTGTCTATTACAACTTTGATCAGTACGTCTATCAGCCGGACCCGAAGGTCGACAAGGGCATCGGCATCTTCGGCCGCTTGGGGCTTTCCGACGGAAAGGCCAACCCAATCCACTGGGTCGCCAGCGGCGGCGTTGGCGGAAAGGGCATGTTCGAGGGCAGGCCGGACGATGGATTCGGCATTGGCTATTTCTACTCGGGAATCGCGGACACGCAGATCACCTCCGGGCTGAACCTGGGCGACTCTCAGGGAGTCGAGGCTTTTTATGAGTTCGCGATCACTCCCGCCCTGCACGTGAGCCCGGACGTCCAGTGGGTTCAGCCCAGCCAAAGACGAGTGGACGCTTCCTGGGTTGTCGGCATTCGCGTTTTTATGTCGTTCTGAGATACACGAGGACCCGTGCATCTGATTCGGATGAACTTGACCGGTAGCCGCGAAGAAACCCACATGCTCACAAGCGTTGTTCATGCCTGTCTGATGGTGGTCTTCACCGTGGTCATCCACTCACTCGGTTTCTCCGTTCTGATCCGGGTACTCGTCCGATCGAACGCCCTCTCTTTGCGGGGATTCCAATCAGTGACCGGGCTGGTGATCGTTCTGGCCTGCTGGCTGATCTTGATCCACATTTCGGAGATCGGCCTTTGGGCGTTCTTCTATTACTGGTGCGGCTGCTTGCCGGATGCGGAGACCGCTCTCTATTTCTCCGGGGTCACGTATACCACGGTTGGCTTCGGCGAGATTGTTCTGCCCAAACCCTGGCGGCTCTTCGCGCCGCTTGAGGCATTAGCGGGCATTCTCATGTGCGGGCTCTCGACCGGACTGTTTTTCGCGCTTGTCAGTCGGTGGATATCCACGTGGATCAAGGTAAAGGATTCAGCTCAGACCGAAATCGATCGGCTGTCGTCGTTACACCCCCAAGCATGAACCATCACATCACCGATCAGCAATCAAAGGACCACATATGAGCACAAAATCAGACGCCGTACACGCCAAGAAGATGAAGGACAAGGCGTACATGAAAGAACTGCGCCGACTCCAAGCGGAGTTGTGCAAGCTCCAGGATTGGGTCAAGCACAAGGGCCTGAGCGTCATCATTATTTTCGAAGGACGCGACGGTGCTGGAAAGGGCGGCACCATCCGCGCCATCACCGAGCGCGTCAGCCCACGCGTATTTCGGCTCGTGGCTCTTCCGGCCCCATCGGACCGCGAAAAATCACAAAAAATGTACATCCAGCGCTACATGGCACATTTCCCGGCCGCCGGCGAGGTCGTCATTTTCGACCGCAGCTGGTACAACCGTGCGGGCGTGGAGTATGTGATGGGTTTCTGCACCAAGGAGCAGCACCAGATCTTCCTCGAACGCTGCCCGGACGTCGAAAAGGCCATCGTGAACGCCGGCATCATCCTCATCAAGTTCTGGCTGGAGGTCAGCGTCAAGGAGCAGAAACGTCGCTTCGAGGCGCGGATCACCGATCCGCTGCGTCAATGGAAGCTGAGCCCCATGGACCTCCCCTCGCTCAGCAAGTGGTACGAATATTCCCGCGCCCGCGACATGATGCTCAAGGCGACGGACACAAAGTGGGCCCCGTGGCGGATCCTCCGCTCCGACGACAAGAAGTCCGCACGGCTGAACTGCATCTCCCATCTCTTAGAACTCATCCCCTACAAAAAGGTGCCGCGCGAAAAGATCGACCTGCCCAAACGTGAAATGAAGCACGCCTACGACGACGAGGCGCCTCTCAAAGGCCGGAAGTTCGTGCCGGAGAAGTACTGATCGGTTAACCGGGCTCCGAACGCGATTTCCAGGGGCACCTCATCGCCATGGTCAGCGACGCTTGCTCATCCACCAGGCGAGTTCTCCAGCCGAGCGATCTCATCGCCGAAGTGCTCTTTGGACTGATCATGTTCCTCACTCTCACCGGCTCGCTCCGAGTGGCGACGACGCGCACCGACGATGTGGACACGATGCTCGTGAACGCTCTGGGATGCAATGTGACCTGGGGGATCATCGATGCCGTGATCTTCTGCATGAGCCGCGGCGCCGAGAGGGGCCGAGGTCTCATGGTGTTACGAGCGGTGCGCACGACGCCGGACCTCCAGCACGCACAGCGCCTCATCGCGGATGCGTTGCCGTCGGCGATCGCGTCCATCCTCCAGCCCGCGGAACTGGAATCCATGCACCAGCGTCTGAAGCAGCTCCCCGAGCCGCCGGAACGTGTGCGCCTCCAAAAGGACGAATGGCTGGGGGGGCTCTGGGTGTTCCTGTGGGTGGTCGTCAGTCTGTTTCCACTGGCGGTGCCGTTCATGTTCATGCACAACGCCGCGGCGGCCCTGCACGTCTCTAACGCCATCGCCATCGTGATGCTGTTCGGGATGGGTTACGCCTTCGGACGCTGCACCCTGCACAACCCGTGGACCAGGGGCATGGCCATGGTCATCGTCGGGCTCGGGCTCGTGGCCCTCACCAAGGCGCTTGGAGGATGAGAACGGCTACCACCGTGAAGGATGAGCGTATGGCCACAGCCCCCCATGACTCCTTTGAGAAACCAACCCTGCTCGCTCGCTGGATCCCAGCGCTTCGGTGGCTCCGCTCCTATCAGAAGGGCTGGCTCCGCTTCGATGTGATTGCGGGTCTCACGACCTCGGCCGTGGTCATCCCGCAGGCGATGGCCTACGCCGGCATCGCCGGTCTCCCGCTGGAAGTGGGCCTGTACACGTCGCTCATCCCGCTGGTGGTGTACGCGGTGCTGGGCACGTCGCGCCCACTGAGCGTCACGACCTCCTCGACCATCGCGATCATGGCGGTCACCGTCCTTGGTCAGGTCGCCTCCGGTGGTGGGGCCGCCGCACTGGTCGCGGCGTCGGCGACGTTGTCACTTCTCGTGGGAGCGTTTCTGCTGCTGGCGGGCCTCCTGCGCCTGGGCGTGGTTGCCAGCCTCATCTCTAATCCAGTGCTGACGGGGTTCAAGGCCGGAGTCGGCTTGGTCATTATCCTGGATCAGCTCCCCAAGCTCCTGGGGTTGCACATCACCAAAGCCGGGTTCTTCCAGGATCTCTGGTCCCTCGTTACTCAGGTTCCGCACACATCAATCCCAACGCTGATCCTGGGCGGGGTGATGCTATCGCTCATGCTGGGCCTGGAGCACTTCGCACCGAAGGTGCCGGCGGCGCTGGTGACCGTGGCCGTCGGCATCGCCGCCGCGGTGTTTCTGGGGCTCGAAAAGGCGGGCGTGTCGGTGGTAGGAACGCTCCAGGGCGGGTTGCCCTCCTTCGTTCTTCCCGACCTTTCGCTGGTGCAACATCTCTGGCCGGCAGCCCTCGGTATCGCCCTCATGAGCTTCGTCGAATCCGCCGCCGCGGGTCGCGCGTTCCTCCACAAGGGAGAACCAACCCCTCATGCCAACAGTGAACTGATAGCAACCGGCATGGCAAACCTCGTCGGCGGCTTCTTTCACAACATGCCGGCCGGCGGCGGAACGTCGCAAACGGCCGTGAACGATGGCGCTGGAGCCCGCAGCCAGCTGGCGGGAGTGGTGACCGCCGCGGTGGTCGCGGCCACGCTGCTGTTCCTCGCCCCCGTCTTTGCCAAGCTGCCGTATGCAACACTTGCCGCCGTCGTCATGGTCGCCGGCCTCGGCATGTGCAGACCGGCACAGTTCCGCGCCATCCGGCGAGTTCGCCATATGGAGTTTCATTGGGCGCTCGCCGCCGTGATCGGAGTGGTGCTGCTCGGCACGCTCAAAGGGGTTCTGGCGGCGGTGCTCATCTCGCTGGTCTCCCTCATGCTCCATGCCAACCGATACCCTCTCCATGTCCTTGGGCGCAAACCCAATACCAATGTGTTCCGCCCCCGCTCTCCGGAGCACCCGGAGGACGAGACGTTCCCCGGACTGCTCCTGCTGCGGCCCGAAGGGCTGCTCTACTTCGGCAATGTCCCCCGTGTTGCTCAGCAGATTCGGGATGTGCGCCACGCGGCGGCCCCAAAGGTATTGGTCCTGGACATGAGCGCCGTTGTGAATCTGGAATTCACGGCGCTCGAGATGCTCCTCGAAGCCGAGGAGAAGATGCGATCGGATGGCGTCACGCTGTGGCTGGTGGCACTGAGCCCCGATGTGCTCAGGGTCGTTCAGCATTCCGGCCTCGGGGAACGATTGGGGCGGGAGCGGATGTACTTCACGCTCGAGCAGGCTGTTGAGAGTTACAAGAAACAATTCGATGCGGCGTGATCAATAACGGCCGCGCACTCACGTCGCCGCTCCGAGGTGATGTCGGACAGACCACAGGTCGTTCCTGCTTTGCGCGACGAGCATCTAAGTCTCCGCGCTTTCTGCGCGGACACCGCGCGGCGGGAACCGGACTTCGGTCCGATTGTTCAGAAGACGGAGGAACCGGTCGGAGAAGCCACTCTCCCCACCCCACGCTCCTTGTTTAACGCTCCCCCTGAAAACCCCCACCGGCGCTCCCAAACAATGCGCCGGCTCCCGTGAACAGCTCCGGTTAACAACAAAGGATTGCCAGATTCGGAGAGAGGGTGTTTCGAAACCGTCCGGATCGGGAAGTTTTCGATGACCCTGCCTCACGGAGGGTCGTTTGGTTTACAGGCGGCCTGTCTTTGACCCGCTGCGGCGGGTTGGCCGGAAACCCGCCAGGTTCCGGGCGGGTTGGCGATAGTGCCTCCTGGCCGGCGCGCTCTCGGTTCGAGGCCGTTTCAGAAGGTCGAAGTGCGGACACCGTGCGTCTCGGGATCGTTGCGTCCGACACCTCTTTGATGCGTTCTCTGGCGGCGCAATGCGGCCAAACGGAAACGCCACGATCCGGCGACACCTCACGTCGGCGATCGTTTCTGCGGCATCAGCACGCTCAGCACCGTCGCCAGCGCCAGCATGCCGACGACGACCAGCAGCGACAGAGTCGTGCTGATCTTGATCGGATCGGCCTTGTTCAAACCGACGACGTCCATGTACGGCGGCACGCTCAGCAGCAGCAGCTTGACGCCCACAAACGCCAGGATCAGGATCAGCGCGGGCTTCAGGAACCGGAACTTCTGGATGAGGGCCGCCAGGCAGAAGTACAGGGCCCGAAGCCCAAGGATGGCGAAGATGTTGCTCGTAAACACGATGAATGGGTCCGGCGTGATCGCGAAAATAGCGGGGATTGAATCCACCGCGAATACGAGGTCGGTGATCTCGACCAGAATGAGCGCCAGGAGCAGCGGCGTGATCGCCCACGCGGCGCTCAATGAGCCCGCCGGAGGCGGGTCCATCACTTCTCTGCCGTCGGAATCCCTGCTGTAGGTTGGCTTGAGCGTCCGCCTGGTGAGGAACTTCTGCCCGTCGTAGAAATCCGTAACCCGGAAGAACTTCTTGCAAAGACGCACGGCGATATTCTGCGAGACATCGTCGTTGCCCTTGAGGAGCGCCATCTTCAGGGCTGTCAGAATCAGGAACGCGCCGAAAACGATCAGTATCCACTGGTACTTCAGGATCAGGCCGGCGCCCAGGAAGATCATCCCGCCGCGCATGACGAGCGCGCCGATGATGCCCCAGAACAGCACGCGGTGCTGGTACTTCGCGGGCACCGCAAAGAACGCAAAGATGAGCGCGATGACGAAGATGTTGTCCATCGCAAGCGACTTTTCGACCACGTACCCCACGAGGTACTGCTTTGCCGCTTCCAATCCCTGCACCTCGCCCGACACGATCAGCGGGGCACCGGCCTTGATTGCCTCCGCCGTGCTGTACTTGGCGGTGTCCAGCCCCAGGCCGAGCCAATGGTTTTCATAGGCCATGTACACAAACCCGCTGAACGCGATCCCGCATGTCAGCCAGACCACGGACCACGTGACCGCCTCTTTCATGGCGACCTCGTGGGCCTCCCGGTGAAAGACTCCAAGATCCAGCGCCAGGAACAGGATGACCAGGCCAATGAACGCGACATACGCCCAGACCTTCAGATCGGCGGGGTTGGATGTTGCGGTGGAGGCGAGGAGCAGCAGTTCATTCATGAAGAAATCACATTCCGGGTCCGAACCTGCGCACGGGGGCAGGCGCGCGGCGCAACGTCGCGACAGAATGTTGGTCTCGCCGGGGGCATCGGAACGTGCTCAGAAGTCACGAGCACCAACGCCCCAGACGGGCCGGGGCGGAGCGTGATGCGTCCCACCCGTGTTGACGACCCGTCCCGCCCGCATCGGCGGGAGGCTACTCCCCAACAGGAAGCATGGATCCATAGTAGCAGGCGCGGCTTCTGTAGACACCGAGGTCCGAACATGCCGCCCGTATCCGGAGAACAAATGCTCTCCTGAGGCGTACGGGCTGTTGCTCAACCTGAAATAGGAGACGATCAATGGAAATCAGACTCTTTGACGGGAGCATCAAGACCAGCGAAGCGCAGCACGACTACGTCATGACCAAGATCGGGGCGGCTGCCGGACGGCTGAAGGATGCCGCCTGCACGATCGACGTCCGCCTGACGGACCTCAACGGCCCGAAGGGCGGGGTTGACAAGCGATGCTCAATCGTCGTGACGCCGCCGGGACTGAGCGCGTTGCGCGTGGAGGAGCAGGCCGCGGACTACTACGCGGCCATCGATGCCGCCGCCGCCACTCTCAAGAAATCACTTGCCCGGTTGCTCGAGCGGACCAAGGCGAACGGGCCGCGCTGAAGATCAGCGGTCGCGGTGTTCGTACCGCAGATTCTGGCTCGATTCGCCCCCTGCCGCTCGCAGCGATGGTGCTTGCACCGATCCGGGTGACTCACGACCCGCGGGCAGGGCCGGAGCAACTTGGGGACATTTGCCTCGGTCAGGACGCTTGAGGCATTTGACTTCTGGATCGGCCTTGCGGCGCGGGCGGTGCTTGCGTGTCTGGTGGTCTGCGGGATTGTCCAGACGCGGCTGGAAGCGGCTCGCCGAACAGAGGAGCAGACTCAATTCTCATGCCCGCGCCTTGCGGCAGTAGATCACCCAATATACCGCGCCCACCAGCACACCGCCGCCGACGATGTTGCCGAGGGTCACGGGAACGAGGCTGGCCCAGAGGAACCGGCTCCAGGTGATTGCATCGCGCGCGGCGATGTCGATGCCGGCGCTCCGGAACCACTCCTCGCTCGCCCCCTGCTTGACCAAGAGCGCGAACGGCAGGAAGTACATGTTCGCAACCGAGTGCTCGAAGCCGGCCGCGACGAACGCGGTGATCGGGAAGACGATCGCGAGAACTTTGTCGCCGGTCGTTCGGCAGGACATGCAGAGCCAGACTGCGAGGCACACGAGTGCGTTGCAGTACACCCCGCGGACGAACGCCTGCTCCCAAGAGAGCGAGCACTTGGCGGCGGCGATGTTCATCGCGGTCTTGCCGACCTCTCCGCGGCCCAGTTCGTGAATGGCGGCGAAGTACATGCCGAGCGCCGTGGCGATCGAACCGAGGAAGTTGCCGACGTAGACGATTGTCCAGTTGCGGATGACCGAGAGCCATGAGATCTTTCCGCTGGCGTAGGCCATGAGCAGAAGGTTGTTGCCTGTGAAGAGCTCGGCACCCGCGATTACGACGAGGATGAGCCCGAGGCTGAAGGTCAATCCTCCGAGGAGGCGGGCCACACCGAACGGAAGCGCGGCACTCCCTGTCAGCGTGGTCGTGCAGAAGACGGCTCCGAGCGCGATGAACGCGCCCGCGAGAATGGCGAGCAAGAGTGTCGGGAGCAGGCCGAGCCTGGCCTTCGCGACTCCGACATCTTCGGCCTTCGCGGCGATGTGGTGCGGGAGCAGGGCCTCGAACGTTGAACCGGATTCCATGCTTCGCGCTCCGTCACGGCTGCCCGGCGAATGCGTATTCACGACCGCCGCGGACCGTCTGCGGCCATCCTATCGCGCGCAAGCCGCCCCTGAAGAGCATTCCGCTCGGAGATTTCCCGGGAAGAGGAGCCTATTGATCCGACATGGCATCTGACTCTTCGACTCCCCCGCTGTCCGATGGCCGCCCAACCTGGGATCGGTACTTCCTCGCGATTGCGGAGGAAGTGAGCCGGCGGTCGCCCGATCCGAACACCAAACACGGATGCGTGCTTGTGGATGGGGGGCGCCGAGTGCTGAGCACGGGATACAACGGTCCGGTATCGGGCATTCCGCACGAGATGATCCGATTCGAGCGGCCCGACAAGTACGACTGGTTCATTCATGCCGAAGACAACGCGGTCGCATTTGCGCGCTGCGATCTTCGCGGCGCGACGGCGTACATCACCGGGACGCCGTGCGTGGCCTGCTTCCGGCGGCTGCTGCAGGTCGGCGTACGGCGCATCGTCCAGGGCACGCGGCAATCCGCGTGCCTCACGGAGCGTGAGAAGGAAGCATGCCTGAGCATGGCCGGGGCGGTCGGGGTGGAGTGGGTGACGGTGCCCGAATAGCCTGACAATGCAGACGATTCTCCGGCATCAGCGCCGCGGGTCGAGGCACCACTACGGGCACAGCAGCGCGTCGTACGCGATGATGAAGATGCTGAAATCGCTGTCGTCCACGAGGCCGTCGCGGTTCAGATCCTGGGGGCATCCCGCGGGCATGGCCGGATCGGTGCAGCCGAGCCTGTCGTAGGCCATAATGAAGATGCGGCAGTCGGCGTCGTCCACAAATCCGTCTGCATTGAAGTCGCCGGTGCACACGGCGGAATCGATCCAGAGCAGTGCTTCATCGCGCCGGGCGAGCGAGTTGAACCCGTAGCCGATCACGTACGTTGATTCGTTGTCGATACAAATACTCTGCGCCGCTGAAGATGTGAACTCCGCCGGCAGGAGCGCGTGGAGATCGAGCCAGGATTCGGCCGTCCCGGCCCAGACGCTCGCGTGCATCGCGCCGCCGATCCAGACCACACCGACCTGATGCCCGCCAGCGGCGTCGCACGACACGGAGCCGACGGCGCCCGAGGGGTTGAGATCGACGACCGACTCGGCTGTGCCGCGCCACAAACACGCGTGCTGGTAAGAGCCCACCGCGGAGGCCCCAACCTGCTGCGCCTCATCCATGCCGTGCACAACCGAAAACTCGGACCCTTCCGGCATCAGATCCAGCCACGACTCCCTCGTGCCGCTCCAGAGAACTGCGTGATACCGACCGCCGAAACTGGCGTAGCCGCCCTGCCGCTGGCTCTGCACGGCGTACGCGCATGAGTCCGTGGAACCGTCGGGGGCAAGATCAACCCAAGAAGCCGAACCACTCCAGAGGCTGGCGTGATACTCGGTTGGCGAGTCGGGGTCAGCCACGGCAATCTCTACATATCCCACCTGATGCTCGCCGTGGATTGCGAGCGCCATCGAAGACTCTGCGCCCGGTGGGTGCAGGTCGACCCACGATGCAGCGGTGCCGCTCCAAAGACTTGCCCGCCTGATATCTCCGACAAACGCATAGCCCACTTGCGATCCATCCCGAATCGCGCACGCGCCGGAGTCGTCAAGAGGCGATCCCGGGTTCAGGTCGATCCATTCGCCCGCTGATTCACTCCAGACCGCGGCGTGCAGCGCGCCCATCGCGTATCGGCTTACCTCGCCAGCCAACTGATTACCACAGACGCCGTTGCCGTATGACCTCGACGCTCCTGCGGGATGCGCACTGATCACCTGCCACACCGCGTGTGCGTCCTGCACAGTCGGGCCAGGGAAAAAGAACCCTGCCGCGGCGGCGAGACTCCACAACCGCAAACCAAATCGCATCTTCATCATGACACCGGCCTGGGCGCGATCGCCGAATCGCAACGGGTCCTGAGGTCTCCGCTCGTCCGCGACGATGGAGTCAGATCAAGGAGATTCATCCGGATGCATTGAATGCACCTCACGGCGGCGCGGAAAGAGAGGAGATTTCCTCCAATCAGGCGAGTGGTCATACGGGAGCGGCGGAACGTAATTGCAGGCCGAAGGTGGCGTCCGCCACTGCCCACGGGCTTCCAGCATCCTCTGCAACAGACTCGCGTGCGGCCTAGAGCAACCCTTCTCCATTTCCGCTGTTCCTTGAGAATCAACCGGGATTCACACCTTCAACGGGTACGCTGCATGCGGCCAGAAACGCGCGCCGCACAGTCAAGGCTTTCAGTGAAAAGACTGATCCACTGAACGAAGTAGTGAAGACAGGCATCGCCGGTTTCGCGGCGTGGAATTGGGGCGGCGGCATCATCGGCACGATCGTCCTGTTTGTGATTGTGTTCTACCTGCTTGGCAAGATCTAGGCGCGTTTAATCCCTCCCGGATCAGGGGCGGCGGCCTCGAGCGCCGACCGCCCCGCGCTCCATGTCTCTGCAGCATTCGCTGCACGCGCCGAGCGGAGTCCTAACGCGTCCCGGCAGGGCGCGGAATCGGATTCCGCTACGGGCAGAGCAGCGCGTCGTAGGCGACGACGAAGATGCTGAAATCCGCGTCATCGACCACGCCGTCGGTGTTCAGATCGGACGGGCAGCCTGCTGGCATCGTCGGATCGGCGCAATCCAGGGTGTTGTAGGCCGAGACGAAGATCGGGAAGTCGGCGTCGTCGACGAGCCCGTCCCAGTTCAGATCGCTCGGGCAGGGGATCGCGTCGCCCAGGCAGATGCGTCCCCCGTCGTAACTGATGCAGCGCTCGCCTTCCGGGAACAGGTCCCGGACACGCTTCCACTGGTTGTTCAGCACGGCGTAGAGCTCGACACTGCCGAGGTAGAGCGTTGAGCCCCCGAGGATGCGGAGCCCGTCGTCGGCCGGGAATCCCTGGAGGTGCAACTGCTCGGGCTTCGGAGGCGTGCCGCGGTTGCCGTTATCGATCGCGTCGACAAGCAGGGCGTTGGTCGAAAGACCGACGCGGCCGACCGTGAGCTGGCCGATCTGGAAGTTTTGCGCGATGGTGCCCACCGGAAGCCCCAGATCGGCGCCTCCGACCTCGAGGCGCTGGGGGTTCAAGGGCGGACGCGCACCGTCGAGAATCATCTTGCCGTTTCCGAGCTGGATTGAGTTCTCGTCGGTCGCGGTGAAGGAGAAGTCGCCCGAGACGTGGATGTTGGAGACCAGGGTCATCACGAGCTGGCTGGATGCGCGGAGCGAAACCGATCCGAAGTAGAGGCTCGAGAAGATCCCGTCCGCGGAAATCCGGCTGATGCCGGACACGAAGTCGACATTCCCGAAGCGCAGCGACCCGCCCGATGCGGCGTCCCACTTCGTGAGTCCGTTGGCAACCGCGCCGTCGACTTTCGCCAGGCCGAGGAGTTCGATGACACCGCCGTTGGAGGCGCGGACGCGCGTCTCGCCGTACGCGCAGCAGCCGCCGTTCCAGGGCGCTTTGAAGGTGGTGACGGAAGACAGATCCAGGATGGCGCCCACGCCGTCGGCGACGAAAACGTCTCCGGGCCGACCGCTCTGGAGGTATGAAGTGGCCGCCACGTCCAGCGTGGCGCCGTCCCGGACGAAGATCTGCGAGTTGTCAATCTTGGCAAATGGTGGCGCCGTCAGGAAGCGGCTGGGGGTCAGCTCCACGTAGGAGCTCTCGAACGTGGTCAGAGAAGGCGCAACGATCATGCCGCCGTCGGAAATGTTCAAGGTCGCGGACCGGAGTTCCTGGAGCGCGGGGACGGAGATCGTATCGAAGACGTTGACATTGAATGTCGCGGAGGTGGCGCTGGTCAGCGAGGGCATCGAGAGCGATGAGCCGGACGCCTCGAACGACACCAAGCCGGTGGATGTCTTGAGTGCGTTCAGGGAGATGGAGCCGGCGTTCTCCGCGCGAATCCGGGTAAGCCCGTTGTTGGTCGCGCCGACGAGCGTCTGGAGCTTCGAGAGATCTATGAAGCCGCCCGCGGAAGCGCGGATGCGATTCTCCTTGTACGTGCAGCACCCACCGTCCCACGGCGAGCTGAACGAAAGAAGCGAGGAAAGGTCGAGGCTGCTTCCGCTGCCGTCCGCGACAAAGACGTCGCCGGGACCGCCGGACGTGGAGTAGCCCGTGGCCGCGATCGCAAAGGACTTGCCGCCGGAAACGAGAATCTGTGCGCCGTTCACGCTGGTGAATGCGGGAACAGTGAACGTCCGGTTCGGGTTCAGACTGACCGAGGTGTAGTCAAATGTCTTGAGCGCCGGCGCGAAGAAGACGGCGCCGTCGGCGAGGCTGATGACGGAGGATGTGCAGCTCGCGAGCACGGGGGCGGAAATCGTCCCGGCTCCGGCCGCGACATTGAAGGTGCTGCTCGAGACGCTTGAAATCGAGGGCAGGCTGATGGAGCTGCCCGACAACACGTTGAATGTCGCGTTGGTTGCGCTCTGCATCATCGGGAGGGTGAAGAGCGGTGTTGCGGGCTCGAAGATCACGAGGCCGGTGGTGCTGACGGCGCGCGACAGATCGACGATGCCGCCGGACTCCTGCCGGATCCGGAGATTCCCGTTCACGCTGGCGCCGACAAGGGTGTTGACGTTGGAGAGGTCGACCACGGCGCCGTTGGAAGCGCGGATCCTCGCCTCGGCGTAGTTGCAGCAGCCGCCGTTCCACGGGAAGCTGATGGAGCCGAACGAGGACATGTCGAGGAGACTTCCGGAGCCGTCGGCGGTCAGGATGTCGCCGTACGAGGCCGTGCACTGATATGAAATGCCGCCGAGCCGCACGATCGCGCCGGCGGTCACGGATGCCCGGCCGTTCGGCTGCAACGACGCGAATGCCGAAGTCGCACGGAACAGCGTTGCGGGGTCCTTCGCCTCGATCTTTCCCGCGATCACGCTGACGCCCGTCACTTCAAGCTGTTGACCGCCACTGAACTTGAGGAGCCCGTTGAGCTGCAGATTCAGGCCGGTCAGCTGAGAAGCACCGGCGATGTCGAAGTTGACTGTGGTGGATTGGGGGATGATCGCATTGAAGAGCGCCGGGCCGTTGTTGAGGGGGACAACGCCGATGTTCCAGTTTCCCGGCGTGTTCCACGCTCCATTGGTCGGTCCGGTGTAGGTTGCGGTGGTCTGGGCCAGCGCCTGCCCCGCGCAGAGAACGAGCATCCCGCACGTGAAACGACGGAGATTCGTGTTCTTCATGGATGTTTCCCTCCTTCAGAGGCATTTGCGATCGCGACCAGTCCCGCACCGATTCTCCGGCTACGAGCAAAAGACCGATCCTCGACCGTTTGTGCAGCAACCAGATTCACATGGTGATTGACGCCCGCGCGTTGCATTCCGGAGTTCCTTACCCCGATTCACTCGAGTTTCAGCGCCGGATCTCTGCGGCGCGTGCCCGCCGCTCATTGGGACTTTGTTACTGTCGACGCCCGGTCTCCACAGGGAAACTTCCTGCATTTCAGACGGCGGCGGGGACGAGGCACCCCTTCGCGTTGGATCGCGCGTTGCGCCACAACATGACTCGTCCGGGGATGATCCGAAAAGGACGCCGGCAGCACCGTCCCGGCCTCGGGCGACCGATCGAGTCTTGGCGCTGACCTTCATTGCGAGGCGTTCGAGACAGTCGCAAGGCCCGACTCGAGCAGGATTCGCGCCCGCACGTCCGACCTACCTGCCGGGCCGGAACGGAGCCGGATCAAACGTCGGCTTTTCCGAGCACATCAGTTCCGCGAGCAGGCGGCCGGAGCCGGGGCCGGTCTTGAGACCGGTCATCTGGTGACCGGTTGCGAGCCAGAGATTGCGGACGGAAGGAGACCTGCCGATGACGGGCATGCCGTCGGGCAGACACGGACGCAGCCCCGCCCACGCGGGCGCCGCCGGGACGGTTTCGTTCAGTCGCAGCATTCCCCGCGCACCACGCACGATTGCGTTCACGCGGCGCTGATTGACCGACAGGTCGTCGCCCACGAGTTCGAGCGTGCCTGCGATTCGCAGAGCATCTTCGTGCGGCGTGACAGTGATCTTCCGCTCCGCGAGGTAGATGGATCGCGTTGGATGCACGTCGGCGCGCGGGAAGCGCATGGAATAGCCCTTGGCGCCGCGCATGGGAAGCCGAAGGCCGAACGCTCGCCCGACCGAGCCGGACCAAGCGCCTGCCGCGAGCACCACGTCGGCGGCGATCACACATCCGGCGCCGGTGTGCAACGCACGAACGGCAGAACCGTTCACTTCGGCATCCGTGACCTCGCTGTTCTCGATCACCTCGACGCCGGCGCGCCGGACCTCGTCTCGCAGGAAGTCCATCGCCTTGTCGGGCTCGCAGTGCGCATCGTCGGGGAAGAAGATGCCGCCGGCGAGCGGGCCGATGATCGCGGGCTGATCTGCCCGGATCCTGTCGCTCCCCCACCGCTCGTGGTTCACGCCAAGGGTGCCCGTGAACTCCGCCGTGCGAATCGCCGCCTTCAGCCCCTTCTCAGACTCGAGGACCATCAGCAGCCCTCGCCCGGCAAAGCCGAAGCGGCCGGGGTTCTCCGCCGCCATTGTCCGCCAGGCCTCCGTGCTCCAGCGCGACAGTTCGACCAGGGCGCGCGTCGCCCGCTCGTACGTGCTCCGGCGGCTGGCGAAAAGGAAACGGATCAGCCACCACGCCAGCGACGGATCGAGGGCCGGGCGGATGTAGAAGGGGCTCTCCGGGTCCATCATCCAGATCAGGGCTTTGCGGGCGTTGCCGGGCTGGGCGAGCGAGAAGGCGAGCGAGGGCGTCAGCCAACCGGCGTTGCCGAAGGAAGCGCCGCGCCCGGCCTCACCCCGGTCGAGAATCGTGACGCGCCGGCCCCGCCGGGCGAGTTCGAGCGCGCAGCACATCCCGATCACCCCCGCACCGACGATCGCGACATCCGTTTTCCACTCACGCTGGTTCATGCAGGTCTTCCGAAATCGCGCGTCCAAATCAGCCGTCCCCGTCCGCCCCGGCGCGGCCGGACGGACGTGAGGTTAGCGGCCGGCCTGAGATCGCGAGCGCCCCGTCCCCGGGGTTCGATGCGAATTACGGCTCGTTCGAGAGGTGCGTCTCGATCGCGTCGGCGACAGAAGTGAACCGGTTTATGCCGCCGAGCTTCTCGTCGACGCCTTCGTCCCGCAGCCGATCACGCACCGACGAACGCGCCTCGACCGCGCGGATGCGAATGGCGGCGGCGTTCAGTTCCTCGGCCACTTCCGCGAGCATGTGCGCGCTGTGCATGTCCACATACGGCGTCGCGGACAGATCGAGCACGACCAGCCTCGGAGGAGCTGCTTCGGCGCGCACGCGATCCATGATCGTGTCGTGCACATGATCCATGTTGAAGTAGATCAGGCCGGACTCGGGACGGAAGACCAGGACGCCCGGAATCAGTTCGTTGTCCGGGTGGCGTTCCCGATCCGAAAAGCGCCGGGAACCGGGAATACGGCCGAGTTGCGCAACGTGAGGCCGCGATGCACGCCGGATGAGCAGCACCAGCGAAATGACCGCGCCGATCAGCACGCCGCGCAGCAGCCCCGAACTCAGGACCCCGGCGAGCGCACCGATGGCGACGATGTACTCGGTCAGGTTCGTCCGCCGAAGATGCCGCAGCGTGGACACCTTGAACAGGCCTGTCACAGCAAACAGCACAATCGCCGCCAGCACCGGCTGGGGAAGCGCTCGCAGCAAATGCGAGAAGTAGAGAACCACGACCAGAACGACGACCGACGCGATGGCGCCCGAGAGCGGCGTTTTCGCGCCGCCGCCCTCGTTCACGAGCGATTGCGACATGCCGCCGCTCACCGGGAAACCGCGTCCGAGCCCGGCGGCGAGGTTTGCCGCCGCGAGCGCCAGGAATTCCTGGTTGGCGTCCAGACGCCCGCCATGCTTGGCGGCGAAGGTGCGACCGATCGCGGCTGTTTCGACCGCTCCAAGCATGAAGCAAGCGAGGGCGAGCGGGAGCAGTTCATTCAGGTCGGCCCACGCGATGGCGGGCAACCCGAGCGTGGGCAGTCCCTGCGGCACGTCGCCCAGCAGCTTGACCCCGCGGGCTTCGAGACCGAGCAGCGATGAAGCCACAATTCCCCCGACGACGACGAAGAGCGAGACCGGCACGCGCGTGAAAAAGATCTTTCCGAGCACCAGCACGCCAAGCGCCGTCGCGCCCAAGGTCAGGGACGTCACGTTCGTCTCGTGCAGGTTCTTCAGGAATGTGCCGCTGTTTTCCCAGAAATTTCCGTGAGCGCCGTGGACTCCGAACAACTTGGGCAACTGCGTGCTGGCGAGAAAGAGCGCCACGCCGCACTTGAATCCGACCATCACGCTCTCGGAGATGAAATTGACGACCGAACCGGCCTTCGCAAGCCACGCGACAAACGCGATACCCGCGACGAGCAGCGCCGTGCCAGCCGCGAGCGCGCCGAATCGCGTCGTGTCACCACCCGCGATCTCGCCCAGCGATGCTCCGACGAGCAACGAAATGGCCGACGTGACCGTGATCGCCGTGTGCCGCGAACTACAGAACAGCCAGAAGACCAGGCCCGAAAAGAGGCAGGCGTACAAACCCGCCTGAGGCGGGAGGTTGGCAAGGGAGGCGTCCCCCAGACCGGCCGGAAGGAGGTACGCGGCGAGCGTCACGCCCGCGATGAAGTCGCCCCGTAGCCAGCGGCCCTCGTAGTTGCGTAGCCATCGCACCGATGGCATGGAGGTGCGCAGCCGGGCGAAAAAGCTCGCTCGAAACTGGCGAAGCGCGGAATTGGCAGCGAGTGCCTGCGACGATGACTCCGTGACAGGGCTTTCGGTCCGTCCGGGTATCCGTTCCATATTGTGCAACTCCCGGGCCGCCCTGCCGGAGACTTGTATGCGCGCGCCGGCCCGTTTCGGTAGCCGGGATTTCCATCAAGCGAGCGAGCGAAAACCACCCAGCCCTTCTGCCTTGTGCTCGTTTCTGACCTGCTTGCAGTGGATCCAAGAGATTGAACCCGCCGGAACTTGATTCTGCCGCCGGGTGAGATATATTCTGCGTAGTTGAGACTTGGTCTCAATTGGATCCGCCGATGCCAAAGAAAGACCAAGCTCAGTCGCGAACCGGCAGCACCCCTCGACCCAGCCATTCGAGGGCAACGGGATGGGCGGCGTCGGCCGGCGTCTTCGCGTTCCTGTTCTTCCTTGTGAAGGGGCTGCTCTGGATTCTCGTACCGGTCGTTGTGCTGGCGGCTCGCTAGAAAAGGAACTTGGGCAAATGAAAAAGCACGAAAGTACCTCCACCGCCAAGTGTCCTTTCGCCAAGATACCGGGCCCTGCCGCGGCGAGTCTGGCGGACATTCTCCGGGAGCAGACCAAGGAAGCGCATTCTCGGGCCGAGAAACACCCCGCGCAGGGAAGACTCGTGCGGGGCGAGGCGACCCGCGATGACTACGCAGCATGGCTCGGTCAATTGCTCCACGTCTGGAAAGCGCTCGACGGGGGGCTCGCCAGCGCAGCGGCGATTGATCCGCGCATCGCGGGGATGCTGAAGCCCTATCACCCTCATGCCGCACGCGTAGCCGCCGATTTGAGTTTCCTGGGGTTTGGCGGTAAGAGCCCCGCACTTCCCGGCACGGCCAAATTCGTGTCCGAGATCTACGCCGCCGCCGGTAATGGCCCGGCGCTGGTGGGTGTTTGGTATGTACTCGAGGGATCTGCCAACGGGGGCCGCTACATAGCCAAGGCCCTTTCGCGTTCCCTCAACCTCACCGGCCCCGAGGGATTGACCAGCCTCGACCCGCACGGGGAATTGCAGCGGGAGCGCTGGCAGGTCTGGCGGGCCGATTTGGACAAGCAGCCGTGGACAGCAGCGGAGCGGAAGGAAATCGTGGCCGCAGCCGGAGCCGCCTTCGATGCCATATACGGAGTGCTCGAGGACCTTAACGCGACCTCGCCGTTGACGGTTTGAGCCAGGGCGTCTCTCCGTTGGGGCGGAATCACCCGCGAACCGCGGCGGAAAACGTCCATTTCGCGGGTTCGAACAACCCCGGATTGCCGCCTATCATCTTGGCCCGTTTTTCCGGGTTTCGACCCCTTGCCACAATCGACGCCCGACCGGCGTCCGGACCGCGAGATTCTGCCATGAAAAAGGAAATCCACCCCCGCTACTTCAACAGCTGCAAGGTCTATCACAACGGCCAGGTGGTGATGACCGTCGGGGCGACCGTGCCGGAGTTGCATGTGGAAGTGTGGTCGGGCTCTCACCCGTTCTTTACGGGAAAGCAGACGTTTGTTGACTCGGCGGGACGGGTTGAGAAGTTCCAGAAGAAGTTCGCTGCGGGCTATTTCAGCCAGAAGGAAAAGGCCGAGGCCGACCGCAAGGCAGCCGTCGCTGCCGCCGAAAAAGCCGCCGCAGACGAGCGAGCCGCGAACAAGGCGGCACGCGCCGCGGCAGCAGCCGCGAAGCCCAAGAAGCCGGCCCCCGCCCCCAAGGCCGAAACCGCGCCAGCCGCTGCTCAGGCCGCCGAATCCAAGGCCGTCGAAGGCGAAGCTCCTAAGGCCTGATCCGTCTCCCGACATTTCACGAACCTGCCCCCTCCCATGAGGGTTTGTTTGCGTTGCTGACGCGATTTCGGCGCCTACGCGTTTGAGCTGCGTTTGTCGGCTCGCGGAGGTGCCCTCATGCTCATGAAAAGCTCAGGCGGACGATTGACCCGGCAATCAGACTTCTTGAAATATGCGGCCTTGCTTTGCGTGCTTGCGGCATCGAACGCCGTCGCGCAGACGGTCCAGTGGAGCCAGCGCCTTGTCGCCGGACCTTCCGCGCGCGAACTGCATGCGATGGTCTACGACAGCGACCGGCAGGTCTGCGTTCTTTTCGGCGGCTTTCGCAATGGTTTCTCCAACAATGAAACGTGGGAGTGGAACGGCGTTCAGTGGGACCTGCGTTCCAATTCCGGCCCCGACCCGCGCAAGCTGCACGCCATGGCCTACGACTCGAGCCGCCGCAAAACCATCCTCTTCGGAGGCGACATCGGCGGCAACGAGACCTGGGCATGGGACGGAACATCCTGGAGTCTGGTCGCCACAACCGGCCCGTCCGCCCGTTCAGGGCACGCCATGGCCTACGACTCGGCTCGACAGGTCATCGTGCTCTTCGGCGCCAACAGCCCTCCCTTTGACGCCGAAACATGGGAATGGAACGGGACCTCGTGGACTCAGCGTTTGGTGGCAGGCCCAGAGGGCCGTGAGTTTCACGCGATGGTGTACGACTCGACCCGCGCCGTAACGGTTCTCTTCGCCGGCAACAGCGCCGGCGTCGATAACGAAACGTGGGAATGGAACGGGATCGCCTGGAGCCTGCGCACCGCGTCCGGGCCGCCGCCGAGAGAATGGCACGCCATGGCGTACGACTCCGGACGGGGCGTGACCGTCCTGTTCGGCGGCTGGACAGGCGATCGCGACGCGCAGACGTGGAGTTGGAACGGCGCCGCTTGGCAGCACGATCCCGTGTCGGGGCCGACGGGCAGATTCTCACACGCCATGGCGTACGACTCTTTCCGCTCTCAAACGGTTCTCTTCGGGGGCAACTCCAACTTTGTGAGCACCGATGAAACCTGGATTCTTTCGGGGGCCGGCTGCCCCGCCGACCTCAACGGTGACCAGCTCGTCGATGACTCGGACTTTGTCATCTTCGCCTCGGCGTACAACATTCTCGATTGCGCTGACCCGGCGATGGCGTCGGGCTGTCCGGCCGATCTGAACACGGACGGCCTCGTTGACGACGCCGACTTCGTCATCTTCGCCGCCGCGTACAACAACCTGCTCTGCCCCTGAAATGCCAGCGGCACAATCTGTCGGCGGGCGCGGCCCCTGATACGGCCGGCGGCACAATCGGCACGTGGCCGCCCCCCAAGGCTTCATCGGGCTGAGGCGGGCGGCAGGAATGCTCGATAATGGGCATGCCGGGGTGCTTTTCTCGCCAGATCCATCTTTTCATCCGTTGATCCGGATGAAAGGATGGATATATTTGTTGAGAGGGGTCTCTTGGCTCGGGCTCAAATTCGTTGACGTTTCTGACTGACGTTCCCCCACCGCCTGCCCTTTTATCGGAACCGAACGGCCATGCCTAGCCGCTTTCTTCAGGAACTGTCCAAGCGCGTCCTCGTGTTCGACGGGGGAATGGGAACGCAGATCTACGCGCGAAATCTTTCGATTGAGACGGACTACTGCGGCTGCGAGAACTGCACGGACATTCTCGTCAAGACCCGACCCGACCTCATCCAGGAGATCCACGAGGCGTACCTGACGGCCGGTGCGGATGTGGTCGAGACGGATACGTTCGGCGCGAACAAGCTGGTGCTCGGTGAGTTTGATCTGACGGCGCAGTGTTATGACCTCGCCAAGCGAGGGGCCGAAGTGGCTCGGGCGGCGTGCGCGAAGCACAGCACGGGCGACAAGCCCCGATTCGTGGCGGGTTCGATGGGGCCCGGCACCAAGCTGATCACTCTGGGCAACACGACGTGGGAGGACATGTTCGATTCGTACCGGGAGCAGTGCCGCGGCATGATCGCGGGCGGGATCGATTGCTTCATGATCGAAACGTGCCAGGATCTGCTCCAGGTCAAGTGCGCGATTAACGCGTGTCTGGCGGCGCTCGATGAGGCGGGGAAGACGACCGCGGACATTCCAATCCTGTGCAGTGTGACGATCGAAACCACGGGCACGATGCTGCTGGGCTCGTCGATCGAGACCGCGGCGGCGGCGCTCGCCCAGTATCCGATCACATCGCTGGGTCTCAACTGCGCAACCGGGCCGACGGAAATGGCCGAGCACGTGCACTGGCTCGGCAAAAACTGGTCGAACGTGCGCGGACGAAAGACCCTGAACGGAGAAGAGCGTCGGGTCAGTGTTCTTCCGAACGCGGGCTTGCCCGTGCTGCACGAGGGGAAGACAGAATACCCGCTCAAGCCGCAGCCGTTTGTCGAGGCGATGCTGAAGTTCGTGGAAGAGTCCGGCGTCAGCATCGTGGGCGGGTGCTGCGGGACCACCCCCGAGCACATCAAGCTGCTCGCCGAAGCAGTGGGAAAACGCTCCGCGAACAAGATCGTGAAGAACAGCCCGAAACCCGGCGCCACAAGTCTTTACAGTGTCGCGGATTACCGCCAGGACAATTCGTTCCTGATCGTCGGCGAGCGGATGAACGCGAGCGGCAGCCGTGCATTCAAGACGCTTCTCGAGAAGGAAGCGTGGGATGACATCATCTCGCTGGCGCGCGAACAGGTTCGCGAGGGTGCCCACGTGCTCGACCTGAACGTGGATTACGCGGGACGCGACAACGTCCGCGACATGGCCGAGATCGTGAAGCGGGTGGTCCGCCAGGTGGATGCGCCGCTGATGATCGACAGCACGCAGATCAAAACGATCGAGGCGGGGCTCAAGCACGCCGGCGGCAAGTGCATCGTCAACTCGGCGAACTTCGAAGACGGGGACGAGAAGTTTGATCAGGTGCTGGCGATGTGCCGCAAGTACGGAGCGGCGATCCTGATCGGCTCGATCGACGAAGACAAACAAGCGTCGATGGCGCGAACCGCGGAACGGAAATTGGCGATCGCCACACGCGGCTTCCGCAGGGCCGTCGACAAGTTCGGGCTTGATCCGAGCGATGTGATGTTCGACCCGCTGGTTCTCCCCATCTCGACGGGCATGGAAAGCGATCGCCGCTCGGCCTTCGAGCTGATCGAGGGCATCAAGCGGATCAGCGCGGCGTTCCCTGAGAGCCAGACGGTCGTTGGCCTATCGAACGTGAGCTTCGGCCTGAATCCGGTCGCGCGCGTGGTGTTGAATTCGGCGTTCCTGCACGAACTCCGCGGCGCCGGCCTGGTCGGCGCGATCGTCCACGCGAGCAAAATCCTGCCGGAAAACAAGATCGATCCGGCCCACTGGCAGGCGGCGCTCGACCTGATCTACGACCGGCGCTCCGCGGCGGCAGGGGGCACAGGCGTCCCCGCCGGCAAGCCCGAGGACTTTGATCCGCTCCAGGCGTTTATCGAGTTGTTCAAGGACGCCCAGTCCACCAAGGTTCAGAAGAAATCCCTCGCAGATCTGCCCATCGAGGAGCGGCTCCGCTCCCACATCATCGACGGCGAAAAGCAGGGCGTGAAGGAGTGCATCGAGGCCGCGCTCCAGAAGTACAAGCCGCTCGAGATCATCAACGACCACTTGCTCGACGGCATGAAGACCGTCGGCGAACTCTTCGGTTCGGGCAAGATGCAGCTCCCGTTCGTGCTCCAGAGCGCCGAGGTCATGAAGATGGCGGTGGCGCAGCTCGAGCCGCTCATGGAGCGTGTGCAAGGCCAGGAAAAGGGCAAGATCGTCCTCGCGACCGTCAAGGGCGACGTGCACGACATCGGCAAGAACCTGGTCGACATTATCCTCACCAACAACGGCTACAAGGTTTTCAACATCGGGATCAAGCAGCCGATCGGCGCGATCCTGGAGGCCTACCGCCAGCACGACGCCGACGCGATCGGGCTCTCGGGCCTGCTCGTCAAGAGCGTGAACGTGATGGAGGAAAACATAGTCGAGATGAACGGGATCGGCGTCGATGTGCCGCTGATCCTCGGCGGTGCCGCGCTCACGCGACACTATTGCGAAAGCCACCTGCGTTCGCAATACAAGGGTGAGTGCTTCTACGGCAAGGATGCATTCGAAGGCCTACGCGTCATGGACATGATCATGACCGACCAGATGGACACGCTTGCCGGCGAAATCGAAGAACGCCTCGGGAAGCGCTCCAAGGCCGAGGAGATGATCAATCAGACGCGGATCTCCAAGCTGGCCGCAATCAACGCCGCGGACAAGGCGGGTGGCGGCACCCCCACCGCCACACAGGAATTTGTGCGTTCATCGGTCTCGACCACCGTGGCGATCCCGAAAGCGCCCTTCTGGGGCACGCGTGTTGCCGCCGACCTGAATCTCGATCAGATCTATCCCTTCATCAACCCGGTCGCGCTCTTCCGCGGCCAGTGGCAGATGAAGAAGGGCGCGATGAGCGAGGCCGAGTACGACGCTTTGATCGAGGACAAGGTGCTGCCGGTCTTCGAGGAGCTTAAGGCCCGCTGCAAGCGGGACAAGATCCTCCTCCCCGCGGCTGTCTACGGCTATTTCCCCTGCAATTCGGAAGGGAACGACCTTGTCATCTTCGATCCCGAGAATCAGTCGCGAGAGATCGAACGCTTCACCTTCCCGCGCCAGACCGACAAGAAGCGCCTGTGCGTTTCCGATTTCTTCCGCCCGATCGAGTCGGGCGAGCGAGATGTCGTGGCGTTCCACTGCGTGACGATGGGAAAGCGGGCGAGCGAGGCTGCGCAGGAACTCTTCCAGAGGAACGATTACACGAATTATCTCTATCTGCACGGGATGGGTGTTGAGTCAGCCGAGGCGCTCGCCGAGATGTGGCACAAGCGCATCCGCCAGGAGTTGGGCATCGCAAACGACGACTCGCCACGCATCAAGGAACTGTTCACACAGCACTACCGCGGCAGCCGCTATTCGTTCGGCTACCCCGCCTGCCCGGACATGAGCGATCAGGAGAAACTCTTCCGGCTGCTCAGGCCCGATCGCATCGGCTGCGTGCTGACAGAAAACTGGCAGATCGACCCGGAGCAGAGCACGAGCGCGATCATCGTGCATCATCCGGAGGCGAAGTATTTCAACGTGTGAAGTTTCGTGGGCGCCGCCCTGGTTCGGCGGGTGGTTGGCTATGTCCGAAACGGGCCTTCCTTGTTCGGGCCAACACCCCGTTGTCTGCTCATGCAGGCCGGGAAAGCGATTGGATGGGGCTTTCATTCAGTTCGGCCCGGGACAAATGGGGTGTTTGCCTCTCTCTTCCTTTCAAAAAAATTGATTTTTTCGCGTACGGACTCATGGAATTGCACGAATTCTGATACTATTTTCTTCCGAAGCGATCGGGAGTCGCGTTTTCCGCCGCGCCTTCCAGAGACAAGATCGCGATGGGTTTGGGAGGAGAGAAAATGAAGACACTGGCATTTGTGGGCGTATTCGCCCTCGTTGCGGCCGATGCGTCGGCCGCGCTTTCCCGTGACATCAATTCGTACGTGCTCTTTGCCGGCAGCAGCCTCAACTTCAAGGGGCGCGACGGACAGGACGTGACGAGGGGCGTCATCAAGAATGGCAACGTCGGTGTGAATCGGATCGACCCGACGCCGAACAGCGGCGGCTGGCTCCTCAACATGGGCGGGGGCGGCAGTTCGCACCCCGTAGTGATGGGCGTGGGTTCACAGGTCGTGGCCGACTCGATGAACCTCGGCGGGAGCGATGTCACGGCCTGGGACATATACGCCAACATCTACTCGAACGCAACTCAGCAGGCCAACCGAAATAGCGGACCCACCGGATTCTCCGGCCCTGTGCTCAGCATGCCGGGGCTCGGGTTCACTCCGGGCCGTGCTTCGACCAACGCCGCGAGCGACGTCACCGTCAACGACAACCTCACGCTAAATCTTGTGACGGGGACCTATCGCGACGTGCGTGTGAAGGACGGCGCAACGCTGAACCTGGGCGCGGGAACGTACGACTTCCGCAACATGGTCGGCGGCAAGAACATCACCATCAACGTCACCGACGCCACGATTATTCTGGTGGACGGCCAGTTCACGTTCAACAACAACGGCAAGTTCGGCCTCGGAACGCAGGGCAACGCCCGCATCTACGCCGGATCGTTCGGCGTTGGCGCCAACGACGCGACGATTGCTTTCAGCCGCAATACCGAAGCGCACGGGCTTTTCTACGCACCCAACGGCAACCTCAATCTCGGCAATCACACCGATCTTTTCGGCCACTTCTGGGCAGACGACATCAACAGCGACTGGAACGTGTCGATGGACATTCCGGCACCCGGATCGATCGGCCTGATCGCCCTGGGGGGGATTGTCGTGGGTCGTCGCCGTCGCGTTTAAACGGAAGAACAGTTTCGAAGCCGAAATCAACAGGGCTTCTTCGGAAGCTGTGAAAGGTCGTTCTATCCCGGCCTTCGGCCGGCTCGCAGCATCCAGATGAGGATCGGTCCGCCGAGCAGCGCGGTCAGCACACTTATCGGGAGCCGCCCGGAGTGAAAGTCGGTAACCCGAACCATTGCGTCTGCGAAGACGACCAGCGTCGCGCCGACCAGCGAAGCGCCGATCACGAGGGCCCGGTGCCCGGGCCCGATCATCAGACGCACCAGGTGCGGACAAACCAATCCGACGAACGCCACCGGGCCGCACAGCGCGAACGTGACGGCCGTGAGCACTCCCGACCAGACAAAAAGTTCGATTCTCAATCGCGCGAGAGGTACGCCCACTGAGCGTGCTTCATCATCCGAAAGCGACGCGGCGTCCAGCGCGCTTCCCCTCGCGATCGCCCACCCGAGAGCAACCAGCACGACCAAGCCGACCCCCGCGATCAGGCGCCAGTCCGCGTCATCGCTGATCGATCCGAGGAGCAATCGCGAGGCGGCAACTCCGCGATCGGGCAGCAATTGCTGGATCAGCGTCATCGCTGCCGCCGCGATCAGTCCGACCACTACGCCGGTGAGAATCAGCGTGATCGGATCGATCAGGCCCCGTCGCTGACTCAAGAGGTACGTCAGAAACAGCGCCGCCACCGCGCCGGGCAGCGCGACGCCGGCTCCACCCGCGCCGAGGGTCGGCTGAGCGATTCCGAACCCAGCGTGGTAAGCCGCGAGCTGCCAGGCCATGACCGCCACACCCGCGCCGCTCGACATGCCCAGAAGGTCGGGAGACGCCAGCGGATTGCGGAACAGACACTGAAGAAGGACCCCGGCAGTCGCAAGCGCGATTCCGACAATCAGCCCCGAGCACCCTCGCTGAAGGCGAAACTCCCGGATCACGTCCGAACCGGCAGGCCCGCCGACAACCATGCGAAGCCAGAAGGCCGCTCCGGCCAGGAGAAGCAAGCCCGCGAGGATGATGAGAGTGCGGGTTTTCACCCCGGGAGCCTACGCGAAAGCCTCGCCGCCCGGAGAGCGCCGACGTATCATCTCTTCCCCGTCCGAAGCCGGGCGGCCGCACGCACGCTTGTTCCCGCCGGAGACCCCCCTTGGCCTCGAATACCTTCCGCTGCCGAATCGTCACTCCCGCCGCCCGCCTCCTCGACGAGCCGATCACCAGTGCAGTGGTCCCGATGTGGGACGGGCTGATGGGCTTCCTGCCCGGTCGAGCACCGATCCTGGGCAAGCTCGGCATCGGCGAATTGAAGCTGGAATTCGACGGCGCGGCCAAGAAGGGCGCCGGTTCGTATTTCATCGACGGCGGCGTGCTCCAAATGGCCGAGGGCGAACTGACCATTCTCGCCGAGCGCGCCGGACCAACGAGCGAGCTGAACGCGGCCGACGTCGAGGCCCAGCTCGCCAAGATCGAGTCGGACCGCCCGTCTGTTGATGATCCGGCCTATGAGGTGAAGAAGCGCCGTCGCGACCGCGAAATCAAATCGGCCAACGAAAAGATCCGCCTCGCGCGCGGGCGCAAGCTGGCCTGATTCCGTCGCGTTCTATCGCCGGCGACTCATCGCCCGATCAATATCCCGCTTCGCCTCACGATCCTTGATCGTGTCGCGCTTGTCGTGGCTCGCCTTTCCCTTCGCCAGCCCGATCAGCAGCTTGGCATAACCGTTCTTGAAATACAGCTTCAGCGGCACGATGGTCATGCCCTTGACCTCGGTCTCCTTGGCGAGTTTCATGATCTCCCGCTTATGGGCGAGGAGCGCGCGCACCCGCGTCGGAGCGTGCTGACGTCCGTTCCCGAGCGGACCCGCCGGCCCGTACTCGCCGATGTTCGCGCTGTGAAGCGTTAATTCGAGAGGCGAAGACGAAGCCCTCACGTATCCCTCTGCCAGCGACACGTGCCCGGCGCGAACGCTCTTGACCTCGGTGCCCCGCAGCGCGATTCCAACCTCAAACGTCTCGCCGATGTGATAATCGAATCGCGCACGGCGGTTCTCGATCGTCGGTTCGTCGGGCTTGTCTTGACGCTTGGACATCGCGGGTTGATTCCCCCCACTTCCCCCACATCCCCCACATCCCCCACATCCCCACCAGGCGGAAGGCCCGAACGCAACTACACCGCCCGCAGCACAAACCGGGTCTGGACGAGCGTTGGAATGACATCCACCCGCTCGAACCCCGCGGCCGCGCACTGGTCAAGAACCCAGCCTTCCTCGTATGCCGTAGCCGCCTCGGGATAGCGCACGCTCTCCACGTGCGCGGCGCCCATCCGGTGCGCGAAAGTCCATCGCGCGTTGGGTCCGCTCTCGACATGTCCCGGACAGAACGTGGTGAACACGAGATGCCCGCCCGGGCGGAGCACACGGCGCGATTCCTTCAGGTAGGTCACGAAATCACCTTCGAGCAGGTGCGAAAAGACGGAGAGCGCGAAGACCAGATCGGTGCTCGAGGGATCAACGGGAAACGTGGAACCGCCTGAGTCTGCCACGGGCTCGGGCTTCTCCGGGTTATAGACGGCGCTGAACGTGCGAACTCTCGCGAAGGAAAATCGGTCGGACGCGATGTTCCGCGTGCACCAGCCGAGCATCTCCGCATCGACGTCGAGGCCGATGTACTTCCCGGTAAAGGGCTTGCCGCCGATTCCCTTGCGCACAAGCGGAATGGCGCAACGCCCGCATCCGCAGCCAATCTCGACGATCGATGACGTTTCGTTGACACGCCCAGCCGCGTGCTCCCCAATCCAGAAGCCGCCGCCGGAGCCGAACCACATTTTCCCGTTCCCCAGAACCTTGTTCCCCACGCCGGTACGGATGCGCATGCGGTTGGGGGGCAGGCCGCGCAATTCGGGGTCGCCGGAGCGGGCGATGAAATCTATGAGATCGAGCGGCGCCATCGCCACCCGGTTTCTCGTGATCGGGGGAAGCGACGGAATCAGGCGGCGGATTGTCGTCATCAGCGGTGCGGACATTCTGGGGCCATTCTATCTCGACGCCGGCGCTACTCGAAGCGAACGCCGTTGCGCAGAGCCCCAAGCCGCTCTACCTCAACCTCCACAACGTCCCCGGATTTCAGGAAGACTGGCGGGGTGCGGGCAAACCCGACTCCACTCGGCGTACCGGTCACCACGAGCGTCCCGGGCAGCAAGGTCGTACCGCGGCTGATTTCGTGAACCAGCGTCCGAACGTCGAAGATCATGTCGCTGGTGTTGGCGTCCTGCATGAGTTCGCCGTTGACTCTTGTCGTGATGCGGAGGTTCTGCGGATCCTTCACTTCGGCGGTCGGCACAAGCGTCGGCCCGATCGGACAGAACGTGTCGAAGCTCTTGCCGCGGCAGAATTGCCCGCCCGACCCGTCCTTCTGCCACCAGCGCGCCGAAACGTCGTTGGCGGTGCAATAGCCCAGGATGAACTTGAACGCATCCGCGAGCGGCACGTCGCGTGCCTTCTCGCCAATCACGAAGCCGAGTTCGGCCTCGAAATCCACCTGCGGCCGGTCCTGGCAAATCTTCGGAACGATGATCGGGTCGCCGTTGAGGCACGCCGCCATCGGGTTCTTCGTGAAGAGCATCGGGCGCTCGGGCACCCCCTTGCCCTGCTCGTGGGCGTGCTTGGCGTAGTTCATACCGACGCCGATGATGTGGCGGATCGGGAGTTGCTTGCCCCCGGGAAGCTCGACAGACACACCGAATTCAGAACGGATCAGGTTCATGCCGGAAGAATACGGGCTCAGGCGAGGTCGATTCTGCCGGGATCGGGGCACAAACCGGCCGCGGCGCCTTCCGAAAGCAATCGCGTGATCGCCTCGCGCCCCCGTTCGCCCATGTCGAGCGTTTCCGGCGTCACGTACATGCGGCAGTAGCGCTCGACGCGTTCGAGCGTTGGCGCTTCGCCCGTGCCGCCTCCTTTGGCAACATTGGCGAGCGCGAACGGGAGCGTGTACCGGGTGGATTCCTCGCCGTGCGCCATCGAATGGGCAACGCTTCGTTTCAGGGTGTCGGCAATCTCCCGGACTGAGCCGGGACCGTGCACAGTGTCGAGATCGCGCCGGATTGCGTTGACGCCCAGCGGCGTGAGCAGACCTGTTCGTTCCTTCCACCACGCGCCGACATCAAGCGACATGCGCAGCCCGGCGTCGGCAAAGGTCAATTGGCCTTCGTGGATCACGAGCCCCGCGTCCACTTCGCGTCGCGCGACGGCGCCGATGATCTGTTCGAACGGCAGCTCGACAAATCGCTCGCGCTGACGCGCGATCTCTGGCCCGAGCGCAAGCCCAAGCAGCAGAAATGCCGTCGTCTGCAATCCGGGAATGGCGATTCGCACGCCCGGCTTCTTCGCACACTCAATGCAGTGGACTTTGATTGTGTCCGCCGACTGATCGGCGCGAACGACCAATTTCGGGCCGTACCCATCGCCGAAGGAACCTCCGCAGGACGTAATGATGTAGCGGTCTTTCACGTCGCAATACGCGCGTGCCGAAAGCGCCGTGATTTCGAGGTCACTCTTCTCCGCGGCACGCCTGTTGAGAACGTGGATATCCGCGGGAAAGGCGCGGAATTCGAAGCGGCCGGTGTCGATGCAGGGCTTCCCGGCTCGTCCCGGCTGCGGGGTGCCGTCCGGATTGATCTTCCCAGTGATCGGCCACCACATGAACGCGTCGTCGGGGTCGGGGGAGTGGGCAAGAGTGACTGGACTCAGTGCACGCATTGAGCGATGCTAGCGATGTTGACCACGCTCTCGGAGTCGCTCTCGAAACCGCTTTCGGAGCCACGGGCTTCACCCCGCGCGGGCTCCGGACGCGGGCGACAATCCACCACCCATCAGTCGCGTTGCCCGCCCGCCTCGCCGACTGAAGTCGGCGGCTCGGAGATCGTGGGCATCAACCTCCACGCAGCCCCGCATTCCGGACAGACAGTGCATCCATCCGCAGCGACCGCGACGCCGGAGAGATCGTACCGGCAGCTCGCGCACTGCCCGATCGACAGCCAGTACCGTGCGACCGCCGGCATCCAGACCCGCAATGCCGAAACGAAGATCGCCACCAGAATGAAAACTCCGATGAGCAGTAGAGGGCCAAAGAGGCCAAGCAGTTGCGTGAACGAACGGATCAGGCCGGAGTTTTGGCTCGTGAATCCCGCCGCAAGCCGCGACGCCATCTCCTGCATCACGAACGTTCCGATCAACACAAGGATGAGAAGGCCGATCGTCGAGACGCTGAAGGAGAACTTTGGCAAGAACCGGCTCGCGTTCGGCGCGTGCGACAGACGTTCGCCCCATGTGGCCTTGGCGAGCGGGCAGCGAATTTCGCGGTGATCGAAGATGGAGTACCGCCAGCCGAACGGGCCGGGATCGACCGGAAGAGGGTCAAACTGAGCTTGATGCACGGACAGGTTTCTCACGCAAGAATCTCTACTTCGGGTTAGAGAGACCCATCTTCCACGCCGCGCCGCATTCGGAGCAGATTGTGCAACCGTCCGTCTCTGAAGGCGGTTGACCGAGTTGTCTTCCGCATGATGGACAGGCGCCAAGACCAAGCCAATAGCGCCTGAGACTTTCGGCCTGGACCGGCTTGATATAGAAGCGCCAGAACCAGTACCAAGCACCGAGAATCGTGACGGCCTTTACTACCGCGAAGACCCAACTAGGTACGTTCACTCCGTTGGAGCGCATCCAACCCCACAACGATGCCGCGCCGACGATCAACGCAATCGAGGCGGCCAGCATCAAGAAAATCCCAAATACGTTGGAAGGCGTGGCCCGCATGCGTCCAAGTGTTGCACGCATGTCGGTCAGTTTAGATGCAGCCCGCCCACCCTCACGCGGTTCCATGACGGCAACCCTTCTGCCACGATCATCCTGCGCCGAATACCCCATGGCCTTTTTCTAGTCGCGTTCACGCCACGAATGCGCTCGCTCTAACCCAAAGTGCGAGCGGAACTACTCAGAAGATCCGCATCTGTTCGGACTCCACTATCTCCCCCGTCTGCGGCCTATCCGGATCCAACCGGTAATCACCGCTGTAGCACGCCGTGCAGTAGTTCGGCGCCGGGCGCGTCATGCACGCAAGCAACCCTTCGAGCGAGAGGTAGTGAAGCGAGTCAACCCCGAGGAAATCCGCAACCTCTTTCACACTCCGACCGTGCGCGATCAATTGATCGCGCGTTGCAAAGTCCACGCCGAAGTAGCACGGATGCCGGATCGGCGGGCAACTGATTCGAAGATGAATCTCTTTCGCACCCGCCTGGCGGATCTGGTCCATCTTCGCCTTGGTGGTCGTGCCGCGGACGATCGAATCGTCCACAACCACCATTTTTTTCCCGCGCACGATGTCGGCGATGACGTTGAGTTTGAGCCGCACCGCCGCGACGCGCTCGGTCTGTGTCGGCTTGATGAACGTCCGACCGACGTACCGGTTTGGCACGATTCCCTCGCGATACGGCAGCCCGCTCGCCTGCGCGTAGCCGTGGGCCGCGCTCCGACCGGAGTCGGGCATCGGCATCACAAAGTCAGCCAGCACCGGCGCCTCTTTCGCCAGCCTTGCCCCGAGCGCCTCGCGGGCCATCTGCACATTCTGGCCGAAGATCGTGCTCGCCGGATTGGCAAAATAAACATGCTCGAAGACGCACATCGCCTGCGGCTGCGCGACCGGGGCAAAGCGGCGCGACTGAATCCCGGCATCGGAAATCGTGACGATCTCGCCGGGCTCGACCTCGCGGATCAGTTCGGCCCCAACAACGTCGAGCGCCACCGACTCGCTCGCCACGATGTGCCCGCCGCCGGATTCCCGCGGCAGTCTCCCGATCACCAGCGGCCGCCATCCCCAGGGATCCCGCGCCACCTCGACCCGATCCGGAAACAAAAACACCAGACTGAACGCGCCCTGCAAGCGCCGCAGTGTCGCCGCGAGCGGGTCGGGCTGGCTCTGCTGCTGAGGCGACGCGAGCAGGTGGATGATGACCTCGGTGTCGCTCGTGGTCTGAAAAAGATGCCCGGCTCGCTCGAAATCAAGACGCAGCGCATCTGCGTTGATCAGGTTCCCGTTGTGCCCCACCGCCACCTGCCCGCCGACGTACGCGGTGAGCAGTGGCTGCGCGTTGCAGAGCAGCGACCCGCCCGCCGTTGAATATCGGTTGTGTCCGATCGCGCCGCGGGGGGCGTGCCGCTCCAGTTCGTCCAGAGCCTCCGGCGTGAACACCTCCGGAATGAGCCCCATCCCCGAATGGCAATACAGCCGCTTCCCGTCGGTGACCGTAATCCCGGCCGATTCCTGCCCGCGATGCTGCTGGGCGTACAGCGCGAAGTAGGTCCTGCGGACGACATTCGGCCCGCCCCAGACCGCGATCACGCCGCACTTTTCCTTCTTTTCGTAGTCGTCGTGCGAAACCGCCGGACGCCGCTCGGGAGCATTGAAAAGCACAGGTAATCTGACGCGGCGGGTCATCGCGCCGGAGTCTAGCGACGGCCTTCCGTGGCTCCTCCCGCCAGTTTGTGAAGATTGACTCCGCCTCGCCATCGGCCTCTAATTGCCCCTGTCGCCAAGCGGCCCAAAGCCCTTTGGCATTTCCCGGATCGCCGGCCCCGAAGTCTCGGTCACCCGGCTCACAAGATCGCCGACGCTCGGTCGATTACGACTCGCGACGGCACCCCCCGCGGCGACGCTCGCCTTCCGGCGAGCTAGCGGGTGATGGACGGAGTTCTCACGATGGCCCGTTATACCGGTCCCAAGCTGAAACTGTCTCGTCGTGTCGGCGTTCCCATCGTCGATACCCCCAAGCACACTTCGAAGCGCCAGTTGCAGGCCAACGGCATGCACGGCTTCCGCGGCCGGCGCCTCCGCGACTACGGCGTCCGCCTGAACGAGAAGCAGAAGGTCAAGTACCACTACTGCGTGCAGGAAGCCCAGTTCCGGCGCATCCTTGCCGAGGCCGGCCGCCGCCCGGGCAACACCGGTGACCTGCTCATGCAGCTCCTCGAGCGTCGGCTCGACAACGTCGTCCGCCGCGCGGGCCTGGCCCGCACGATCTGGGCCGCCCGGCAGATGGTCGTCCACGGCCATGTACGCGTGAACGGCAAGAAGGTCGATCGCCCCAGCTACGTGACCAACGTCGGCGACGTGATCACCCTGAAGGAAAAGGCCCAGAAGCTCGGCAAGGACGCGATGGAGTCGCTCGCCGGGCTCGAGACCGCGGGCTGGATCGAATTCAACCCGGCGGAAATGACGGTCAAGGTCGTCGCCCTGCCGACGACGGACCAGATCCCCTTCGATGTGAACGCAAACCTGATCGTCGAGTTCTACCGGTAATCACAGGTAAAGGTTTTCAGGCGCAATATCGCGCAATCTACGGATTTCTTCGCCCGGTCCGACATTCGCGGGCCGGGCTTTTTTCTTTCGCGATTCTTCTATCATTCCCGCTCCGAACTTCGTAGTGATCGCGGGAGGCCTCCGGAACACGCATGCTCAAAGTCATCCACAAATACCGCCAGTACATGCTCGTCGGCTTCGGCGTGGTGCTCATGATCGCGTTCATCGTGCCCCAGGCCGGCAACCTGGTCGGCGGCGATCAGATGGCGCGCAAGGTCGCCACGATCGATGGCTCCAAGGTCACGCTCTCGGACATGAACAAGGCCCGGGCCGAGTACGAGGTGGTCAAGTCCCTGCTCGAGCCCATCGGCCTCCGCCTCAACCTCGCGAAGGAACTCTTCGGTGCCGAGAACGATCGGCACTGGCTGTTGCTCTCGCACGCGGCGCAGCAGGGCGGCTACATGTCCACCGCCGCCGATGGCAAGCAGTTCGAGAAGGAGGTCCGTGACGGAATCCTCGTTCCTCAACTCGCCCGCGGGGCCGCCGTCCAGAAAAATCCGATCCTCCGCCAGGTGCCCAAGTACATCGATCAGTTCGCCGCCGAGGAACTCCGCGACCCCACTCGGCGCAAGGCGATCGAGGAAGAAGCCGAGAAGCGGCTCGAGGCGGCCGTGGCGTACGCCTCGCGTACAACCCGCACCGCTCCGGCCGATGTGCAGCTCGCGTTTGCCAAGGCCAACGCGATCGGTCGCATGCAGTCGGCGTGGGGTTCGGCGCACCGCGTCTCCGACAAACGCGCAACGCTCGAGGCCGAAGAGCAGGGCGAGGTCGTGTACGTCGATCATGCCCTCATGGTGGCCAAATCGCTCGCGCCGCTGGCTGCCGCGCCGTCCGAGGAGACCCTCCAGAAGCTCTTCGAGAAATACAAGGACGTCAAGCAGGGAGCCGGCGATCACGGCTTCGGCTATCGGCTTCCGGCCGGCGTCGAACTCGAGTGGATGAAGATCGACCGCGGCGCCATCGCCGCCGGCGTGAAGCTCGATCCGGTCGAAGTCAACAAGTACTGGCGCCAGAACCGGGCGAAGTTCGCGGGCGAGTTCGGCGCCGAACGCCCGAGAGTCGAGGCCGAACTCCGCGACCAGCGCGTGGATTCGATCATGGGTTCGATCGACAAGGCCGTCAAGGCCGAGACGATCCGGCTGATGGGCAAGGTGCCGACGAAGAACGGCTACCGCGTTCTCCCGGATGACTGGCAGTCGAAGATGCCGCGACTCGAAAAGGTCGCACAGTTCGTCGCCGCCGACGTGAAAGAACTCACAGGCGCCGAGATCCCGCTGCCCCAGGTGATCGTGCGGGCCGATCAATTCCTTTCACGCAACGACGTCTTCGGTCTCGAAGGCCTCGGCAACGCGCGCGTCAGGGTTGGAACCAAGGAGTTCGGGCTCTCAGAACTCGTGTTCAAGGTCAAAGAGCTCGCAGGCACCAGCCCGGACGCCAGCGTGCAGGTCGGTGTTCCTTTCGATTCCTACGCGGAGGACGCCGCCCGCAACCGTTACTACTTCACGATCCTGGCAGCCCGCAAGGACGAGCCCGCGACCAGCCTGTCCCAAGTCAGGTCGCAGGTCGAACTCGACGCCAAAGCGCTCGAGCAATTCGAGAAGCTCTCGGCCCAGGCCGATATTTTCCGCACCGTCACAATCACCGACGGCTTCGAGGGGCTTTCCAAGTACTACCTTGAGGCCTTCCCGGGCGCGAGCGCTCCCGTGCAGCGCCACAAGCTGGAAGTACGTTCGGGTAACGTGCAGGGCGGCGATTCGACCTTCAACCTGCCGCAGTACCGCGAAGCAATCCTCAAGGCCGCCCGCGCTCTGGATCCTTCCAAGGCGATGACCGACTACCCCCCGGACCAGCGGACGTTAGCCGTCGTCCTCGACAAGCCTCTCACGGTCGCGGTCGTGCAAATGGTGGGGCGGTCGCCCGTTAGCGTCGAGCGGATGCGCAACGAGGGCGATTACTACGCGGGCAACTACTCGACGCGGGAATTGCCCCGAAAGGCCGTCCGCGACGCCTACAGCTTCCCCGCGCTCAAGGAGCGGCTCAAGTACGTTGACCTCTCCAAAGGCACGGAAGAGCCCGCCGAGTCCTCAACAGCCCCGGAGAAGCCGGTGCCCGCAGAGCCCGACGGCTTCGAGCCAGTGGATGACCCGGCCGGAAGCTGAAGAATTTCTGCTATTTCGACAGGAATCTGCTCCCAGGCACCCCGCCAAGGGTCGGTAAAACGCCGGAGTTGTTATCATGTACCCGGGGTTTGGCTATGCACCGGGGTACATCGATTTTGGTCGTAGACGGCCGAACGCTCGAGCGATCAGCGATCGCTGCGTGGCTGCGCGGTCAGGGCTTCACCGTGGCGGGTGAGGTCGAACTCGCCCAAGGCGCGCCGGCGGAGGCCGTGCGACTTTCGCCCGGAATCATCCTGCTCGAATTGGGGGCGTGCTCTGTCGCGGCGCTCGATGCAGCCCGCGCCATCGGCGTCCGCCTCCCCGAAACCCGCATTATCTGCCTCGTCAGCGAGGCCTGCGATCATGCCGTGCAGGAAGGCATCGCCCTGGGACTATCTGGGTATTTCTCCACCAACGAACCGCCCGAACGCCTTGCGGTCGCCATCCGCACTGTGCTCGACGGGGAGGTCTACTTCTCGCCTCAGATCCGCGAGCGAATGCTCGCGCCCGGCACGGGCCCAAAGACCCGGTCTTCCACGCTCACCCCGCGGGAGACCGAGGTGCTTTGTCTCCTGGCCCGTGGCCTTTCCAAGCGCCAGATCGGCGAAACGATCAGCCTCAGCACCAAGACCGTTGACAACCACTGCACATCGATCATGGCCAAGCTCAATATCCACAATCGCGTCGACCTCGCCCGGTACGCGATCCGCGAGGGCTTCGCAAAGGCCTGACACCCGCGATAAAGTTGTCCCGACGGCATGGAACGAAAGACAAAGCAACGCGACGCGATCCGCAAAGTCATCCAGGACGCACACGGACCGGTCTCGGCACTCGAGGTCTTCGACCTCGCCCAGCGCCGCGTCCGCGGGATGGGCATGGCCACGGTCTACCGCACTCTCAAATCGCTCGTCGCCGGGCGCGACATCGTGCAGGTCGAAATGCCCGGCGAGCCACCCCGCTTTGAGATCGCGGGCAAGGCCCACCACCACCATTTCTACTGCCGCGCCTGCGGCAAGATGTACGAAGTCGAGCAGTGCCCCGGCGACCTCTCGTGGCTCGCCCCCAAAGGCTTCAAGCTCGAAAATCACGACCTGCTTCTTCTCGGCCTGTGCGCGGAATGCGCCGGCGGCAAGAAGTCGGCCCGGAGCGCCCGGGGGGGGGGGGGGGGCCGGCCGCGCCCCCCGCCGCCCCCCCCCCCCCGCCCCCCCCCCCCCCCCCCCCCCCCCCACCC